>JAYQBG010000004.1:0-73937 GCA_038137215.1 Alphaproteobacteria bacterium
CTGCGACCCCCACACCCCCAGTGTGATGCGCTACCAGACTGCGCTACGTCCCGACCGGCGCGGCAGACTATAGTGCCAATCCATACCGGATTGAAACCGGCTATCGGGCAGAATCGAGAAGTTTTTTCAGGGCTTGAAGTTCACCGAGAAGCGCCTTCAGTTCTGCCTTGTCCGAGGCCCCTGAAGAGACGTCCGGCGACACGGCCGGCGGCGCCTGAACCGCAGTCGGAGCGGCTTCTGCCGGTGCGGCGGTTTCGCCAGGCTTCAGGCCTCCCTCTCGCAACAGCTTCTGGACACCCTTGATGGTGTAACCATCGTCGTAAAGCAGAGAACGGATATTTCGCAGCAGCGAGACGTCTTCGGGACGATAGTAGCGCCGCCCCCCGCCACGCTTCATCGGCCGGACCTGATTGAACTTTGTTTCCCAGAACCGCAAAACGTGCTGCGGGACCTCAAGGTCAGAAGCCACCTCGCTGATAGTGCGAAATGCCTCAGCTGACTTGTTACCCCGGCGTGCAGACTGATTGGCGGTATCGGACATTCAGACAGCTAGTAAGTCGGTTCGGGCTCTGGCGGTGTGAAGGACTGCGGTGCAGCGGCCTCATCGGCCACAGAAGCGCCGTCGTTGATACGCTTTTTGAGAACATGGCTCGGACGGAACACCAAAACACGGCGCGGAAGAATGGGAACCTCTTCACCGGTTTTCGGGTTCCGGCCCATCCTCTGGCCCTTGTTGCGGACCTGGAAGCTCCCGAAAGAGGAAAGTTTCACCATCTCACCGCGAACGAGAGCATCCGACATCTCGGCCAGGACAGACTCCACAAGATCCGCGGACTCGTTTCTGGACAGACCGACTTCCTGATAAACAGCTTCGGTCAATTGCGCGCGCGTTATTGTTTCGCCCACACCTGCTCTCCCCAATATTTCCTATTTGAAGAGACGGTAGCTGTCCGGATAAACCCCGTCAATATCAGAGGATTGGTCCGCACGCTTAATGCAAAACTTTGAAATTTTCCGTTAACGCGCGGCTACCAGCGCAGAAGGCCTGAGCCCCATGTCAGGCCGCCGCCCATAGCCTCAATCAGGACCACATCACCGGTCTTGATCCGGTTGTCATCCACGGCAACAGACAGCGCCAAGGGGATGGATGCAGCCGATGTGTTGGCGTGCTTGTCGATGGTGACCACAACCCGGTCCGCGCTGACCCCCAGCTTTCGCGCCGTACCGTCGATGATCCGCTTGTTGGCCTGATGCGGCACAAACCAATCGACATCCTCGGCCTGCAGGCCCGTCGCCTCCAAGGCTTCGAGCACAACAGCAGACATCTTCGAGACCGCATGCCGGAACACCTCACGGCCCTCCATGCGCAAATAGCCCACCTGGCCGGTGGAGGACGGCCCGCCATCGACATAGAGCAGGTCATGCAAGCTGCCATCCGAATGCAGATGGGTCGAGAGAACACCCCGGTCATCGGACGTTCCCGCCCCCTCTTCCCCACGCAGCACAATGGCGCCGGCGCCATCGCCAAACAGCACGCATGTGCCACGATCCTCCCAGTCGAGGATACGCGAGAAGGTTTCCGCGCCAATCACCAATGCGGTATCGACCTGGCCGGATTTGATGAAGTTGTCAGCTGTGGCGAGCGCATAAACAAAGCCCGAGCAGACGGCCTGGACATCGAAGCCGATACTGCCGTTCGTGCAGCCCAGTTTTGATTGCACCACGGTCGCCGAGGCGGGGAAAGTCTCGTCGGGAGTGGACGTCGCCACCACGATCAGATCGATATCGTCGGGCTCCATCCCGGCGGATTTTAACGCTTCCCGTGCGGCATGCGTCGCCAGATCGGAGGTGAACTCACCTTCGGCGGCAATGTGCCGCTGGGTGATTCCGCTGCGTTCACGGATCCACTCATCGGATGTATCGACCGTTTTCGCCAGTTCGGCGTTGGTCACAATGCGTTCAGGCAAATACCGGCCGACGCCGGCCACAACAGATCGGCGCATCTTAATTTGCCGCCGCTGCAGCTTGCGGACGCAAGACGGCCGGATCCAGTCGTTCGATATTGGTCTTCAACAAGGCATTCCCATCATACTTGACCATGTCGATCGCAACCCCGATCGCCGTGGCAAACCCGATTGCGTCCGTTCCACCGTGACTCTTAACGCAAACACCATTGAGTCCCAGAAACATTGCACCATTGTATCGACGCGGATCGCTGCGGCTGCGCAGTTTGTCGAAAGACCGTTTGGCAAACAAATAGCCGATCTTCGCCCAGAATGAGTTCCGAAAGGTTTCGCGGACATAGGAATTGATCAGCTTGGCGGTTCCTTCAGCGGTCTTCAGGGCCACATTGCCGGTGAAACCATCAGTCACGACGACGTCCACGGCCCCCGACGGAATGTCATCGCCCTCAACGAAGCCAACAAACTCGCCCGGGAGTTCCAGATCACGCAACAAGGACGCGGCATCCTTGAGCGCGTCGTTGCCCTTGGTCTCTTCTTCACCGACATTGAGAAGGCCGATCGTCGGGTCGTTGATGCCCAGAATGGTGCGGGCAAACACCTCACCCATGATCGCGAACTCCACGAGATTGCGCGCGTCACACCGAATATTCGCGCCCAGATCGAGCATGACTGTCTCACCCCGCAGGGTCGGGAAAAACGATGCAATCGCCGGGCGATCAATGCCTTCGAGCCGTCGCAAGACGAGCATGGCCATGGCCAGCAGCGCACCGGTGTTGCCGGCCGAAACCACACCGTCCGCATCACCATCCTTCACGGATTGGATCGCTTTCCACATGGAGGTTTCCTGCCCGCTTCGCACGATCTGTGAAGGCTTGTCGTCAGGCTCGACCTTGTCGGCCGCGTGGCGCACTTCGACAAACTCCTCCAGCCCCCGCTGCCGGGAGACCAGCGCGGTCACCTCGGATTCATCGCCGTAAAGCAGGAATCTCACATCAGGGTGCCGCCGGCGCGCAATGTTCGCACCGGCCACCACGATCTGCGGTGCACTGTCGCCGCCCATGGCATCCAGGGCGATGGTGATCTCGTCGCTCAACCGGTCCGCTCCCCCGCCGGACACGCATGCCCGGGGTCCGTCATCCAGAGACTAGATCTTCTCTTTGACCTCGATGACCTGGCGACCCTTGTAGTAACCCGTCTTCATGTCAACGTGATGGGGTCGATGAAATTCGCCCGTGGTTTCGTCTTCGACATAGGCTTGCTGTTTCAGCGAGTCGTGCGACCGACGCATGCCCCGACGAGACTTCGAGATTTTCTTTTTGGGTACAGCCATGAGTTTTCCCTTTCGCGGGGAAGTGAATAGTTTCAGCGCTTGCCGGAAGGCGGCTGCTAGATATCCAAAAATGCACCTTGGGGCAAGCGAATCGCAAGGTTTCTAATCCAAAAGACTTTGAAACCTACTCCTTTTTCGCTTTTTCGCCTGTTTCTCTCAATTGTGCAAGCGCAGCAAAGGGCCCGGAGGGTTCTCCAGCCATATCATCGACGGTCTCGAACGCTGCACCGGGTGCGCGGGGATAAGGGTTCAGGGCCAGCGAGAGGTTCTGAACGAGCACCTCACCGACCTCGATTTCATCGTCGCGGATGGGCTCGGGCGGGTCCTCGTCGTCAGCATCATCATCATCGTCATCGTCACGCGCGGTGAAACGCTGCAACACAGATGCTTCCACACTTTCTTTCACCGGATCGAGCGTCACCACGCAGGCCTGTTCTAGTTCGGCGGTCAGGTCGCCGAAAACACTGACGTCGCCGGAAAGTTCGCGCAGCACATAAAGATCGGCCGAGAACTCGGTCAGGGCCAAGAGCTTCAACCGTGCCGCGATGGCGGTGCATTCGTCCACCGTGGCCTCAAAACTCATCTGTTCACGCACGCCCGGTTTAAGCCCGGAAACATCGATCACGCGCACGAATTCGGGCTTTGTATCTTGCCCCGTCATGCCATCACCGATTCCGGCGCATCAGGCGCAATGGCATCTGTGTCCGGGAATGCCGGGTTCCCGGCGAACATGGCCTCGCCCGAGCAGGCATCCATCTCCTGACGCGCGGCCTTGATATAGGCGATCATGCCGGCCACCTGAGAGGCGTCGGGCTCGGCGCTCGCATACATGTTCCGGCGCAGGATCGCCTCCAGTTCTTCATCGTCCGAGGCCAGACCAGCCTCATAAACCGATATGCGACCGTGCAGATTGCGGGCAAGTTTCTTGATCCGCTTGCCAACCCCCATATCGCCGAGCCCGGCCTCACGAAGTGCGACATCAAAATCGTCGAAGATCAGGTTGTGCAGGGTCTGGGCCAGCTGGTGTCCCTCCTCACTTTCGCGGTTCAGCCGCGTGAGAACGAGATAGGCATGGAGACAAACCATTTCGTAGCGCCCGAGCATCGTGTCCGGTACGCCCAACTGTGCGTAGAACAGGGGCTGGCGGGACTGCGCAATGATATCTTCATGCAACCGCTCAGCCTGTTTGCGCCGCGCGCGACGGTTCAGAAGTCGTCTTAGCATCGAAATCCCTCTTTGCACGGCCCCGTCTGGCCCCGGTGCAGTTGACAGACTGAAAGAGCGGGTGCCATCGTCATTTGCATCATCCGTTTCTCAAATCCTGCCGACGAGTCTTTCGCCGTATGAACTTTTTCGTCCGACATGGCCGTGTCCTGGTCCTTCTGTCTGCCCTGTCTGCCTGTACGCCGGTCTATACGTCGCACGGTCAACAGCCCGACCCCGATGTACTTGCCGAGATCGAGCCCGGTGAATCGTCCCAGCGCGACGTCGAAACCGCGTTGGGAACCCCCTCGACACGGGGCGTGTTCCGGGAGAACGTCTGGTACTACATGTCCGAGCGCACCGAGAAAACTGCCTTCTTCAAGCCCGAATTGATTGAACGGAAAATCGTCGCGATCGTGTTCGACTCATCGGGCGTGGTTGACGATATTGTGACCTACACCGAGAATGACAAGAAAGAAGTCGATCTTGTCGCACGGGTCACCCCGACGGCGGGCAACGAACTCTCGATCATTCAGCAGCTCTTAGGCAATGTCGGGCGCTTCTCGGGTAACCAGTAGCCCCCGCACAACCAGCTGGTCTTATAGAACGAAAAACCCCGGGGCCGCGAACGGCCCCGGGGCTGTCATCTCGCGTCGTGCGAGGGATTTTTAGTGTGCCAGCACCGCAAGCAGCAGAAGCGCCACGATGTTGGTGATCTTGATCATCGGGTTCACAGCCGGACCGGCAGTGTCCTTGTAGGGATCACCCACCGTGTCACCGGTCACAGCAGCATGATGGGCGTCGGAGCCCTTGCCACCGTGATTGCCGTCCTCGATGTACTTCTTGGCGTTGTCCCATGCGCCGCCACCCGCGGTCATGGAGATCGCAACGAAGAGCCCTGTCACGATCACACCCAGCAGCATGGCACCGAGGGCAGAGAACGCTGCCGACTTCCCGGCAATGGCCAGAATGACCACATAGAGGACGATCGGTGAGAGCACCGGCAGCATCGAGGGAACGATCATTTCCTTGATCGCAGACTTGGTCAGCATGTCAACACAGCGGCCGTATTCCGGCTTGCCCTCGCCTTCCATGATACCCGGGATCTCCTTGAACTGACGTCGCACTTCGATGACGACCGAACCGGCCGCACGGCCCACGGCCGTCATGCCCAGTGCCCCGAACAGGAACGGCAGCATACCGCCCACGAACAGACCGACAACCACAAACGGATTACGCAGGGAGAAGTCGAGTTCGACACCCGAGAAGTATCCATCAGGACCCGCTGTCGCGATGAAAAAGTCCAGATCCGACGTGTAGGCTGCAAACAGAACCAGAGCACCCAGACCGGCCGAACCAATGGCATAGCCCTTGGTCACGGCCTTGGTCGTGTTGCCCACCGCGTCGAGCGCGTCGGTCGTGTTGCGAACCTCTTCGTCCAGCTCTGCCATCTCAGCAATGCCGCCCGCGTTATCGGTCACCGGACCGTAGGCATCGAGCGCAACAACCATGCCGGTCAGCGCCAGCATCGCGGTCACGGCAATCGCGATGCCCAGCAGGCCTGCGAGCAGGAACGAGACGATGATCGCCGCACAGATGATCAGGGCCGGAATGGCCGTGGCTTCCATCGAAACCGCGAGACCCTGGATCACGTTTGTGCCGTGGCCTGTGGTCGAGGCCTTGGCCACCGAACGCACCGGGCGATACTCGGTGCTCGTGTAGTACTCCGTCACCCAGATCAGAAGACCGGTCACGACCAGGCCAACAACCGCGCACAGGAAGATATCCATGCCCGAGAAGGTCACATTTGGAA
Source organism: Alphaproteobacteria bacterium (assembly GCA_038137215.1). GTDB lineage: Bacteria > Pseudomonadota > Alphaproteobacteria > UBA6615 > UBA6615 > JABJAG01. The sequence continues at coordinate 6,311 of JAYQBG010000004.1, forward strand.
GCGTGATTTGTGCCCCAAATCCGAGCACCCATTCGGTGACGATCCCGATGCCCACGATCGAGAGAACCGCCGATGCAATGAAGCCTTTGTAGAGCGCGCCCATGATGTTCTGCGAGCTGCCCAGACGGACAAAGAAGGTTCCGATGATTGAGGCAATGATGCAGATGCCACCGATCGCCAGCGGATATACCATCATGGCGTTGAGCAACGGATTACCGATCAGGAAAATCGAGATCAGCACCATGGTCGCAACGATGGTCACGGCATAGGTCTCGAATAGGTCAGCCGCCATACCGGCACAGTCACCAACATTGTCCCCGACATTGTCGGCAATCACCGCCGGGTTTCGGGGGTCATCCTCGGGGATACCCGCTTCAACCTTACCCACCAGGTCAGCACCGACATCAGCACCCTTGGTGAAGATGCCGCCGCCCAGACGGGCAAAGATCGAGATCAAGGATGCGCCAAAACCGAGCGCAACCAATGCGTCGATCAGATCACGCTCCCCGGCATTGCCGTTCTGCTGCATCCAGACCATGAAGGCGAAGTAACCGGCAACGGCAAGAAGTGCGAGACCAGCAACCAGCATACCGGTCACGGCACCGGAGCGGAACGCAATCGAAAGGCCCTCTGCCATGCTCTTGCGTGCGCCTTCGGTCGTGCGCACGTTTGCGCGCACCGAAATATGCATGCCGATATAGCCCGTGGCACCGGAGAGCACCGCGCCAATCACGAAGCCGAGGGCAACCATCCAGTTCAGAACGAAGATAAGGATGATCGCGATCACCACACCAACAATCGCGATTGCGCGATACTGGCGGTTCAGATAGGCCGCCGCACCTTCCTGAATGGCGGAGGAAATTTCCTGCATCCGCTCGGTGCCGGCACTTGCTGCGAGAATCGAGCGCGATGCCAAAATCCCGTAAATAACAGCCAATGCGCCACAAGCGATGGCAAACCAGACGATAGGAGCCATGGTGATAGTCCTTTGGTTTCTATGTTGTTCGGATCGCGCTGCAGGTCGCCGCGCCCACCCCGGGCCAGATGCGAATCACCTGAACCCTTCAAAAGCGGCGGGAACATGCCAAAAAGGCGAGACTGTGGCAACCAATGGATTGCTAGGCTGCGACGGGCTGACGTTTGATCCTGAGCCAGAACACGGCACAGACCACCATGACCAGCAACGGCGCCGACGCCATGTTGACGGCGATGAACCCGAACTCGCTATAGACCAAGCCCGCCAACAAGGAACAGGTGGCGACCGTGCCGAAGACAAAGAAGTCGTTGACCCCCTGAACCTTGGCCTTTTCTGCCGGCGTATACGTGCTCAGCAACAGGGTCGTGCCGGCCGTGAACATGAAGTTCCAGCCCAGGCCGACCAGAGCCATGCCCACGCGCAGATGCAGGAGCGAGTCGCCGCTGAGATTCACGGCCAGACAGACCACCGAGATCACCGCCCCGGCCAGAATGATATTGATGTCACCGAACTTCTTGATCAGCCAGCCGGTAAAAAAGCCCGGCGCAAACATGCCTAGGACATGCCACATGATCACGTTGTTGATGTCGAGCTGCCCGAACGGATGGGTCGGATGCAGGTGCATGAAGATCGGCGTGGACAGCATCACGAAGTTCATCACGCCATATCCGATCATGGCGCTCATGAGCGCGACAATGAATGCCGGCTGGGCTGCGATCTCGCGCATCGGACGTACATGCCCTGTCCGCTCCTGCTCGCTGGGCGGCGGAATATCGGTAAACCGAAGCAGAACCATCATGATGAACTGCATCGACAGGATGATCGCGAACACGCCGCCATACACGATGGGCCGGATCATGTCGTAGCCCCAGGACGAGAGGGTCGGCCCGGTGATCGCCGCGAACACGCCACCGGCAAGGACCAGACTGACGGCCTTGCTTCGGAACTCGTCACTGGCCGCATCGACGGCCGCGAACCGGAACTGCTGGTTGGCTCCGGCAGAGGCACCGAACAGTGCGGAACCGACGCAGAAGAGCAGAAAACTCTTCACCAGGAGCGCATAGATCATCAAACCGGCACCCGCACAGCCGATGATCAGGAACACCGTGAACCCGTTGGCGCGACCGATCCGCTTCATCAGGAACGCAGCAGGTATCGTTGACAGCGTCATGAAGACGAACTGGAACGTGATCGGTACCGTCGCCCATCCAACATTGGGCGCAATCGATGCCCCAATGATCGACGAGACGGAAAAAATGAGGACCATTTGTGTCTGGCCGAGTGCCTGACAAACAGACAGAAGGCCAACATTGCGAGTTTCACGAGTCATTTGCATGGGCGGACATTCTTCCAACACCGCTCAAAATACAAGCCTGCTGTGTGAATATCAGGTCTGCGTGAATTGTAAGCTTGCGCCGTCGGCCTAGGTGTCCTTGCGCAACACATTCTCGACGAACAAATCGATCACCACGTCCTTACCCAACGTCCTCTGCGCCACATCGCGCAAACGGAATTTCACAGCGTCCAGGGGGATTGTCACACCCTTCCGGCGCGCCACCAGTTTGTGTAGCTCCACAATCATGGCGTCACGCAGCCGCGCGCGACCTGCGAGCACAAGATTGCGTTGATCGGCTTCCGCAATCTCGAGCGTAGCAGCCTCGGTATAGAGACCAACCACACTCCCCTCATCGAAGAGCGTAAAGGTGATGTGATCCAACTCCACATAGTAATGCTCCGGAATACCGCTGTTGTCGGTCTCTTCAGCATCTCCGGCTGCCCAGCCCGGCGTCATGGAGCTTCCGATCAGCGCCAGAATGAGGGCCACCGTGAGGGTGGCAGGACGGCAGGTTCGCAATATTACGTGAAAACCGATCATATCGATCATCCCGGCAACACACGGAAATCACGGACGAGCACGTCATTGACCACGCCGGTTCCCAGAATGCGGTTGTTCTCCGCGCGTATCCGGTTTTTCAAATAGACAATCTCGATCGTGCCGTCGCCGGTGCCCGGAAATGGGCGTGATGTCAGGGAGCGCACATAGGATTCTCGGAGACGCGGGAGCAATGAGCGGACTATCTTGTCACTCTGTTCTTCGCGTTCCACCTCAAGAGACAGGACGACAACGATTTTGTGTCGCCGGCCTTCGCTTGTCTGAAACGGCACGAAAAGCGGATCCAGGTCGATGTAAACCAGTTGAACGGGTTCCAGAATCTCCGGTTCAGGTTCCTCGACCACCTCGGCCAGTTCGGGATCTTCCTTGGCCATTAAAAACTTGTAGGCTGCACCGCCACCGCCGGCGAGCAGCACGACAAGCAATAGAACGACAATCTTCTTTTTGCTTTTTCTCGGGTGGCGCGCCATCGGGCGATTCGCCCGCGCGCATCGCACGAATTGAAGCCTCGTCTTCAGCGCGGCTGCGATTCCCGGAAGTGTCGGTATCCGCCATCACCCACCTCTAACCTGTTTCCGGCATCGTCCAGAACGGCAACCTTCGGTCCCGCGTCCCTATGCGCCACCATGCGGCCAATCCGCGTTATCGGCACTCCCGTGTCACACGCCACCTCCTGAACGAAGGCACGCGCAGATTCGGGTGCAGTAAAGACGAGTTCGAAATCCTCGCCGCCGGTCAGAAGACTAAGCTTCAATGGTTGATTGTCCGTTACCACCCGAAGGGCGGCTGAAGAGACAGGTACTGCAGAAAGCTTGATGTCGGCCGCAATCTGGGACGCCTGGCAGATATGGCCCAGATCGGCCACCAAACCGTCCGAAACATCCGCTGCGGCGTGGGCACGGGAAACGAGCCTTTGGCCAACCCCCAGCCGCGGTTGAGGGCAACGGTAGCGCGCCAACAGTTCACGCCGATCCGCATCATTGACCGCCGGAAAATCACCGTTTTCGAGTGCAAGGCCGAGGACTGAATCACCGATCGTGCCAGACACATATACATCGTCGGAAAGTTGCGCCCCGGATCTTATAATTGCCTTATTTACTAATACTTGCCCGATTACATTTATAGACAACGTGAGCGGGCCCGGGGTTCGTGTCGTATCCCCTCCCAACAGGCCGATTCCAAACTCTTGCTGATCGCGCATCAGACCGTCGGCGAAAGCTGCCAGCCAGGCTTCGTCTGTATCATCCGGCATCTGCAGTGTGAGGGTATAGCCAAGCGGCGTGGCGCCCATGGCGGCAAGGTCGGACAGGTTGGAACGCAAAGCGCGCCGCGCAATATCGGCAGGGTCTGTCGGCGTGGCGAAACCGGGACCGGAGAAATGGACACCCGAGACCAGAGCATCCGCCGAAATCACCAACTCATACCCGTCATCGGGCCGCACGACGGCAGCATCGTCGGTCAAGCCCAATGCACCCGGGGTATCCCGGGCCAATGGCGCGAAATACCGTGAAATCAGTTCAAACTCATCAAGTCCCTGCGCCATCCCCGGCCGCATCACGGTTCGAAATTTCATCTTCGCGAAGCACACGGGCCAAGCGATCGAGAACGGCGTTGACCAGACCCGGCTCCCGACCATCGAAAAACGCATCGGTCAGATGTACATATTCGCTGATGGTAGCACGTGCCGGAATGTCCGACCGGGTCTGAAGTTCGAAAATCCCGGCCTTCAGGATCGCGCGGAGCAGCGGTTCAAGCCGCTGTGAATTGCCGCCCGTATCCAGACTCCCGTCGAGCGCAGCTTCGATAGCCGCTCGGTCACGATCTACCCCGCGCACTAGATCTGCGAACAAGGCCTTATCGGCATCAATTCTGATCTTCGTATCGCTCTCGTCATCGACAACTTCCATGCGGTGCTCCAGGAACTCCATCACTGTGGAATCCCCACTCCCACCGCGAATGTCGATCTGATAAAGCGCCTGCACAGCCAGTAATCGCGCGGCACCGCGCGCCGAGGCCGTCGCCCCGGCCTTCCCGCTTTTGGCCGCATTGCCCTCCGGATCAGGATCCGTCATCGCGGGAACATGCGGAACTGGCGTTTGAATTCCACCATCCGCAAGCAGGCATTGGCGGCGTCGGCCCCCTTGTTGCCACGATCCACCGCTGCCCGGGCCATCGCCTGATCATGGTTCTCGGTGGTCAGAATGCCGAAGCCCAGAGCCAGACAGTGCCGCGTGGCAAGCTCCTGAAGGCCGCGCGCAGATTCTCCGCACACATAGTCGTAATGTGTAGTTTCACCACGAATGACGCATCCCAGGGCGATATATCCGTCGAAGTGCCGGCGCCCGCCTGAGAATTCCGGTGAACGCATTGCGATCGCGATGGAAGACGGGATCTCGAATGCGCCTGGAATCTCATAGAGTTCATGGGTGGCCCCGGCATCCTCCAGAACGGCGAGCGCGCCGGTGAGCAGCTCGGAGGCGATATCGTCGTAGTAACGCGAAATCGCAATCATGATATGCGGTTGGTCAGCCATGTCCCTGCCCCTTATGTGTTGTCCGAGAGCGGAACGGGACGGGTTTCGACTAGTCTCAGACCAAATCCTTCCAGACCAACAATCGAGCGCTGGGAGTTCGACAACAGGATGATATCCCGTACGCCCAGATCCGCCAAAATCTGCGCGCCGACGCCATAGTCCCTCAGTTCATTGACCGGACTTCCCGGCGCAGATTTGACCCGCTTGATCCGTTCCGACAGAGCGTTGGGCGATGTATCGCGAATGAGCACGATCACGCCCTTGCCCGCTTCGCCGATCATTTCCATCGACTTCTGCAGCACGCCGGCATCCGGCGCATCGAGACTACCCAGCGCATCGGTCCCGATGCTGAAGGCATGCATCCGCACAAGTACGGGCTCGTCGGGATTGATCTCGCCTTTTACAATCGCCAGATGCTCCGCGTATTCGACGGTGTTGTGATATATCGTCCAGTTGAACTCACCGCCGTAGCGCGAGTTGAACTTGTGATCCATGAGGCGTTCGACGATCCGGTCGTTACGCCGGCGGTAGGCGATCAGATCCGCAATCGCACCGATTTTCAGGCCGTGATACTGGGCAAAGCCAACCAGATCCGGCAACCGGGACATGGTCCCATCATCGTTCATGATCTCACAAATAACGGCCGACGGGTTCAGACCCGCCAGGCGTGCCAGATCGACACCGGCTTCCGTGTGTCCGGCGCGGACTAGCACACCGCCGTCGCGCGCGGCCAGCGGAAAAATATGGCCGGGCGTGACGATGTCCTCCTCCGTCGAACGGGGGTCAATCGCCACCGTCACGGTGCGCGCACGGTCCGGGGCGGAAATCCCGGTGGTCACACCTTCGGCTGCTTCAATCGATACCGTGAAGTTGGTCGCCAGACGCTGGCCATGGGTCTGCGGCATCATCGGCAGACCGAGCTGTTTGGTTCGCTCGCGGGTCAGCGCCAGGCAAATCAGCCCCCGACCATGGGTCGCCATGAAATTGATCGCATCCGGCGTCGCCATTTGTGCCGGAATGACGAGGTCGCCCTCGTTTTCCCGGTCTTCGTCATCGATCAGGATGAACATCTTGCCATTGCGGGCATCTTCTATGATGTCCTCAATCGGCGAGAGGATCTTGCTGTCCTCCATGGATCGTTCGATATCCTGCTTCGAAACAGTGCCCAGGTCTTCGTCTTTGTCAGCCACAGTTATTCTCGCTCCAGCAATCGGGCGACATAGCGCGCGATCACATCTACTTCCAGGTTCACCTTTGCGCCCTTGGTCAGGCCCGCAAAGGACGTATGGTCCCAAGTATGGGGAATTATGTTCACGCCGAACACCCGGTCTTCGACCTCATTGACCGTCAGCGAAACGCCATCGACCGTGATCGAGCCCTTGGACGCGACATAGTGTTTCAGATCGTCCGGCACCTCGATACCAACCCGATGGTTTTCGCCTTCCGGTTCGAGGCGCACCACCGTTCCAACGGCATCGACATGCCCGAGCACCAGATGTCCCCCCAGCTCGTCGGCAGCTTTCAGCGCACGCTCCAGATTGATTCGGGTATCGACCTGCCACGCGCCGATCGTGGTTTTGTCGAGTGTTTCACCCGACACATCCACGGCGAAATGGTCCGGTGTGGTTTCAACCGCTGTGAGACAGGCGCCGTTGCACGCAATCGACGCCCCCAGCGTAATCGAAGCGGTGTCGTATGAGGTCTCGATCGTCAGCCGTCGCCCGACTTCGAGAGGGTCGATCCGGGAAATCCGGCCGACATCGGTCACAATTCCAGTAAACATGCGGCTTCGTTACGGCACTCGGACGAAAATATCCAGCATATCGTCACCGACAGGCGTGCTGGAGATCAAACGAAAGGACGGCATTTCTGACATATCCGTGACCCCGAGGTCACCAAAAGGCGGCAATCCATCACCCCCGATCAACGAGGGCGCACGGAACCAGTGGAGCCGATCCACAAGGCCCAGCCGCAAGAGTGCGGTCGATAACTGTGCACCGCCTTCGACCATCAAACGGGTAATCCCCTCCTGGCCGAGCGCGTGCAGAGCAGCCGTCAGAACAACCCGCCCATCTTTTGTTGCGTCAACTGCCAGAACCTTGACCCCGGCGCTTTCGAGCGCGTCCCTGCGGTTTGAATCCTCGCCCGCGCAACAGGCGACCCATGTCGGAACATCGCGGGCCGTTGCGACGAGTTGCGTTTCTGCGCTGATCAGAAGACCGGAGTCGAAAACCACACGAACCGGCGAATACTGTTCCATGCCCGGCAGGCGACAGGTCAATCCCGGATTGTCGGCGGCGACAGTACCGCTGCCGACTGCAATCGCGTCATGGGCAGCGCGCATAAGGTGTGCCTGCGCCCGTGCCGCATCGCCGGTGATCCACTGGGAAGCGCCGGTGCGTGTTGCAATTCGCCCGTCCGAAGTTGTGGCCGTCTTCAGCGAGACCAGCGGGCGCCCGGATTCCGCGCGCGTCAGAAATCCCGCATTCACAGCTTCAGCATCTTCGCGACACAGTCCTGTCTCGACCTGAATACCGGCTTCGCGCAATCGGGCAAGACCGCGCCCGGAGACCCGTTCATCCGGATCTTCGCACGCCACCACAACCCGTCCGATCCCGGCCTGAATGAGCGCATCGGCGCATGGCGGCGTCCGTCCGGCGTGACTGCACGGTTCCAGCGTCACGAAAGCCTGTGCGCCCGCAAGGGCATCCGCACCAAAAAGACTGCGCGCCTGTTCCAGTGCGACGGTTTCGGCATGCGGACGGCCGCCCGGTTGGGTCCAGCCCCGCCCCAGCACCCTGGTTGAGCCCGCCCCTGTTGTTCCGACGATCACGCAGCCGACAGCAGGATTGGGCCAGGTATTCCCCAACCCCCGCCGCGCCAGGCGCAGCGCGGTTGTCATGAAGTCGTGATCGGTTGTCATGGCATGCAAGGTCTGGCGAAACCCTACGGCAATCAATCGTTTTTTATCAGTTCGCCGTCGCGCGTGAGACGCTCGCTGCCAATGAAGTCCTCGAAATCTCGTACTTCCCGAAAATTTTTGTACACCGACGCGAACCGCACATAGGCAATAGAGTCGAGATTCATCAGGGCGTCCATCACTGCTTCCCCTATGGCATCGGTGGAAATATCGGTCTCTCCTGAGGACTCAAGCCGACGCACGATGCCACTGATGACGCGATCCACACGCCCGGGGTCGACCGGACGCTTGCGCAAGGAAATGCGCATCGAGGCTTCCAGCTTATCGCGGTCGAACGGCACCCGCTGACCGTTCTTCTTCACAACCATCAAATCGCGCAAATGAACGCGCTCGAAAGTTGTCCAACGCGCACCGCAATCCGGGCAAACACGGCGGCGGCGGATCGCCGTATTGTCTTCGGTCGGACGTGAGTCCTTCACGTGGGTATCGTCATGTCCACAGAACGGACAACGCATCTTATTCTCTCCCCCGAATTCCTATTTCTGTTCCCGCACGGCCAATCAGGTCGCGTTGTAAATCGGAAACTGTGCACACAGTTCTTCAACCCGCCGGCGAACGGAGGCTTCCACCTGCGCATCACCCTCCGGATTTGCCGCCAGTCCGTCGAGAACCTCGACGATCAATTCCCCGACCTGGCGGAACTCTGCCGGTCCAAACCCGCGGGTGGTGGCCGCTGGACTGCCCAGACGGACCCCCGAGGTCACCATGGGCTTTTCCGGATCGAACGGAATCCCGTTCTTGTTGCAGGTCAGACCGGCGCGCTCCAGCGCATCCTCCGTGATGTTCCCGGTCAATCCTTTCGGACGCAGGTCCACCAGCATCAGATGCGTATCGGTTCCGCCCGACACGATATCCAACCCACCCTCGGCAAGCGTCGCCGCCAGGGTTTGGGCATTTTCGACAACGTTCTGGGCATAGACCTTGAACGACGGCTGCAAGGCTTCGCCAAACGCCACCGCCTTGGCGGCAATCACATGCATGAGCGGGCCGCCCTGAAGTCCGGGGAAGACGGCCGAGTTGATCTTCTTGCCGAGGTCCTCGTCGTTGGACAGGATCATGCCGCCACGCGCACCACGCAAGGTCTTGTGGGTGGTCGTGGTGACGATATGAGCGTGCGGCAACGGGCTGGGATGAGCACCGCCGGCGACCAGGCCGGAGAAATGCGCCATGTCGACCATCAGATAGGCGCCGACGGAATCTGCGATCTCCCGGAAGCGCGCAAAGTCGATCACGCGCGGATAGGCCGAACCGCCGGCAATGATGAGAGCTGGCTTGTGTTCATCTACCAATCGCGCGACCTCATCCATATCGATCCGTGCGTCGTCCTTGCGAACGCCATACTGGACAGCGTTTAACCACTTGCCGGACAGATTTGGGGCCGCCCCGTGGGTCAGATGCCCACCGGCCGCCAGAGACATGCCCAGGATCGTATCGCCGGGCTTGCACAGCGCCATGAACACGGCCTGATTGGCCTGCGCTCCCGAATGGGGCTGCACATTCGCAAACGCACAGTTGAACAGACGCTTCGCACGATCAATCGCCAGGGTTTCGGCTTCGTCCACAAATTCACAGCCGCCGTAGTAGCGCCGCCCGGGATAGCCTTCCGCGTATTTGTTGGTCAGCACAGTGCCCATGGCTTCGATGACCGCCCGGGAAACAATGTTCTCCGATGCGATCAACTCCACCTGGTTCTGCTGCCGGTTCAGTTCACGGCTGATCGAAGCGAACACATCCGGGTCGGCTTCAGCCAGTCCCCGGGAAAAAAACTCGCCGGCATTGCTGTCCGACGCTATGGCTTCCGTGGTCATCAACATTCAAGTCCTCATTTCATTCATGCTGCGCACACTCCGTTCTACGGACGACGCGCTATCCCAGTTTTTCTATTCGACGTTGATGACGCTCGCCGCCATCAAATTCCGTTGTCACAAAAGCGTCGAGGCAATCGAGCGCCACCTCGGACCCGATCATACGAACACCCATTGCCAATACATTCGCATCATTGTGCTGCCGCGCCAGGCGCGCTGATGTCACGTCATGACAGACCGCAGCACGAATTCCGGCGATCCGGTTTGCCGCAATCGAAATACCAATTCCCGTACCGCAGACCACAACGCCACGATCGGCTTCACCAGAGGCAACGGCCTCTCCAACGGCGCGACCGTAATCCGGATAGTCCACGGACGCATCGCCATGGGTTCCAAGATCGAGAACCGTGAACCCGCGACGTTCGAGCTCAGCCTTGAGGCTGTCCTTCAAAGACGGCCCGGCGTGGTCGGAAGCGATCGCAATTGTACCTTCGCTCATGCATCAAGTCCGTTTGGAGTTGGCGTTGAGTGTTAAATCTGACAAAAGCTCAGTTACCACATATCGTGATGCCCTGCCAGCGGAACACAAGCTGTCGCGTCCATTTGTGTGGAAAACCATCGCCCGCAGCTTGCGGCACCGCAATATACTCAGGTGAATTCAGATGCGGCACAGAGCAGTTAAGATACAGCTTTGTCTTTGGCCTGTCGTACGCGCTATTCTCAGTTTCCAGCATCACTACTTCGGATTTCTTAAAAATACAAACAACTGTTCAAATATCGAGGTGACTGGTCCGGACAGCCCATGCAATCACAAAGGCTGGCTGCACACTCATCGACCGCTCAGGAATACAAAATGCCGGACACTTCCGCCGAACGCCTTTCGCGTGACGAACTCCTGCGGATGACTGCGAAGGTGGCGAGTGCCTATGTCGGCAACAACCCCACAGCAGATTCCCTGATCACAGAAATCATCCAGACGTTCTATAGCTCCCTGGAAAACCTGGGCAGCAGGCAACCGACGGCCAAACCGGCGGTCCCCATCAAGCGTTCCATTACGTCCGACCACATTATTTGCCTGGAAGACGGCAAGAAGCTGAAAATGCTGAAGCGGTATTTGCGCACAACCCACGGCATGAACCCTGACGAGTACAGGGCCAAATGGGGCGTGGCAGCAGACTATCCGATGGTCGCACCGAACTATGCAAAGCAGCGCTCTGCCTTTGCCCAGGAAATCGGTCTGGGAAAACGTAAACGTTCCTGAACCGGTTCTGCTTACCGGCCTCAGACGAAGGTTCCGTTTGACCTCAACGGTCCGGGACTGCGTTTGTCCATCATGTATTCCAGCTTGTCCGAAGCTGCGCGGCGCAAAGCGGCCTCACCCGCATTGACCGGGCCGACAATGGACACTTCCAGTCCCGACCTTGCATCAACGGCACAGACCTTCACCGAGTTCCCCACCGCAGAGAACTCGAAAATAACATCGCGAGGCCGGTCTCGTTTGTGATCTGTCATACCTCTAGGCGTCATGTGAGCGTCCCTGCCACTGCGTTGTGAACTTGTGTTCAGCCACTTCTGTCCGTCGTATAGTTCCGGGAAACAACAGCGGGATAATCAACGCCATGTCATCAGACAATCACAAATTTAGCGTTGAGCATGCAGATTCCGCGGAATGGACCCCCGGCCTCCGCTCAGACTTCGAATATCGCGATCTCGGGATCAAAGAGGCGACCGGCGGGGCATTTGACGCACACATCATCCGGATTGCAGAGCCCGAGGCCGACCATGAAATCGGCGTACACGCCCATATGACGGATTTTCAGATGATCTATGTATTGCAAGGGTCTGCGCGATTCTGGTTCGACGGAAAAGGTGAGATCGAGGTCACAAAAGGTTCGTGCTTCTATCAACCCGATGGCATCATGAACAACGCCCTGCAGATGTCGGAAGACTACGAGTTGCTGGAAATCGCCGTACCGGGCAAATTCGAAACCGTGACGCCGGACTGATACACTCGCAACGTCTCAACTTTTGAACAAATTTCCCGCGATGGGTATGCTCTCCAGTACAAGTTGCTAATGATGCGCCCTGACCAAATCGGAGTAATCGAATGAGCCTCGCTTTAGAATCCACCAGTACGCCAATTTCAAAAGAAAAGGCCCGCTTCGATTGGGAAGACCCGTTGTTGTTGAAGGATTCTCTCACTGAGGAAGAGCGCATGGTGCGCGACACCGCGCGCGACTACAGCCAGGACAAGCTGATGCCGCGGGTGCTCGAGGCCAATCGCAATGAGGTCTTCCACCGCGAGATCATGAATGAACTCGGTGAACTGGGTCTGCTCGGCTCCACCCTTCCCGAAAAATATGGTTGCGCCGGCGTCAATCACGTCTGCTACGGGCTGATCGCGCGCGAGGTTGAGCGGGTGGATTCGGGGTATCGCTCGGCGTTGTCCGTGCAGTCCTCACTCGTAATGTGGCCGATTTACGCCTACGGCTCCGAAGAACAGCGGATGAAGTACCTTCCCAAGCTCGCAACCGGCGAATGGGTGGGTGCGTTCGGGCTGACCGAGCCCGATCACGGATCTGACCCGGGCAGCATGGTCACCCGGGCGAAATCCGTCGATGGCGGCTTCCAGTTGAATGGCGCCAAAATGTGGATTTCCAACGCACCGATTGCGGATGTGTTCGTGGTCTGGGCCAAGGATGACGAGGGTGTGATCCGCGGCTTCATTCTCGAGCGTGACATGGAAGGTCTTTCGACCCCGAAGATCGACGGCAAATTTTCCCTGCGCGCCTCATCCACCGGCGAAGTGGCCATGGACGACGTCTTTGTCCCGGCCGAAAACCAGCTGCCCAATGCGCGCGGGCTGGGCGGCCCCTTCGGCTGCCTGAACAAGGCGCGATACGGCATCTCCTGGGGGGCGCTGGGCGCAGCCGAGTTCTGCTGGCAGGCCGCCCGCGAATACACCATGGAACGCAAGCAGTTCGGACGTCCCCTGGCCGCCAATCAGTTGATTCAGAAGAAGCTCGCCGACATGCAGACCGAGATCACTCTGGGCCTGCATTCGTGCCTGCGTCTCGGCCGCCTGCTCGATGAAGACCGGGCCACGCCGGAGATGATTTCACTGATGAAGCGCAACAATGCAGGCAAGGCACTCGACATTGCCCGGGTTGCCCGCGACATGCATGGCGGCAACGGAATCTCTGACGAGTATCACGTGATCCGACATGTGATGAATCTGGAATCGGTGAACACCTACGAAGGCACTCACGATATCCACGCATTGATCCTGGGACGTGCGCAGACGGGGATTCAATCCTTTACCGGCGCCTGATCAGGCATCGCCCTCAGCGATGCGGGCGTCGACTGCTGGGGCCTCCACCGGATTGAAGTTGATGCAAAACCGTTTGGCATCTTCACAGGACAATTCCGCCTGTTTGTAACCGCAACGCATGTTGCCGTTGTCGGTTGCGCCTTCGAAATGGCCACAAGCGTCGCAAATGCCCATCCCCTGCCCGCCGCAGCGTGACTGCATGTCGGCGCAAAGGGCATTGAGGCCCTGCTTCATGGTGTCCACCACCTCGTCGGGAAGTCTTTCAATCGCCAGATCCAGACAATTCAGAGGGTCTTCCGCCAGCAGGGCTTGCCCCTCATCGGTGATCTCGATGTGACGAACCCGTTTGTCGTCGGGATCTGGGACACGTTTGAGGTAGCCCTTCTTTTCCAGCGCATTGAGCGTCTGGCTGGCCGTTCCCTTGGTGGTTCCGAGGAACACGGCGAGCGCGCCCGGGGTCTGCGAAAAACGATTCGCCTGCGCCACAAAGCGCAAACTGTCCCACTGCGCCGGGTTCAAGCCATGACAATACTGCAGACCACGTGCCATGCGACCGATACGGTCGAGGAGCCGTGAGAGGCTCTCTTTGTCAGTAATTTCAGTGGTTTGCGCGCTCATATTATCCTGTTCTTATAGCTCGCTAACCCACACGTTTCTACACTGATTTTATATTTTTTGGATAGTATCGAGTCGATAGAGACTTGTTCGGGAACGGATCTGCACGTATATTCTATTTGTATCGAGTCGAAACCAACCGGAACACCGTCATACGGGTCGATATAGCCCCTGACGGTAATTTGTCAAAGGAATGAGCACTATGGCTGCTTTTGCATCTCAGGCGATCGAACAAGGTAACCGTCGCTACGCCAACAGCGTGATGAAAGCTCCTATCCTGGAACGTGAAGAGGAATTCGAGCTTGCCCGCCGCTGGCGTGAAGACAAACACGAGCCGTCTCTCCACAAACTGATCGAGGCCTATGCACGCTATGTGCTGAAAATGGCTTGGAAGTTCCGTGGTTACGGCCTGCCGGTCGGCGACCTCGTGCAGGAAGGCAATATTGGCCTGATGGAGGCCGCGCAGCGCTTCGACACCTCCCATGACGCGCGGTTTTCGACCTATGCATCCTGGTGGATCATGGCCGCCATTCAGGATTACATCCTTCGCAACACGTCGATTGTGCGTGTCGCAACCACGCCCGCGCAGCGGCGCCTGTTTTTCAACCTCCGCAAGGTCCGCGCGCAGATTGCCACCGGTGCCAACGGAGAACTGACAGACGAAGACCGCGATCTCGTAGCCGACCGGCTGCAGGTCAAGCACGCCGATGTGGTGCGGATGGAAGCCCATCTCGGGGGCCCAGACAATTCCCTCAACGCGAGCTACGGCGAGGAGGATGATTTCGAATTCCAGGACGCGTTGCCTGATGAAGGTCCGAATCCCGAAGAAATTACGGCGTGGCAGCACGACGGCAAGGTTCGTTCGGCATGGGTAGAAGATGCGCTGGAAACCTTGAGTGAACGCGAGCGGGAAATCATCGTCCAAAGGTTCCTGAGCGAAGAGAAGAACACACTCTCGGATATCGGCGAGACCTTCGGGGTCAGCAAGGAGCGTATTCGGCAGATTGAGGCCAAGGCTCTCGACAAACTGAAGGTGGCGTTGGCCGAGCATGGATCCGATGCAAAGGCCATCCTCGATAACGACCTGCTCGTGTGACCGGAAACCTGAGAGTGCAGGAAAACAAAAGGGCGGCCTGATGGCCGCCCTTTTTCATGTCTGTATCGCGGGAGAAACTTCCGAAAGTCAGGCGGCAGTGCCCACCCGGAAGAACTCGGCGATCCGCGGGCCAAACCCGAGTTGCTGCAACCAGAAACGTTCGACGTCGCGCAACGCCTCGTTGGCTTCACAGAGGTTCTGTTCGTCAATGCCATCTGCGATGGTTTCCACATAACGCTCGAACATGTCTTCCAGAAGCCGGCTGAGCTCAAGGCCCTTGTCGGTCAGGCGCACACGAACCGAACGCCGGTCATGAGACGAACGTTCCTGATGGAGATAACCATGCTCGGTCATCTTCTTGACGTTGTAGGACACATTGAACCCGAGATAGTAACCCCGCAGGGTCAACTCGCCGACGGTAAGTTCCTCGCCGCCGATGTTGTAAAGGATCAGGGACTGGACGTTGTTGATGTCACGGATATCGTGGGCTTCCAGCTCGGATTTGATAACCTCGAGAAACTGGCGATGCATCCGTTTCAAAAGAACGATGGTGGACAGGTAGGTCTGTTTCATTGCTGCGCCTCCCGCGTTTGAGCGCAATTTCCATCGATCATCATCACAGGCTCAGGTTAATGAGCACTTAAGCGTAAGATGTTTGGTCCCCGGTCTTGGCCCACCTGCATCCTTGCGGCTAAGGTGCGCCCGTTTTCGACCGGACAGCAGGAGTTCCCATGTCACGTGGCCCATCCACGCCTGTCGGCGTCTTTCCGCAAACCCGCATGCGCCGAAACCGCCGCTGGGACTGGTCACGCCGGCTTGTGCGCGAAAACACGCTGACCCCGGCCGATCTGATCTGGCCGGTCTTTGTGTGCGATGGCAAAGACCACATAGAAAACGTCCCCACCATGCCCGGCGTGGTGCGGCATTCACCAGACCGACTGCCCGCGGCTGTGGCGGAAGCCAAATCCCTGGGAATCCCGGCGGTCGCGATCTTCCCGGCCACGCCGGCGAGTGTCAAAACACCGGGCGCCGAGGAAGCCTGGAACCCGGACAATCTGGTCTGTCAGGCGGTCAAATCGATCAAGGACGCGCATCCCGATATGGGGGTGATGTGCGATGTGGCCCTGGACCCGTTCAATTCCGATGGTCATGACGGGCTTGTCCGCGACGGCCAGGTGGTCAATGACGAAACTGTTGAGGCGCTGTGCCGCCAGGCGCTGGTTCAGGTTGCGGCCGGCTGCGATGTCATCGCGCCATCGGACATGATGGACGGAAGAATCGGTGCACTCCGCACAGCGCTTGATGCGGACGGCCACGGCGACGTTCTTCTGATGGCCTATGCCGCCAAATACGCCTCCGGATTCTACGGCCCGTTCCGAGATGCTATCGAGAGTACGGGCGCCCTCAAAGGCGCGGGCAAGGACACCTACCAGATGGACCCGGCCAATTCCGATGAAGCGCTGCGCGAAGTGGCACTCGACATACAGGAAGGCGCGGACATGGTGATGGTCAAACCGGGTCTGCCCTATCTCGATATTGTCTACCGCGTGAAGGAAAGGTTCGGCGTACCGACCTTCGCCTACAATGTGAGCGGCGAATACGCGATGCTACGGATTGCCGCTGAAAACGGTGCGCTCGACTACAATCGGGTCATGATGGAGAGCCTGATCGCGTTCAAGCGCGCGGGCTGCAATGGCATCCTGACCTATTCCGCAGTCGATGCGGCCCGAATCCTCAATGACAGCTGATCTCGAGACCGCAGAAGCGCCGCCACCGGCGCTGCATGTACGCTACAATCCGAAAATTCAGCTGTTTCGGTTCGCAGCGATCCTGGCAGTCGCAGCACTGTGCCTGTTCATTCCCTATGCCGCGGAAGACCAGGGACCCGATGCATGGCGATTTGCAGGGATACTGATCGCCGCGGCGGTTCTCTGGGCGTTCTGGACGCTTCGTCTCGTGCGAGACCACACGCCGCAGATCATTGTCGATGAGAACGGGGTCTATGTCCGCGAATGGATGGTCGGCACGGTATCGTGGGATAACATCGAATACATCGCCCATTCGAGTTCGATCCGGCGTGGTCTGGTGGCTTCGGTGACCCGGACCCGTCGCAAACCCTATCTGCTTTTTCGGTTTGTTGAGACCCCCAAGATAAAGCCCAACGCGCCTCCGCCCTTCGGCTGGGTGCAGTACATATCGGCCGAGTTCGCCATTCAGGAACCGGTTATCCAGCAATACGGTCTTGATACGCCCGTGAACGATATCCTGAAGCAGATTCAGGCCCATATCGAATATTGGCGGCTCCACACCGACACCCTATTAAACGAATAATTTGTGTGATTTAAATATTATTCCGTCATTAACTTGTTAATAATGGCTTGGGGTTCTATCTAATCCTCAGTGTGTCATTTAGGCATGCCGTTTTGGCGATGCTCGCGACGCAGATTCAGAGGAGAGAAAAATGACGGTCCAGATTGGCAGTACGGCCCCCGATTTCGAGGCTCAAACGACGGACGGCAAGATCAGCTTCCACGACTGGCTCGGCGACAGCTGGGGCATTCTGTTTTCCCACCCGAAGGATTTCACCCCGGTCTGCACGACAGAACTGGGTTATATGGCCAAACTCAAGCCCGAGTTCGACAAGCGCAATGTCAAAATCATCGGGCTAAGTGTGGACCCGGTGGACAACCACGAAAAATGGGTCGCCGATATTGAGGAGACCCAGGGCGCCAAGGTCACCTACCCGATGATCGGCGATACCGAACTGACGGTCGCAAAGCTCTACGGCATGCTTCCGGCCGATGAAACCGGTACTGCCGAGGGTCGGACGGCAGCCACCAATGCGACAGTGCGCAACGTGTACGTCATCGGTCCGGACAAGCAGGTGAAACTTATCATTTCCTACCCGATGAGCACCGGACGAAACTTCGATGAGATTTTGCGCGTTATCGATTCCCTGCAACTTACCGCCGACCACAAGGTCGCCACACCGGTGAACTGGAAGGACGGCGAAGATGTGATCATCCTTCCTGCCGTGTCAGATGAGGACGCCAGGAAGGCCTATCCCGACGGATGGAATGCGCCCAAGCCATATCTTCGGATCGTGCCGCAGCCTCAATAAGCATCTCGTACAGACTGGAAACGGGCGTGCCTTCAGGTGCGCCCGTTTTCATATTGCGATCTTGAAAAAGGCCACCGCACACCGGTCATGCCAGCGGCCACTGCGTCCGTGAAATCCGACATGCCCCCCGCCCCGCGCAATCTCGATCCGCAGGTTGGCCGGCAATTCACCAACATCTCGATACATGTCGGTCGGTATCCAGGGGTCGGAGTCCCCATGAAGCAGAAGCGTGGAGACCCTGATGTCCTTTAGAAACTGGCGGGACATGTTCTGCGCATAGTAATCCGCCGCATCGGCGAACCCGTTGAGCGGCGCAACAACACCGTTATCAAACTCACGAATGGTTTCCGCGGATTTCAATGCGGACCGCTGTTTGTCGTCAATTTCAAGCGGTCCTCCTGTCCAGTCAGACTTCATCCGGTCCAGTAACCAGCCGTGATAGCCACGGTTGCGTGACGCTTCAAGCCTTGTCGAGGCAGCTGCCAGATCGAGCGGTGCCGACACTGATATGGCCCGCGCGACACGCGCACCCGTGCCAGTTTCCCCGAGATATTTGAGAAGCAGGTTTCCGCCCAGCGAATACCCCATGGCGTAAATACCTCGGGGTGCCTGTCCGTCAGCGTGGAGGGTCTCGAGTGCGAGCCGCAGGTCTTCGCTGCGGCCGGCATGATACATCTCCCGGCAATTTTCCCGGGACGGCCCGGCGCCGCGCAGATTGAACCGGAATACATCAAAGCCGGCCTCAAGCAGGTGGCGCGCGCTGGCACGGACATAGGCACTGTCTTCGCAGCCCGTCAGACCATGGACGAGAACGACCAGTGGTTTCGATCCATCCCGGGCGCGGTGCATCACGCCTTCAAGGCGGTCACCGTTCGAAGCCATGAAGGTCAGGCGTGTTCCTGACCAAGGCTCAAGGTCTGCGTGGTCGCGCAGGACGGCATTTCGGATGGTCTGCAGGTCGCCGCCGAACCAAGGTGCGCGCTCGCGAAACTCCGGCAGGGCA
This sequence comes from Alphaproteobacteria bacterium, assembly GCA_038137215.1. Taxonomy (GTDB): domain Bacteria; phylum Pseudomonadota; class Alphaproteobacteria; order UBA6615; family UBA6615; genus JABJAG01. Next base: position 25,665 of record JAYQBG010000004.1, read on the forward strand.
ATTTTCATTCCGTAAGAAAGCCGGTGATGGCGCTGATCTGGTCATCGGCCATAAGCGCGGGGGCATGGCCAATATTCGCGAACTCGATCACCTGAGCCTGCGGACCGCGCCGTGACATCTGTTGCGCAACCGCGGAAGGCAGAATTTCGGATTCAGCACCACGCAGGGCGAGTGTCGGCACGGCGATCATATCCCAGACGCGCCAGAGGTCGGCGTCCTCGGCGGGCGCCGCAACAATCGGCTTTCGAATATCCGGGTCATAGGCCGATGTGACCCGGCCAGAATCGGTGACACGCGACGACGTTTCAGCCAGGTGGCGCCACTGGTCATCCGTCAGTGCGCCAAAGGGCGACCAGATCCAGCGCAGATAGGTCTCGAACTCTTTCACGTCTGCGAAGTCGGGATCGGTCCCGACATACTCGCGTATCAGCGCCACGGATTCCTTCGAGACGAAAGGACCCACATCGTTGAGCACAAGGCGGCGGAGAGGACAAGGTTGCTGCACGGCCAGTAACATGCCGATTATCCCCCCCATGGACGTCCCCACGAGATCAACCTCATTGATGTCCAGATGCGAGATCAAAGCCAGCACATCGCTCACATACTGCGGCATGTCATAGCTCATCGGATCCGGCAGCCAGTCGCTTTTGCCGCGACCGACAACATCCAAACAGATTACCCGATGGGTTTGCGAAAGCGCGGCTGCAACCATATCGAATGACCGGCACATCAAGGTCAGGCCATGCAAACAGATCACCGCCGGGCCGTCTTCCGGACCCCATTCGGTAAAGTGTAGTTGATGCTGCCCTTGCGGGTTTTGCGCCATGAAAGAACGTGACCGCATCGCAGCGAGCCTCTAACGTCGGGACGAGTGTGCGGGATCGTAACTCACACCGCGCAGCCCACCAAGGCCCAGACAGAAAACTCCGACAGCAAACATAGATCACCATGGGACAGATTTCCGTCAGATGACCGCTTCCTAGGGACAAAGATGCCTGGCGCAGCCTGTTCGAGGGCTATCGGGCCTTCTACAAAATGCCTGACGACCCGCAGATTGTGGAAACTGTCTGGCAGTGGGTGAACGACCCGAACCACGCCACGGAGTGCCTGCTCGCACGCACCGAGGACGATCAGATAATAGGGCTGGCCCATTTTCGCGATCTGCCACGGCCGCTGTCCGGTTCCACGGCGGGATTCCTGGACGACCTATTCGTTCCTGAGGAGCACCGCGGCGCGGGCGCTGCCGACGCATTGATTGCCGCCATCTCCGATATCGGCCGAGCGCGGAACTGGGCCTGGCTGCGCTGGTTTACCGCCGAGGACAATTATCGCGGGCGTGGGTTTTACGACCGGGTGGCCCATGCCACGCTCTGGAAGATCTACCAGGTCGATATCCAGGACTGATCGGTGGTCTTCCTGCGCTGGTTTCTGGCGGTCCTGGCAACACTTGCATCGGTGCCCGAACTGGTCGCGCTTCAGGACAGCCTCATGATCGAGCAGACATCCGAAGGTCTGCGTATCCAGCTGGTTGATCAGAAAGGCTATTCCATGTTCGCGCTGGGCAGTGCCCAGCCAAACGAGCAGACGCGCAATCTCGTCCAACTGGAGACGCGCGCGGTGGAGCAGATGTCGAACAAGATCTCGATCAGCGGCTACACTGATTCACGCGCCTACCGTTCACAGGACGGCTACACGAACTGGGAGCTGAGTTCGGATCGCGCGAACTCGGCACGGCGCCTGCTGATCGAGTCCGGACTCGATGCAAAACGGATTGCCCTGGTGCAGGGACGTGCTGATATCGACCCCTTGCTGCCCGATGACCCGGAGAGCGAACGCAATCGCCGGATCAGTATTGTCCTGCTGCGTGAAAACGCTATCCCGATCAGCATTCAGGACACCGTCGCACCGAGCGAACTTGGCGCGACCGGCACGGAACCCGGCCCGGCACGCCGGACGGATATCGAAACCGGTAACGAACAGACACCGGGCTAGTCATTCCGGGTGCGGGCGCACGGACCTGGCCAAGTCCCGAAAATGTCATGCAATTGACAGATTGACGGTTTTGCACGACTTCGGCGAACCCGATAGTGTTCCCAACGATCAGACTGTCCATCGGACGCCAGGATGACGACCCAGACGCCCAAACCGCCGCTCGTGTTTTACCGGACCGGACCGATGCCCTGCCCCTATCTGGGCGGCAAGGTTGAGCGGAATCTTTTTACGGAGTTGTCAGGCGAACAGACCTGGGACCTGCACGATCGGCTCGCCCAGGCCGGTTTCCGGCGATCCCATCACATCGTCTATCGTCCGGCCTGTCCGGGGTGCAACGGGTGCGTTCCCGTCCGCATCCCCGTGGCCAGGTTCCGCATGTCCCGCTCCCAAAGGCGCGTGTGGAACAGGAACGCTGATCTTTCGGTCTTGTTGAGCAGCCCCCGGGCCACGGACGAGCACTACGCCTTGTTCAGCCGGTATCAGAATGCGCGACACAGCGGCGGTGAGATGGCGACCATGTCATTTTCGGATTTTCGGGCCATGGTCGAAGACTCCGTGGTGGACACCCACCTCATGTCCATCCGGGGCCCGTCCGGTCAACTGATCGGTGCGTGTCTGACCGATCGCCTGTCCAGCGGGTATTCGGCCGTTTACAGCTATTTCGATCCCGATGAGGATGCGCGCAGCCTCGGGACTTACTGTGTGCTCTGGCTTCTCGATCATGCGCGGAAAGCCGGGAACGATCACGTCTATCTCGGCTACTGGATCGATGACTGCGCGAAGATGACCTACAAGAGCCGCTTCCAGCCAATCGAACACCTGGGTGCGCAGGGCTGGCAAACCGGCCCGCTGCCCGTGCCAAACGCCGACGTATCGCACAGCTAGCCCGCCCGTCACCTCATACTTTCGTATGGCGCGCATTGCGTTGCGCGCCCCCTGATCGCTGTCATAAGGTCAGGCCAACATCTACCGGTCACGTCGGCTGGCAGGAATAATGTCTTTGCCGTTGCGAGTTGCGTAGTGGTCGGGACGGCACTTCAACAAACACTCCAGGGAGTAACTCATGGAACGTCGTAAGTTTATCAAGGCCGCAGGTCTTGCCGGTGTCACCGGCGCCGCCGCAGCCGCATCCGCATTCCCGAAACCCGCCATTGCGCAGGATCGTGTCGAATTCGCTCTGGTCACCACCTGGCCGCGCGACTTCCCTGGTCTGGGTACCGGCGCACAGCGCTTCGCCGAGCGTCTTTCGGACATGAGCGATGGTCGCATCCAGGTGCAGTACTTCGCCGCCGGTGAACGCGTCGGTGCGTTCGATTCCTTCGATGAAGTCGCATCGGGGAACGCACAGGGCTATCACGCGGCCGATTACTACTGGAAGGGTAAGCATCCAGGCTGGGCCTATTTCACCGCCGTCCCCTTCGGCCTGACCTATACCGAGATGAACGCATGGATCCGCTTCGGCGGCGGGCAGGAACTCTGGGACGAACTCGGTGCCGAATTCGACCTGAAGGGTCTGATGTGCGGCAACACGGGCGTCCAGATGGGCGGCTGGTTCAACAAGGAAATCAACACGGCTGACGACCTCAAGGGTCTGAAAATGCGCATCCCAGGTCTGGGTGGTGACGTCATGGCCAAACTGGGCGCTTCTCCGGTCTCCCTGCCGGGTGGCCAGATTTATGAGAACCTCGTCTCCGGCGCCATCGATGCCACCGAATGGGTCGGACCGTGGAACGACCAGGTCATGAAGTTCTACGAAGCGGCGAAGTTTTACTACTATCCGGGCATGCACGAGCCGGGCTCCATGCTCGCCGTTGGCATGAACGCCTCTTTCTGGGGATCACTGTCACCGGCCGATCAACTTCTGATCGAAGCGGCTGCGTCGATGGAAAATGACGTGATGATGTCGGAATACAACGCCAAGAACGGTGCCTCGCTTGCCCAGTTGATCAACAACAACGGCGTGGAGCTGCGTCAGTTCTCCGACGAGATCTACGACAGCTTCGGTCAGGCAGCCGATGAAGTGTTCAGCGAAGTGATCGCCCACAGCGACCTCGCCCGGCGCATCCACGAGAGCTTCCTCAAAGCACGTGAGGAAGTCGGCGGCTGGACGAACATTTCGGACCAGGCCTACGTTGCCCAGCGCAACCGCGTTCTTGGGCTGTAGTCCAAATCCGCAGACACACACGAGAAAACGGAGCCCCCTTGGCTCCGTTTTCCATGTGTGACTGACGAAAACGTGAGTGCACGCACAAACCTTGCTACTGTCAAATCAGTCCAGCCGGGATTGTGCAAGAGGGGTTGATCCGATCATGACAGCCACAACAATGAGCGACGTCGAATCCGGCAAGACCGGACACACCGGAGCGGTGATCATCCGTATCCTCGCCTTGTCGATCATCGCAATTTGCATCGGCTTCCTGATCAACAATTACCTGACCTTCTGGCGTGACTGGCCGGGCATCGGCAATCTCTTCTCACACCTGCAATGGTTCGGTGCCGAGCCGCTCCGCAAGCCCTTCGAAGACGGCGCCGCCACACTCGGATTTCTGCAGATCGCGCTCTATCTGGTTCTGATTGTCGGCGTCATCGCTTATGTCATGCGTACCGCAGGCCAGCCTCTCATGGTCGATTCCGAACGTCTTTCGGGTATCGCCGCCTTCATTATCCGCGCGGCCTTCTGGTCCGTTCTTCTGATCGGGATCGTCGATTCCGTCATTTCCTTTCTGCGGGTCGAAGGACTGCTCGCCGGCGTCGTCGGCGAAAAGCTGACGACCGAACTCGGCCTCTCCCGGTTTCGCGGCGCCTATGTGCACTATCCGCTCATCCTTGTTTCGATTGTCATCGCCTACTTCATGCGCACACTCGGTTTCGCCTGGCTGGCCCTGCTGGTCGTGATCGCGGAACTTCAGATCGTGATCGCGCGGTTCATCTTCTCTTATGAACAGGCCTTCATGGGAGACCTGGTTCGCTTCTGGTATGCCTCACTGTTCCTATTTGCCAGCGCCTACACCCTGACTGCGGAAGGTCATGTCCGCGTTGACGTGCTTTATGCCGGGTTCAGCGACCGCGCCAAGGCCTGGGCCAATACGATCGGATGCCTGGCACTCGGTTTGCCGCTCTGCTGGGTCATTCTGACCATGGGCATGGCGGGCCGAGCCTCGGTCATCAACAGCCCTCTGCTCAGCTTCGAGACCTCACAAAGCGGTTTCGGTCTCTACGTGAAATACCTGATGGCCGGATTCCTGGCCGTCTTTGCCATTTCGATGATGGTCCAGTTCACCGCGTACCTCTTGTCCAATATTGCAGAGTTGCGCGGCGAACCGGGCAAACCAAAACCATCAACCGAAAACACCCACTAGCCAGACGAAACCAAACGGAAGCGCATCATGGAAGTCCTGTTCATTGCCGTTCTGGTTTTGCTGATGGCCGGCGCCCTGGCCATGGGTTACCCCGTCGCCTTCGCGCTGCCCGGCTCAGCCATCCTGACGATCGCTCTGGCGTCCCTGTTCGGGTACCTCTTCACGGGCGAGACCAGCAGCTACTTTGCCCATGACGGCCCGATCCAGTGGCTGACCGCTGGCGTGACGAATTTCAGAGGGGTCTATTGGGAGGTCGAACGCGACACCCTGATCGCGATTCCGCTGTTCGTGTTCATGGGCATCATGTTGCAGCGGTCCAAGATCGCCGAAGATCTGTTGGTGACCATGGCGCAGCTCTTCGGACCGATCCCGGGCGGGTTGGGCATGTCGGTGGTGATTGTTGGCGCCCTGCTGGCCGCCACCACGGGCATCGTCGGCGCCACGGTCGTGGCCATGGGCCTGATCTCCCTCCCGGCCATGCTGCGCAACAATTACTCCCATCCGCTCGCAACCGGCACGATCGCCGCCTCGGGGACCCTGGGACAGATCATCCCGCCGTCGATCGTGCTGATCATCCTGGCCGACCAGCTGTCCAGCGCGTCGGATCAGGCGAGCACCGCCCGAAAGGCCGAATACAAGGAAGCCACCGGCGAATTCAACATGCCCGGCGAGTTCGATATCGCATCGACAAGCGCGGGGGACATGTTCCTCGGTGCTTTCCTGCCGGGCATGGTCCTGGTGGGCCTCTACCTCGCCTATATCCTGATCTTCGCGCTGATCCGGCCGAAAAGTGCACCCGCCGTCCCGTGCGAAGGCGAATTCGATCTGAAGTTCGCCTTTCGCGTTTTCCTGGTGCTCATCCCTCCGCTGGCCCTCATCCTTGCGGTTCTCGGCTCAATCATCATGGGTATCGCAACAGTCAACCAGGCCGGCGCCATTGGTGCCGTGGGTGCCATTATCATGGCCGGCTATCGGCTGACCGAAGGCAACCGCCTGACCTATGTACCGGCCCTGATCGCCGTGGGCGCCGTTGTCGCTGTTTTTCTGTTGCTTGGCAGTTTTGACCTGAACATCAAGAGCATCGATGACGGCAATGATCTTTTCGGGATCATCCTGGCCGGGATTGCGGTCGCAGCCTTCCTGCTGGCCGTGATCTGGAGCGGCTGGCGCGTCCACAAGATCAACGACACCATGCGCAGCGTGATGATCGAAACGGCGAAAACCACGTCGATGGTGTTCATCATTCTGTTGGGTGCCGCGATGCTGACCGCTGCCTTCCGTGCCTTTGGCGGCGAAGAGCTGGTGAAGGATTTCCTTGGCGGACTGCCCGGCGGATTCTGGACGCAGTTCGTCGTTGTGATGGCTGTGATCTTCGTTCTCGGCTTTTTCCTCGACTTCATCGAGATCGCCGTGGTGGTTGTGCCCATCGTTGCGCCGATCCTGCTGCAGGATCCCTCCGCAAACATTACCGCTGTCTGGCTGGGCGTGATGGTCGGCGTGAACATGCAGACATCCTTCCTGACGCCCCCGTTCGGTTTTGCCCTGTTCTATTTACGCGGGGTCGCGCCGGCGATTGTCAAAACCACATCAATGTACAAGGGCGTGACCGCGTTCATCGCCCTGCAATTGCTCGGACTGGCAATTGTCGGCACCTTCCCCGGACTTGTGAACTTCTTGCCCAACCAGTCCTTCCTGTCTGCTGAAACCGCACCGCCACCGAAAAACCCGAGACTGCAGCACTGCATCGAAGAAAACCTGTTTGCCGTCTATGACGCCGAACAGTCCAATCTGATTGCCGCGATTGAGCAGGGGCGCACGCTTGACTTCAGTTACCTGCCGGAGAAACGCCGCGGGGAACTGACTGCAAGCTTCGACAAGGCCGCGGCCACCTTCGACCTCGTCGAGGAAATTCGGACACGTGAGGCAGCATTGCAAGCCTACATCCCGGAGTATCGTCCCATTCACCGGAATGTTCGCGACATTCAGCGCGACATCCGCGATCACAAGGAAGAGATCGACGACCTCAAGGAACGTCTGCGGCGGAACCTGCGGAACGACGACGAGACAGCGCAGGATGTGGCCAAGTTCGAAGCCCGGGTGATCGAATCCGAGGCGGAACTTGAAGTCCTCGAAGCTTCCATCCCGGCCGTGTGGGACAGCGCCCGCAAGCGTTATCTCGAACTGTCCGGTGCGGAGAAAAAAGCCCGCCTGACCTATCGCCGAAACGTCGATCAGGCCTATGAGCCGATCATCGAAACCCAGCTGATCATCGAGAACGCCGAGGCATTTGCGGCTATCGAAGATAAGGTCACGGGGCTACCCGAAGCAATCGCGACACAGCCGCTCGAGCAGGCCATTGAATCGGTCCGGGCCGTTGAATCGGCACTGGCGCGACTGGTGGACACCAGCAGCATCCGTTCGGCGCTCACCCAGTCACGGCGCGCACTGACCGCACGCAACCCAAACCCGGAAAAGGCGTTAGAGGAATCCCAGAAAGCCGTGGCGATTTATACCGATGAACTCACTTGGCGGACACGTGCAGCCCGTGAACTGGCTTCTGGCCTCGCTGAATACGAAGCGGCGATTGCCGAAACCATTGGTTTGCGCCAGCAGGACCGTCTGCCGTCGAGCAAGATCAGCGAAACGGCCTCCTGTCTCGCCGTCCACCGGGATATCTCACTGAACTTCTGACGAAGAGCTGCGCTTCAACGAAAAACGGCCGCCCTTTGGGGCGGCCGTTTCCTGTTCTGTTTCCCGCTGCCTATCGCAGCGAACGCCGCGGCAGGAGTTTCCAAACCATCGGGAGGAATGCCGCCGCCAATGCGATCTTGATCAAGGCCACCCAGACAAAAGGCACCAAACCCAATTCAAGAGCTTTCCCAAAACCTCCAACCAAAGTGGACAGCCAGGCCACGCCAAACACAAAAATAATCGCTGTACCCGCAAGGTTCGCGAGGAATGTCAATACGACATTCCGATCCCAGCCCCGTTCGGCAAGCCAGCCAACAAAAACCGCTGCGACCAAAAACCCAAACAAATATCCACCAGTCGGACCGGCCATATAAACAAGGCCAGCCCCGCTCTCGAATACCGGCAGACCGACGGCGCCCTCGGCCAGATAGAGAAGCAGTGTTGCCCCGGCCAACCGTGCGCCATAGGCCATGGCGATGACGAGGACTGCAAATGTCTGCATCGTTAGGGGCACAGGTTCCAACGGGATGCTGGTCTTAGCGGAGATCGCCATTAGTGCGCTCCCCAAGACAGCGAGAGCTATCAACCGCAATGTGCCGCCATATTCGCGCGGCCAAAGCGAGTCGATCAGTGTGGGCGCTGTGCCTGTTGCGATCTGCATCATGTCTCTCCGTGTTAACGGATAATGTTCCGTTTTTGACTGTTACCAGCTTCACCTGGCCCGAACAACAAGCACGCAATCAGCCAAACCGTGGCGCGGACGGGAAGCCCCGCGGCACCTTGCGGCCTGCCTGGGCCCGTTTGCCGACCCAGTCGGCCAGCTCATCCGCCGTAAAGGTCCGGTGACGATCGCCGGTTCGCGTCGTCAGGCCTTCGGCCATCGCAAACACGGCCACATCGGCCAGGCTGTCGCCGGAATAGTTCTGAAGCTTCACACCCCGGCCCCGGGACATCTCGGGCACCTCGCTCAACGGGAAGATCAGCAACTTGCGCTTCTTGCCCAGCACGGCGAGATGATCACCCTCGGCATTCGCACAGGCCGCTGCTTCGACATCGCCCTTCACGTTCAAAACCTGCTTGCCGTTTTTCGTCTGGCCGATGACATCATCCTCGGCGACCACAAAACCGCGCCCGTCACTTGATGCGACAACCAGCTTCGCGCCGGGCTTGTAGACGCGCAGGGCAACAATGTCGGCGTCGTTCTCCATATCGAACATCAGCCGCAGCGGTTCACCATGGCCACGTCCGCCCGGAAGCTTGTCGATGCCAACGGTGTAGAAGCGGCCATTCGTGCCAAGCACCAGCAACTTGTCCGTGGTCTCGGCCTCCAGGACAAAGCGGCCCTTGTCGCCTTCCTTGAACTTCAGGTCCCCGGCATCAATCCCGTGGCCCTTGATCGCGCGCACCCAACCCTTGTCGGAGCAGACCACCGTCACCGGTTCCTTTTCGATCATGGCCTCGACCGGCACCGCGACAGGCTCCGGCGCAGCCGCGATATCCGTTCGCCGCTTGCCGAGTTCGGTTTTCGGGCCATACTTCTTCTTCAGTTCGGCAACTTCGCCCGCCAGATGCTTGAGGCGCCTGGCCTTGTCCTTGAGCAAACCCTTCAGGGATTTCTGTTCGCTTTCAAGGCCGTCGATCTCTTCCCGGATCGCAATTTCTTCCAGCCGCCGCAGCGAGCGCAATCGCATATTCAGAATTGCGTCGACCTGGGCATCGTTGAGGTCCCAGCGCTTCTTCATTTCCGCACGCGGATCGTCTTCTTCGCGGATGATGGCGATCACCTCATCCAGATTGAGGAAAACAATCATGTAGCCCTGCAGGACGTTCAGGCGATCCGCGATCTTCTCCAGCCGGTGCTTGGTCACCCGGACCAGCACATCGTGACGATGATCGAGATAGGCCTGCAGGACCTCCCGCAAGGTCATCACCCGCGGCACGTGATCGGCGTCGAGAACGTTCATGTTCAGCGAAACACGCGATTCCATCTCCGTGTTGCGGAACAGGCTTTCCATCAGCATTTCCGCCGTGACGTTCCGGCTCTTGGGTTCCAGAACCAGCCGGATATCATCCGCGGATTCATCCCTTATGTCGCCAAGCAGCGGGAGCTTGCGGTTGTGCATCAGCTCTGCAATCCGCTCGATCAGGCGCGATTTCTGAACCTGATAGGGAATCTCGGTGATCACGACCTGATACTGCCCGCGGCCCAAATCTTCCTGCTCCCACCGGGCGCGAACCCGCAAACTGCCCCGGCCGGACGAATAGGCCTCGACGAGCGTCTCGCGGTCCTCGACCAGAACTCCGCCGGTTGGAAAATCCGGCCCGGGCATCAGATCCACCAGCTTCGCGATGGTCGCGTTGGGCGTCTTCAGGAGATGTGAGAGCGCATCGCAAATTTCACCCACATTGTGTGGCGGGATACTGCTTGCCATACCCACGGCAATGCCTGTCGCACCGTTGGCGAGCAAATTGGGAAAATTCGACGGCAGAACGACCGGTTCACTGCCCTCGCCATCATAGGTCTCGCGAAAATCCACCGCGTTATCGTCGATGCCGTCCAGCAGCGCCTGGGCCACCTCGGTCATGCGGGCCTCGGTGTAACGCATGGCCGCGGCATTATCGCCATCCACATTGCCGAAATTGCCCTGACCGTCCACCAGCGGGTAACGCACGGCGAATTCCTGGGCCAGCCGTACCAATGCGTCATAGATCGCCTGATCGCCATGGGGGTGGTACTTACCCATGACATCACCGACCACGCGGGCGCATTTCTTGTATCCCTGATCGGGATCCAGCCGGAGCTGGCGCATCGCATGCAGCAGACGCCGATGGACCGGTTTCAGGCCGTCCCGCACATCAGGCAGTGACCGCGCCATGATGGTGGACAGAGCATAACTCAGATAGCGCTCGCTGAGCGCATCCTTGAAGGCTTCCTGGCGAACCCCGCCGCCGACAATTGTCATGTCAGAAACTCCATTGAACAGGCGCCACTTGTAGGCGTTGCGCCTGAGTCACCTCAACAATCCGCGTTGCTGTCGTCTGCACTCCCGGACGCGCGGGAAATCAGGACTTCGAGGCGTTCGCGGGCCGCAGGCAGACCGCGATCGAGCGGATCGAACGCGTGTCGGGCAAGGAAAAAGCCCGTAAGCTTCAGACCATCGGCAAAGTCCGCATCATCCGCCCCCGCACCCCGGCCATCCGGCCGCAAAAAACGGGGCAGAACGAGCATTCGCTCCCGATACGGGTGGCCGGCGGTTCTCGACACCGCCCGGCCCGAGCGTGGACTCACGTAGATCAGGTCCTCGACCTCGCCGGTGGATACGCAGGACGTCAGGTCCAGCCCGAAACCGAGTTCCTGGAGAAGCCCGAGCTCCCACTGGATATAAACCGCCGGCCAGATATCGAGCCCCGTATCCGACAACGCATCCAGAAGGACGCGGGTGGCTTCATACAACCCGGGATACGGCTCGCGCTCCGGGATCACCGCCTCAACCACCGCGCAGGCAGCCGACAAGGCGGCCAGACGCGCGGGCTCGTCCATGAACTGCGCAGCCAGATGCCGCGTCGGCTCAATCGTATATCGGCCCAGATGCTCGTTGAGACGCGCACGCCAGACGGCGTCCACGAGATTGCCCGGCTCAACCGTCCCGCGTTTGCTGCGGGATGCGCCGCCATGCATCAGGCCGGCATGGCGTCCGTGGTCACGGGTGAGCAACTGCACCACTGCAGCGCCTTCGCCATGCGGTCTGGCTGCCAGAACGATGCCTTCGTCACGCCATTCCATAGAGTTTCACTCAACGGGGTTTGGCCGATCATGGAACACATTCCGCCGCGCCGGGGCAATCCATACAGGTTCAGGCGTCGAAACGGAGACCCCATTCGCGAAAATGACCCGGGTCGTCGGCCCATTTTTCGCGGACCTTCACGCGGACAAACAGATGGACCTGACGACCGAGCAATTCGGCGAGTTCTTCCTGTGCTTCTGCCCGTATGCGCTTGATCATCTGGCCTCCCTTGCCGACGACAATGCCCTTGTGGGAGTCCCGCGCCACCACGATGGCCTGTTCGACCCGGGCACTGCCATTGTCGAAGTCTTCCCAGCTCTCGGTTTCCACCGACAGGGCATAGGGCAGTTCCTGATGTAGATAGAGATAGGCTTTCTCGCGGGTCATCTCCGCGGCCAACAGGCGTTGCGGCAGGTCCGAAATTTCATCTTCCGGGAACAACCAGGGACCTTCCGGCATGCGTTCAGCGAGCGCATCTTCGAGATCCTGAACGCCGCTGCCATTCAGAGCAGAGATCATGAAGGTCCGCTCGAACGACGCCAGTTCATTCAGTTCCTCCGCCAATGCCAGCAACGCTTCGCGGCGTACTGTATCCACCTTGTTGAGGACGAGTGTGGCCGCGACACCCCGCTCCTTCAGCCCCTCTGCAATCCGGCGCGTATCCTTGTCGATACCGCGTTTAACATCCACCAGCAGCAACAGGACATCCGCATCCGCGGTTCCGCTCCAGGCTGCATCAACCATGGCGCGGTCGAGACGGCGTTTGGGCACAAAGATGCCGGGCGTATCCACATAGACAATCTGCGTATTGTCGTGGAGTGCAACACCCCGGACGCGTATTCGGGTCGTCTGCACCTTCGGCGACACGATCGACACCTTCGCACCCACAAGGCGATTTACGAGGGTGGATTTTCCGGCATTCGGTGCACCCAGCACCGAGACGATTCCGCAGCGGGTCGCGTCGTCAGGCATCCTGTATCACTCCCAGACGCGTCAGCATAACTGCTGCCGCGTCCTGTTCTGCTGATCTTTTGTTCGGCCCCGTCGCCTGCGCCGGTTTCTGGTTTTCAATCAGAACCTCGACTGTGAAAACGGGGGCGTGGTCCGGACCGCTTCGCCCAACATCACGGTACACCGGCAAGGGATAGCCCTGCGCCTGCGACCATTCCTGGAGTGCGGTCTTTGCATCGCGCGGCGGACGCGAGCGCGTTTCGACCAAAGGGTCCCATGTCTTCCGAATAAAGCGCTCAGCCACTTCCATGCCACCATCGAGATAGAGCGCCGCAATCAAAGCCTCCACCATGTCGGCAAGGATGTTGTCGTTCATCACACCCGGCGAGATCCGGGCCGCCTGTTCGATTCCGACCCCGGCCCCCACCTGTGCCAGCGTTTCAGCCTGCACCAGCGCGGCAAAGCGTCTCCCAATTTCGCCTTCGCTCTCGGCAGGAAATCGCTCGAGCAATAACTGCGCAATCACCAGCCCCAGAACGCGGTCACCGAGAAACTCCAGGCGCTCATACGAATTGTTGCCCGCGCTGCTCGAATGGCTCAGGGCCCGGATCAGCAAACCCCGATCGGCAAAGCGATGGCCCAGAGCACCACAGAGTTCATCGAGGAAATCGCGCCCCGGCATCAATCGATGGAATCGAAGATACGATTGAAACGGGTGGCCTCCGGCCATTTCCAAGGCTGTAACCAGCCCGCCGAACCATCGGTTGAGAAGAAGATGATTTCCGCCCGGCCCACAAAATTCTCAAACGGCACAAAACCCCAGGACCGGCTGTCGTTACTGTCATCGCGATTGTCTCCGACAGCAAAGTAGTTCCCCGGTGGCACAACAAACTCACGGGTGTTGTCCGCGGGTCCGCGATCGCCCTGGGATTCGCGGATCGTATAGGTCTTGCCGTTGGGCAAGGTTTCCTCGTACTGCGCAACCCGCCGCACACTTCCGCGGAAATCACGCGAGACGTGGTCCTCAATCCGCCGTCGCGGGACAACGGTCCCGTTCAAATAGAGCCGGCCGTCGATCATCTGAACGCGGTCCCCGGGCATCCCGACAACCCGCTTGATGAAATCGTCACGATTGCTTGGGGGATGGCGAAAAACCGCCACATCACCGCGTTCCGGCTCACTGGCGAAAATCCGACCTGAAAAGAACCCAAGCCCAAACGGCAGGGAATACCGGCTGTAGCCGTAGGAATATTTGGAGACGAAAAGGTAGTCACCGACCAGCAGGGTCGGGATCATCGACCCGGAAGGAATATTGAAGGGCTGAAACAACAGCGTCCGCACCACACCCGCAATCAGCAGGGCATAGATGATCGTACGCAAGGTCTCGAACGAACCGCCCGACTTCTTGTTTCTGTCTTTCGCCATGCCTTGGCCCTTAAGTATCAGTTTGGCGCGGGGAACGCGCGTTCTAACGGCATCGCATGGATTGCACCAGTCATGATTGATGCAACGCCACGCGGAAAGGACGGATCAGTCGTCCAGATCCGGGATTGCGGAGATGATGACAATGGCCTGTGAGATGGGAGGTTCGTCGGTCAGGGACAATTCGATCAGCGGCTTCATGCCCGGTGGTGTGATCTCCGCAAGTCGCGCCGCAGCACCGTTTGTCAGCGCCAGGGTCGGCTTGCCCGATGGCAGATTGATCACGCCCATATCTCGCCAGAAGACCCCTTTTCGAAACCCCGTCCCCAATGCCTTGGAACAGGCCTCCTTTGCGGCGTAGCGCTTGGCGTAGCTGTCTGCACGGTTCCGACGCCGGTCTGATTTCGCGCGTTCGGTTTCAGTGAAGCAACGTGCCGTGAACCGATCTCCGAAACGCTCGAGTGTCCGTTCAATCCGTGTGATATCTATAAGGTCGCTGCCCAGCCCGATGATCATCGGATACATGGGAATCGCGGGACTTTCATCACTCATGCAATGGCCTCGCCCAACGCTTCAGCCCGTGCCTTGTCCATCAATCGGCGCATCCGCTTGATGGAGCTATCGAGACCTTCGAAGATCGCTTCCCCGATCAGGAAATGCCCGATATTGAGTTCCTCGATCTCCGTGATTGCCGCGATGGGACCAACAGTGTCGAACGTGATGCCATGACCGGCATGCATTTTCAGGCCGATCTCAACGCCATAAGCCGTCGCATCGACAATACTGACCAGAAGACGCTCGGCCTCGGCTTCATGCCCCGCTATCAGGGCATCGCAATAGGCCCCGACATGGATTTCGACCGCGGGGGCGCCGATGGACCTGGACGCCTCCAGTTGCGCCCGATCCGGCTCGATAAACATCGAGACGATGGCGCCACGCGCACCCAGGTCATCCACGAACCGCTTCAGATGATTGTGTCCCGACACAACATCCAGTCCGCCTTCAGTAGTCCGCTCCTCGCGCCGCTCTGGCACGATGCAAACCGCATGCGGACCGTGCCGCAACGCGATGTCGAGCATCTCATCGGTCGCTGCCATCTCGAGCGTCAACGGAATATCAATGGCATCCAGCAGGCGCATCAGATCATCGTCGGAAATGTGACGCCGATCCTCCCGCAGATGCGCCACGATACTGTCGGCACCGGCTTGCGCAGCCGTTCGCGCGGCACGCACAGGATCGGGATGACCGCCCCCGCGCGCATTCCGGATGGTTGCGACATGATCCACGTTAACGCCAAGGCGCAATTCAGAAGTCATTGAACTGTCTCATGGTTTCGGGATGAGAAGATAAAATCGGACTTCGGGTCGGGAAGGTCAAGCGCTTCCAAGCTCAGCTTCGGGCCCGCTCGACCGAACTGATCGATTTCTGACCACGCAGCGTGGTCAAAATCGCGTTGAGATGCTTGGCGTCCTGAACCTCGATATCGACATCCATATCGAAGAAATCGGCCGTCCGATTGGTAAATTTTAGATTCGAGATATTGCCGCCCGATGCCGCAATGGTCGCCGCCAGCTCGGCCAGACTCCCCGGCTCGTTGACAAGAGTGACGGTCAGGCGGCTGACGAGTTCGCTACCGGCAACATCCGAATCGGGATCCCAGGACACATCGACCCAGCGTTCCGGACTGTCCGCAAACGCTTCCAGCGTCATGCAATCGATCGTGTGGATCGTCGCCCCCTTGCCCGTGGTCATCACCCCGACGATCCGGTCTCCCGGAAGCGGGTAACAACATTTCGCCATGTGAACAGCAATTCCGGGAGTCAGACCGCTGATCGGTATCGCGTGTTCCCCATCGGCCACGGGTGCGCGCTTTTTCCGTCGCAGGGAGAATATCGAACCCGAACTCTTCTTCGAGCTGCCCTCATCGGCTTCGTCGGGAAAGACCACGCGCGCCACATCTCGGCCGGTGTAAATTCCCTGCCCCACCATCGCGTAAAGATCGCCGGGGGATTCGGCGTGGAACTCGGCCAGTGCGGTATCGAAGGTCGCGTCCTCTATTTTTTTGTCGTACCGGCCAAAAGCTTTCGCGACGATGCTGCGTCCCAAGTCAACATACTGACGCATCTCCACTTCGCGCAGCACACGACGAATACGCGCACGCGCCTTGCCAGTAACGACCAGTTTCTCCCAATCCGGCGACGGCGTCTGGTTCTTCGAGGTCAGAATTTCAACCTGATCGCCGTTCTGCAATGCCGTGCGCAGCGGCATGTTCCGGCCGTTGATCTTCGCCCCGACACATTTGTCCCCGATATCGGTGTGCACGGCATAGGCGAAATCGATCGGCGTGGCGCCGCGCGGCAGTGAAAACACTTCGCCCTTGGGCGAGAAGCAGAACACCTGGTCGGAAAACATTTCCAGGCGGGTATGGACCAGGAAGTCTTCCGGCGCTGCCGCGTTTTCGAGGATTTCAAGCAACTCCTGGAGCCAGCGGTACTGGCGGTTCTCTTCCTGCACAGCATCGGAAGCCGGCCCTGAGCCTATCTCCTTGTAAACCCAGTGCGCGGCCACGCCCCGTTCGGCAACATCGTGCATCTCGGGCGTCCGCATCTGAATCTCGATCCGGTGGTCGGCCAACCCGACAACACCGGTGTGCAATGACCGGTAACCGTTCGGTTTGGGGGTCGAGATGTAGTCCTTGAACCGTCCCGGTACGACCTGATACCGGCCGTGCACCACGCCAAGCGCCTGGTAACAATCCGCCACGGTCGGCACGACAACCCGGAACGCTATGATATCTGAAAGCTGTTCAACCGATGACTGGGTCCGTTGCATCTTGCGCCAGATCGAGTAGGGCGATTTCTCCCGTCCGGCGATATCTACTTCGATCCCGGATTCTGCGAAGAGATCGCGAAGCTCTCCAAGGACAGCTTCCACAACGCTCTCACCCTCGTTGCGTAGAAACTCGAGGCGCGCCACGATCGAGTCCCGCGCATCGGGATAGAGCTCGCGAAACGCCAGGTCCTCCAGCTCATCCTTGATGTCGTGCATACCGATGCGCTCGGCCAAAGGCGCATAGATATCCATGGTTTCATGAGCGATCCGCCGCCGCCCTTCCTCTTTCTTCATATGGTCGAGCGTACGCATATTGTGGAGGCGATCTGCGAGCTTCACGAGAAGCACCCGGATATCGCGGCTCATGGCCAGAAGCAGCTTGCGAAAGTTTTCAGCCTGTTTGGCCCGGTCCGACTGAAGCTCAAGCTGCGTCAGCTTGGTCACGCCGTCCACAAGCTGGGCGATCTCCTCTCCGAAGAGTTCGGCAATCTGATCGCGGGTCGCGTCAGTGTCCTCGACCGTATCGTGCAACAGCGCGGTAATGATCGAGGCCGTATCCAGCCGATAATTGGTCAGGATACCGGCCACCTCGAGCGGGTGGCTGAAATAGGGGTCTCCGGAAGCGCGCTTCTGGGATCCATGCGCCTGCATGGCAAAGACATAGGCACGGTTGAGCGCCTCCTCATCCACGCTGGGATCGTAGGCGCGCACGCGTTCGACAAGTTCAAACTGACGCATCATGTGCACATCATAGGCATGAAACCCCGTGGACGAAAAAGCCCGGACACAGGAATTGTGTCCGGGCCGTCATCGAATTCGCGAAAATATCGTGAGGTGCCGGGAACACCTCAGGCAACAGGGGTGGGTCTAGCTATCCGAGCTTTCGTCAACCGCATCCTCAAAACGCATCTGCGGCATATCCGGCTCCGCAGCTTCTTCACCATCGGCAACAGGAGCTTCAACTTCAACTCCGGGAATATTGCTCTCGGATTCCAGAAGTTCGATGACCTCGTCCTCTTCCGGCAGGTCGAACTCGACATGCTTTTGCTGCCCAACGATCAGGGCTTCCTGGAGGCCTTCGACATCCACGGTTTCATCTGCGATTTCGCGCAGGGCAATCACGGGGTTCTTGTCGTTGTCCCGCTCAACCGTGATCGGTGCTCCGGCAGAAATCTCGCGGGCACGCTGACCGGCAACCATCACCAGGTCAAAACGGTTCGGAATACGTTCAATGCAGTCTTCAACTGTTACGCGGGCCATTCCACTATCTCCGGGGCCTAAATTTTGATTTTGACAGGTATATAGGCGCAAAAACGCCCAAAGCCAACCGTTTAGGCGCCATCGGCCTCCATCAGGGCCCTGATACCGGCAAGATCCGGGGCGTCCCGGACAAGCTCGGAGACCGACCGTCCCGAAACCGGGTGCCGCCAGTCCGGCGCAACATCCCGGAGCGGCACCAAGACGAACGCCCGCCCCTCCATGCGCGGGTGCGGCAGAACCGGCCAATCCGTGCTTATGGTCCCGTTGTGATCGAGCAGATCCACATCAAGCACCCGTGCCGCGTTTGGCTCCCCCCGCGCGCGGCCAAAAGCATGTTCGATCCCGTGCAGCACCGTCATCAGGGGCCCCGGCTCCAGCTGCGTGTCCAGAGAAGCAACGATATTGACGAAATCGGGCTGATCGGAAGCCGGAACCGGGACTGTTGCATACCAGCGGGAGAACGCCGTGACCGTGATTCCGGCCTCTTCGATCGCCAAGAGTGCAGCGGCGAGCGTTTCGCGTGGCGGGCCATGTTTTTCACTGGGGAGGTTTGCTCCCAGAGCAATCAGAATCATCTTGCCGGCCACACGAGTGGACGGCTTGGCGCGAGTGGCGTCGCCGCTGGACAGGCCCGGTCACGCAAGCTATCTAAAGCCGCATTCCCGCTGGCGGCACCGCTTCGCAGCAAAGATTTCAACCCAATTTCGATTTTTCTCACATCCACGAAGATTTTCAGACAAGGATTTAGACACGTGCTCAAGACCGATGAAAAGACCGTCGTTTTTATAGACGGCGCCAATCTCTATGCAACTGCGCGCGGACTGGATTTCGATATCGACTACAAGAAGCTGCTCTCGCTTTTCCAGGAGCGTTCGAACCTGATCCGTGCCTATTACTACACCGTCTTGATCGAAGATCAGGAGTATTCTCCGATCCGGCCGCTCGTGGACTGGCTCGACTACAATGGCTTTACCCTGGTGACCAAGCCCGCGAAGGACTTCACGGATTCGAACGGGCGCCGGCGCATCCGGAACTCCATCAGTGTCGATCTCGCTGTCGACATGATCGAGATCGCCGAACGGGTTGACCACATTGTCCTGTTCTCCGGCGATGGCAGCTATCGCAGTCTTCTCGAAGCAGTGCAGCGGCGCGGCGCGCGCGTAACTGTCGTGAGCACTGTCGCGAACAGTTCGGCTACCATCGCCGACGAGTTGCGCCGGCAAGCCGACAGTTTCGTGGACCTGAATTCATTGCGTGACGATATCGCACGCGCGCGCAACAATCGTCCGGCCCAGACCGACGACGATGATGACGACGACTATTACGATGACGATTTTGACGATGAGGACGATTTCATCGGCGAAGAGGATGACGTGCAGACCGCCTCGGACCGGGGCTGACACACCGTGTCCGAACCCGTGAAACTCAACCCCGCCCCGGACTGCCTACTCTGTCCGCGCCTGGCAGACTTCCGCGCCCGGAATGCCAAGAAGTTCCCGAGCTTCCACAACGGGCCGGTGCCCAGCTTCGGAAGCCCGAATGCGCGCTTGCTGATTGTCGGGCTCGCACCGGGTCTGAAGGGGGCAAACCGGACCGCCCGCCCCTTTACGGGCGACTACGCCGGCGACCTGCTCTATCCAACGCTGGAAAAATTCGGGTTCTCGCGCGGAACCTACAAGGCCGATCCGGATGACGGCGTCGAACTGATCGACTGCCGCATCACAAACGCTGTCCGCTGCGTCCCACCCCAAAACAAGCCCGTCGGTGCCGAGGTGGTTGCCTGCCGGCCGTTCTTTGAATCCGAGATGGCCTCCATGCCGAACCTGGAGGTTGTGCTTGCCCTCGGCGGGCTCGCCCACAAGGCCACGCTGGCCACACTTGGCTACACACAGTCCGCCTTCAAGTTTGCCCACAACGTCTTCCACGACGTGCAGATCGGCGACCGGTTGCTGGTGCTGGCCAATAGCTATCACTGTTCACGCTACAACACGAACACGGGGCGCCTGACGACCGAGATGTTCGAGGATGTGTTTACGGTTGTCCGCAGGCATCTCGACCGGCCGAACTGAAGGCATGTTTCCGGTCATTCACACGGCCGCACCCGAAGAAGCCGACGGTGTAACCACCGGATTGACCGCTTAGAAGCCCGCCACAAGGTTCGTTTTAATTGTAACCAATATCCGGCGGTCATGCCTCATCTGGAGCTTGAGTCCTTCCTGCCCTATCGCTTGTCCGTGCTGGCCAATAAGGTCAGCAATGCGATCGCACGGGACTATGCCGATCGCTTCGGGATCACCGTGCCGGAATGGCGGGTCATGGCTGTCCTGGGACGATTTGGCGCCGAAACGGCGACGGGCCTGTGCGAGCGGACCACCATGGACAAGGTCACCATCAGCCGCGCGACGGCCAGGTTGCTCTCGCGCGAATTTGTCTCACGAAAAACAGACCCCGGAGATCGGCGCCGGATCATCTTTGACCTGTCGCAGGCCGGACGCCGCATTCACGACGAAATCGTCCCGGTCGCGCTTGCACATGAGAAGCGGCTCATGGCCGGCCTGAACGCGACAGAGGCCCGGCAACTCGACGGGTTACTCACCAAGCTTCAGCAACAATCGCTGGACCCGCCAACTAGATGAAGTGTTCGCCCAGCGGCGCAAAGCCGTTGAAGCCGATCGAGGCATAGGTCGATGTATAGGCGCCGGCGTTGCAGAAAGTGACCATGTGGCCGGCCTCCAGATCGACCGGGACATCGTAGAGCGTGTTCTCGTAAAGGACGTCGTGGCTGTCGCAGGTCGGCCCCGCGATCACCGCCGGCGCGACAGACGAACTGCCCGGCTCGAAATCGATCGGATACTGAATGGCCTCGCCTTCCGTTTCGGCCAGCCCGCCATAGCGACCCACATCAAGATAGACCCAACGCTGACGCCCCCCGTAAATGCGTTCGGTTACGAGGACGACTTCGCTTCGCAGCTTGCCGGCCGTGGCGACAAGGGCCCGCCCGGGTTCGACAAGCACGCGCGGTAGATCATTCCCGAAGGATTCCGACAAGGCGCGGCCGATGGCGCCAAAGACATGCTCGGAATCCGCGCCATCATCATTGTGATAGGGAACGGGATATCCGCCGCCAAGATTGATCAGTTCCAGCATCACGCCTTCACGGGCCAGTGCCTCGAAGAGGTCGGCGCACCGGCTGATACCCTCGCGCCAGCGCTCCGGTTCGGTCTGCTGACTACCGACATGGAATGAGAGCCCCGCCGGCAGGAGGCCAGCTGCGCGCGCGGCCAGCAACATCGGCACCGCTTCATCGGGCGCACAGCCGAACTTGCGCGTGAGCGGCCAGCGCGCACCGTCATTGGCGACAACAATCCGGCAAAAGACGCGTGCGCCGGGGGCCGCAGCCGCGATCTTCTGCAACTCCGCCATGCTGTCAAACGCAAACAGATCAACACCGAGTTCAGCCGCAGCAGAGATATCGGAAACCTTCTTCACGGTGTTTCCGAAGGAAATGCGTGCGGCTGGCGTACCCGCCGCCAGACAGGTGCGGATTTCCGTGAGGCTCGCGGCATCGAACGACGCCCCCGCTGCATTGAGCGCCGCAGTGATCGGCAATGCCGGGTTTGCCTTCACGGCATAGAAAACATCGGCCCAGGGCGCGGCCCTGCAAACACTCTCGTAGTTGCGCCTCACCATGTCGAGATCGACGACCACGCATGGTGTCGCCGGTGTTTCTTCCGCAAGGAACTTGTCGATCTTCTCGGTCATCGCCTGTGTCTCGTGTCATAGGGGTGGCGCGTTATAGTCGAATTCCGGATCGATGGAAGCGGCTTTTTATGGCGAACGAAGGACGCGGTAATCCGCCGGCGGGCGGGCAGGCTGATTGCCCTGAATCGCACCGCCATGGTAACCGGCGGACTGATATTCGGAGTGGGATATAAAATCTTGTCGGACCGACAATCCATCTGGGTTTTAAACGGCCCCAATCTCAACCTCCTCGGGGAGCGCGAACCCGGCATATATGGTGGCGAATCCCTGGCAGATATTGAAACGCGCTGCCGGGAGAGCGCGGAAAAGTCGAACCTGGGCCTGGAGTTTCGTCAGTCCAACCATGAGGGCGAACTTGTTGCCTGGATTCAGGAAGCCCGCACGGCAGCGGCTGGTCTTGCCATCAACGCCGGCGCCTATACGCACACATCGGTCGCCGTCCATGATGCTCTGCGGCTGCTCGACATTCCGATTGTGGAAGTTCATCTCTCCAACATCTTTGCGCGGGAAGAATTCCGGCATAAATCCTTTATCAGCGCAGCAGCAACCGGCGTGGTCTGCGGCTTTGGTCCCATGGGCTATGTGCTGGCCATCGACGCGCTCGCTGCGCGTTTGGATCTGTAGACCAACATGAGCGACCCGTTCGATATCGACGCCGAACTCGTCCGGAAACTCTCGGACCTGCTCTCCGAAACCGGCCTTGGTGAAATCGAGTACGAGGATGGCGGCAAACGGATTCGGGTGGCGCGGCCCTCCGCCGGTACGGTTGCAGCACCGGTCGTCATACCGCCTGCGGCGGAAGCCTCGAATGCCACTACCCCCATGGCCGATGCAGGCCATCCCGGCGCCATTGCGTCGCCCATGGTCGGAACCGTTTACCTGTCCCAGTCACCGGGCGAACCACCTCTGGTCAAACCGGGTGACACCGTCAACGAGGGACAAACCTTGATGCTGATCGAAGCCATGAAGACCTTTAACGAGGTCAAGGCTCCGCGCGGCGGCACCGTGACCGAAATCGCCGTCACCAGCGGGCAGCCGGTCGAATTCGGCGAGCTACTCGCTATCGTCGAATAACGGCCCGGGAGCGGGCTGATCATGTTCGAAAAGGTCCTGATCGCGAACCGGGGTGAGATCGCCCTGCGAATCCATCGCGCCTGTAAGGAGATGGGCATCTCCACAGTGGCGGTGCATTCCACCGCAGATTCCTATGCGATGCATGTGCGCCTGGCCGACGAAAGCGTCTGTATCGGCCCGCCCAGCGCGACGGAGAGCTATCTCAACATTCCGGCCATTCTCTCTGCTGCAACGGTGACCGGAGCAGATGCCATCCATCCCGGGTATGGTTTCCTGTCCGAGAACGCCAATTTTGCGCGCATTGTCGAAGAACACGGCATGGCTTTCATCGGCCCCACGGCAGGCTCCATTGCAACCATGGGCGATAAGGTCGCGGCCAAGGACGCCATGCGCGCAGCAAAGGTTCCCGTCGTGCCCGGATCCGACGGAGCAGTCGAAAACTCGGACGACGCCATTCGAATTGCGAACGAAATTGGTTATCCCGTCATCGTCAAGGCCGCATCGGGCGGCGGCGGTCGCGGCATGAAGGTGGTCGAGGAAGCCGCGGGAATCGAAACGGCCTTCAACATGGCGCGAACCGAGGCCAAGGCCAATTTTGGCGACGATACGGTCTATATCGAAAAGTACCTCGCAAAGCCGCGTCATGTGGAAGTACAGGTCATCGGGGACGGCCAGGGCAACGCAGTGCATCTTTACGAACGCGACTGCTCGCTGCAACGTAAGCATCAGAAGGTTCTCGAAGAAGCGCCCTGCCCCGTACTCGATGATGCCACGCGCGAGCGCATCGGCAGGATTTGTGCCGAAGCTACGGCGCGCATGAACTATCGCAGCGCGGGTACCTTCGAATTTCTCTATGAGAACGGCGAGTTCTTTTTTATCGAGATGAACACCCGTGTGCAGGTCGAGCATCCCATTACCGAGATGATCTGCGACTTCGACATTGTCGCCGAAATGATCCGCATCGCAGCGGGTGAAAAGCTTTCCCTGCAGCAGTCGGATGTAACGATCGAGGGTCATGCAATCGAATGCCGCATCAATGCCGAAGACCCGGTCACCTTCGCCCCCTCACCGGGGCTGGTGGCCGAGTATCATGCGCCGGGCGGGCTCGGTGTTCGGGTCGATTCCGCACTCTATGCCGGCTACACCATTCCACCGTATTACGACAGCTTGGTCGCAAAGCTGATCGTCCACGGCCGGGACCGGCCGGAAGCGCTCATGCGTCTGCGGCGCACGCTCGACGAAATGGCCATCAGCGGCATCTCGACCACGGTCCCGCTACATCAACGCCTGGTCGATGACCCCTCCTTTGCGCGTGCGGACTATGATATTCATTGGCTCGAAAGTTTCGTCGAAACGTCCTAGCTGATTTTCCATGGCGGGTTTGACCCCACAATTGCTTCTCGGAGCCTATGCCAGCGGCATCTTCCCGATGGCGGAAAGCCGTAACGATCCGGACCTGTACTGGATCGATCCGGACAAGCGCGGGATCATTCCGCTCGGCGAGTTTCATATCCCGCGGCGCCTGCGGAAAACGCTGCGGTCAGCCCCCTACGAAATCCGCTGCGATGCTGACTTTATCGGCACAATACGCGGCTGCGCCGAACCCCAGGGGCAACGCCCCGAGACCTGGATCAACGACGAGATCGAACGCCTCTACGAAGCTCTGTTCGATATGGGGTTTGCCCATTCTGTCGAGTGCTGGCTCGACGACGCACTGGTCGGCGGGCTCTATGGTGTTTCCCTCGGCGGTGCCTTCTTTGGCGAAAGCATGTTCACCCGTGAACGGGATGCCAGCAAGATCGCGCTCTGTCATCTTGCCGCACGCCTGCGCAAGAGCGGATTCGTCCTGCTCGACAGCCAGTTTATCACTGACCACCTGCGTCAGTTCGGAACGGTCGAAATCGACCGGGCAGACTACAAGAAACGCCTGGCCGGAGCTCTCAAGGTGAACGCCGAGTTTCAGCCGGAACTCTCAACATCGGAACTTGACGCCTTTATACAATCGACGACCCAGACATCGTAAACAGGGTGTTCGAGCGCCGAGACGGCGGGGCTCGATGCGAACATCCAGCCGGTGAACACCTGCCGGTCCGGGCCGTTCTCAAAGCTTTCCTCGATCTCCAGAAACGCAGTGCTTTCCGGAGCTTCGGTCGGCGGGGTCTTGTGACAGGCACGTACCTGAATGGTCAGAGAGCCAAAGGCCACCAGCCGGTCGAACGGGACCTCGAACGTCGAAATACGTGCGGTGACCTTGTCCAGGCCCTGCAGCACCGCACCGGTCGTTATCGGGGCGGCAGTCCCCTCTGGCGTGCCCGACGATTGCACCAAAGCGGCACTGCCCGTGACCGCAATCGCCGAAATCGTGGCGGCGTATAGAAAAGCCCGACGCTTCATGAAGACATATCCCGCAAACCTGGTACCACCTGATAACGCGGCAAACCGCGCTCAGTTCGCATCGGTGGCGAGAAACAGGATTTCCGACACGGTATCTTCGAGTGCCTGGAAGTCGCGTGTGATCGCAATATCCTCACCCGGCGACAACATCTCCGCCTGCTGGCCCGGGAAAAGCCGCAGATACTTGCCACCGAGCAAGCCCTCCGCCGTCACCCCGGCTTCGGTATCGGCCGGCAGCTTGATGTCGCTGCGCACCGAGAAGGTTACCACCGCCTCAAAACTCTCGGTATCGAGGGTGCGCTCGATCACCGAACCCACCTTCACACCCGAGATACGCACATCGCTTCCGCGTTCAAGCCCGCCAACCTTCAGGAAGCGTGCGTTGAGCAGATAGACCTCACTGTCCGATTGCACACCGATCGAACGCGCAGAAAACGCAACGAACCCGATGGCCACCAGTAGGACCACGGCCCCAAGTACGGTTTCGACGGCGCCACGTTTCATTGCTCGCTCCCGTCCCGTTTGGCGTCCCGATTGGCACGGGCCTGGGCGATAAGCAGAGCAAACAGGTCATCCAGGATCACCGCATCTTCGGTGAATGAAATAGAGCCGCCGTCCTGAATCATGTTTTCTCCGCCGCCGATATCGATGTTGATGAGTTTCCCGCCGAAGATGCCGTCCGTGACAATCGCCGCGGAAGCATCCGTGTCCAGTTCGACACTGGAATCAATTTCCATGCTGGTGCGCACGCGGAATCCATCGTTGAGTTCCAGCGCGGAGACACGCCCGACCGTCACGCCGGCAGCCTGAACCGGACTTCCCACCTCCAGGCCATCGACCCGTTGAAACGACGCATCGACCTGATAGGTCGCCGAAGCGCCCAACGGTGACGGCCCGAACACGAAAAACAGAACGACAATCAGGGATGCGGTGACACAAAGGCCCACGATCACATCGCGAAACTCATATCGGGCACTCTGGTTCATAACGTCTGGCTCATGATGAGCCGCGCGTCACAGCGCTCAACAGCCACGGATTATTGCGGTGTCCAGGGTTCGTAATCGCCGGTGCCGCGTTTGCGTTCACCGTCACGAAGCACGCTCCCCGGGGGGTGATAAGCCGCACGGGTCCCTGTCAGGTTAGGAACATGCTCTTTCTGCCAGTCATGGCGCTGGCTCTCATCCAGCGGCTGTTCACTGAGGTGATGAAGCCAGGCATGCCATTCCGGCGGCACCTTGCTGGCCTCCGGACGCCCCTTGTAGACGACCCAGCGCCGCTCACGGTCATAGCGATTGCGCGACCGGCCGCGATAATACTTGTTGCTGTACTGGTCGGTGCCCACCAGTTCGCCCGAAATCATCGTTCGGAGCAAGGTTCCGAGAGTTGCCATGGTGCCTGCAAGTTCCTGTTCAAACTGCCACTTTGGCCGGACTATCGCACCGCATGGCGCGTCTGGTCCAGCGTCATCGTGGATTTCCCACTTTCGCACATATTTTTCGCAATCCAACTCCATATAGACGAATATTCACCACGAAACCCAAAATCTGGTTGCGGCGCGATTATCTTGTGGTTTAGCCTCAGATGTCGCCGATATTTAGTGTTTTCCGGGTCAAATTCATGACCCGGTCACAGACTCGGTGGGGGCTGTCCCGCGAAAAACGGCGAGTGCGTACTCAGCCACCCTGGCTCATTTTTTGATATGGCGCACGAGAACGCGCCGGTTTTGGGGGAAGACATGCGGATTCAACGCCGCTTTACATCCGAAGGTGCAAGTCCTTACGCGGACATAGAGTTTCGAACCACGTCGAGCGAGATCCGAAACCCGGACGGCTCCGTGGTCTTTGCGGCCGACGATATCGCGGTCCCGGCAGCCTGGACACAGGTCGCGTGCGATATCCTGGCGCAGAAATACTTTCGCAAAGCGGGCGTTCCCGCAAAGCTGAAACCGGTGGCTGAAGACGATGTCCCGGAGTTCCTGTGGCGCAAGCAGGCCGACGAACCGAAGCTGAAGAAGGTTGCCAAGGAGAAGCGCTTCGGTGGTGAAACCGATGCCCGCCAGGTCTTTGACAGACTTGCCGGCACCTGGGCCTACTGGGGTTGGAAAGGTGGCTATTTCGATACCGCCGAAGATGCCAGCGCCTATTACGACGAAATGCGTTTCATGCTGGCCAATCAAATGGCCGCCCCCAACAGCCCGCAATGGTTCAACACCGGCCTGCATTGGGCCTACGGCATCGACGGCCCGGGCCAGGGTCATTACTATGTGGATTACCAAACAGGCAAGCTGACCAAGTCCAAGAGCGCCTATGAGCATCCGCAGCCCCATGCCTGCTTCATTCAGTCGGTGGCGGACGATCTGGTAAGCGATGGCGGGATCATGGATTTGTGGGTCCGTGAAGCAAGGCTGTTCAAATACGGATCGGGCACCGGCTCCAACTTCTCCGCCATCCGCGGCGCGAATGAAGCCCTGTCGGGCGGCGGCAAGTCCTCCGGGCTGATGAGCTTCCTGAAGATCGGCGACCGGGCGGCCGGCGCCATCAAGTCCGGCGGCACGACCCGCCGAGCCGCCAAGATGGTGGTGGTCGATATCGATCATCCGGATATCGAGGAATATATCGAGTGGAAGGTGCTGGAAGAGCAGAAGGTAGCCGCGCTGGTAACCGGCTCGAAGACCTGCCAGCAGCACCTCGCCGCGATCATGGAAGCGTGCAACGGACCCGAGGCTCCGGAAGGCGACGAGCGGTTCCAGCCGGCCGAGAATCCGGCGCTGAAGCGCGCCATTCGCGCTGCCCGCAAGGCGATGGTGCCTGACAACTACGCACAGCGTGTAATCCAGTTCGCCGAACAGGGGTTCAAGGAGATCACCTTCCCGACCTACGACACGGACTGGGATTCCGATGCCTATCTCACCGTTTCGGGGCAGAACTCGAACAACTCCGTACGTGTCACCGACGACTTCCTCAAAGCCGTCAATGAGGGCGGTTCCTGGGATCTGAAGGCGCGCACGGATGGCAGCGTCGTGAAGACCATCGACGCACGCGATCTCTGGAACAAGGTGTCCTATGCCGCCTGGTCCTGCGCGGACCCCGGTATCCAGTACGACACCACGATCAATGACTGGCACACCTGCCCGCAGTCAGGCCGGATCAATGCCTCGAACCCGTGCTCGGAGTACATGTTCCTCGACGACACGGCCTGCAATCTGGCCTCGCTGAACCTGATGACGTTCCGGCAAGACGACGGCAGCTTCGATGTTGACGGTTTCACTCACGCGGTTCGTCTCTGGACGATCACCCTGGAAATCGCCGTCTTGATGGCCCAGTTCCCGTCCAAGGAAATTGCCAAGCTCAGCTACGAGTTCCGTACGCTGGGTCTGGGCTACGCCAATATCGGCGGCCTGCTGATGGCCTCGGGCCTGCCCTATGACAGCGATGAAGGCCGCGCGCTGTGTGCCTCAATCACCGCACTGATGACCGGCACCTGTTACGCCACCTCTGCGGAAATGGCCGAAGAGATCGGCACCTTCCCGGGGTATGACAAAAACGCCTCCGATATGCTGCGGGTGATCCACAATCATCGCCGGGCAGCTCATGGCGAAACGACGGGCTACGAATCCCTGTCCACGCCTCCGGTGCCGCTCGATCACGCCAATTGCCCGGACACGCCGATCGCCAAAGCGGCCAAGACCGCCTGGGATCAGGCGCTGGAGCTGGGCGAGAAGCACGGCTACCGTAATGCCCAGACCACCGTGGTAGCCCCGACCGGCACCATCGGCCTGGTCATGGATTGCGATACGACCGGGATTGAACCGGATTTCGCGCTGGTGAAATTCAAAAAGCTGGCCGGCGGCGGCTACTTCAAGATCATCAACCGCATGGTTCCGCAGGCCCTTCAGGGCCTGGGCTATACGCCGAAGCAGATTGACGAGATGGCAAAGTATGCGGTGGGCCATGGCTCGCTGGCAGACGCGCCCGGCATCAATCACGCCACGCTCGCCGAAAAGGGTTTCGGCGATGAACAGATCGCGGCTATCGAAGAAGTTCTCGGGACCGCGTTCGACATCCGGTTTGCGTTCAACAAGTGGACCCTCGGCGAAGCCTTCTGCACGGAAACCCTGGGCCTGGATGCCGCCCAACTGGACGACATGTCCTTCGATCTGCTCACAGCCATCGGCTTCACAGAGGAGCAGATCGCACAGGCCAACAATCATGCCTGCGGCACGATGACCCTGGAAGGCGCGCCCCACCTCAAGGACGAGCATCTGCCGGTCTTCGATTGTGCCAATCCCTGCGGCAAGATCGGCAAACGCTTCCTGTCGGTCGAAAGCCACATCCGGATGATGGCGGCCTCGCAGCCGTTCATTTCCGGTGCGATCTCAAAGACGATCAATATGCCCAACAGCGCCAGCATCAGCGAATGCGCCGATGCCTATATGCTGTCCTGGAGCCTCGGTCTGAAGGCCAATGCGCTCTATCGCGATGGCTCGAAGCTCAGCCAGCCGCTGCAGTCCCAGCTACTGGCCGATGACAGCGACGATGCGGATGACGTTCTCGACGAACTGCTCGACGCCCCCAACGGGCGCCGCGCCGAGATCGTCGCCGAACGGATTGTCGAGCGGGTTGTGGAACGCGAGGTCGAGCGCAGTGTGGACCGGCAGAAACTCCCGCACCGCCGCAAGGGTTACACCCAGAAAGCCATCGTGGGTGGCCACAAGGTCTATATCCGCACCGGCGAGTACGATGACGGGTCCATTGGTGAGG
This sequence comes from Alphaproteobacteria bacterium, assembly GCA_038137215.1. Classification (GTDB taxonomy): domain Bacteria; phylum Pseudomonadota; class Alphaproteobacteria; order UBA6615; family UBA6615; genus JABJAG01. Next base: position 55,947 of record JAYQBG010000004.1, read on the forward strand.
TCTTCCTCGACATGCACAAGGAAGGTGCCGCCTTCCGCTCGCTGATGAACAATTTCGCCATCGCGGTCTCGATCGGACTGCAATACGGCGTGCCACTCGAAGAATACGTAGACGCCTACACCTTTACCCGGTTCGAACCCTCGGGCCCAGTGGAAGGCAACGATACGATCAAGATGGCGAGTTCCATTCTCGATTATGTCTTCCGCGAACTGGCGATCAGCTATCTGGGCCGCAACGATCTGGCCCATGTCGAGATCGACGACCTCGAGCCCGACACCATGGGGCGCGGTGAGTCCGATGACGGCCTGCCGCCCATGTCGAAGCTCACCGAATCTGTCGTCAGCACCGGCTATGTCCGTAAGAGCACCCTGTCGGTGATCGAAGGTGGCCTGCGCGAACTGGAAACCGTCGATCAGGCTCCCGAAGCGAGCAGCCACGGAGAAGCCACGGGGACGGACGGCATGCTGACCACCGGCGAGATGGAGACCGTGGTCACCCCAATGCCGAGCGCCGGCCAGCAGCAACTCGATCTCGAATATGTGGTTCAGGAAGAACGTTCCATGCGCATTCGTCAGGCGCGCCTCAAGGGGTATGAGGGCGATGCCTGCGGCGAGTGCGGCAACTTCACACTTCTGCGAAACGGAACATGCATGAAATGCGACACCTGCGGCGGTACCAGCGGGTGCAGCTAAGGAATTCGGGCGGGGCCGGACCCCGAGCGCCCGAATGTCGGCCCCTGCCAGTCCGATTGGCACCGGGTCAACTCTCCTCCCTGACCTCCGGGGTGTGCAAAGGTAGGCGCACCCCGGTTTTTTTGCTCCGGTTCAGTCTTACGCCGGACACACCGGACCGGTATCCTGACACTTCATCGCTCTACTGGAGACTTTCCCATGGCCGGAACCATCGACGCACGCCTCAACGAACTGGGCATCGAATTGCCGCCTGCCAGCAAGCCCGGCGGAAACTACGTGCCCTTCGTCCAGACCGGAAACCTCCTCTTCATCTCGGGGCAGGTGCCTATCGTGGACGGCAAACCCGCCTTCATCGGGCATCTCGGTGCGAATATCAGCATTGAGGACGGAGCGGCGGCGGCGCGGGTTTGCGCGCTGGCCATTCTGGCCCAGGCCAAGGTCGCGCTCGACGGCGATCTCGACCGTATCTCGCGTGTGGTGAAACTGACGGGCTTCGTGGCCTGCACCCCCGATTTCAAGGATCCGCCGAAAGTCGTGAACGGCGCCTCAGACCTGTTTGGTGAAGTCTTCGGCGACGCCGGACAACATGCGCGCGCCGCTGTGGGCATGGCCTCGCTTCCCAGCGGCGTCGCCGTGGAAGTCGAAGCGGTCCTCGAAGTCGCCTGATCGCGCTATCTCGACTTGGCCGGACTGCACCACCACTCCCACGGTCCTGTCCCGCCCGATACACCGGGCGGTGACCGCAAACTGGTCTGGGCCATTGCCGTCAATGTTCTGCTGACCGTCGCGCAGATCATCGGCGGTGTTTTTTCCGGCAGCCTGGCCCTGATTGCCGATGCCATCCACAATCTGTCGGATGCGGCAGCCCTGGGCATTGCCCTGATCGCACGGAAAATCGCGCGCCGTCCGGCGGATGCCAATCACACCTATGGGCACGGCCGCGCCGAGATGATCGGTGCGTTCTTCAATCTGACCTGGCTGATATTCATCGGCCTGTTCCTGATTGTCGAAGCCGTGGATCGCCTCTTCGACCCGCAGCCCGTCGAAGGCTGGACAGTGGTGATGATTGCGGGCATCGCGCTGGCAGTTGATGTGGTGACAGCCCTGCTGACCTTCGCAATGGCACGCCACTCCCTGAACATACGCGCCGCCTTCATTCACAACATCTCTGATGCCCTGGCATCCGTGGGTGTGATCGTGGGCGGCACGCTGATCATCCTCTACGGCTGGCTGTTCGTGGATGCCGTCGTCACGCTGGCAATTGCCGGATACATCCTGGTCCAGGCCGCGCTGGAAATTCCGAAAGCGGTCAACATCCTGATGCAGGGTGTCCCGGCGGAAATCGTTGTCGAAGACGTGACCGCGCGAATGCAAGAAACCGGGGGGGTGCGGGACGTTCATCATGTCCATATCTGGAATATTGACGAACACCGCCGTTCGCTCGAAGCCCATGTGGTCATCCCGCGCGAGGAGATGATCCGTATGGAAAGCATCAAGAACGCGCTCAAGACCATCCTCTCCGACGAGTTCGATATCGCCCATTCGACCCTAGAGTTTGAATTCCCGGGCCGCGACGACGCGCCGCTTGGTGCCCCCGCCCCGACCGATTAGACTGCCCCCATGCCCGACGGCGACACAGCACTTTCCGCGCGATTAGTCGAAAACATCGCGAACATTCCCGCCGACATCTGGGGGAAGCTCGCGGGTGAAGACAACCCGTTCGTGAGTCATCAATTCCTGCACTCGCTTGAGGAAACCGGCTGCGCCACCAACGAGGCCGGCTGGCTGCCCCAGCACATCGTGGTCGAGGAGACCAACGGCGAGATAGTCGCGGCGGCCCCCATGTATCTCAAAAGCCATTCCCAGGGCGAATACGTCTTCGACCATGGCTGGGCCCATGCCTGGGAGCGCGCGGGCGGGCGCTATTATCCCAAAATGCAGGTAGCTGCCCCCTTCTCGCCGGTCTCCGGTCCACGCCTGCTGACGGGCAGCGGGCCTGACGCCGATGATGCCAAGCTGACATTGCTGCGCGCGCTGGAAACCGTCTGTCAGAAGCTGGACGTGTCTTCGGTCCACGTGACCTTTTGTACCGAGCGCGAGCACAAGATCATGGGGATCGCGGACTGGATCCAGCGGGTCGGCCGCCAGTTCCACTGGCACAATCGCGGTTACGAGACATTTGACGATTTCCTCGGTGCCCTGACCAGCCGCAAGCGGAAGATGATCCGCAAGGAACGCCGCCAGGTCGCCGATCAGGGCATCCGCGTGCGGCCGTTGTCCGGCGACGAGATCAAGCCCGAGCACTGGGACGCCTTCTATCAGTTCTACGTGGATACCTATGACCGCAAATGGGGCTATCCCTATCTGACGCGGGAATTCTTCGAGGCGGCCCAGGCACGCCTCGGCCACAAGATTGTGCTGGTCATCGCCGATATGGATGGGCTTCCGGTCGCCGGCGCGCTGAACCTCAAGGGGTCCGACGCGCTCTATGGCCGCAACTGGGGCTGCCTGGGGGACTTCAGGTTCCTGCACTTTGAGGCCTGCTACTATCAGGCCATCGAATACGCCATCGACACCGGGCTCTCAAAGGTCGAAGCGGGCACGCAAGGCCCCCACAAGATCCAGCGCGGCTACGAGCCGATTGTGACCTATTCCGGCCACTACATTCCCAATGAAAGCTTCCGCGATGCGGTCGCGCGCTTCTGCCGTGAGGAAGAACGCGAGGTGGATTGGGAAATGGAATCCTACGCCGAACACCTGCCATATCGGCAGGAGGACTAGGCGATAACAGGGGCAGCGGGATAGATTCCCACACCCGAGCCGATGCTAAGGCCTATCTGGACCCCACCGCCTGCTGGAATTCCGAATAGAAACTCCATGCTGCTATTAGCAGAAGCGATACTCCAACACAGACCACCAACAAAACGATTGATGACCTCACACGCCTCGACGCCGGACTTCCGCTAAACCATACCCTCCAATACATCACCACCGGTGCTGTAAGGAATCCTGGTCTCGGAGTGGACACTTCCACATCACGTTGAAGACTAGAGAAATTTGCAATCAGTTTGGAAAATACGAGTACAAAGACGATTAGCAATACTAGAAAGATAATCCCCGAACTCATACCAAACTAACCTTCCATCAGCCCATCTCCGTGGCGCAATTTACTTCTCAACGAGCGCCGGTTCCTTGTCGCCGCCGTCACCGGGATCGTCCGTGTTCGGCTTCTTGCGCTTGTGCGGCCCCTTGCCGGAACCGCCCTTGCCGCCCGACCCCTTGATCGGCTTCTCTTCTTCCAGATCGAAGGTGAGTTCGCCTTCGGCGACGCCAACCTTGACCACGCCGCCCTTGGTGAGCTTGCCGAACAGCAACTCCTCGGCGAGCGGCTGCTTGAGACTCTCCTGGATCACACGGGCGAGCGGACGGGCACCGAATTGCGGGTCGTAGCCCTTCTTGGCCAGCCACTCGCGGGCGTCGTCGTCCAGGGTAATGGTGACATTGCGGTCACCGAGCTGGGCTTCAAGCTGCATCACGAATTTGTCGACCACCCGGCCCATAACGTCCTGGGACAGGTTCTTGAAGCCGATCACCGCATCCAGGCGGTTGCGGAACTCCGGCGTGAACAGACGGTTGATCGCCTCTTCATCGTCACCCTCACGCACGCCCGAGCCAAAGCCCATGGCCGGCTTGGCCAGATCGGCCGCGCCCGCATTCGTGGTCATGATCAGAATCACGTTGCGGAAGTCGACGGTCTTGCCGTTGTGATCGGTCAGCTTCCCATAATCCATGACCTGCAGCAGGATATTGAACAAATCCGGATGCGCTTTCTCGATCTCATCGAGCAACAGCACCTGATGGGGATGCTGGTCGATGGCATCGGTGAGCAAACCACCCTGATCGAAGCCGACATAACCCGGCGGCGCGCCGATCAGGCGCGAGATCGAGTGACGCTCCATGTATTCCGACATGTCGAACCGGGTCAGTTCTACGCCGAGCGAACGCGCCAGCTGACGCGCGGCCTCGGTCTTGCCGACACCGGTCGGGCCGGAGAACAGATAGGCACCAATCGGCTTTTCGGGTTCGCGCAATCCGGCACGTGCCAGCTTGATTGCGCTGGACAGGGCAACGATGGCATCGTCCTGGCCGAAGACCATGGTCTTGAGATCCCGCTCGAGATTTTCGAGCTGGGTCTTGTCGTCCCGGCTGACGGTTTTCGGGGGGATGCGCGCGATCTTGGCCACCACGGCCTCCACATCCTTTACGCCGACCGTCTTCTTGCGCTTTGAGGGCGCGAGGAGTGACTGGGCCGCACCCGTCTCGTCGATCACATCGATGGCGCTGTCGGGGAGCTTCCGGTCGTTGATATAGCGCGCCGACAGCTCCACCGCTGTCCGGATCGCCTGATCGGTGAAACGAATGTTGTGATGCTCTTCGTAATAAGGCTTCAGGCCACGCAGGATCTTTACGGTGTCCTCGACCGAGGGCTCGTTCACATCGATCTTCTGGAACCGGCGCACCAGCGCGCGGTCCTTCTCGAAGTAGTTGCGGTATTCCTTGTAGGTGGTCGAACCGATGCAGCGCAGCTTGCCGCTGGCCAGCGCCGGCTTGAGCAGGTTCGAGGCGTCCATGGCCCCGCCGGAGGTGGCCCCGGCACCGATCACCGTGTGAATCTCATCAATGAAGAGAACCGCACCGGGCATCTCCTCGATTTCGTTGATCACCGCCTTCAGGCGTTCTTCGAAATCACCGCGATAGCGGGTGCCCGCGAGCAAAGCGCCCATATCGAGGGAAAAGATCGTGGCATCGGCCAGGACCTCGGGAACCTCACCTTCAACGATACGCTTGGCGAGACCCTCTGCGATGGCGGTTTTGCCGACACCCGGGTCGCCCACATAAAGCGGGTTGTTCTTGGTGCGGCGGGCCAGAATCTGGATCGTCCGCTCGACTTCGTGCTCACGCCCGATTAGCGGATCGATATCGCCGTCCTCGGCCTTCTGATTGAGATGGACGCAATAGGCGCCCAGCGCCTCCTGCCCTTTCTTGACGATGGTTTCGCCGTCTTCGGCCTCTTCCTCGGCGCCGCGCACGGCCCGCGGATCTTCCTGCCCGGGCACCTTGGCGATGCCGTGGGAGATGTAGTTGACGGCGTCGAGACGGGTCATTTCCTGCTGCTGGAGGAAATAGACCGCATGACTTTCGCGCTCGGAGAAAATTGCCACCAGCACGTTCGCGCCAGTCACTTCTTCACGGCCCGAGGACTGCACGTGAATGGCGGCACGTTGCAGCACACGCTGGAACCCGGCTGTCGGCTTCGATTCCTCGACCCTGCTCGTGATCAGGCTGGAAAGCTCTTCGTCGATGTATTCGGACAGATCGCGCCGCAAATGATCGATATCGACCCCACAGGCGCGCAGGACAGCAACGGCGTCCTGATCCTCCGTGAGCGAGAGCAGCAGATGCTCCAGGGTCGCGTATTCATGGTGCCGCTCGTTGGCCAACGCCAGCGCGCGGTGCAGCGATTGTTCGAGGTTCTGAGACAGCATTTGCGAAGGTTACCTTTCGCGTCGGGGCTTCATCATCCGGTCGTTCGTTCCACTTTCAACAGTTCAGTCTTTTTCCAGCGTACATTGTAACGGGTGCTGGTTCTTGCGTGCAAAGTCCATGACCTGTGTCACTTTGGTCTCTGCAACTTCATAGGTAAATACCCCGCATATCCCCACACCCTTCTGGTGGACGTGGAGCATGATCTGGATCGCTTCTTCGTGCTGCTTGGCAAAAAACTGTTCCAGAACCATGACGACGAATTCCATCGGTGTGTAGTCGTCATTGAGCATCAGGACCTTGTACATGGACGGCTTTTTCGTCCGGGTCCTGGTCTTGGTGGCCAGACCACTCTGGCCGTCCCCGTCACCACCAATCGCATCGTCGGAATCATCATCCCCGGCCGCTTTGGGCGGGGTATGCCGCTCGTCGATCATAATTTGAAGTCTGCGTAACATCATCTGCGTTGGGATACCGGTTCACTCGGCCAACAGTCTAACCGAGCCGGGAGCCACTGCAAAAGCCGTACGGCTCGGTGGCCGCCTTCCTAAATGAGTCCGGGGCCTGCGAAAAGCAAGCCCCGAAAAGGCGACGGCCCGGCCAGAAATACTGCGCCGAGCCGTCTAAAGCCGACGTATTGGGAGGAGAGTTACGCGGCAATGGTGTTCGAGAAGGTGGCAACAGCCTTGTTGATACGCTCGTTGATCGGCTGAGCTACCTGATTCGAGACCTTCGTCGAGATGTCCTGCAACTTGGCTGTTTCCGCGAGGAAACCGTCGAAGGCGTTCTTCGCCCAATCAGCCTGCATGTCTATCAGGTCCTGCGGGTTCTTGGCGGAACCAAGGTTTTTCGCAGCGGCCATGTTGGCTTCGGCAGCCTTTTGAGCGTAAGCGGCGATTTCCTTGCCGACAACTTCGAAACTCTTGGCAACGATGTTGGAGGAGACGATCATCGCCTCGACATTCTCGCGGTTGAAATCGGAAACCTGATCGAAATTCTCGAACGCGGACTTCTGGGCCTTGTCCATCTGCTCGCGAGCCTGGTTGTAAACCTCCTCGTAGCTTTTCGCGAAAGCATCCGAGCCAGCCTTGAGAGCTTCGTCAAACGTCTTTTTCTGAGCTTCGGCAACTGCTTCCAGGGTTTCCTGAGCCGTCGTCGCCGCGCTGTTTTTCTTCGTGGTAGCCATGATAGACCTTCCTTCTGATTTTGTGCGCTGCATCACACAATGGGTATTGGGCTCGCGATCCAAAAATATACCAAGCCATTGATATCTTTAATTGCTGCACTGCAACATCATCCGAATATGGTCGCGGCAGGCCGAACTGTCAACAATATTTTTGTGCGCTGCACCATTTTTATCTCGCACTCGCACTATTGTCGGTTTTCCGGGCTTTTCAAGTCCGATGGTCTTTTGACTCAAAGGGCGGCATGCGTAGATGTTGTGCCGGACCGTTGATTTCGATGGCTGATAGACTTTTGAGCGGGCAAGTACGAAATGACCTATTGTGTAGCCATCAAAGTGCGCGAAGGAATTGTAGCTCTCGCCGATTGCCGTCTCACCTCGGGCACCCGGGTGACCGTTGGCCGGAAGATCACGCTGCATGGCGAACAGAACAAGTTCTTTGTCGCCACCTCCGGCCTCCGGTCGCTGCGCGACAAGACCCTGTCCTATCTCGAGCGCGAGATGAAGGATCTTGATGCCGACAATTTTCCCACGATGCTCGATGCCGTGGAGGCATTTTCCAGGCATATGCGCGCCGTCGCCCGATCCGACCTGGAATACCTTCAGGACTCAAATCTCAAGTTCAACCTGCATGCACTTATCGGAGGCAAACTGGCCGAAGACCGACACTCCCACGTTTACCTCGTATATCCGGAAGGGAACTGGATCGAGGTTGGAGAGCGCACCCCCTATCAGGTGATCGGGGAACCCCCCTACGGCAAACCGGTCCTTGACCGCGCCCTGGACTACGACACCCCGCTCTCCAAAGCTCTGAAACTGTCTTATCTGTCGTTCGATTCAACCCGGGCAAGCGCGTCCGATGTGGGCTTCCCGATCGACATCATAACCTTCAGCAATGATGACCAGACATGGCGCGAAGCGCAGTACATCGATGACGATGTTCGCGCGCAGCGCTATTGGTGGAATGATAATATCACGCGGCTCGCGCGCGAGATGCCCGATGGACCCTGGGTTGACGATCTGTTGGCCGCACCGCTCTGGGTCGTGAACGGAAAGTCCGACGCAATTTAACAGACGCCGCGCGGTACATTCGGGTACGCGTTTCGATCAGTCGGTCGCGGATTTTGTCACGCTTCCTGTCACGCTTGCGCGCTGAACCCCGGAACAAAACGTATAAAAACGAACAAAATTGCCAAGCTTTTCCCTACACCGGGAATTCGGTACGCGCCAGAGCTATCGGCTCTCGGGTGTCGCGATTAGCGTGCGCCGATCCAATCAACGGCCCGCCGGCTCCATTCGCCACCCGGATTTGCACCGACGCCAAGTACCGAAAAGTGCGTTTCTCCCGCCATCTCCAGCGTTTCAACATCTGCACCAGCTTCCGCAAGTGCACTGGCGAACTCCTTGGCCTGAGGGATCAGGAACGGATAGTCGTCACTGCCCCAGGACACCAAGAAGGGCGGCGGGGTTTCGGCGAGCCGATAGAGCGGACTTTTCTCCCGACCGTCATCCCCCTCTTCCAGGCACGGCGGCGGCCAGCTGTCCATGTCGGCATTGGAGGATACGTCGTAAACCCCTGAGATCGGCAGACAGCCCTTGATCACGTCCCGTGGCAGTCCGTGACGAGCCTGCCAGTCCCGAGTGACCGCAGCCTGGGCCGCGTAGTGCCCACCCGAAGAGTGTCCTCCGACGAAGATTCGGTGTGCATCCCCGCCATGCCGGTCCACATTGGCCGCCAGACAGGCGATGCCGTTGCAGATATCCGAAAAACCCTGCTCATAGTGATTGGGAGCCAGCCGGTGCCCCAGACTCGCGAAGGTGATGCCCGCATCGTGAAAAGCCGGCGCTATAAACGCCATGGCCTCCTTGTGGCCACTCGACCAGCGCCCGCCATGTATGAACGTAAACACCGTTCCGTTGGGGTCGTCCGCCGGGTAGATCGAGATGTGCTGGTAGATATCGTCACCCCAGGCGATATCCACGCCCTCGACATCCCGGCTCCGCTCCCAGAGCTCGCTCTGGAATTCCAGAATTGGTTCCGGGCGCGGCACCTGCGGCGGATAGTCTTCTCGTCTCAATAGCGGCATTACATTCCCCCGGTAATGTCCTGTTCAAAAGCCACGAACGGTGCCGTCGCCTGTCTGATTTATCTTGATATAAAACACGCCGTCATCAAACCCCTCGACAGGCATTGCGTCGCGAAAGTCGATATCCGTGCCATCCAGAGCTCGAAGTTCGGATGCAAATTCGAGCGCGTTCACACCGACACGGTCCTGATCGAACGCCCAAATTCGGAATGATCCGGCAGAGCATCCTGACACGATCCAGTAGAATTCATTGCTGGCAAGTTGCTGGCCAGCAGAAGCCGGCGCCCGCTCCGCATCGCGTGAAAGTGCATCCACGATGTCCGATGCCTGCTCGTTCGAGATGCTGGCGCGGGATTCCGCCAGCGCCCATGGTCCCAGAGGGTCCTGAATACGAAACCCGGAAACATTCCCGGGTTCATTGCGCACGCGCGCGACCAGGTCCGCACCGGCATCAACCCCCTTCATGTCATAGGCACGAATTTGTTTCTGGTACACCGCGTTATAGACGAACCGAAAGTGATCCCGGCTGCCAGCCGCGCAAGACGCCTTGATATCGTCGCCCGCGACATAGCTGAACCAGGTCAACGAGCGCTCAATGGGATTGTCGGCGCTTCCACTGTAGGTCGTGCAGGAAACCAGCAGACCGGCGCAAAGGAACAGTGCGAGTTTCGCTGTCGGGCAACTTTTTGTGAGCATGGAACCTGGTTTAGTGAAGAGTTAATCAAGACATGCTATTTACATGGTTTCGAAGCAATGACTAGAAGTTGATTCAATTGAAAGAATCAATCTTGGGCTGAGTTGATGGAGCCTCTGGTGGTGTTCAAGAGCCTGCGCGAAACGTTTGTGCTGCCGGTCAAAGCGGCTTTTTCCGCATGGACCAGTGCACTCACATTGATGCTGCTTGCCATCTTCCTTACCGCATCGCCGGCCGCGGCCAACTCCAAATATTCCGCCTTTGTGATGGATGCCGATACGGGGCAGGTCTATTTCGCACGCAATGCCGATACCCGACGTTATCCGGCATCGTTGACGAAAATGATGACCCTCTACATGGCTTTCGAGGCCCTGGACAGCGGCAAACTGACCTTTGATCAGCCGCTTCCGGTATCGCGCCGCGCCGCCGGTCAGGCCCCGTCCAAACTGGGCCTTAAGGCCGGACAAACCATCACCGTTGAACGGGCTATCAATGCGCTGGCCGTCAAATCTGCGAATGACGTGGCCACTGTTGTCGGTGAAACGATCGGCGGGACGGAAGCCAATTTCGCGCGCCTGATGACGAAGCGTGCACGTGCCATGGGAATGAAGCGTACGACCTTTATGAATGCTTCGGGCCTGCCCAACAGCCGTCAAAAGAGTACGGCCCGCGATATGGCCCGCCTGGGCAAGGCACTGCTGGAAGACTTTCCCGGCTACTACAAGTATTTCTCGAAGCTGACCTTCAGTCACAGAAACCGCACCTATCGCAGCCACAATAAGCTGTTGCGGACCTATGAGGGTATGGACGGCATCAAGACCGGCTATATCCGGGCGTCCGGATTCAACCTTGTCGCCTCGGCCAAACGTGACGGTGTGCGCCTGATTGGCGTGGTGTTTGGCGGGAAAACCGGACAATCGCGCGATGCTCATATGGCATCCATTCTAAACCGCTCCTGGGCCCGTGCGCGGTCCAATTCGACCATGGCGGCACTGCCACGTCCCAAGCCGGGGCTTTCCGGCGAAACCCCGGCTCAGAAGGCCCCCACACCCAAGCTCGCGTTGGCCAGCCCTTCGACGGATGTGCGCTGGGGTGTCCAGATCGGAGCCTTTCGTGGTTTCAGCAAGGCGCGCGCAGCGGCCGGCTTTACCGCTAAGCGGCTTTCGGATTTGCCTGTCACGGCAACCGTGGAAGTGACACCGCTTCATGGTGAGCGGGAAACACTTTACCGCGCCCGGATCATCGGGATGGATCAGAGCGCGGCCAGCACCATTTGTCGCGAGTTACGCCGGTCCGGCGCTCCCTGTGTCATGGTCACACCCAGCGGCGACCTGCAGATCGCCGATGCAGGACGCAGCTAGCCCAATCAGAGGTCCGTAAACGGACAACAAAAAAGGCCCCGCCAAGCTGACGGGGCCTTTCTTATATTTCCTGTAACGAATTATTCCGCGGCTTCGGACTGGCCGATGGCCTCATTCACACGCGGCATGACCTCTTCCGCCATAAGCTGCATCGAACGGCGGCCGAGATCTTCGTCAACCCAATCCATGCCGGCATAGACCAGTTCACCGAAGTCACCGGTCACTTCGCGGAAGGCCAGAATCTGGTCCACCACATCGTTGACCGTGCCCTGAATGACAAGGTCATCCATGATCCGCTCAATGTTCAGGGCCTCATCGGGCTCGTCCCGCCCGTGCTTGAACACGGCGTGACGACCGGCCTTCTTCAGCTTCGAGAAGATCTGGTTGTAGTAGAAGCGATACGGGCTGTTGGCATCGTCGCGGCCATAGGCGCGTGCCGTCGCCGCGTCATCGGCCACAAAGACCGTACGCGCAATGCGCCAGTCCGACGGGTCCGCCTTGATACCGACTTCTTCCTTGCCCTCGGCGTAGTTCTTCCAGTGGGTCGCAGCCCACTTGTCGAGGAGGAAGTTCGCCGACAACGGGTGGAAGTCCCGCTTGCCCATGGCAATAACGCCCTTGGAGAACGGGGCCACCACCGTCCCGACGATTTCCGGACGGGGGCTCTGATAGGGCTTCGGCATGATGCCGACACCGGTCTCGGCAAAGATCGTCTTCTCGGTCGAAACCTTGAAGCGATTGCCCGGAAGATCGATGTTGTAGGGTGGGTCGCGTTCCCAGATTTCCAGAATGACGTCGATCGCCTCGGCGAAGAGCTGGTTGCGATCTTCATCCAGAATGCCCAGCGCTTCGGCGTCGGATGTCAGCGCGCCCGGGCTGATGCCCATTATGAAGCGGCCCTCGGCGAGATGGTCGAACATGGCCGCATGGGTCGCCACAAGAGTCGGATGCAGATGTGAGAGATTGGTTGTGCCGGTTGCCAGCTTGATCTGCTTTGTGGAGTGGATCAGCGTGGCGTGAAACAGCATGGAACTGGTGATGTTCTCAGCCGCATCGGAAAGATGCTCGCCCATGAACGCATCATAAAATCCGAGTTCGTCACAAAAAATGATCGCCGCGCGATCTTCCTTCAGCGTCTCGGTGTAGTTTCGGTTCAACGGGTGAACCGGCATTGCGAAATATCCAAGTCTCATCGCGACCTCTCTTAATGACTGCGGTTTGTTCAACCCGCTATACGCAATTTAGCGGTTCCGGACCAAATCCGCGAACCTTCAATTGGAAATGATCTTGTGCCGTAGTTCGGTGATCCGGGTCAATCGACCGAATTGCCGCGCTTAAAGCGCGTCCGGTGCTGCAATACCCGAGGCCGAGAGCTGATTCGCCAAAGCCTCTTTGAGCCTCACCAAACCGTCGAAATCATGTGCTTCACATCGCGCAACAAGCACATCCTGCGTATTTGATGCGCGCAAAAGCCACCACCCGTCATCAGTGTTCACCCGAACACCGTCAATGGCGGTGACATCGGCACCGACCTCGGCAAGCCTTTCCGCCACTTCCTCGATCACCGCGAATTTGCGCTCTTCCGAGCAGGCGAACCTGAGTTCCGGCGTATTCTCGACATCGGGAATACGGTCCCGCAATTCTGCCAGGGTCACGCCCTGACGTTCGAGCAGTGCCAGCAGGCGGACGGCCGCATACAAGCCGTCATCAAAGCCGAAATAGCGATCCGCGAAGAAAATATGGCCGCTCATCTCACCGGCGAGCGGCGAACCGGTCTCGGACAGTTTCGACTTTATCAATGAATGTCCGGTCTTCCACATGACCGGGACACCGCCCAGACGGGCCACTTCATCAAACAGGACCTGGCTCGATTTTACATCGGCAATAATGGTGGCGCCGGGATCGTCGCGCAGGACGTCCTCGGCAAAGAGCATCATGAGCTGATCGGCCCAGAGGATACGCCCCCGCCCATCCACGACCCCTATCCGGTCTGCATCGCCGTCAAAGGCAATGCCCAGTTCACAATCGTGTTCGGCCACATGGTTCTGCAGATCAACCAGATTTTCCGCGACGGTCGGGTCGGGATGATGGCCCGGAAAGGTTCCATCAACGATTCCGTTGACCACATGATGGTGCCCGGGCATGCGGGAACAAAGCATATTGAGAACTTCGCCTCCCGCGCCATTGCCCGGATCCCAGGCGATACGCGCCATACGAAGCGGCTGATGTTCCTGCGCCAGAACATCAACATAGTCCTTCCGGACATCGATATCCTCGACGCTGCCCTCTCCGGACGCATAACTGGCACTTTCCGCCATCGCACCCAGCCGGGTGATGGCTTCACCGAAAAACGGCTTGCCCGCGAGGGTCATCTTGAAACCGTTATAGTCAGCCGGATTGTGACTCCCGGTGACCATGATCCCCGAACCGGTGTCCAGGTGCCGAATGGCGAAGGACAGCATCGGGGTCGGCCCCATATTGATCCGCTTGACGTGCAGTCCACAGGCCATCAGGCCTTCGGCAACAGCTTCTGCAAGCCGGGGCGATGTCAGACGGCCATCGAAGCCCAGAGCGACCTGATCGCCACCGCTCTCTACCACGCAGGTTCCGAAGGCACGCCCGACCGCGTACGCATCGTCAGCGGTGAGGGTGTCATCGACGATCCCGCGAATGTCGTATTCGCGCAGGATCGTTGGATTGAAGCTGTGGGGAGCGGACATGCAATCGCCTCAATTCTCAGCCGTGACCGGTGTCCGACCGACAGAAACATAGGTGAATCCGGCCTCGCGCATTTGCTCGGGTCGATAGATGTTGCGCAAATCAACCATGATCGGCTCTGTGAGCAGCGTTTTGGCCCGGGCCAGATCAAGTGCGCGGAACTCATTCCATTCGGTCACAATGGACACTGCATCCGCGCCGTCCATGGCGTCATAGGCATCCGCGCACCAGACCGGTCCGTCCAGAAGCTTCTTCGCCTCTTCCATACCAACCGGATCAAACACGCGGACCGTGGCCCCCGCCTCGATTAGCCGGGGCACGATCACCAGACCGGGTGAGTCCCGCATATCGTCCGTATTGGGCTTGAACGTCAGCCCCAGGATCGCGATCGTCTTGCTGTTCACATCGCCGCCGCAGGCGTTGATAATCTTGCGGGCCATGGCTTCCTTGCGGTTCGCGTTGACCGCAATCACCTGCTCGACGATGGAAATCGGGGCATCGACATCCCGCGCCGACCGTACCAGCGCTTCCGTGTCCTTGGGAAAGCACGATCCGCCATATCCGGGGCCCGCATGGAGAAACTTCGATCCAATCCGGCCGTCCAGCCCGATACCCTTGGCCACGTCCTGCACATCGGCTCCGACCTTCTCGCAAAGATCGGCGAACTCGTTGATGAAGGTGATCTTAGTCGCCAGAAACGTGTTGGCGGCGTATTTGATCAGCTCGGCGGTTTCGAGGCTGGTGTTAATGATCGGCGTATCGCGGAGATAGAGCGGCCGATAGAGCGCGCCAACCGTTTCGGCCGCACGCTCGGAGTCGGCCCCGATGACAACCCGATCCGGCCGTTTGAAGTCCTCGATCGCGGACCCCTCACGCAAAAATTCGGGGTTTGAAGCGATTTCGATCTCGCCATCGGCCCGGACGGCTTTGATTCGCTTCATCACCTCGCGACCGGTTCCCACAGGGACCGTCGATTTGGTCACCACCACCGTATACCCATCGGCATGGCGCGCAATGTCCTCAGCGGCCTGGAACACATAGCTGAGATCAGCATGGCCATCACCGCGCCGTGACGGTGTTCCCACAGCGATAAAGACCGCATCAGCCGATTTGACTGCGCTGGCAAGGTCGGTGGTAAAGCTCAGGCGGCCCGCGGCCACATTGCGGGACACCAGGTCGTCAAGACCCGGCTCATAGATCGGCATCCGGCCATCCACGAGCATCTCAATCTTGTCGGCATTGTTGTCGACACAGACAACATCCCAGCCGAATTCGGAAAAACAGGCGCCCGAAACCAGGCCGACATATCCTGTCCCAACCATCGCAATTTTCATGCGGATGTCTCTCCCAGTCGCCGGATCATTTCGCGGGTACCCGGCCCGAGATCCTCGCGGGCCAGGGCAAAGGCGATATTTGCCTCCAGGAAGCCCAGTTTGTCCCCGCAGTCGAACCGTTGTCCCTCAAACGCGAGCCCGTGAAAGGGTTGCCGGTCGATCAGACGCGCCATGGCATCCGTCAGCTGGATTTCTCCGCCAGCGCCCGTCTCCTGCTTCTCCAGCTCGGCGAATACCTCCGGCATCAGAATATAGCGACCAATCACCGCGAGATTGGAGGGTGCGGCTCCGGCCTCGGGCTTCTCCACAAGTCCGTGAACCGGCCGCACGGCCCCGCTTGCACCACCAGCATCGATGATCCCGTAGCGGGAGGTGTGCACATCGGGTACTTCCATGGCCGCGACCACATTGCCTTCGGTTTCGGCAAACACATCGGCCATCTGTTTCAAACAGGGTGTATCGGCCTGGATCAGGTCATCGGCCAGAAGCACGGCAAAGGGTTCATCGCCGACCAGATGCCGGGCGCACCAGACCGCATGGCCCAGCCCGAGAGGCTCCTGCTGGCGGACATAGGCGATGTTGCCCGGCAACATCAGGGTTTCATGAAGATCGGCCAGCGCTTCGGATTTCGACCGGGCTTTCAGAAGCCCCTCAAGTTCCACGCTGTGGTCGAAATGATCCTCGATCGCGCTCTTTCCGCGCCCGGTGACGAAAATGAACTGTTCGATACCCGCCGCACGCGCTTCATCGACCGCGTACTGGATCAGCGGCCGGTCCACGACCGGAAGCATCTCTTTCGGCATAGCCTTGGTGGCGGGCAGGAAGCGCGTTCCCATACCGCCAACCGGAAAAATCGCCTTGCGTACGCGGTTTGCCATCGATTTGGGGCGAAGTCCGTTTGCGGTGCGCCGAGCGGCAGAGGCGGCACTTTTGCCATAGCGGTTCGATGCGGTGCAAGCGTGTGCAACTAGTCCCGCAGAAGGACGTCCTTGGCCTGGTTGACCTTCGCCGCCATCCAGTCAGATCCGCCCTGATCGGGATGGGCGCGTTTCATTTTCCGGCGATAGGCCTTTTCGATCTCGGCGTCGGTTGCCTCGGATGACACACCCAGAATTTCCTGGGCCTCCTCGGCGCTCATCCCATCGCGGGTCCAGGGGCTCTCGGGATTGCCCGAACGGCGTTCGCCCGATTGCTGAGCCCCCTCTCCCACCACATCGCGCCATTCAGGGTGTGCACGGTCGAGAAAACTCTCCAGCACGGTGCGGGATGGCTCGTCCTCAAGGGCACAAACACGCCAGAGCTCGATCAGTTCACCGAGTTTGAGGTCTGACAATTGCCGGCCCGCGAAATCGCCCTCGCGCACTTCACCATCCATATCGCCGGTATCGTGATCGAGGGTCATACGCAAATAACGTGTATCGACCTGGCTCGTCTGTCCCGAACTCGGACCCTGCGCGTTCTTCTGCATGCTGCGCAGGGCGCGCCAGCGGGTAATCAGGGGCAGTGCCGGAAAGGCGAGCGCCCAGAGCAGGTTCCAGCGGCCGGTCACGGCAATGAGAACAACCCCGACGACCACAATCACCCCCGCCACCCAGCGCAAGGCACGAAAGACGTCGGCCGGTTGTGCGTTCACGAACCAGCGCGCGACGAGAAACAGCCCCACCAGAAGACAAATGGCAAATACGATCCAGGCCATTCCGGTTACCTCTTCCCGCCCATTTGATCGGCGATCTGCAGCACACGTCCGCCACGTTCCTTGCCAAGATCAGCCAGCGCACGGCGCCCGCCTGCCGAAAACACAGCCACCGCAGCCAGAAGCTCTTTCAGTTGCTGAGCACTGCCCGTGTCGAAGCTGCAATAGGCACCACCGGACAGGCGGGCAATCTGCTCGAAGGCGCGCCGCGATACCGGCTCCCCGCCTTCGTGAAACACGAACACCGGCGTTCCCACCAAGCCGAGCTGTCCGGCCTTGTGACCGAGTTCGTCAATATCTTCCTCCACCACATCCCCGACAAAGACCAGCGCATCGACCTCCTGATGTTCCGTCTCGCGCAATGTGTGATTGAGCAGCTTGCGGATCTGCGTCCGCCCCGCCAGGCAGCGCACCTTCAACATCCGGCGCACCAGTTCGTCGGGCGCTTCCAGCCAGGGGGTCACCTTCATCTCTCCAAAGCCGCGATAGAAGGCGAGTTGCACTTCCAGTCCTCCGAGATCATCGGTGGAGGTAAACATCTCGGACTGGATTTGACAGGCCATATCCCAGGTGGGTTCACGGCTCGCCGTGGCATCGATTGCAAAGAGCAACCGTCCGCGACGGCCGGCCGGCCGCTGCAACGGGGTGGTTGCCACCTTGTTGAGGAAGGCATCAATCACGGACC
>JAYQBG010000004.1:73947-120844 GCA_038137215.1 Alphaproteobacteria bacterium
GCTCGAAGGTCCGGTCGGAAGCCTGGAATCGGACTCTTTTCCGCTCATGGCGCCCGCCTAACCCGAAGCCGCAACCTGGGGTTTGCCACCACTTCGGGAACGCCAAGCGTATGCAACAGATTGCGAACTTCCTGAAGAGCGGCCAAGTGAGACATGGTCAGATCGACATCCGAACCCTGATCACGCACGTCCAGCGAGGTCAGCCCCTTGAGGAAGAGCTCTCGGAAGATCACGCGCTCGCTGAACCCGTGTGCCAGACGGAAGCCGAGCCGTTTTGACAAGGCTTCGAGGGCTTCGTCCATGTTGCGCTTGTTACGGGAGTCGAGCGCCGCAAGCCGGTTCCGCATCACGATCCAGTCGATAGACCCGCCGACGCGCATGGCCCGCGCCTTTTTCTGCTCCCAGACCATTTCGGAATAGTCGCTGAGCGCAAGCACTTCGTTGGTTTCGTGATTGATGCGCCCCAACAGATCCAGATCGACGAAACTGTCGTTGATCGGCGTAATCAGGATATCCGCGCAGGAATGCCCCGTGCGCGAAAGGTGGTTGTCACTGCCCGGGGTGTCGATCACGACCACATCGCATGTCCGGGACAGATCCAGGAGGGTCTTCTCGAACCGACTTCGCTCTTCCGATTCGGCGGCAAGCCGGTCCCGCTCTTCACTGCGGACCACCGCACGATAAAGTGGATGCGGCAGCTGCATGCCCATCTTTGCGCTGTAAACCCGGCGATTGTCAAAGTAGCGCGCGAGCGTTCCCTGTCGCGCATCCAGATCAATGGCGCCGACCGCATAGCCCTCGCGCAGCATGCCCACGATGACATGCATGGCTGTCGTGGACTTGCCGGTCCCGCCCTTCTCATTGCCCACAACAATGACGGTTGTCCGGGCGCCCTCTGCCGGCACGTCGTCTCTGTCCGTGGCCTCGTTGATAGTCATGCCTTGCGCAACCAGACAGCCGTATCGTGGAACACAGCGCCACCGTTCGGCATACCGGCCTCTGCGCTGACCAGCAGATTGATCCCGATACCTTCCACAAAGGCGCGGTTGGGCCAGACGCTCTCCACGATCACGGTGCCCCGGCGCACGCCTTCGGTCGGGCGCACATGCACCACCACCGAGCCCTGAGGGCTGCCGATCCGCACCAGATCGCCTTCTTCCAGGCCAAGATCGGTACAAACCTCGGGATGGATCTGCGCTTCCGGACGGCCCTCCCGAACCTGGCTGGTCTTCGTCTCGGTAAAACTCGTGTTCAGATAGTTGCGCGACGGCGCTGTCACAAGGCGGAACGGGTGATCGTCATTTCGATCATCGATAATGGTGAAGTGATCGGGCAGTTCCGGCATTCCGGCGTAATTACCTCCGATGGCGGACCAGTCCGGCATGAAGTGGAATTTTCCATCGGCGTGCCCGAACCCGTTGAGAAAATGCGCTTCCTCAAAGGACTGCGCGCGATCTTCCCAGTGTCCTTCCCAGATACTCTGGGCATCGCCATAGCCCGAGCGTGCAAGGGCGTCGTCCATCAGTTCCCATTCGCTCATGGCAAAGCCCGGGTGCTCCGCCCCGAGCCGTTTGGCCAGTTCGCACAAAACCCAATGGTTCGACCGCGCTTCCCCGACCGGCTCAATCACCGCACGGGTGACCTGCAGATGGGTGTGGCCGCCCGCCACATACATGTCGTCATGTTCGAGGAAGGTCGTGGCCGGCAACACGATGTCCGCCATCTCGGCAGTTTCCGTGAGAAACTGCTCATGGACGCAGACAAACAGGTCGTCCCGCGCAAACCCTTCACGGACCTTCCCCAGATCCGGGGCCACATTCATCGGATTGGTGTTCTGGATAAAGAGCGCGGTGACCGGCGGGCCATCCCCCAGATCGCGCGGGTCCCCGGTTAGGATGGGACCGATCCGCGACTGGTCGAGCAACCGGGTGGACGTGTCCATCACGTCCTCACCCTTGATGATCGTCTGGTCGATGCCGTAGATGCCCGCCTGGGAATACAGCGCCCCGCCGCCCGGATATTGCCAGGCCCCGGTCACGGCCGGGAGACAGCTCGCCGAGAACATCTGCACAGCCCCGTTGCGTGACCGCGTGAACCCGAAGCCGAGCCGCAGGTAGCTCCGTTGCGTTTTCCCGTACAGGGCCGCAAAGGCCTCTATCTCAGCCACCGGAATTCCGGTGATCTCTTCGGCCCATTCCGGCGTGCGCGTCTTCAGATGTTGCTCGATTTCCGCGTGCCCGGCGGTGTACTTCGCCAGATAATTCCGATCAGCATGCCCGTCACGGAACAGGACATGCATCACCGCACAGGCCAACGCGCCATCGGTGCCGGGGTTGGGCATCAGATGAATATCGGCCTGTTTCGCCGTCTCGGTCACATAGGGATCGACGACCACGATCGTCGCGCCGCGGTTCTTTCGCGCGCGGGTTGCATGGGTCATCACATTGACCTGGGTGCTGACAGGATTGCAGCCCCAGATCACGATCAGGTCAGAGTCCGCCATCTCGCGCGCATCGATACCGGTCTTGGAGCCTGTCCCGGCAAACCAGCCGGCATCGGACAAGGTATTACAAAAGGTCGAATGTTGGCGCGAGTAACCCATCGCATAGCGCAGGCGGTTGATCCCGTCGCGCTGCACCAGCCCCATCGTTCCTGCGTAGTAAAACGGCCAGACGGTTTCGGGCCCGTGTTCGGCCGCCGCCTGCTTGAGTCGGTCTGCGACCGTGTCGAGTGCTTCGTCCCAGGAGATTTCCTCGAAGGCCTCCCGACCGACTCCTTTCGCGCCGACGCGCCGTAACGGCTTTGTCAGGCGGTCGGGGTGGTGCACCCGCTCGGCATAGCGAGCCACCTTCGCGCAGATCACGCCAGAGGTGTAGGTGTTCGCACTTGCCCCGCGCACCCGTCCGATCGTCTGGGGGTCCAGGCGTTCGACTTCGAGGGCGCAGGTGCTTGGGCAGTCATGCGGGCAGGCGGAGTGAAAAACCTGGACATCGGTCCGGTCATCAACCCCCGTATTCGCGTGGTTTTGATCCAGTGGCATCGTCAATCTCTCCAGAGCGCGACTATATCGCGCTGCGGCGGAATCGTCGATTGGAAGCGTACAGACCGGCCACCAGAAATCCCCTGACCGGGCGGAAACGCCCGGACCGCCACAACCAGTTTGTCTCGGATCAAGATGTTTCAAACCCGCAACAAACTGAGATTTTTATTTCCTATACGCCCGTATCAGCCAACTGGATCGGGATTGTGGCCATCGCGAACAAGACGAAGGCCAGCCCGCAAAGGGACCGGCCTTCTGTCGCGTTGAGAAACCGTATCTGTAGCGTTCAGGCTCCGGCTGCGAGACGCTTACTTGTAGATGGTCCCGTCCGGATTGAATGCATAGAAGGAGAAGGCAAAGGTGACGTCGTGGACCGCATCGACAAGCTTGTCGCCCTCCTTGCGCTGCACGACGACGTTTCCGATATCGCGCCCGCGCGAGATATTACTGGCATCCATGGCTGCATTCTGGCCCGGCTCCCAGGTGATCACGAGGTCACCGCTCTCGACCTTCTTTTCCCTGCTCAGGAGATCGAGTGACCAGGCCTGGTCTTCGACGGCCACAACGTATTCCAGCGGCTTGATGCCTTCGGGAAAACTTCCGCGATACAGGAACGGTCGCGACGAGCTGTCATAGCCGGCATAGGGATTGAAGCCGGCGCCGCCGCGCGGGCTGAGCAGCACCTCACCCTGGGGATGCGCGGCCTTGAAACGGTCGAAGGATTCGACCCGCACCGGCAGCATGGTCAGCAGGGTGCCGGTTTCCTCACCGACAATCCCCTCCCCGGTGAATTGCTGCCACCAGCTGTTGGTTTCGTGATCCCACATGACAAGGTCGGAATTTCGCAGCTTGCCGGAGACACCAAAGGTGTAGATCTCGCCGTTCACATTGCGGTCGAACACCACGGCCGAGTTGCAGAGGGGGCAATAGGTGACGGCGATGGGCATCCCGCCCAGTTCGTCGTTGACGATCTCATGGGTCATCAGGATACCCAGGGGATAGGCCCGCGCCTCACCGTTGATGACGACCGTGATGACCGGCTCCGTACCCTCGTAGTGTTTCCGGACCTCTTCGATGGTCCCAAACTTGGGATTGTAGATCGGCGGGATTCCATCCTTGGGGACGCCGCCGGAAAAAATCTCCTCAAACGGGACAGAGTGTTTCGAGAAATCCGTATCCGGCCATTCGAGCTGCCAATAGGCAGGGTTTGCCTGCCCCGTCGCCGACACGAGCAGAAACAGCATGCCAGCACCGAGAGCGGCCCCGACCCGTGCCCAGATATGTGTGAAGAATATTGGCATAACGAACATTCCGTCCTTTTGATCTTGGTTGCGTCGTTCCAGTTGCGTCCGGCCTGATCAACCCCGCCCGAAAAGGCCGGAAAAAAACGGCGGCGTCTCCACCGCCGTTCAGGTTTCTCCATCGAATTCGCAATGGAGAAGCACGATGATCACCCTCAGTAGATAACAACCCCCCGCTGTCCATAAAGTCACGCTGTCTCACGTCTGTGTGAAAGTTGCATTGCCCGGCCCACCGCGGGCAAGCTGACGTGATGAGCACCTTCACAATCGGTTTCACCAAAACCACAGCGGAAGATTTCTTCGGTCGTCTCAACGATTCCGGGGTCCAGACCGTGATCGATGTGCGGTTGCAGAACACCTCGCAACTGGCCGGGTTCGCAAAGGCGGCCGACCTGACATTTTTCCTGCAGGAAATCGGCGGGATCTCCTATCGCCACGCGCCGGAACTCGCGCCCGATCAGGCCCTCTTCTCGGACTACAGAAAGAATGGATTGTCCTGGTCCGATTTCGAACCGCGCTTTCTAAATATCATGGCAGCACGCGGAATCGAGGACCGGTTCACCCCCGGCGAGCTGGAGGGGGCATGCCTCCTGTGCAGCGAGGACACGCCCCACAACTGCCATCGGCGTCTGGTCGTTGAATACCTAGAGGACCGCTGGGGCCGCTCACTCGATGTGACGCACCTCTAGGTGAATCCCGCTCAGCAAAGCCGGTGTTTCTGGTCCATACGAAGTGCGTCCAGGTCCTTTTCCCACTGCTCATCGCCCGGCGGCTGATGAATGCCAAGCGTGGCCTTGTGGTAGTCGAAGTTGTCTTCCCCCTCGACGGGCTCCCTGTCCCAGGAGTCCTGGGTGCGAAGTGCGGACCACGTGCCCAGCACAACGCAAAGTGCAAGCACGGCAAGAATAACTATGACTTCGATACTCATGGCCTTCTCCTGATACCCGCACGATCGGCAAGTCTGGCCTATCGCTGACCCGTTCCATTCTTCCAGAAACTATCAGGGAATGGGACTCACAACCCCGAGAGCGCTTGCGTCATGCCACCAGCCCCTTAGTATCGCCGCCGCGTATTTTATCGGAGCCCGCTAGCCTTGAATCCGACTCCCATCAGGACACTTTCCGATGCTGTTGCCCGCATCGGCCGTGACGAACATGGCTATGTCAAAGTCGGCGTGTTCGACATAGACGGTATCCTGCGCGGCAAGTTCATGCACCGCGACAAGTTCCTGAGCGCCCTGGAGAATGATTTCGGCTTTTGTGATGTTGTGCTTGGCTGGGATGTGAACGACCAGCTTTACGACAATGCAGATCATACTGGCTGGCACACAGGCTTTCCCGACACGGGTGTCCGGATTGTTCCCGAGACCGGACGCCAGGTGACCAACGAGGACAATTGCTGGCTGTTTCTGGGCGAGTTTGCCGGCGAGGCCGAAGCCATCTGCCCGCGCGGTGTCCTCAAGCGCGTGCTGGCGCGTGCCGCCAGTCTAGGCTTCGGCGTGAAAGCCGGATTCGAGTACGAGTTTTTCGTCTTCGCCGAAACGCCGGAGAGCATTCGCGCCAAACACCACAAGGATTTACAGCCGGTTGCCCCGGGCAACACCGGTTATTCCATGCTGCGTCAGGCCGGTCTGAGTGATTTCTATCGAGGGCTGCTAGAGCTCTGCGAGGATATGCTGATGCCTCTCGAAGGCCTGCATGAGGAAATGGGGGCCGGCGTGATCGAGGCGGCTCTGGTCGCCAATGAGGGGCTCGCCGCGGCAGATCAGGCCGCACTGTTCAAAACCTACGCGAAGGTCCACGCCCGAAGGCACGACTTGATGGCCACGTTCATGGCGAAATGGAGCGAACAGGAAGCCGGGCAGTCCGGCCATATTCATCTCTCGCTGACGGACACGAACGGCGACGGCAACGCATTTCATGACCGGGCAGCCAATGACGAATTCAGCGAGACCATGCTGCACTTCATCGGCGGCCAGCAAGCCTTGATGCCCGAATTCACCGCGTTGTTCGCACCGACCGTAAATTCCTATCGCCGTCTGGTGCCGGGCCTGTGGGCGCCGACAGCAGCGACCTGGGGCATCGACAACCGAACCTGTGCGCTGCGGGCCATTCCGGGATCGGGAAAATCCCTCCGCATCGAACATCGCCTGCCCGGAGCGGACGCCAACCCATATCTGGCGCTCGCCGGCGCCATCGCATCAGGCCTGCACGGTGTCGCGAACCAAATCGACCCTGGCACGCCGCTGTCGGGCAATGCCTATGACGCAAATCTTAACGAAGACCGCCAGTTGCCGCGCACCCTGGAAGACGCGGGCCGGCGGTTTGCAGAATCACCCGTGGCGCGCAACTGGTTTGGCGATGCCTTTGTCGATCACTTTACGGCATCACGCGACTGGGAAGCACGCGAAGCCCGCAAGCATGTAAGCGATTGGGAACTCGCGCGCTATTTCGAACTGATCTGAGATGTGACATGAAGCCGACAAACTGGACGTCAGAAGCAGAGCACAGGCCGGGTAACAGCCAGATATGAGTGAGAAATTCGGAACCTCACAGCCGGTGCGTCGCCGTGAAGATGTGCGACTGCTCACGGGTCGCGGCGAATATGTCGATGATCGCGACGAGTCCGGCTACCTTCACGCCGCCTTCCTGCGTTCGCCCGTCGCCCATGGCCGGATCAGGTCGGTGGATATCGACGCTGCACTTGCGGCACCCGGCGTTGTGGACGTGTTCACCGGTGCCGATCTGAAAGCGGCGGGACTGGGCGGCATCCATGCCCGGCCGCCATTGCCCGGCACCGAAATGGACCCACCCATCCACACTCCCCGTCCGGGCATGGCTGCCGACATCGTCCGCCATGTGGGAGAGCCGGTCGCCGTGGTCATTGCCCAGACCCGCCGTCAGGCAGAAGACGCCGTCGAACTGGTCGAGGCCGATATCGAGGAGCTTCCGGCCGTTGTCGAAATATCCGATGCGCTTGCCGATGGCGCCCCGGCTGTCTGGCCCGACCTGGCCCCCGACAATGTGGGGCTCTACTGGAAAAAGGGCGACACCGAAGGCGCTGACGCCGCGTTCGCGAAAGCGGCCCATGTTACCCGCCTGCGCCTGCGCAATAATCGGTTGGTCGGAAACCCGATGGAGCCGCGCACGAGCCTTGCCGAATTCGATCCGGAAAGCGATTGCTACACCCTCACCTGCGCAAGTCAGGGCGTGCACTACATGCAGGAAGTGTTGTGCGAGCATGTCTTCGATATTCCGCGCGACAAAATGCGTGTGCGCACCTTTGATGTCGGGGGCGGCTTCGGCATCAAGGAGCAGCCTTATCCCGAAGACGTGTCGATTCTTTATGCTTCGCGCCGGCTGGGACAGCCGGTAAAATGGCAGGGGACCCGCAGCGAGCACTTTATCAGTGACAACCACGCGCGCGATGCCGAGATCGAAGCCGCGCTCGCATTGTCCGAAGATGGCGAGTTTCTGGCAGTCCGGGTCTCGGTTGACGATGCCATAGGGGCCTATTTTGCCTGCCATGGCCCCTTCCCCTCGGTGCGGAACATGCCGAACGGCTTGCCGCTGGTGTATCGCACACCGATCGTGGACATCACGACACGGCTAGTCATGACCAATACCGTGTCGATCGGGCCCTATCGCGGCGCGGGACGTGAACAGGCGTCGGTGATCATGGAACGCCTTGTCGAGCAGGCCGCACGCGAAACCGGCCGGGACCCCATTGCGCTGCGCCGCCGGAACTACATCCAGCCCGGCGACATGCCCTACACGACCCCCGCCGGACGCACCTATGACGTGGGCGAGTTCGAAGCGGTCATGGAGAAGGCCGAGAAACTCTCGGACGCGGGCGGTTTTGCGCAACGGCGCACCGAAAGTGAGCGTCAGGGTAAGATTCGCGGTCGCGGCGTGGCCAGCACGGTCGAATGTGTAGGCGCCATGCCCTATGAGGGCGCGATCATCCGGTTTGCGGAGGAAGGCCAGCTGGAACTGACCGTGGCGACCCAAAGCCAGGGTCAGGGTCACGAAACCGCGTTTGCCCAGCTGATCAACGAGCATCTGGGGATCCCGTTCGAGGATGTCGGGTTCAAGCACGGCAACAGCGAGGACGTGCCGATCGGGTTCGCCACGATCGGCTCGCGTTCCATGATCATGGCAGGCTCGGCCATCGCCAATACCTGCGACAGGGTTATCGAGAAAGGCCGCGCCTGGGCCGGCCATCTGCTCGAGGCCGCCGAAGCCGATATCGAATTCTCGGATGGCCGTTTCCGGGTGACCGGAACCGACCGCGAATTCGAACTGCGCGACCTCTCGAAGCGAGTGCGCGCCGCAGTTGTCGCAGGCGATCAGCCCGAGGACCTGCCCGACACGCTAGACAGCGAAGACGAATACCGCGCCTCGGAACAGTTTTTTCCCAATGGCTGCCATATCTGCGAGGTCGAGATCGAACCCGAGACGGGTGTGGTCACCATCGCGCAGTATGCGGCCATCGACGATGTAGGCAATGTTATCAATCCGATGATCGTGCATGGTCAGTTGGATGGCGGCGTGGCACAGGGAATCGGGCAGGCGTTGATGGAGGAATGTCGATATGACGAAACCGGCCAGTTGGTCACCGGCTCGTTCATGGACTACGCCTTGCCACGCGCCGCGGACATTCCCATGATCGATGCGGATTTCCATCCGGTCCCGACGCCTTCGAACCCTCTCGGCGTAAAAGGTATCGGTGAATCCGGTGTCGTCGGCGCCGTTCCTGCGGTCATGAATGCGATTGCGGACGCACTGGCGAGCCGGGGAGCTACAGTCGATTTCGATATGCCGGCCACATCGGAAAAGGTCTGGCGTGCGCTGAGTCAGGCCAGCTAGGCGCCCTCCGACAACAAAGGTGCATCCATGACTGTTGATCCGGCCACACTGCGCGGCAACTGGAACTTTCCGACCACCATCTGGTTCGGGGTCGGTCGCATCTCGACCCTGGCACGTGCCTGCCGGAGTCTCGGGATCAGCAAACCGATGATCGTCACCGACCCGGGGCTTGCTCCCCTTCCGATGGTCACGGATGCTGTGGCCGCACTCGAAGAATCGGGTGTCAGTGCCGTGGTGTTCTCGGATATCAAGCTGAACCCAGTCAGTCAGAACGTTTTCGACGGCGTTGCAAGACTGCGCGCGGAAAACTGCGACGGGGTCATCGCCTTTGGTGGCGGCTCTTCACTGGATGCGGGCAAAACCATCGCCCTGATGGCTGCACAGCCGGAGGACGGAATTGCGATGTGGGATCTTGAAGAGGGTCGCAAGGACTGGCAATCGGCCGCCTCCCCGCTTCCGACCATCGCCATCCCGACCACGGCAGGCACGGGTTCGGAAGTCGGGCGTTCGACTGTCATCCTGAATGAGGAGACCGGCCGGAAGGTCATCATTACCCATCCGGGCATGATGCCGGGCGTTGTCATTGCCGATCCAGACCTGACACTTGGTTTGCCGCCGCACATCACCGCGGCAACCGGCATGGACGCGTTGGCCCATTGTCTGGAGGCGTACTGCTCGCCCTTCCACAATCCGCTTTGCGACGGGGTGGCACTGGAAGGCATGCGACTAGTCCGCGAACATCTGACCGACGCGGTTGCGGACGGCAGCAATATGGTCGCGCGCAGCCAGATGATGGCGGCTGCCGCCATGGGAGCCACTGCGTTCCAGAAAGGCCTGGGTGCCATTCACGCCATGAGCCACCCCATCGGTGCGACCTATGACACCCACCACGGCCTGACCAACGCGGTGGTGATGCCCTATGTGCTGGCACGCAATCGCGAGGTTATCGAGAGCAAGCTCTCGCGTGTTGCAGCCTATCTCGGACTGGCGAATAACCCTGCTCAGGGGTTCCCGGCATTCCTGGAGTGGATCCTGGAACTGCGGCGCATCTTCGACATGCCCGATACTATTGCCGAGCTTGGCGTCACGGAAGCGCATTTTGACGAACTGGCCGCCGCCGCAGAGAAGGACCCGACGGCCATCGCCAACCCGGTACGACTGGACGCAGTTGGGTTCCGGGAGATTTTCGAGAAAGCCTATCGGGGCGATCTGAGCTGATCGCAAGCCTGCGATCAGCCCTTCTTGTAGGGATTGGTCAGGTTGTCCACGATAGTGCGCAACACCTCGCGGAACTGCGCTTCGGACACATCCATCAGGACCGCGTCTTCCAGAGCCTCCTGACAAATTTCCTCGATCTCTCCAAGGTTTTCCCGAAGCACGAGAATCGATTCCTCACAGCTCATCACCGTGCCGTCAGGTTGCTTCCAGACCTCCGGCTCCGCTGCACTGCGTGTCTTTGCATCTGCCATGTCCGCTATCCTTCCGCGCGGGCCAGGCCGCAAATCCGAAATACTTTATTGAAATATTATTATAACGCACGGGGGCAAGGGTTTGTTTTTTGCCGTCCAGGCCGGATGTCCTGGCGGGTTGTTTCGAAGTCGGC
Organism: Alphaproteobacteria bacterium; assembly: GCA_038137215.1. GTDB lineage: Bacteria > Pseudomonadota > Alphaproteobacteria > UBA6615 > UBA6615 > JABJAG01. The sequence goes on from JAYQBG010000004.1 coordinate 84,760, forward strand.
ACCCGCACCGGATATTCGCTGAAGCGAACCGATGCAGATGCAACATCGTTTCCATGATCGATACCGCAGGAAAGCGGTGCATGTCAGGAGAACGTCATGACAGTTTTTTCCGCGCCCGCCTATGACAACCACGAACATGTCTCGTTCGGACACGATCCCGAGACGGGACTGCGCGCGATCATCGCAATCCACAACACTAATCTTGGCCCCGGGGTCGGCGGATGCCGGATGTGGCCCTATGCCGATGACCAGGCCGCCTTGCAGGATGCCCTGCGTCTGTCCCGCGGCATGACCTATAAATCCGCACTCGCCGGCCTGCCGTTCGGGGGCGGCAAATCGGTGATCATCGGAAATGCCAAAACCGACAAGACTGCCGAACTCATGCGTGCCATGGGTCGATTCGTGGAAAAGCTCGGTAGCGGCTATATCGCGGCAGAGGATATCGGCATGACGGTGCGCGATATGGACGAAATGGCCACCGAAACCCGGTATGTGACCGGCACGAGCGCCACCAGCGACAATCCGTCTCTCTATACCGCCTATGGCGTTCTGCGCGGCATCGAAGCTGCGATCGAACACAAACTGCAACGCAATGACGGACTCGACGGCGTCCAGGTTGCCGTCCAGGGCCTTGGTGCTATGGGGTTCGATCTTGCGCACCGCCTTCACGAAAAGGGCGCGTACCTGCACGTTGCGGATATCAACCGCGATGCCGTCGAACGCGCTGTCGCAACCTTCGGCGCGGTGCCGGTGGACACCCATGACATCCACGCCGCCGATGTCAATGTCTATGCGCCCTGTGCCCTCGGTGCGGTCATCAATGACGAGACCATCGGCGAACTGCACGCAGAAATTGTGGCGGGCTCAGCCAACAATCAGCTGGCCCAGGACCGTCGTGGCGCAGAGCTGGCGGGGCGTGGGATTCTCTATGCCCCGGATATGTCATCAATGCCGGCGGCATCATCGAGATCGCCCATGGACCGGATTTTGGCGGCGACCATGACGACGACAAGATTTACGCCCATCTCGACAGAATTCACGACACGCTCGTGGAAATCTTCGAGCGGGCCGACAGCGAAGCTGCCGCCACGAATTCGGTCGCGGATATTATGGCCGAAGAGCGGTTCCGCGCTGCGGCCTAGGCCGCAGCAGCAGGACAACCTGGCTTCGAATCAGACCTGAGACTGCAGGTAGTTTTCCAGGCCGACTTTCGAGAGAAGGTCGAGCTGCGTCTCTAGATAGTCGAGATGCTCTTCCTCGTTTTCGAGAATGCTGCTGAGCAGATCGCGGCTGACATAGTCGGTTTCGTTTTCGCAAAGCGTGATGGCCTCACGAAGCTCGGGAATAGCCTTTTCTTCGAGCTTGAGATCGCACTCCAGGATTTCCTTCACGTCTTCTCCGATGGCAAGCCGATGAAGGTCCTGAAGGTTGGGAAGACCGTTGAGAAACAGAATACGCTCGATCAGGATATCGGCGTGCTTCATTTCATCGAGGGATTCCTTGTACTCGTACTCGCCGAGTTTCTCGAAGCCCCAGTCCTTGAGCATCCGCGAATGCAGAAAGTACTGATTGATCGCCGTCATCTCATTGGTGAGGATCTTGTTCAGGGCGTCGATAACTTTTTGACTGCGTACCATTGGGAATTCTTCATAGAAGTATCTGCGCGGAGAATATAACCCCCGCCGCTCAATAGTGAACGGCAAACCTCCAAATTATTCAGTGACTTGTGAAACTGCGACGCAATCGCAGCGCTACCATCAGGCTGCGATCTCAGGTTCCGGGTCCGAAGGTATTTCGGTCAGCATTTCGCGGATATAGGCCGCGCAGGTGCCGCATTGGGGTTCGATATCAAGCTTGTGATAGACGTCGTCCACATCGCAAACGCCCTGGGCGATCACGTCCTTTATTTCGCTCTCACGAACAGCATTGCAGATACAGACAAACATCGCATTGCACCTCTGGCATCAATGTAGTCTAGTTGCGAATAAGTCTCAAAACTAAATAATGTCGGTGGCCAAACGCCTAGATCAGCCCGAGTTCGCGGAGTTCCTCTGCCATTTCGGCCGGCGGTTCCGCTTCCGCCTCCGCACCAGCAGGCAGATCGGCAGGCGCATTGTCGTCTTCGAGATATCGCCAGCCCTGAAAAGGGCGTGACCGCCGCGGCCGGACCCGAACAAGCTTCTTGCCCAGATGAATGGCGCAACGCGGGCTACCATCCTGCCCGGTCGCCGGTTCAATACCCGTGATTTTCTGGCGAACAAGGATACGTCCCTTGATGACCCAGTAGAGCGAACCGCCCTCAGAGGTCAGTTCCTCCGCACGCCGTGGCGTGTTGCGCGTCAATATGCGCAAGACAGGGCCGTCACCGGCGGCCTTGCGCTCGGCAGTACGCAGCTTCTGGCGTTCGCGCAAATGGTCAATCGTCTCGATACCGACGGCAAGCTTTATGAGATGAACCGGCATGTGCGCAGATTAGCAGCGCGCCGGTCCCCGGTGAACCGAAGGCCTGGGGAAAACCCTAGCCTGTCATCCGTGCGACGAGCTTGTTCAGGCTTTGCACGAGCTCGACGCCCACAGGACCGCCATCACCCTTGACCTTGTTCTTGATCACGGCGCGCATCGCATCGGCATGCGCACGCACAACATCACCTTTGAGCAGGTCCGGCTCGCTCAAATTCGAGATGTAGTTTGTGAGTGACAGGCTCACTTCGCTGATCAGATCGAACCCGAACGTCTCGCCCTGATCGCCAACCTCGCGGGCAATCCGGCAGATCTTGAAACCGATCTTCATGGCGCGTGACGGATCGTCTTTCAGATCGTGGGAGAGCTTCATCACCATGGCGATCTCGAGTGACACGCGATCGGCGAAATCATCCGCCATTGACGCGATGGCGCTGGAAGCCTGATGCACGGCGTCCACATCGACACCCTTCGCCACGCCGCCGCCGCCAACTTTCGCTTTCAGCAGGTTGGGGGGCGTGATCAGCTAATAGTCACCGTTGCTGTGGCCATCCTCAGCCATAGAGTCCTCTCGCTCGGCGGAACATCCGCATCGAATCGATGCTATCGGGCGACGGTTAAAAGTTTGTTTAGTCGCTGACGATCTTATCGGCGCTTTCGCGGCTGGCGCGCAGAGCATTTTGCTGCTGTTCTGAAAGCTCGCGAACGGTCAGGCCCACCTCTTCCAACTCGGCCTGGCGGCGCTCCGGACCGGTATAGGTCGGATCTTTCTGGCGGCGCCGGTCGGGTCCGAAATAGGTGTCTGTTTTCACAAACGGGCGGGGTTCCTCAATCACCGTTTCAAGACGATTCATCAGTCGTTCGACCGTGAACGGCTTTGCGAGAAATTCGGTCACACCGTGATCCCGGGCAATTTGAACGCGTTCCTGATCCGAATAGGCCGAGATCATGATAATCGGAATATACGAATTGGGGCTTTTGTCCGAGGTCCGTATTAGATCGAGCAGATCGATCCCGCTTATGGGATCCATCTGATAGTCCGTAAATACGATGTCGTAATCGAGCCGACAGAAGGCATCGAACCCGCGTACACCGTCCTCGGCGATATCGATATTGCGAATGCCGACAGCGTTCAGGATCGTTCGCAACAACTGCCGGATATGGCCGATGTCATCGACGATCAGTATTCGCAAATTTTCGAGGCGATATGCCAAGCCAGCACCCCATCGGACTCTGATCCAACACAAGATCGCTGGACCGATCCGAGTTTTAGGGCGGAATGGTTGCTCAATTCTTTACAGGGCGGATCGGCTATGATCGCAGTGAATCATGCACTTTTGGCCTGCAGGGCCTGCGACACCTTGGAATTTGGCATCCGTTCCAGCGCAGCACTTATAAAAGCTCCCGCCGCAACCAGGGCATTGAGATCAACACCCGTCTCGATACCCAAGCCATGGAGCATATAAACGACATCCTCGCTGGCCACATTTCCCGATGCTCCCGGAGCGTAGGGACAGCCGCCCAGCCCGGCCACGGCTGTATCGATGGTGGCCACACCGGCTTCCAGGCATGCCAGAATATTCGCGAGCGCCTGGCCATAGGTGTCATGGAAATGCAGGCCCAGCCGGTCCGCCGACACGACCGACAGGACAGCATCCACCATCGCGCGCGCCCTGATCGGAGTCCCGACACCAATGGTATCCCCCAGGCTGATTTCGTAGCAGCCCATCTCGTCGAGTGCCCGTGCGACATCGATAACGCTCTCAAGTGCCACCTCTCCCTCATAGGGACATCCCAGAACACAGGAGATGTAACCGCGAACGCGAATGCCTGCGCTCAAGGCCGTTTCCGCCACCGGGCGGAAACGTTCCAGACTCTCTTCGATCGAACAATTGATGTTCTTTTGGGAGAAGGTCTGGGATGCGGCGCCGAAAATCGCAATCTCCTCAACCCCGCATGCGATGGCGCGCTCCAGACCCTTTTCGTTCGGAACCAGCACCGGATAGCGCGTCCCGGGGCGATACTTCATGCCGCCCAGCACCTCGGCTGTAGCCGCCATCTGCGGCACCCATTTTGGAGAGACGAATGCCCCCGCCTCGACTGCGGGCACACCGGCCTCAGACAGACGGTTGATCAATTCGATTTTCGTATCGGTCGCAACGAGTTCCGGCTCTGCCTGCAACCCGTCGCGCGGGCCAACATCCACGATCGTGACATGCTCGGGCAAGGGCATCTCAATCCTCCAGCGGTTCCAGACGTAACAGCTCGACGCCTTCGGCCACCTGATCGTTTTCGCCGTGGAAAACTTCAGCAACGGTGCCAGCGGCGGGCGCCTTGATCGCGTGCTCCATCTTCATGGCTTCAAGCACAATCAGCGTTTGTCCCTTCGTCACGCTATCGCCGACCGAGACTGAAACGCCGACGATTTTGCCTGGCATCGGCGCATTCATGTTACCCGTCGCGCCGGACTGTGCAGCCGCCTGTTCGACAGCGATCACCCGATCGAACCGGAACTGAGATCCGGCGGACACCGCAAACACCGAAGTGCCGGCGTGATAAACTTGCCAGCCGATCAGGGGCGTCCCGGAAAGCTGGACGCTGGTTGCATCGGGCAGATCAAGAACAGTCCCTTCCCGCTCATGGGACACGGCAACCGAGAGTTCTTCCTCCCCAAGGCGAAACCTCAGCCCTTCGCGTGACGGCAGATTGGCCCGCCACCGGTCTGTCATCGTCCAGGGAGACCCCGGCTCACCAGTCTTTCGTGAATTTTCAATGGACTGCCATTGCCGTTTCGCGAGCACATCCGCCGTCGCAACGATCAATGCCTGACGCTGCGCAGTTGAACTCTCTGCGACCAGATCATCACGGTGGCGCGCAATAAAACCCGTATCGATCTGCGCGGACACAAACTCCGGATGGGTAATCGCGCGTCGCAGGAAAGCCTGATTTGTGACCGGTCCCGCGCACACCAACTCCGCCAGAGCCCGGTCCAGATTGGCAATCGCCGCATCACGGTTTTCCCCGTGCGCGATGACCTTCGCAATCATCGGATCGTAGGCCACAGCGATGTTATCGCTGGTGCGAACACCGGTATCGACGCGGATATCGTCCTGCCCGTGAGGCGCTTCGAACGCGACCACCCGACCGGGCGCGGGGAGAAAATCGCGGCTCGGATCTTCGGCGTAGAGGCGCGCTTCTATCGCGTGCCCGTTCAGTTGAAGGTCGTCCTGCGCCAGCGGCAAGGTTTGGCCCTCGGCCACATGTATCTGCCACGCCACCAGATCAAGGCCGGTGACATATTCAGTCACGGGATGTTCGACCTGCAAACGGGTGTTCATTTCCATGAAATAGAACGGACCGTTCGCCCCGTCTTGCGAGGCATCGACAATGAACTCGACCGTTCCGGCACCTGCATAGTCGATGGCCCGGGCCGCAGCGACAGCCGCTTGCCCGATCTCGGCCCGCCGGTCCTCACGCATACCCGGTGCCGGGGCCTCCTCGACCACCTTCTGATACCGACGCTGCAGCGAACAATCCCGCTCGAACAGATGAACGACATTTCCGTGTTTGTCTCCGAAGACCTGGACCTCGATATGCCGGGGCGTGGTCAGATATTTCTCGATAAGCATACGGTCATCGCCGAACGCGCCCGTCGCTTCGCGGCGTGCGGAGTCCAGCGCAGCGGGGAATTCATCTGCGCTTTCAACGATCCGCATCCCACGTCCGCCGCCGCCGGCTGATGCCTTGATCAGGACGGGGAACCCGATTTCCGTCGCGGCAGCCATAAGGGTTTCAACACTCTGGTCTTCTGCGTGATAACCCGGCACCAGCGGAACACCGGCTTTTTCCATGACCTGTTTCGATGTGGCCTTGTCACCCATGGACCGCATGGCATCCGCACTTGGGCCGACAAATACAATTCCCGCCGCTTCGCAGGCTTCTGCAAAGCGTGCATTTTCTGACAGGAACCCATATCCGGGATGGATCGCATCAGCCCGTGTCCGTCGGGCGGCCTCCAGAACGGCTTCGATGTTCAGATAGCTCTCGGCGGCCGTCTCGGGTCCGATGCAAACGGCCTCATCAGCATACTCAACATGCATGGCCTGCGCATCGGCCTCCGAATAAACTGCAATGACATGTATCCCCAGGCGCCGGGCCGTCCGTGCCACCCGAACCGAAATCTCTCCCCGGTTGGCAATGAGCAAACGTTCGATCATTTGTCGGATTTCCCTTCCGCGTCGGGGTCGCGTGCGTATCGAATGATTTCAGCAAAGCCGAACAGGATCAGCAGGATTCCCAACATGATTTCGACAGCCGTGATCGCACGCACGGCTTCGCTTGCCGGGGTGATATCGCCATATCCGACCGTGGACATGGTGATAAGCGAGAAATAAAGGCTTTCCGAGAAACTGATGGCTGCAGGTTCCCCTTCGAACAGGAACGAATTGCCTCCCGACAACCGATCCATGATCCGGTAGATCATGGCAAACACAATCACGATGAATGAATAGAGCGTGAAAAACGCGAAGGCCGGTCGGAACAACCGTCCCACCCGCGCGAAGAGCTGATCGAACAGCAACCCCGTGTCCAACAGGAACAGGCATATCTGGCGACTGTCGAGAAGCGCAAAAACGGCAATGACCGCTGCGAACCCGAGCAGTACGGCGCTTTCCCAATTGCGGTGCAACTCGACCTCGGGGACCGCGAAGGTCAGGCCCGAAAGGAAAATGATCGGGACGATCCAGAGCACGCCACGCCCGGACAGCGTCGCCCGCTTGAACTCTTCACGCTCCGACATCTCGAGAATGGCTTCCCGGTGGCGCCAGACCCCGATCAGGAAAAAATAGATCGGCAGGAGATAGCCGATACCAAACACCCAGCTATGCGCATTGGGAAAGTTGGCGATCGAAAGAAAGAAGAAGGCCGTGGCATAGAGTGCCAGCGAATTGGCAAACGAGAGCACGAAAAAACGGCTTCCCGGGAACATCCACAAAAACGTCCCCGCAGCGCTCAGCACCGCCCCGAGCACGACAAGCGTGAGCCAGCCGAATCCTTCCGTCACCCCGACGGACACAAGCAACATGACGGTCGCGGAAAACAGGACGCCGCTGAACCAGCCGTCATGGGATATGCGTTTGCCTAACTCTTCGTTGTTCTGCGCCATGCCGCCTCCCGTTTCTCAAGAAATGCCGACAATCCTTCGCGGCCCTCCCCGGTCGCACGAATATCGGCGATCCGACGGGCCGTGTCCTCAATCATGGATGCATCCACAGCCCCGGCGGACACGCGCTGGATCAGATGCTTCGCAGCCGCCATCGCGGCGGGCCCATTCTCCAGAAGCGTTGCAATCATGGCCGCGACCCGGTCATCCAGCTGTTCGGGCGGGACGACCTCCTGAACCAGGCCCAGGCGATGAGCCTCGACGGCGTCGAAGCGCTCGGCTGTCTGGAAATAACGGCGTGCTGCGCGTGCGCCGATGGCCTCCACGACATAGGGACTGATCACCGCAGGAATCAAACCGAGCCGCACCTCCGAAAGACAAAAACTGGCCGCTTCGGAGGCAATCGCGATATCGCACGCCGCCACAAGACCGACCCCGCCGCCGAACGCTGCGCCCTGGACCCGGGCAATTGTCGGTTTGGGCATCTCGTTGAGGGCGCGCATCATCCCGGCGAGCGCACGGGCATCCGCCAGATTCTCCGCATCCGAATAGTCGGCCATGCGCTGCATCCAGCCGAGATCGGCGCCTGCAGAAAAACTCTTGCCTTCTCCCTCCAGCACCACCACGCGCACATCCTCGGCGCTGCCCACACGCGCAAACACGTCGCTGAGTTCGGCAATCAGCACATCATCGAACGCATTGTGCTTGGCGGCACGCGCCATGGTGATACGCGCGACCACGTCATTGATCTCCAGTTTGAGGGCGCCGCTCGGCATCACGCGACCCTACATCCGGAACACGCCGAAGCGCGTATCCTCAATCGGGGCGTTCAATGCGGCGGACAGGCCCAGCCCAAGCACACGTCGCGTGTCTGCCGGATCGATGATTCCGTCATCCCAGAGTCGCGCGCTGGCGTAGTACGGATGCCCCTGATGCTCGTACTGGTCGCGGATCGGCGCCTTGAAGGCTTCCTCGTCCGCAGCGCTCCAGGATTCGCCACGCGCTTCCAGACCGTCGCGGCGCACCTGTGCCAGCACATTGGCGGCCTGGGTCCCGCCCATGACGGAAATACGGGCATTCGGCCACATCCACATGAACCGAGGGCTATAAGCCCGTCCGCACATGCCGTAATTCCCGGCCCCGAAACTGCCGCCGATGATGACGGTAAACTTCGGCACATTGGCGCAGGCCACCGCGGTGACCATCTTCGCGCCATCCCGCGCGATACCCCCGGCCTCATATTTCTGGCCGACCATGAAACCGGAAATGTTCTGCAGGAAGATCAGCGGAATCTTCCGCTGGGCGCAGAGTTCGATGAAGTGCGCGCCCTTGAGGGCGGATTCCGAAAACAGAATTCCGTTATTGGCCACGATCCCGACCGGGTAGCCATGAAGATGGGCAAACCCCGTGACCAGGGTTTCACCGAAGAGCGCCTTGAACTCGTCGAACTCCGAGCCATCCACAATCCGCGCAATCACCTCACGCACGTCATAGGGTTTGCGGATATCGGCATTTACCACGCCATAGAGTTCTTCGGCCGCATAGAGCGGTTCGCACGCGGGCCGCGTTTCCAGATCGATATGTTTGGGGCGGTTCAGATTGGCCACGATGCTCCGCACAATGGCCAGCGCATGGGTGTCGTCCATCGCGAGATGATCGGCCACACCGCTGGTCCGTGTATGCACATCGGCCCCGCCGAGTTCCTCCGAGCTCACAATCTCGCCTGTCGCCGCTTTCACCAGCGGTGGCCCGGCGAGGAAGATCGTGCCTTGTTCCTTCACGATCACGGCTTCGTCAGACATGGCGGGCACATAGGCACCCCCGGCCGTGCAGGAGCCCATGACCGCCGCAATCTGGGGAATGCCTTCCGAAGACATGGTCGCCTGATTGTAGAAAATGCGCCCGAAGTGATCCCTATCCGCAAACACGTCGTCCTGCTGGGGCAGGTTCGCCCCACCGGAATCGACGAGGTAGATGCAGGGCAGGTTGTTCTGTCTTGCGATCTCCTGGGCACGGAGATGCTTCTTCACGGTGATCGGAAAATAGGTGCCCCCCTTCACCGTCGCATCGTTCACCACGATGATACATTCTAGGCCCGAGACCAGGCCGATGCCGGTCAGAATGCCGCCGGCGGGAACCGTGTCCTCGTACATCTCCCAGCCCGCGAACTGGGAGAACTCCAGAAACGCCGAGCCTTCGTCGAGAAGGGTGTCGATCCGCTCACGCGGCAATAATTTTCCTCGCGAGACATGACGCTCACGCGAGCGCTCACCACCGCCAAGCTCGATCTGCGCCACCTTCTCGCGCATGTCGTCGATGACAGCGCGCATGGCCTCGGCATTCTTCCCAAAGAGTTCGGAGTTGGGGTCGAGGCTGGACTTGATCACGGTCATGGGAGTGCGCTCCGACGAACCAGCGTGGGAGACAACTTCTCCGACAAAACAGTTACATCTCTAACCAAGGTGCCCGGCATCACTGGTCCAATCCCTACCAGCCGCCGGTTTCGAGCCACTTGTCGACCATGTCGAGCCGGTCGGCGCCCCAGAACCCTTCACCATCCACCATGAAGAACGGCGAACCGAAAACGTTGCGGGAGATCGCGTCGTCGGTGACGGTCTTGAGCTGCTCCTTGATCGCCGGGTCCTGGATGCCGGCTGCCACTGCGTCACTGTCAAAGCCCGCCTTCGCGGCAATGTCAACAACCGCAGCCGGGCTGGAAATATCCTGCGCCCCGCCGAGCGCAGCCGAGTAAAGCGCGAGCGCTATCTTGCTGGCACTAGCCGGGTTCTGGCTCTTGGCCCAGTACACCGCACGGGAGGCCGCCGTTGGCGAGAACGGAAAATCGGTGGGTGGATTGTAGGTCACCTCATGGAACCGGGCCGACCGTGCGAAGTCATGCTTTGCGTAGTCGCCCTTCATGGGCACATGGGGCAGCGGGACCGCACCCGTGACCTTGAACACCGCGCCCAGCAGGAACGGCTTCCAGTCCACGCTGCGGCCGTGTTTGGCGGCGATGCCGTCGATCTTGTGCGCGGCGATATAGCCGTAGGGGCTGTTGAAATCGAAAAAGAACTCGATGGGTGTGTCGGACATACAGTCTCTCCCTCTATTTGTGCATCCTCATCCTGAGATCGGTCGAGGACGAAAAATCCGTTTCTCACGCTTTCGTTGGCTCGCCCCTGTCGTCATGCCCGCGAAGGCGGGCATCCATAAACGCCGATGCAAATCGGGGCAAACGCCGGTGGCTATGGGTTCCCGCCTTCGCGGGAACGACGACTGTAAGGTTGCCAGCCACGATCACGACCCCGCCGCGATATCGCGGCCAATAATCAGTTTCTGAATGTCGCTGGTGCCGTGCAGACCCTGGTCCGGACCGTAGGGCGGCACAAGGTTTGCCACATTGCGCACGATGAAGAGCTCGCCCGGTTCCGTATCCAGGACCAGCGCCGGGTCAACACGGGAATCCGCACAGGCGATCAGCATGACCTCGGGATGCTGACCCTCTGCGGCCAGTTCCCGCATCCGCTCGGGCCGGTGACTGTAATACCGGGAGCGGAAGCTCTGGTGGCCCGCCACCAGACGTTCAACCGCGTTTACCATGGGACGTCCTTTCCCCGGTGGTCGAGAAACCGACCGCTCCGGTCAAGCGTCAGCCGGTCGATCACGGCGCGGATCCCCGTCACGCTTTCCTGCGGGGTGATCGACGCATGGGGACCGGTCATATCGATTTTCACATAGCCGGGATGCAGCGCGACCGAGGCTACGCCGCGTGCGCGCCATTCCGGTTCGACCGCGCGGTAGCGCTTGTTCAGTTCGCCTTTGGAATCGCCGTAGAGATCCGGGCTGCTGGGGCGCGGACGCCCGGAGCCCTGGATGCTCGACATCAGCGCGACCTTCTTATGATCGCTCGCGGCCACGCTGTTGAGAAGCGCCGACACGGTCACGATCGGCGCTTCGGCGTTGATCCGCATGGTCTCGGCGGTTTCTTCCGGGCTTGCACTACCGCGGCTGTTGAGGACGCCGGCGTTGTGGATCAGAACATCGAGCGCCACCTTGCGCAGGGCGTCGGCAAAGCGAGCGATATGGGTGTCGTTGCGCACATCAAGCGGATGCACACGGACATCGCCGCGCACCTCGCCCAGCGCCCCCGGAGCGTCGGGAGACCGTGTCGTTGCATAGACCCGCCAGCCATCGGCCGCATATTGCCGCACGAACTCCAGACCTATGCCCCGGCTCGCGCCGATGATTGCCACATTTGGCATTGCACTCCCCACCCCACCGTCAACCCGGCGGAACCCAATTCACCAGGGGTGTTCACTCCCCTTCCAGGTGAGAAACTTTCCGGCATCGCTGTCGTCCATCTCCCCGATGACACGCCGCATGCCGCTGACACTCTCATTCACGCTGACCGGCGCACTGCGCCCACCCATATCCGTCGCCACCCAGCCCGGGTGGAACACCACTGATGTGATTCCTCGCGCGCGCCATTCCGGCTCGATCTCGCGGAACCGGTCATTCAGCAGGCATTTGGACGCGCCGTAATCCGCCGAGGGCATACCGCCGCCATGGCGCGCGCCCATCTGGCTGGTGAGGATCGCCAGCTTGCGCATCTCACCCCGTTCGAGCGCGGGCAGCATTGCACCGACCACATCGAAGGGCGCATCCGCGTTGATCGACATCATTTCGTCCCGGCTGACACCCCGCAGAACACCGGCGCTGTGGATCATGACGTCCAGCCCCCGTCCCTCGAAGGCCTGCGAGAGCGCGGCGATATCGTCAGCGTCACGCACCTCCAGGCGGTGGATGGTGATATCCCCACCGATCTTCCCAAGGTCACCGGGCTTGTCGGGTGTGCGTGTGGTGACGTGCACCTCCCAGCCGTCTTCAGCATAGGCTGTGGCCAGACCGAGACCGATCCCCCGGCTCGCACCCGCAATCAGAACAGATGGCATGGCTATGCCCCCTCCGTATTCGACGTCGCGCCCGGCCGGCGCGCCGTGACCTCGATCTCGATTTTCATGCGCGGATCCACCAACTGCGCGATTAGCGCCGTCGCGGCGGGCGGATGCGGCCCCAGATATTGCTTGAAGACCGGCATCAGCGCTTCGTAGTCATCGGCATCGGGAAAGTAGTAGGTCACCCGCACCAGATCGGCGAAGGAACAGCGCGCGGCGGCCAATGTGCGCGCGATGTTGCGGAACGCCTGATGGGTCTGCTCCGTCACATCGTCGGAGATGGTCATGGTCTTGTAGTCGAAACCGGTGGTACCGGAGACATGCACATAATGATCGTCAACGACGGCCCGGGAATAGCCGACCGCCTTCTCGAATTCGGAGTTGGTGGAGATACGGCGCACTAGGTAGTCTTTTCGAAGAGTTCGCGGCCGATCAGCATGCGCCGGATTTCCGATGTGCCCGCGCCAATTTCGTAGAGCTTCGCATCTCGTAACAGACGCCCGGTCGGGTATTCATTGATATAGCCGTTGCCACCGAGCGTCTGGATTGCTTCCAGCGCCATCCAGGTGGCCTTTTCGCCGGCGTAAAGAATGGCGCCGGCCGCGTCCTTGCGGGTGGTCTCGCCCCGGTCGCAGGCCTGGGCGACGGCATATACATAGGCCTTGCAGGCATTCATGGTGACATACATGTCCGCCAGCTTGCCCTGCATCAGCTGGAAGGTGCCAATGGGCTGGCCGAACTGCTCGCGCTCATGAACATAAGGCACCACGATATCCATGCAGGCCTGCATGATCCCCAGCGGCCCCGCCGCGAGCACCGCGCGTTCGTAATCGAGGCCGGACATCAGGACATTGACGCCCTTGCCGACCTCCCCGAGCACGTTTTCTTCAGGGACTTCACAATCCTGGAAAACTAGCTCGCAGGTGTCCGAGCCGCGCATACCCAGCTTGTCGAGTTTCTGGGCCTGGCTGAACCCCTTGAAACCTTTCTCCACGATGAAGGCCGTCATGCCGCGCGGCCCGGCATCCATGTCGGTCTTGGCGTAAATCACGAAAGTCTCCGAAACGGGGCCGTTGGTGATCCACATCTTGTTGCCGTTGAGGATATAGCGGTCGCCACGCTTCTCGGCCCGGGTGCGCATGCCCACCACGTCGGATCCCGCGCCGGGTTCACTCATGGCCAGCGCGCCGACATGCTTGCCCGACACCAGATCCGGAAGGTAGCGCGCCTTCTGTTCGGCAGTGCCGTTGCGATGAATCTGATTCACGCAGAGATTGGAATGGGCTCCGTAGGACAGGCCGACCGATGCGGAGGCGCGGCTGATCTCCTCCATCGCGACGCAGTGCTCGAGATAGCCCAGGTTCGAACCGCCATATTCCTCGTCCACGGTGATGCCGTGCAGGCCGAGTTCGCCCATCTGGGGCCAGAGGTCGATGGGAAACTCGTTCGACGCATCGATCTCCTCCGCCCGCGGTGCGATCTTGTCCGACGAAAAGCTGCGGACCGAATCCCGCAGCATGTTGGCGGTGTCGCCCAGATCGAAGCTCAGGCTCGGATATTCATTGGGAATCATCTGGTATCTCCTCCTGCCGACGGCTCAGACCGCCGCGCCGAATGAACCGGCGCCGGCACCATGATCGTCCGGCATATGTTCGCACACAAGGCCATCATTCCGCTGCTGTCCGTTCGGCAGCTTCCAGAGCCGCCAGTCGTTCCCGGCAGCGTTCGGCATAGCTGTCCATGTTGGCGAGACTGATTTCCAGATCGCGCCGCTTTTCCTCAAGCAGCGCGCGCTTTTCATCGAGCTTTTCGAGCATAGTGCGCAACTGACCGGCCTCGCCCTGGGGCGCGGCATAGAGATCGATAACCTCCTTGGCCTCCGCGAGAGAGAAACCCAGCCGCTTCCCGCGCAGCACGAGTGCAAGCCGGACCCGGTCGCGGGCCGAATAGATCCGCTTCTGACCTTCACGCAATGGCGCGATCAGGCCCTCTGCTTCGTAATAGCGGATCGTCCGGGGCGTAATATCAAACTCCCGGGCGAGCTCGGAGATGGAATAGGTCCGATCCATAATCCAAAGTTTACGTTAACGTAAACGTAATGCAAGGAAATTCGAATTCAGATCCGAGTCTCGTTGCAAACAGTAACTTAGCTAGCTGTGTTCGCGGATTAGGCGCGCTTTCTGGCGTTCCCAGTCGCGCTTTTTCTCGGTCTGGCGCTTGTCGTATTGGCGCTTGCCGGTCGCGATCCCCAGATCGACCTTCGCGATCCCACGCTGGTTGAAATAGATCGAAAGCGGCACCAGGGTCACGCCCTCCCGCTGGATCGACATCAGCAAGCGGTCGCGTTCGCGTGCGTGGACCAGTAATTTTCGCGGCCGGCGTTCTTCATGGCCGAAATTCCGGGCGGGAGCATATTCCGGGATATAGCAGTTGAACATCCAGAGTTCGCCGTCCCGCTCACCGGCCCAGGCGTCCACAAGACTGCCCTTCCCCTCACGCAGGGATTTCACCTCCGACCCCGTCAGCACGATGCCCGCTTCCATGTTGTCTTCGATGGAATAGTCGTGCCGCGCCTTGCGGTTTTGGGCGGCAATGGTCCCTGGCGGTCCCTTTTTCTTCTGTGCCATCTCGGCTCCGAAACTCCGGCGCCTAGTTCAACAGGCCGGCCGAGACCATCGCCGCATGTACCTGCTTCTTGGTGTTCCCGTTTGCAGGCGTCAGCGGCAGGCGCACATCGTTGGTGCACTTGTCCAGCAACGAGGCGGCGTATTTCACCGGCACGGGGTTCGGCTCGACGAACAACGCCTGATGCAGCGGAAACAGCCGCGCATTGATGGTCATGGCATCGTCGTGCTTTCCGCCAGCCCAGGCATCGTGCATTTCGGCCAGAGGGCCCGGCGCAACGTTGGAGGTCACCGAAATACAGCCATCACCGCCATTTGCCATGAACGACAGCACCGTCGCATCCTCGCCAGAGAGCATGCAGAAATCCTCCCCGATGGCTTCCCGTGTCGAAAGCGGGCGCGTTAGATCGGCCGTGGCATCCTTGACACCCACGATGCTCGAAAAGTCCTTCGCCAGCCGCGCCATGGTCTCCACCGAAATATCGATCACCGAACGCGGCGGGATGTTGTAGATAATGACCGGCAGGTCCACGGCTTTCGCAACAGCCTCGTAGTGGGCATACAGACCATCCTGGGACGGCTTGTTATAATACGGAGTCACGATCAGCGCCGCATCCGCACCCGCCGACTTTGCATGCTGGGTCAGGCGCACGCATTCTTCGGTCGAATTGGACCCGGTCCCGGCAATCACCGGAACCCGGCCCGCCGTCGCCTCAATGCAGAGTTCAACCACACGCTCGTGCTCGTCATGGCTTAAAGTGGGCGATTCCCCGGTCGTCCCGACGGGAATCAGCCCGTCAGTGCCTGACGTGATCTGCCATTCGACCAGGTCCTGGAACGCTTTCTCATCCACCTTGCCGTCACGAAACGGGGTGATAAGCGCAGTCAACGATCCTTTGAACATCTTGGCCTCCTGACCGCTCCACGCGGTCCTTGCAGATTTTCGCGGGACGATAACGGCTCACTCCGGCGCGAACAAGGCAGTTCCGCAGAAGAACCGCCCCCAAGCCCGGACGGATTGCTGGCCAACGCACACACCCAGCCTTAAAATCCGGGTCGGAGATTATACCTTGGCCATGGCATCAACACCGCGCGTATTTGCCTGTATCGCACTGGCGGGACTGCTCATTTTTGGCGGCAGCATCCCCGATGCACGGGCCGACACCCGCACCCCTTCGGACATGGCCGCGCGCGATCTTGTCGAAGCATCCGAACGCGAGGACTGGGCGAGCGTCAATCTCTACGCCGGGCGGATCAACGATCCCCTGCTCGCTGCCTATGCCACCTGGTTGCGACTGCAGCAGGAAAAATTCGACACGTCATTCGGTGAAGTCACGGCCTTTATCGACCAGCACCCGACCTGGCCACGTCAACGCGAGCTGAAACGAAGAGCGGAGCGCGAGATTGACGGATCGGAATCCGACGTATTCCTGCTCGACTGGTTCCACAGACACCCCCCGGTGACCGGCGAAGGGGCCGTGGCACATCTTGGTGCGCTGACACGACGGGGAGACACCACGCAAATCCCCGAACTCGCCAACACTTACTGGATCAACAGAAACTTTGATGCCGCAACCGAGCGTGATTTCCTGCGTGAGTATGGACGGCACCTCGCTCCGGAAAGTCACACGGCGCGGCTCAACCGGCTGATCTGGCAGCGCAGTCACACAGCCGCCAGGCGGATGGTGAAACGGGTTGACCGGGGACAGGCGGCCCTCGCCCGCGCGCGTATTGCGCTGCTGCGGCGCAGCGGCGGCGTGGATGGCGCCATATCTCGTGTTCCGGCGAGCTTGAAAGACGCACCCGAACTCTGGTTAGAGCGCCTTCAGTGGCGACGCGAGAAAGACAAGAACGCCGCGGCGGCTGAAATTCTCGCCCGGTTCAACGGCCCGCGACCGCGCCCGGAACTCTGGGCGAAAGAAGCCCGCATCCTGGCCCGCCGCGCCCTGTCAGAAGGGTACTACAGCGAGGCCGCAAAACTGGTGACCGGTCACGGCCTCTCAAAGGGCGGTGAATTTGCAGAATCCGAGTTCTTCGCAGGCTGGCTGCGTCTCTCCTATCTGGGTGAACCCAATGCGGCGGAAGCGCATTTTTCGACCCTCTACAACGGCGTGAGTTACCCGATCAGCCGCGCCCGCGGCGCCTATTGGACGGGCCGGGCCGCCAAGGCCCGCGGCAACCCGGAACTCGCCCGCGAATGGTGGCAACGGGCTGCCACGCATCCCACAACCTTCTACGGCCAGGAAGCGATCCGAGAACTGGGGCACACGCCCGACAGTTTCAACTTCGAGATGCCAACGGATGCAAAAGCCCGCGAGGCGTTTCTCGATCGCGAACTCGTGCAGCTGGTTCAACGCCTCCATGGTCTGGGTGCAGACAAACGATTGCGCACGTTTCTGCTACATCTGGCCGGCCTTGCCGAAAGCGCCGAAGAACGCCTGCTTGTCGCCCAACTTGCACATGAAAGTGACCGCCCCCGCGAGGCCGTGCGGGCAATCAAACGCGCCAACCAACTCGACAATATTGTCGGCGTGGCAGGTTATCCCGTGGTGCAGGTCCCCGACCTGACGCACCCTTTTGTGCCCGAGGATGCGGTGGTCCTGGCGATCATTCGTCAGGAGAGCGGCTTCGACAAATCCGCGATCAGCCGTGCCCATGCGCGCGGCATGATGCAGTTGCTGCCGGGGACCGCCAAACAGGTCGCACGCACACTGTCCCTGCCTTATCACCGGGACAAGCTGACCACCGATCCGCACTACAACATTCGCCTTGGCCAGGCCTATCTGGCACAGATGCTCGAACGCTTTGCCGGATCGACCCCGCTGGCCTTCGCCGCCTACAACGCGGGCCCCCACCGGGTGGGCCGATGGCTCAAACAATACGGCGACCCCCGTACAGGCCAGATCGAAATGATCGACTGGATCGAATCCATCCCGTTCGCCGAAACCCGAAACTATGTGCAGCGGGTGAGCGAGGCTGCCACGGTTTATCGCTATCTGTTGAGCGGGGTTCAGGTCGCGGATGTCGGGGCTGTCCCCTTGAACAAGGAACAGCCGTGACCACAGCCACGATCACGGGACGGATCGAGGGTATCGAAGCCTGCGTGTTCGATGCCTATGGCACCCTGCTCGACTTCAATTCCGCCGTTATGCGCTGTGCCAACGAGATCGGAGACGACGCCGCCCGTTTGTCAGATATCTGGCGGCAAAAACAACTGCAATACACATGGCTGCGGAGCCTCATGGGCATTCATGCCGACTTCTGGCAGGTCACAGGCGAAGCGCTCGATTATTCCCTCGCGGCGATCGGGATCGACAACATGCCTCTGCGCGAGCGCCTCATGGCGCTCTACCGCGAACTCGAAGCGTTTCCGGAGGTGCCCGACATACTCAGACGCCTGAAATCCGGGGGTATGCGGACGGCCATTCTGTCGAACGGCTCGCCGGATATGCTGAACGCCGCGGTGGCAGCCAACCAGCTCGGCGATCTGCTCGATGACGTCCAGTCGGTCGAAGAGGTGGGTGTGTTCAAGCCCGACCCGCGCATCTACCAGCTTTCGGTGGACCGCCTGGGTATCGCGAAAGAGAATATCTGCTTTATGTCCTCAAATGGCTGGGACACTGCCGGCGCCGCCGCATTCGGGTTCCGGGTGGTCTGGATCAACCGGTACAAACAACCCGTCGAACATCTTCCGGCCCGGCCGGACCAAGAACTCGATACCCTGACTCCCTTGCCCGGCATGCTCGGCCTCGATGCCCGATGACAGACACGGCTGCACCGACCCCCGCCGATATTGAGGATGCCGCAACGCGGCTGCAAAAACACGCTGTCCGCACGCCACTGCTGGAGAATCCGGCCCTCAACGCTCTCTCGGGCGGACGGATACTTCTCAAGGCCGAACCCCTCCAGCGCACCGGATCATTCAAGTTTCGCGGCGCCTGTAACTTCCTGTCACGCATTCCCGAAGCGACGCGCCGCAAGGGCGTGGTGGCCTATTCCTCGGGAAATCACGCGCAAGGGGTTGCCGCCGCCGCGCAATTGTTCGGCGTTCCCGCCACGATCGTGATGCCCGCCGATGCCCCGGCCATGAAAATCGAGAACACGAAAGGCTACGGCGCCGAGGCTGTCAGTTATGACCGTCAGTCCGAGAACCGGGAAACTATCGCCGCAGACATTGCGGCTTGCACGGGGGCGACCCTGATCCCCCCTTATGACCACCCCTGGACCATTGGTGGTCAGGGCACCGTTGGTCTGGAGATTGCCGCCCAATGTCATGAGCGGGAAATCGTACCGGACGCCGTACTTGTGTGCTGCGGCGGCGGTGGCCTGACCGCCGGGATCGCATTGGCCCTTTCTGCGCATTGCCCCGACACACGCGTTCTGACCGTTGAACCGGAAGGCTTCGACGATACACGGCGTTCGCTGGAGGCCGGCATGCGTGTTGCCAACGACATGAGAACCAGATCAATCTGCGATGCGCTGTTGGCCCCGGAGCCCGGCGCACTGACATTCGAGATCATGCAGAAAGCAGGCGCAACCGGCCTTGCGGTAAATGACAACGATGTGCGCAGAGCCGTCGCCTTCGCCTGGCGTCATCTCAAACTGGTTGTGGAGCCGGGTGGCGCGGTGGCACTTGCGGCCATTCTGGGACACAAGCTCGATTGCGCGGACAAAACCGTTGTGGCGGTGCTGTCAGGCGGTAACGTGGATGCAGAAATGTTTCGTGCGTGTCTGGATGCGGCCTAGACGTTATCGCCGACCACAAGATTAAGCCGCGACTGCTCGGCATCGCGGCGCATCATCTGCCCTTCGATATAGGCGCCCGCATCGATCGTCAGTTCTTCGTGGATCACATCCCCGGTCACGCGCGCCGTGGACGACATGATCACGCTTCGGGCGCGAACCTCGCCATTCACGATGCCGTGAATATTCGTAACTTCGGATTCGATGTTTCCCAGCACATTCACGGTCCGGCCAACAGTCACTTCCGCGCACCGGACATCACCGTGGATGGTGCCCTCGATCTGAATGAACGGCACCCTCGCTGTCGAGATCCTCCGAGACATTCATGCTGGTCCCGATGATAGATGGAATTGCGTTGCCGGCGCCGGGCCGATCAGTTCTTGAAAACATATTGCCCTGCCTTCATGAAGTTTGCCGGATTCTGTGACCGCCCATCGACGATCACCTCGTAGTGAAGATGCTCGCCCGAACTGCGACCGGTACTGCCAACCTGGCCCACTTTTTCACGATACTCCAGTTTTTGACCGCGTTTCACAAAAATACTGGAGAGATGTGCATAGCGCGTCCGGATACCAAGACCATGGTCAACTTCGACAATCTTGCCAAAACCGCCCTTCCAGCCGACGAAAGTCACAACGCCGGGAGACGTCACGTGCACCGGTGCCCGGCGACGGCTGGCCAGATCAATGCCGCCATGCATGGCAAAGCGACCGTTGAACGGATCGATGCGGCGACCGAACCCGCTCGTGACACGGAACTCATCCAGCGGTGCAGCCAGGGGCAGACGTTCCATGAGGTCCTGCAGGCTCTGGAATTCATCGATCCGCCGTTCCACCGTCGCGATCTGAGAGGCAAGCCCTGATCCCGGCGTATCCTCGAGCGCCAGCAGCGGTCCACCAACCCCGCGACCGCTGTCTTCAGAACGATCGAGCCGGTCAAGCAGGTGATCGACATCCAGTCCGGCGATTTCAAGCGTGCGTTTCAACGAGTCTCCGCTCTCACCAGCCTGCTCACCCAAACGGGAGACAATATCCAGCTGCGCAGTTTCCATCATCTCGAGGCGCTCGGACAACTCGACAACCTGTTCACCGAGCCCTTCCCGCTCTTTGACAATCCGGCTCTTGGCTTTCTGGACCGTTTGCAGATCGCGATGGGTCTCGTTGAGACGCCCGATCAGGTCGACGCGGGCATAGTGCAGCGTCCCCACTTCTTCCTTGAGTTTCTGCAACTCGGCATCGGCCGCGCTCACAGTCTCGTTGAGACTGGAACGTTCCATATCAAGCGCGGAAAGTTGCGTTTCGCGCTGAGCGAGCTTGCTCTTCAGGTCGCGCTGAGCGAGCTCCAGATTTTCAAGATCAACAGCAACATCAGCATGGGCTTCCAGCGCGCTCATATGAGACAGCGCCAGCACCTGGCTTTGCGCGCGACGGTCCTTAACCTCACCTTCGAGTTCCGCAATCCGGAACTGCAAATCCTGGTTGGCGGCCACCAGATCGATGGTTGTCTGTTGTGTCGCGGTTAACGAGAGCTCCTGGATTTCCACCTTGTTGCGAACCTCGCTCAGGTTCGCACTCAGAATTTCGTTGGCATTCTCCAATTCGCGAATCTGGGCGTTCCGCTCGGCAAGGATCGTTTCATGCGACAGATGCCGCTCTGTGGCGAAAACGGACCAGCCAAGAGCCAAGGCGGCCAGCAAAATGACGGCGGACTGACTGAGGCGGCCGACACGCACATACCGCACACGGCCATGTGAACGGACAATGAACTCCCGGTCACGCGGGATCAGCCTTACAAGTTTTTCACGCATTGACACGCGTGTACTCCCCCGCCGCAATTGCGGCACCCAGAATGACGTACGCGTCTAACGCGCACGATTTTCGCCGTATTACATATCGGAAACCGCCTAGCGGTCACTCCCCCTGAAAACCCCGCCTATCAGAACCAGCACCACGCCCAGAAGTGCGACGGCATAGGACTTCAATCCCATAAGAATAAAGCCTTCATGAAGATTCCAGAACTTGTCATGCATGAAAGCGTAGATCACCACAACAAGGCCCAGAACAATCAGGCCCCACCCAAGCGCCGGTCGCGATACGCTAGGCCCGCGCCTCTGCGGGATCAAGCACATCGCTGACCCCGATCATGCTGTCGCGCGTCACAAGCGCTTCGAGTTGTTCTGCCGTCCAGTCCTCCGTCCCTTCCGGGCGTTGCGGCAGCACCAGATAGCGCAGGTCGGCATTGCTGTCATGCACGCGCACCTGCATGGCATCCGACAACTCGGTCCCGAACTCCCTCAGAACCGCCCGCGGCTCGCGCACGGCACGCGCACGATAGTCGCGACGCTTGTACCAGGCCGGAGGAATTCCGAGGATTGGGCGCGGGTAGCAGGAACACAAGGTGCAGACCACCATGTTGTGGACCTCGTCGGTATTCTCGACCACGCAGAGTTCCATGGGCTTCATGTCGATCCCGAACTCCCGCAAGGCATCGGCGCTGTTTGACAGCAGAAGCTCCTTGAAGTCTGGATCCGTCCAGGCCCGCACAACGATTTTGGCCCCCAGGCTTTCACCGCGGGTGTCCATGAACTCGATGGCGCGCCGGATTTCGTCACCCGACACCACCCCTTTTTCGATCAGCAGTTCACGAACAGCTGTTTCGAGGATCTGTGCTTCGAGCGACGGCAAGGTGTCTTCCTGAATCGGCTTGCCGTCATGGTCGTGACCGTGGTCGTGATCGTGATGGTGTTCACTCATCTTGATACCGCTTTCCGCACCGGCTCAGGCCGGCGCCAACCAGTGTTCGTAGATTTCGATTTCGAGCGTGTCGTCAGCCGGACCATCATAGTCGTCCCAGATATCGGACTGCTTGAAATTGACCCGGTACAGCATTTTGTAGGGCAATCCGGAATGTCCGTAGGCGAGCCGTTCCGGATTCGGATACGAGCCTACAATCCGTTCAATGACACCCGTTTTACCGCGGATGTAGATCGGTGTGCGCACATGCCCGGGCTGATTGCGCTGCAGAATACGAACCTTGTCACCAGGACGATACTTAGACTCCATCGCGTTCCGCCTCCAGCCGTTCCCGCACCTCGGCCTGTTTGGCCTCGAGTTCCTCTTGGGTGTACACGCCCTTTTCCAGCATGAGCCACGAAACCGCCTGCAACCACCGCTCATAGTAGGGGTACTTGTGGTAGTCCTCGCCGAGGGCTTCCTGCATGCGTCGGGATTCGTCCACCCGGGCCAGCTGTCGCTTCTGATCGAAGATCAACATCATCAACGCATCGACGGTCTTTTCCCAATGGGTCGGCACGTGTTCGTGGGTTGCCGGATCGACGTCTCCGGCAGGCAACCCGCCATAATCATGAGGACCGCGCATATTCACCTCTCAAATCAATCCATAGAATTTCTACCGGAAATCGCACGCATATCAAAGCGTTCATCAAAAATTCACCATAACGCTGCCAGGAGCTCTGTTTTTATTGGATTTGGCGTCTTTCCTTCAGAATCATTACACCTTTTGAGTTCAGAAAGAGAGCCAGCCCCTTCAACAGGACAGACTCAATGGTCATGGATCGCGAAACGCTTGCCCGCACAATCGATGTGGGACGCACGTCAAGTCTAAAGTGTTTTGAGACGTCCAAGGACATTGCGGCGATTTCCGCCGATATCGCGGCGGTTTCCGCCGACGTTTCCAAGGACGACCCGGGCCTTACGAGGTTCCGGAATCGGTACCTGAATGATTCCATTCTGCTCAAGGTCGTCGAATCCGAGATGTCTCGCGGGAAACGGATTTTCCGGATCGAGACCCTCATCTATTTCCCCTACAACCATAAAAACATCTACGAAGGGGGCGACTCCATCCTGGTGAAAGACCGCCAGCGCACGGAGAAGCTCAAGATGAAGTGCGGCCTCGATCCCACAAACGAAGAGAAGATCGAAGACTATCGGTGGGACATCGATATGCTCGACTTGTTCAATTGATTGCCCACACTCGACCCCTTCCTGATGAAGTGTAAGGTTCAGCAGAGCGGAATTGAGGACCAGATCAGCCCTGCTTACTTCAATATTTCACTGCAGGAATGGAAGCGACTGCAGGGCCCGATCCGCGAGAAGATCGAAGCCCTCGTGCGGCGTGCACTCAACGTCGAAGCCGAGGAAACCAGTAAAGAAGTTGAAGCGCATGTTTCAAAGTTTTTGAAAAAAATCTGGGAAGCCCGGGACGTCGAAGGCATCGAAGACTTCGTCAAGAGCCTCGATCTGACACCCGAGCGCGCGCCGGAAATGTTCTTTGCCTGGAAAGCAATCTGCTACTACCAGTCGCAGTACAAAACGATCAAACCGGCCATGCGCGACTTCTTCGGCTGGTTCGGGGACCCCAAGAAGGCACTCCCGGCTGACATGAACGCACTTGGCACCGAAGCCAAGAAGCGAATTCTTGCGGAAATGAATGCCGTGCGCGGCCAGATGCGCGATTGCTACATGACGATTGAGCAGAGCCTGAAGAATTACGAAGACAGCCACTGGCAGTTCATCAAAGAAGGCAAACCAGCGGGGTTCATAGGGTTTCTGAGTGAAGCAGACCGGCACTACATGGAACTGGCAGCCTGTCTGAGCTCGATTGCACACGGCATCAACCTGCACCAGGATCAGATCCGGCGCACGGATGAGGATACGCAACTGCTGAACGAACAGCATCGCATTCTGCTTGATTGCCTGATCGGGGTCTTTGGCGCCGACGAGCAGCCGCAAGGCATGAGGATGGCCAGCTAACGCCCTCAGGAGATGTCGGAGGTCAGCAACTTCAATCGTTGCCCCGCCCGACGCAGGCGCTCCTCGACATCGACGGGCGTATCGCCTGTGACGTGCTCGCCGACATCGTAGAAATACCAGAGCCGCGCCCGAAACGCGGCGTCCTGGACACTGAGACCCGCCTCTTCGAACAGAACTCGGGCCGTCTCCATCCGGCGGTCATCGACTTCGGCCACAGCTTCTGCCACGTCGGAATCGAACTGTGCCCAGGCGCGCATAGCGTTGTCGTAACGATCGGGATCTTCATGTGCGAGAAACTCCAGAATCGCGCGCATCTTCTCGATGGGTCCGCCTTCCGTCACGGAAACCTGAGCCAGTACAGGGTCTGTCTGACGACGGGCCCAGTACTCGGGCAATGATCGCAACAGGTCATTTCGATTCTTGAAATGCCAGTAGAAGCTTCCCTTGGTGACGCCGAGGCGCTCTGCCAGAGGTTCAACCTTTACATGGTCGACCCCCCGTTCCCGCATCAATTCCAGTGCTTCAGCAAGCCAGGACTCGCGGTCTTGCGATTGGTCGCGCTTCTTATTCAAAATGCCCTCTTCGACTTGGCAACAACCTATTGACGACGCCTGCGTCACGCAATACCGTACGCTACCGTATGGAACGCACATGGCATTCCGCAATCGACAAGTTTCAACTAGACTTAAGTGCAAGAGTCGTCATCCGGACGACCGGCAGGAGGAAACAGCTATATGACGGATTCAATTATCAAGGTCGCGGATATTGCGTGGGGCCGCATGCGTTCGCCGGACCTGGACAAGCAGGAAGAGTTCCTGACCCGCTTCGGCATGATCCGCAGCGAGCGGACGGAAAACGCGCTCTATATGCGCGGCACAGGCACAAGCCACCATATCCATGTGACTGAGCTGGGTAATCCCGGTTTCATCAGCCTCGCGTTTCGCGCTCGCAACGAAGACGACCTTCACAAGCTGGCCAAGGAGGCCGAGGGAGCCTCAGACGTCGAAGACATTGATGAACCCGGCGGCGGAAAGCGGGTCCGGTTGACCGAACCGAATGGTTACACCATTGAGGTGGTCCACGGCGTGGCCGAGGTCGATGAAATTCCGGTCGAGCGGCAGCCTTACAACTTCGGCAATATCGACAAGTACAAGCGCGCCGGCGAACTGTGGCGTCACGATAAGGGCCCGGCCCATGTCATGCGCATCGGCCACGGCGTTCTGGGCACCACCAAGCTCGAGGAGAGCACGGCCTGGGTGCGCAAGCATATCGGGCTGATCGCGTCGGACGAGGTTTTTGTCGAAGGCGACCAGGACAAGGTAATCGCCAGCTTCAACCGCATCGATGCGGGCGAGGAATATGTCGACCACCATGTATTTCTCTATGTCGGCAACGAGCAGGCCGGCCTGAACCATATTTCGTTCGAAGTCCCCGATTTCGACGATGTGATGATGGGTCATGAATACCTGCGCGACACCGGCGATTACGACCATGTCTGGGGAATCGGCCGTCATGTTCTGGGGAGCCAGATCTATGACTACTGGAAAGATCCGTGGGGCCGGGTGCATGAGCACTGGGCGGACACCGATACCCTCAACAATGCCTATGGCACACGTTATGTGCCGGCTGAAGAAGGTCTGAATTCCCAGTGGGGCGAACCGGCGCCGATGGAGTTCATCAACCACGTCAGCCCCTAGCGACCAGTTCGTTTGCGATCACGGCCCGGCCTCCCCGCCGGGCCGTTTTCGTTTGTGTCGCCTATTGCTTGGCCCGCACACTCATTTCTGGCAGAGAAGTCTCAACCCAAGCCGATTTCGAGCCCATGACCGAACTCACAGACTCTGACACCGACATCTCGCCTCACGATTTCATTCGTGAAAAAGTCCGCGCCGATCTGGACACGGGCCTGCATGACCAGGTTGTGACGCGCTTCCCGCCGGAACCAAACGGCTTTCTGCATATTGGTCATGCCAAATCGATCTGTCTGAATTTCGGTATCGCATCGGAATTCGGCGGGCGATGCAATCTGCGTTTCGACGATACGAACCCGGCCAAGGAAGACGAGACCTACATCGACGCGATCCAGGAAGACGTACGCTGGCTGGGTTTCGACTGGGGCGAAAACCTGTTCCATGCATCGGACTATTTCGAACAACTCTACGACTGGGCCTGCCACCTGATCGAAACCGGCAAGGCCTATGTGGATGACCTCTCCGCTGATGAAATCCGGGAATATCGCGGCACCCTGACCGAACCCGGTCGGCCGAGCCCCTATCGGGACCGGCCGGCTGCGGAGAACCTGGATCTGTTTGCCCGGATGCGCGCCGGGGAATTCCCAGATGGCGCAAAGGTCCTTCGCGCCAGGATCGATATGAGTTCCGGCAACATCAATCTGCGCGACCCGGTTCTGTACCGGATCATCCGCCACCCGCATCCGCGCACGGGGGATGCGTGGTGCATCTACCCCAACTACGACTTCGCACATGGTCAGTCGGACGCCATCGAAGGGGTAACCCATTCGGTGTGCACTCTGGAGTTCGAGGACCACCGACCGCTGTATGACTGGTTTCTTGAAAACCTGCCTGTCCCCGCTCGTCCGCGACAGTATGAGTTCGGGCGCCTTAACCTCGGCCATACGGTGTTGTCCAAACGCCGACTGAACCAACTCGTTGCCGATCAGCATGTTGCCGGATGGGACGATCCCCGGATGCCAACCGTATCGGGCCTGCGGCGCCGTGGCGTTCCGGCAACCGCAATTCGCGATTTCATCGGCCGGCTGGGTGTCACCAAGGCCGATGGGCTGGTCGAAATGTCATATCTGGAGAACACCATCCGCGAACACCTGAACCAGACCGCACGGCGGCGGATGGCCGTGCTCGATCCGGTCAAACTGGTGATCGAAAATTACCCGGAAGGCCAGACCGAGGAGCTCGAGGCCGTTAACAACCCGGCCGACGAGAACTCGGACACGCGCATGGTTCCCTTCGGCCGGGAACTGTGGGTTGAGCGTGACGACTACATGGACGACGCGCCCAAGAAGTTCCGGCGCCTGACCATCGGCCGGGAAGTTCGGTTGCGTTTCGCCTATTTCGTGACCTGTACCGACGTCATCAAGGACGACGCCGGGAACGTCACGGAGATCCGCTGCACCTATGATCCGGATTCGCGCGGTGGCGATTCGCCCGATGGCCGGAAAGTTCGCGGCACGATCCATTGGGCGTCCGCCGCTCATGCGGTCGAGGCCGAGGTCCGGCTGTACGACCACCTCTTCGCCGCAGAAGAACCCGGCAAGGAACGCGATTGGCTGGAGGACCTGAACCCGGACTCGCTCGAAGTCCGCATAGGTTGTTTCCTCGAGCCGTCCCTGAGCGAAGCCGAAACCGGGGTGCCGGTCCAGTTCGAACGGCTCGGTTATTTCTGTGCCGACCCCGATTCCGCACCCGATGCGCTGGTGTTCAACCGCACCGTCGGCCTGCGGGACAGCTGGGCCAAGGTCAAAGGGACGTAGATTCAACCGGGCCGTGCACCCTCTTTCAAACACGGAGTTTTTAATGGAAATCAATATCCCCGAGGTCCTTGCCGAGCTCACGGCAGCCCATGACCGCTATGAACAGGCGCTGGTCACGAATGATGTTGCCGTTCTCGACGAGTTGTTCTGGAACAACGAACTGACACTGCGTTACGGGATCAACGAACAGCTTTACGGACACGAGCAGATCGCTGCATTCCGTGCCGCGCGCTCATCGGTCGGGCTTGAACGGACCACCGATCCGGTCGTGGTGACCACCTATGGCCGGGATTTCGGAACCGCCAATCTGGAATTCTATCGGGAGAGCGTCGGCGGGATTGGCCGGCAAAGCCAGACCTGGGTCCGCATGCCGGAGGGCTGGCGTATCGTTGCCGCCCATGTGAGCGTCATCAAATAGAAAAAGGCCGCTCGGAAGAGCGGCCTTTTCCAGATATTCCTGCGTGCCGTTAGCTGGCAGCGCGCCAGATTTCCGGGGCATCCTCCATGTCGGAGAGTAGCGCCTGACGCTGGGCCTCCATTTCTTCGGGAAGCCGGCCAGCAAAACTGTCAAACAGTTCCTTCTGCGATTCAGCTTCCTGACTGCCATCGGCGCGCGCAAGATCCATGATCCCGCTGAAGGCATCTGACGAAAAATCGAGCCCCGTCCAGTTCAGATCCTGGTAGCGCGGCATATTGCCGAGCGGTCCCTCGACAGCATCCACATTTCCATGGACGCGGTCGCAGACCCATTCCAGAACGCGCATATTCTCGCCGAAGCCCGGCCAGATGAAGTTTCCGGCCTCGTCCTTGCGGAACCAGTTGACCCGGAAAATTTTCGGCAACGCGAGGTTCTTGTCAGCAAAGCCAAGCCAATGCTGGAAGTAGTCGGCCATGTTGTATCCGCAGAACGGCAGCATCGCCATCGGATCACGTCGGATCGCGGCCTGATTGTCAGCCGCTGCCGTGGCTTCGGACCCCATGGTGGCCGCCATATAGACACCGTGCTCCCAGTCCTTGGCCTCATAGACCAGCGGGAAGGTACTGCTGAGGCGGCCGCCGAACACGAAGGCGTCAATCGGCACACCTGCCGGGTCGTCCCAGGCCGGATCAAGGCTGGGGCAGTTGATCGCGGCCACCGTGAAGCGTGCATTCGCATGCGCTGCCAGGCGTCCGCAATCGGGCGTCCAGTCATTGCCCTGCCAGTCGATCAGATGGTCCGGCGCGTCGCCATCCTTGCCTTCCCACCAGACGTCACCGTCATCGGTGAGGGCCACATTGGTGAAGATCGTGTCCTTGACGATCATCTTCATGGCGTTCGGATTGGTCTTGGTTGAGGTGCCCGGCACCACGCCGAAGTAGCCTGCTTCTGGATTGATGGCATGGAGGCGCCCGTCATCGCCGGGCTTAATCCAGGCAATATCGTCACCGACGGTGCTAACCGTCCAGCCTTCATAGCCCTCGGGCGGAATCAGCATGGCCAGATTGGTTTTGCCGCAGGCGCTCGGAAAGGCCGCTGCAATATATGTCTTCTCGCCCTTCGGAGAGGTCAGACCGAGAATCAGCATGTGCTCGGCCAGCCAGCCTTCTTCCTTCGCCATGATTGAGGCGATCCGAAGTGAGAAGCACTTCTTCCCGAGCAGCGCATTGCCGCCATAGCCACTGCCATAGGACCAGATCGAATGATCCTGCGGGTAGTGGACGATGTATTTGGTCTTGTTGCA
Organism: Alphaproteobacteria bacterium; assembly: GCA_038137215.1. Classification (GTDB taxonomy): domain Bacteria; phylum Pseudomonadota; class Alphaproteobacteria; order UBA6615; family UBA6615; genus JABJAG01. The sequence goes on from JAYQBG010000004.1 coordinate 114,704, forward strand.
CGGCCAGACCACGTCTTCCTGACCGGGCTCAAGGGGTGCGCCCACAGAATGCAGACACGGAACAAAGTCGCCGTCGCCAAGGACGTCGAGGGCAGCCTGCCCCATTCGGGTCATGATCTTCATGCTGGCGGCAACATAGGGCGAGTCAGAGAGCTGCACGCCGATATGGGCGATATGCGATCCGATCGGCCCCATGCTGAACGGGATGACATACATCGTTCGGCCGCGCATGCAGCCGTCGAACAACTCGTTCATGGTCGCGCGCATCTCGTCCGGCGCAATCCAATTGTTGTTCGGACCCGCATCTTCCTCATTGTCCCAGCAAACGAAAGTCCGGTCCTCAACCCGGGCTACATCGTTGGGGTCCGAACGCGCGAGAAAACAACCGGGACGGAGTTCCTGATTTAGCGGAATGAGCATTCCGCTCTCGACCATCTGCGCGGTCAGCCGCTCATATTCTTCCTGAGACCCATCACACCAATAGATGTCATCCGGCTTGGTCAGTGCCGCGACCTCCTCGACCCAGGCAAGCAGTTTCTGATTGCCGGTTTTTCCGTTTTCAGCCTGTGCCATATGGCCTCCCTATGGACTTTTGCCGCCGTTTTCCTAAACGACAATTTGGTGACACTAAGCCAAACGACTCGGGGGATGTAAACAGCCGAGAGGGGATATTTCTGGGGGCGAATCTGGCGCCTTTTGCCGCAGCGGAATGAAACTAGTTCCGTCCCCGACCACGCTCGGTTCCCACAGTCGCGATCCGCAGGATATTGGTCCGTCCCGGAGAACCGAATGGCACCCCTGCGGTAATCACAAGCCGGTCGCCGGTCGTTGCGAATTCTTCACCCTCCGCAACCCGACTGGCACGGATGACCATATCGAGGAAACTGGAAGCATCTTCGGTCTGAACGCAGTGGACCCCCCAGGCCAACGCAAGCCGGCGCGCTGTCTGCGTCACCGGCGTGAGGACAAGGATCGGAACCTCCGGCCGCTCGCGCGACGCCCGCAAGCCCGTCGAACCCGACGCGGTGTAGCAGATGATTGCTGCCGCATTCAGGGTCTCGGCCACCTGTCGCGCTGCCAGCGTGATTGCATCGGCCGTGGTTGTTTCAGGTTCAATACGCCCGGCATCAATGGCTTCGCGAAACTGCTCGTCATGTTCGACCTCCTGCGCCACGCGGTCCATCATCTGCACGGCCTCAACCGGATAGTCGCCAACAGCGGATTCACCCGACAACATCACCGCATCCGCCCCCTCGAAAACGGCATTGGCGACATCCGAAACTTCCGCGCGGGTCGGCACCGGCGCCTCGATCATCGATTCAAGCATTTGCGTTGCCACCACAACCGGCTTTCCGGCACGCCGGCCCGCGCGGGTGATGTGTTTCTGGATCGCCGGGACTTTCTCGATCGGCAGCTCAACCCCGAGGTCGCCGCGCGCCACCATGATCCCATCAGCGATTTCGATGATCTCTTCAAGATGATCGAGGGCACGCGGTTTCTCAATCTTGGCCATGACAGATGCGCGTCCCGCGACGATCTTCTTGGCCTCAGCAACATCAGCAGGGCGCTGTACGAAGGACAAAGCAATCCAGTCCACATCGAGCGTCAGAGCAAAATCGAGATCACGCCGATCTTTCGGCGAGAGAGCAGGAACCGGCAGAACCACATCCGGAACATTGACGCCCTTGTTCGATGACAAAGGGCCACCCACGACCACACGCGTCCGCGCGAAATCTGCCCCCGCCTCCAGGACCTCCAGACGCAGCTTGCCATCGTCAAGCAACAGGGTTGCGCCCTCGGAAATCGCTTCGAAGATTTCCTTGTGCGGCAGTTCAACCACCGCCGCATCACCGACGCCGTGTTTCAGTTGCAACCGAAATTCTGCCCCGTCCTCGAGAACCGTATCCGGCGCGACCTCTCCGACACGCAATTTCGGCCCCTGCAAATCCGCCAGAATTCCAATCGGACGGCCAAGCTCTTTCTCCACCTTGCGGATGCGGTCATACATCTCGCGTACACCCTCATCGGTGCCGTGGCTCATATTCAACCGAAAGGCGTCCGCACCGGCTTCAAAAAGCCTGCGGATCATCTCCTCCGAAGCGCTCGCCGGCCCGAGCGTGGCAAGCACCTTCACGTTTCTCTGACGGCGCATGGTGTCGTTTCCCCTAGTACTTCGGCATTGAGCAGATCACGTTGCACATTCGATGCATCGCGCAGCGGCCGGGTCGAAGTGTAACCGCTTCGCCGGAATATCGTCCCCGCATGACACGCAATACCCGTAATCTTCATTGTCGATACGCTTCAGCGCTGCGTCGATCAATCGCAACCTTTGCTGCCGACGGACTTCTTCGGCCTGCGCCATCGCCTGCCCCTGGAGTGCATCCATCCGCGACAGGCGACCGACGCTCTGTTGATCCAACGTCACGGGTGTCCGTTTGAATGCCGTGGTTTCGCTGGAGTTGAGCAAGGCTGCCTTTTCGGCAGACAGAGCTTCCCGCATGGCCATGGGGTCGATCGCGTCTTTGTCCATGACGACATTGGGGCAAGCCCGGATAGAGAAATCAAGGCCCGGGACCAAACACGTCCTGCGTCTCTGCCAGCCGGCGCCATTTGTGACTAAACTCACACGCGAGGAATCAAACGGGAGCAAGATGATGAACAGGTTTCAGGACAAAGTCTGTGTCGTGGCGGGGGGTGCGCGGGGAATTGGCGCAGAAACCGCCCGCAGGTACCTGGCAGAAGGCGGCAAGGTGATTGTCGGAGATGTCATCGACGAGGCCGGTGAAGAGTTGGCAAACGAGCTTGGTCCAAACGCCGCCTATGTCCATCTGGACGTAAGCGATCCTGAATCCTGTTCGGCAGCCATCCGCTCCGCGATCGAAACTTTCGGGCGTCTCGATGGCCTGGTGAACAGCGCGATACGGATGGCTCCCGGTGCGCTTCTGGATTTATCCCTCGAGGACTGGAACACGGTCCTCGGGGTCGGTTTAACCGGCACCTTTCTTATGACCCAGGCCGCAGGCCGCTGGTGGATCGAGAACGACCACCCCGGTTCCGTCGTGAATCTGTCATCGACCGGCGGTCTGCAGCCCTACGGGCTGGCCGGAGGATACAGCACGACAAAGGCCGGTGTGATCATGCTGTCACGGCAATTCGGGATCGAATGGGCCCGCAAGGACATCCGGGTCAACGTGGTTTGCCCGGGACATACGGAGACACCGCTCACAGCCTATATGCGCGACCCCGAGATCAAGCAGGCGCGCGCAGAGGCGACACCCGCCGGACGCGTGGGACAGCCCGAAGATATCGCGGCAGGCATTCTGTTTCTTCTGTCCGACGATGCGGCCTACATCACGGCGACCCAGCTCGATGTGGATGGAGGCATGGCACGAAGCCTGTTCAACCACATGCCCGGCCGGAAATGGGACTGACCACAAAACGCTGAAACGCTCCTGCAAACATAAAAAGGGCCGGCGAACGGATTCGCCGGTCGATACGAGCGGCTCCGATTCACCGCGCCAGAGGACGCCGATATCGTTCTGCGCCACGCCCTGTCCGGACATGGCCGCGGCGACACGCTGTGCACGGGCTTCTGACAGGCTCTGGTTGTAGCTCGCGACACCCGAGGTATCGGCGTGACCAACGACCTCAATATCTTCAACGCCACCGCCGCGGATTTCGGCCACAGCTGCGTTGATCACCGCCATTGCGGCATCGGTCAGTGTCGAGCTGTCCCAGTTGAAGAAGACCAGGAACGAATTCGTCGCAGCCACCGGTTCGGGCGTCAGGGCATCCTGAACACGCGCGAGCGCGGCAAAGAAGTTGTCGCGGCACGCAGTGGCTTCAGCCGGCTGATCGGATTCGGCCCAGTCACCAACATAGGACTGTTCCTCAACCCAGCAGTCGTAGTTTGTCTGCGCGGCAGCAGCATCCTGAGCTGCCACGTTGCGGCCGCCATCGGTAAGGCCTGGAGAAGGTCTTCACGGCCCTTCAGCATCTCCGACAGATCGGCAGCAGGCACGGTCCCCGGGGGATGGCCGGTATCGTCATTCGGTGTCCACGGCAGCACAGTTTCACCGGCCGCTGCACTCTGGGCCTTCCATGCGAAGGCGTCCGAGCTCGTGTAGTTGCCGATTTTGTATTCCTTTTCCGACAGTCCGACATAACCCTCATAAAGAGCCGTGTCGAAGGCAGAGCCCGTCGTCGCAAGTCCACGCGTCTAACCCAGCTGGGTTCCCGCGCAAGCCGCGAGGGCAAACGGTACAACGGCGAAAACGGCCGCTTTGAAATTGGTGTTCATGGTCTTAACCCCTGATCTGTATTTGGCCTTGTCCGGCCCAGCGACCGAACACATTCTGCATATGGAGAAACTTAGCCCAATTCTCCGGGCGCACAGATTGCCCCTATGACTGACTAACGCAGTAGTCCCAAGTTCGTTCCAGAATAGTTTCAGACGATCCATAAGATATTGATAAACTTTGTATTTGTTATCTCCGTCCTGTGGGGTTTCTGCGTTTATTCCTGCCCCGGGACAGTTATTACACCGAGACTGTGGCGGCCCCAGGGCGAAAGTTGACATCCGGGTCCTTTTCAATCTGTTCGATCAAGGCGACTTCCCAGTCGATGTATTCCTGCATCATCTTCTCCACATCCGTATTGCGGTCGTAGGCGCGCAGATAGACGTCTATGCAGGCCTCGTCGGGCGGGGAATAACGGTCCGCATCGACCGGATAACCGGCGGCTTGCCATGCGTTGGTTCCCCCGGCCAGGACCAGAACATCCCCATCCGTCAACGCCTGCGCCTCGGAGACCGCAAGGTGCGCCAGATGACTGTCCGCGGAAGTCAGCACCAGCCGTTCTGTGGCGGGCAGCTCCGGCCCCGTTTCTGCGATCCGCGACCGCACTGCCCATCCGGCACCCGGAATGTGCGCGGTCCGGTAAACGCGGCTCTCCCCCAGATCCAGAACAAAGGTGTTGCCGTCATCGAGGCTTCGCGACAGTTCCTCCGCACCGATCTCCGGTCCTCTATCAGCCAGGCTCCACGACTCAGTCCCCTGCTCCAGTCCGTCTGACACGCCAGTCAGTCCGTCCGTCAGCACATAGACTTGCGGGAAGCCCATCTGAACCAGCCAGTGTGCCGTCATTGCCGCCCGCACCCCATTGTCATCGGTCAGAACGATACGGCCCTGCGGAACCCCAATCTGAAAATCTGTCGCCTGAACCAGTTGCCCTCCCGGGGCCGACCGCGCACCGGGAAGATGCCCGGCTGCAAACTCGGCAGGGTCACGGACATCGAGGAGGTAGAGCGTATGCCTGTCTGCCTCGCCCTGCCATTGCGCAAGCAGGTCGCGGTTTATGGTCCGGATGCCGTAGTCGCGGATCACCCGGTCGCGCATCGCCAGCGCTGCATCCACTGATTGCGGATCCCCGTCCGGATATCGGTCAACGCGCCCGTGCTCGAGTTCCAGACCCGCCAGGTGCCAGCCCATCGTGCCGTTCTCCAGCGCGACCACCTTGTTGGGAATGCCCGAATTGATCACCGACTGGGCACCGACAATGCTGCGGGTGCGGCCCGCACAATTCACCACGACGGTGGTTTCGGGCGAAGGTGCGAAATCCCGCACACGGTAGGCCAGCTCTCCGCCGGGCACGCTGATGCCACCGGGTATGTTCATATTCCGGTATTCGGCGAAGGTCCGGGAATCCAGAATCACGAGATCGTCGCCACGATCCTGCATCGCTTTCAGGCCCTGGGCATCTATGGACGGCGTGCCGAAGTGATGTTCGATCGCTTCGCCAAACGCCTTGCTCGGCACATTGATCCCGGAATAGAGGGTGAATCCGGCAGATCCCCAATCCTCCGGAGCATCATCGTGAGTCGTGATATCCGAGTAGCCCAAGCCTGACAGAACCCGGGCACCGCGCTCAGCCAGACCGGACATGCCACCGGACACCACAACGACCCGTGTCGCCCGTCTCGGCACCAGACGCGGCACCTCGATTTCGATCCGGCTGAGAGGCGCGTTCACCGCGTGAAATAGATGACACGCGCCGAACTCACCCTGCTCGCGCACATCGAGAACTGCGATTTCGTCTCCGTCAAGAATGGCGGCGCGGAGTGACCGGGAATCGATATTCGTC
>JAYQBG010000004.1:120854-131998 GCA_038137215.1 Alphaproteobacteria bacterium
AAAAAAGAAATGTGTATTGAGCCTCGCACAAGTACGAGGCATGATGCACATCAATCAGACAATTACGATGACGAGACCATGAGCCAGACAATCGATACCTTTGCCGAAGATTGCCGGAACATTCTGATGAACGGATCGGACGATGCCAACCTCGATCAGGTTCGTCAGGTCGTGGAAAAATATCTCGTGGACGACAATTTTATCAAAACTCATCTTGGCCCTGACAATCAGGAAAACCGGACCGTCCTCTATGAAGACCCCGATCTAGGATTTTGCATCTGTGCCCATGTGTTCAAGGGTGCCAATGAAGCGCCACCCCACGATCATGGGAGCACCTGGGCCATCTACGGACAGGCTATGGGTCAGACCGTGATGACGGAGTTCGAACAGATCGAACCGCCGCAGGGCGATCAGCCGGGCAAGGTCAAGCCGGTGAAATCCTATGATCTCGATCCAGGAATGGCAGTCGCCTACCCAACCGGGCGCCTCCATTCCCCGAAACGTGCTGGGGATACGCGCCTGATCCGGATCGAGGGCAAGGATCTCATGACCGTTTCACGCGACCAGTACGAAGCCGCCTGATCCGGACGAACGTATCATGACCGGGTCGCGCGAGGGCGCCATCGCGCGCGCCGCGCAACACTTCGACAACGGTTACTTTGTCGCCGGACTGGCACGGCTCGTCGCCCATCCGACGCAAAGCCAGTTGCCCAATGCCCACGCGGCCCTCGCCGACTATTTTGACGAGGTCATCGCTCCGGATCTGGATGTGCTCGGGTTTTCCCGCAAGCTGCTCGAAAACCCCGAACCCGATGCAGGGCCGGTGCTGGTAGCTTCGCGGCATGAGGGCGACGATCTCCCGACGGTCCTGATCTACGGCCATGGTGACGTGGTGGTGGGTCAGGACGAACGCTGGGCCACGGGTCTCTCGCCCTGGACCGTCACCCGAAAAGACGGACGGCTTTACGGCCGCGGTACAGCCGACAACAAGGGACAGCACTGGACAAATCTGGGCGGCCTGCAGGCCGTTATCGCGGAACGCGGCGCACTCGGGTTCAACTGCACCCTGTTGCTCGAAAGCGACGAGGAGATGGGATCACGGGGGCTGCGCGCCTTTTGCGAGAAACACCGTGATCTGCTCAAGGCCGATGTGCTCATCGCCTCGGACGGCCCCCGCCTCGACCCGGCACGCGCCACCATTGTTCTGGGTTCACGGGGTCTGGTGAACTTCGAACTCGCCCTCAAGCTCCGCGAAGGTGCGCACCACTCGGGCAACTGGGGTGGATTGTTGCGCGACCCGGGCACGGTCATGGCCCACGCGCTTGGCTGCCTCACCGATGCGCGGGGCCAGATCGCCGTTCCCGAGTGGCGGCCCGACACGCTGACCACGGATATCCGCGATATTCTCTCACGGGTCACGGTGACCGGTGGCACGAACGCGCCCGATATCGACCCGGACTGGGGCGAAGCCGACCTGACCCCCGAAGAGCGCGTCTATGGCTGGAACAGCTTCGCGGTACTCGCGCTTGAGTTGGGCGACCCGGCAAAACCTCAGAACGCCATCGCGCCGGAGGCCCGAGCCGTCTGCCAGCTTCGCTATGTGGTCGGCACCGACCCGGATGACGTGCTGCCGGCACTGCGGCGCCATCTCGACCGGCATGGTTTTCATGACGTGACCGTGACCCCCACCCGGATGGCCGGAATGAAGGCGACCCGAGAAGATCACAACAACCCCTGGGTCCGGCTGACAATCGAATCCTTCTCAAGAACCCTGGACGAACCGCCGGCCCTCGTCCCGAATATCGGCGGCGGTATCCCAAATGATGTGTTCATGGACACGCTCGGCCTGCCGACTGTCTGGGTGCCCCACTCCTATGCGGGCTGCAATCAGCACGCACCCGACGAGCACATGCTCGAATCCGTGGCCCGGGAAGGCTTGGAGATCATGGCCGGATTGTTCTGGGATATTGGCGACGGACAGACGCCACCAAGCTAGTCCGCGGTCAGGCTTTCCAGCGCCTCGCTGGCTTCAAGCCAGACAGCCTCGGCACGTTCGAGCTTTTTCTCCACATCGCCGCGCAGCTTCATCAGGTCGGTCATGGACTTGCCCCGATAGGCCTCTGCTGCCCCGTCCGGATCGAACAGCGCGCGGTCTATTTCCGTGCGCTGTTCGGTCAGCAACGTCATCACCTTCTCGGACTCGCGCGCGGCATCGCGCAGGTGTTTGGTGCGCTCGCGTTCCTGCGCAGCCGCCCGGCGTTCTTCCTTCTTGTTGCCCCGGCGTTCACCACGATCCTCGGGTTTCGCATCGGGCTTTTTCTCGCCGCGTCCCAGAAGCAGATCGCGATAGTCGTCGAGACTGCCGGAGAACTCTTCGGCCCGGCCATCGGAAATCAGGATCAGGCGGTCCGCCGTCATCTCCAGCAAATGCCGGTCATGGCTGACCACCACCACCGCGCCCTCGAAGGCGTTGAGGGCCTGCACCAGCGCTTCGCGGGCATCCACATCGAGATGGTTCGTCGGTTCATCGAGGATCAGAATATGCGGCGCATCGCGGGTGATCAGCGCCAGCGCCAGCCGTGCGCGTTCCCCGCCCGAAAGTTTCTTAACCTCCAGATGCACCTTGTCGCCCGAAAACCCGAACCGCCCGAGCTGTGAACGGATCTCGGCTGGCTTGGCATCGCCCAACAAGCGCGACATGTGCTGCAGCGGAGTGTCGTCCGCCACCAGTTCCTCGACCTGATGCTGGGCAAAATAGCCGACCCGCAGCTTACCGCTGGCGGTCAGCCCGCCTCCCATGGGCTCGAGCTGCCCGGCCAGAAGCCGTGCGAGGGTCGTCTTGCCATTGCCGTTCCGTCCGAGAAAGGCGATGCGGTCGTCGGGGTCGATCCTGAAGTTCAGCTTCGAGAGCACCGGCGTATCGGCCACGTACCCCACTGCCGTATCGTCCGCGACAATCAGCGGCGGACGCAACTCATCCGGATTGGGAAAATCAAAGCGCAGCGTCGGGTCTTCGGTGGCAGCCGCGATGGGTTCCATCCGGGCCAGCGCCTTCATACGGCTCTGCGCCTGCTTGGCCGTGTGCGCCTTGTAGCGCCAGCGATCCACGTAGGCCTGCAACTTGGCGCGTTTTTCTTCCTGACTGCGCCGCATCGCTTCGATCTGGCTCAGCCGCTCGGACCGCTGACGTTCAAACGCGTCATAGCCACCGGTGTAGAGCGTGATCTTGCCGCCCTGCACATGAAGGATGTGATCGGCGACGTTGTTCAGCAGGTCCCGCTCATGGCTGACAATCACCATCGCAGCGGGATAGGTCTTCAGGAAAGATTCGAGCCACAGTGCCGCTTCCAGATCGAGATGGTTCGACGGCTCATCGAGGAGCAACAAATCCGGCCGCGAAAACAACAGACCGGCCAGCGCCACGCGCATCCGCCAGCCGCCCGAGAAGGACGACAGCGGTTGGTGTTGCGCCTCCTCGTCAAAACCCAGCCCGGCCAGAATGCGAGACGCCCGCGCCGGTGCCCCATGGGCATCGATCAGGTTAAGGCGATCATGGACCTCGGCGATGTCCGTCGGGTCGCTGACCTCCTCGGCTCGTTGCAACAATTCAACCCGTTCCTCATCGGCGGCGAGTACCCTCTCGAAAGGCGTCTCGCGGCCGCCCGGCGCTTCCTGCGCCACATAGCCGATCCGCGTACCGCGGGGCGTCTCGATGGCGCCGTCATCGGCCTGGAGTTCACCGGCGATGATCTTGAGTAGTGTCGATTTCCCGGCACCGTTGCGCCCCACGATGCCGACACGGCTGCGCGGCGGCAGCGAGGCGGTCGCACCGTCCAGGATCGTCTGGCCACCCAGCCGGGCGGTGATGGAGTTCATGATCAACATGGGCGCGTGCTGATAGCACGCTCACGTGGCGTTCGGAATAACCTAGAGCCCCTCGTAATTCCGTTCGCGCACCCGTTCACACAGGGTGTTCACCGCATCTTGCGGAATACCTAGACCCGTGAGGACAAACGCGCCCATTTGGAGGCTCGATTCCGCGATTTCGGGAATGGTACGCGTCGCGCCGGCCCGTTCGAGTTCCTCAGCATGTTCAAGATCGCGCGAACGCGCATAGATCGGCACATCAGGCCAGCGCGCGCGGATATCGCGCACGGCCTCTTCAGCCTCTCTCTCCTGATCCAAAGTCAGGACAATCGCACTGGCACGATCCGCGCCCACTTTCGCAAGCACATCGGCACGGCGCCCGTCCCCGAAATAGACCGGTTCATCCCTTGCACGCCGGCGCGACACAAGCGCGCTGTCGAGGTCGAGCGCGACATAGTTGATTTTCTCTTCGTTGAGAAGTTCGGCGACCGCGCGCCCGACACGCCCGTATCCGGCGATCAGTACATGGCCGCCCAGCTCCGCAATCTCGCCAGGTTCCGGCGCCAGGGAGGGGGACGCGGAGTTCCGTTCCAGATATGTGGAAACCCGCGCTCCCAGGACAGCCAGGCCCGGGGTGAGCATCATCGACAGCGCCGCCACGATCAGAAAGAACTGCCCGGGTTCCGGCGCGATAATGCCGGATGCCATCGCCAGTCCAACCACGAGCAGCCCGAACTCACCCGCCTGTCCAAGCAAAATGCCCGAATGAATCGCGCAGGGAAACGGCAGCCCGAATACCTTGCCCAAACCTGTGATCAGGACGGCCTTCAGCAGGAACAGACCGGTCACCGAGGCGACGATCATCACACCGGCATCGCTCAGGGCTGCGAGATTGATTCCCATCCCCACGGTCAGAAAGAAGAGCCCCATCAGAAGGCCTTTGAAGGGCTGAATATCGACTTCGATCTGATGCCGGAATTCGGTTTCCGACAGCAAAAGCCCCGCCAGAAACGCACCCAGCGCGAGGCTCAGCCCAGCCGCTCCGGTGGCTGCCGAGGCGCCGATTGCTGTCAGCAGGGTGATCGCGACAAAAAATTCCGGGGCCCGGGCAGACGCGGCCAGCCGAAACAGGGGGCGCAGCACGATCCGGCCAAGCACATAGATTGCCGCCGCAGCCGCCGCAGCCACGCCGAAGCCCGTCGCAAGGGCTTCCAACAAGTTGCCGTCGCCATGATCGCCGAACGCGCCCACCAGGATGAGGATCGGGACAACCGCCAGATCCTGCAGGAGAAGAATCGAGAACGAGGCCCGCCCGACGCGTGTTGTCAGTTCACGCCGCTGTACCAGTTCCTCGACCACCACAGCCGTGGACGAGAGGGCAAAGCTCGCGCCGATCAGGATCGCGGCATTGGCCGAATTGCCCCAGGCCCAGGCGATACCGCCGATGATGAGTCCGGTCACGGCCACCTGGGCCGAACCCAGGCCCAACACCAGACGCCGCATGGACCAGAGCCGCTCCAGCGAGAGCTCCAGACCGATCAGGAACAGCAGAAAAACGATCCCGAACTCGGCCAGAACGGCAATGCTGTCCACATCGGTGAAGGTAATATAGCCGATCCAGGGGACCTGCGCGGCAAAGGCACCCAGCCCATTCGGACCAACGATCACCCCGGCCACGAGAAATCCCAGCACCGGGCTGATCCGTACGCGCTGGAACAACGGCACAAGAATCGCCGCGATGGCGAGAAAGATCACAATTTCGCGGAGAAACGGAATTCCGCCGTCATGTGGCATGTGTCGGACCCTGATTGGTGCTCTGCGGGCAAACTATACCCGATGCGTGCTCAACCGTGATCGTAGTCCGCGAGTGTTGTCCCGTCTTCCACATAAACGGTCCGCGCGTAGCCGTCCGGCCGACCGTTGTTCAGAGATTCGAGCAGCCAGTCGGCAATCGCCGGATAGATTTGGCCGGCAACCTCACCCATAGGATGGAAGACGCCTTCATAGAGCCAGAGCTCACTCGGACCGCCGAGATTCTGACGAAAGGCAGCGATGTCGTCAGGTGAACACAATTCGTCCATGTCACCCGCCACCAGAAGATGCGGAACCTTCAGGTCCTTCGCCACATCCCGCAGATCGGCCAGCCGCGCAACGAATTCATCGAACTCGTTTTCGTCGCTGTAACCAGCCATGTACATGAAGATGCGTTTGAAGTTCGGCTGGGCCTGCTCGAATATCATGTCGAAGGAGCCGACATTGGCCATCTGGCCACAAACGGCCTTGATGCGCGGATCCTGCGCCCCGATCAGCACGCCCCAGCGCGAGCCCATGCTCATGCCCATGATCCCAATTCTGTCAGCATCCACGTCCTCGCGGGTCACCAACCAGTCAACAATGGCCGAAATGGACTGTTCATAGTTGTTCTCCGTCTGCCAGACGCCATCCCGGTTGCACGCCCCCTGTCCAGGGCCGTCCACAGCACAGACATTCATGCCGCGGGGGATGTATTCGTTGGTGAACGGGTTGCACACATCCTCCTTCACCTGATCCATACCGGGCAGCGCAATGATGGTCGGTTTCGGGCCATCACCGGGCGCTTTGTGGAAGGTCGCATAGGCATTCTGGCCGGGCGAGAACTCAACGGTTTTCGATTCCATCGTGCCGTTGGAACCGTCGATCACCTTGTCGTAGCAGCGGTAGAGACCCTCAAACCACTCGACTTTCTTCGGGTTCTGATGAATTGGGATCAGATGCTGGGCGCGGCCGAAACAGATCGCCGCCCGGTGATAGAGCTGACGGGAGGTCACCATCCGCCCGCGCGCTTCAGCATCCTGCGCCATCCGCTCGAGAACCTCGGCCCGCTTGGCCCAGGCCTTGGGGAAGGAACGGCGCCCCGTCACCTTGCTATAGACCGCGGTCAGATCTTCGAGCTTGGTTCCCCGCTCCAGACGATTACCCATGATCCCGGGATGCAGCACATCCTCGTTGTCGGACAGCATCAGGAAATTGTCGAATATCCAGCCCTGTTCGGCACGCAGCTGTGGCTTCGCCATGGCGCGTTACTCCTTCCCCAAGTTTGTCAGACTAGCCGTGATCGTATTCGCCGATCGTCGTACCTTCTTCGATATAGACGGTCTTGCGTTCACCGTCCGGGCGGCCCTCTTCCAGGGTCATCTGCATCCAGTCTGCCATCGCCGGATAGATTTCCGCCGAAACCTCGCCCATCGGGTGGAAGACGCCCTCATAGAGCCAGAGCTCACTGGATCCGGCCAGGTTTTCGCGGAAATGGGCGATATCATCGGGGGTGCAAAGTTCATCCATATCACCCGCAACCAGAAGATGCGGCACCTTCAGGTTTTTGGCCGTATCCGGCAGGTGATGATGGGTCTTCATGTGCTCGTCGAACTCGTCCTCATCGGTGTAACCGCACATGTACATGAAGATACGTTTGAAGTTCGGCTGGGCCTGTTCGAATATGATATCGAAGGTGCCCACATTGGCCATCTGACCGACCACCGCCTTGACGCGGCTGTCATGTGCCCCGAGCTGCACGCCCCAGCGTGAGCCCATGCTCATGCCCATCACACCGATCTTGTCGGTATCGACATCATCACGGGTTTCGAGCCAGTCGATCACCGCCGAACCGGCCTGCTGATGGTTGTCGGCGTTCAGCCAGGTCTCATTGTAGTTGCACTCGCCCTGGCCCGGACCGTCGATGCAGACAATGTTCATGCCACGAATGGTGTAGTCGTTCTCGAACGGATTGCCGACGTCCTCTTTCAGCGCATCCATACCGGGAATGATCACCACCGTCGGCTTCGGACCGTCGCCGGGCGCCTTGTGGAATATCGCATGAACCTTGTGACCCGGCGTGAACTCCAGCGAAACCTTTTCCATGGTCCCATTCGACAGTTCGATGACCTTGTCATAGTTCCGGTACAGACCCTCGTACCATTTGTCCTTGTTGGGATTCCGGTGGACCGGGATCAGATGCTGGGCGCGTCCGAAGCACAAGGCGGCACGGTGATAGAGGCGGCGCGCCGTGACCAGGCGTCCCCGGCTCTCGGCATCCTTGGCCATAGTTTCCAGCGCCACGGCCCGCTTGGCCCAGGCCTTCGGGAAGGAGCGGCGCCCCGTCACCTTGCTATAGACCGCCGTCAGATCCTGCATCATGAACCCGCGCCCCAGGCGCGTGCCCATGATACCCGGATGCAGGACATCCTCGTTGTCCGACAGCATCAGGAAGTTGTCGAAAATCCAGCCCTGATCGGCCCGCAATTGTGGTTTCGGCATCTTGAAATATTCCCCTGTTAGACATCGCTTCGCGCGACTTCGTGATTTTTCCACTTTACGACAATACGCGTTCCCGCGTCATACTCCCGGGCAGAAAAAAACACAGAACGGAACGCCATGACATCCACGGACACTGATCTCCGACTCGACGACAACCCGCCCGTCGCGGTCATCACCATCGACTGCCCCGATGCGCTGAATCGGCTGAACCCGCAATCGCTGCTTTCGTTCGGTCACATGGTCGATGATCTCGCCAAACGCAATGACATTCAGGCGGTTGTCATTACAGGCGCCGGGGAAGACTGGTTCTCCGCCGGTTTAATGAACGCCGAAATACGAGCGGGCATGAGCAAAGATGAAGTTCTCAATTATGTCGTCGATGCAAACCGTATTTTCGATGCGCTCGAGGCCCTCCCCCAGATCACGATTGCGGCGATCAACGGCAAGCTCATGGCCGGAGCCTCGGAACTCGCACTCGCCTGCGATATCCGGATCGCAGGCGCGCACTCGACCTTGATGCTGCCCGAAGCACGTTGGGGCGGTTTCCCGGGGGCCGGGGCGCCGCACCGCCTGCCACTGGCTGTCGGGCACGCGCACGCGCTCGAACTGATCGCGACCGGAAAGGAAATCGATGCGGCCGAGATGGCCCGGATCGACTTCGTTCAGCACATCCATGAGAAAGGCGAGGTCCTGGCCGCCGCGCTGGAAACAGCCACAGCCATTGGTGCCAATGGCCCGCTCGCCACACGCGGCGCCAAGAGCATCGCGCGTGCCCGTCGCGAGCCCGGCTTCCGTGCCGCACGTGACCTTTCTGACGCGCTTCGTCACGCGCTGGAATGGAGCCACGATGTCGATGAGGGTCTCGCCGCCGCCCAGGCCGGCCGACCACCCAAGTTCACCGGGCGTTAGGAAAATAAGATGCGAAGCTTGATCAGATTGGCGCTGGTGACGGCGATAATTCTTCTGTCCACAGCGCCAATGGCCCATGCCGATGCCATCGACGGCAACTGGTGCAACCCGGAAGGCGGCAACTTCGAGATTCGGGGTTCTGAAATACTGACCCCCGGCGGCACGCGCATGGCCGGGGATTATACGCGACACACCTTCCGGTATGTCGCGCCAGACGGCGATCGTGCATCGGGCCAAAGCACCAACATGGCCCTGATAGACAATGAAACACTGCACCTGCTGATTGAAGGCAGTAACGGCGAGATCGAGATCTGGCGGCGTTGCTCGGTTCACACGAGCTAGTCGATCCGCAGCCTGCTCGACGAAGGACACTGGGACGCGCTAGCCTGCCGTTCAGCAGTCAGACATAAGAAAACAGTATTCAGGGGGAAGAACATGGCCGAATTCAGCGCAGCTGATCTGGTGGTCGAGGACCAGTACAAATTGATGAGCGGAGCGATCATCCCGCGCCCGATTGCCCTCACGGTCACGCTGGGTCCGGACGGGCCGAATGTCGCGCCGTTCAGCTTCTTCAACTGCATCGGCGTCTCGCCGCCCATGTTCATGGTCGCCTGCAGCCCCAAGACCGGCCCGAAATCCGGCGGCAGCAACGGGGCCGTGAAGGACACGGTAGCCAATCTCCGCGACCATCCGGAGATGGTGGTGCATATAGTGGACTATGAGTTGCGCAACAAGATGAATGCCTGCGCGCTCGACTTCGACCGCAGCGTCAACGAAGCGGATGTCGCCGGATTTACGACGGCCCCTTCCGTGGTCGTCAAACCGCCCCGGATCACGGATTGCCGGGTGCAACTCGAAAGCAGACTCATTGAGATCAAGGAAATGGGGACCCTGCCCTACTACCTGATCCTGGGAGAGGTTGTACATTTCCATATGGACGATGCGATCGTGAATGACCGACTTCATGTGGACCCCGGCGCACTGGATGCGCTCGGACGTATGGCGGGGAATGGCGGATACACGCGGATCACCGACAAATTCGAAATGCCCTTCCTACATCCTCCGGGACAGACACCCCCCGAAGAGGCTGTGGAACGGGCCAAGGAATTTGCCAGGACAGACCGGGACTAGCGCTTTGCGCGAGACAGGAGTTGCCGACATGACCGATACCATCAATGCCGAAGTCGTTTATGCGGTCGACACAGGTGAAAAACTGATCAACCAGACCATGCCGGCCGGCGACATGAACCGCGTCGTGACCGGCACCTACGAAAGCAAACCGGTCCGGATCCGCAATGGCCGCGGAATTGAGGACAGTTTCGCACTCGACCAGAACGGCTTCGTTCTGACCGATCACCCGACAAAAATGACCAACTTCTTCGACGCCGAAGAACTCAAAGCGGTCTACTATCCCGAGGTACAGAAACTGGTCGCCGAGACGACCGGTGCAAGTCGGGTCGAAATATTCGATCACACTTTGCGCTCGGGCGATGATGCGACACGCAAGGAAAAGCTCGTCCGCGAGCCCGTGCGTGCCGCCCATAACGACTACACCGAAGTCTCCGGACCGCGACGAGTCCGTGAAATCCTTCCCGACGAAGCCGAGGATCTGCTCTCGAAGCGATTCGCCATCGTTCAGGTCTGGCGCGCGATCCGCAACCCGATCGAAGCCGATCCCCTGACCATGTGCGACGCGCGATCTTTTGAGATGGAAGACTTCCTGACGGCCGAACGGCGCTATCCGGACAGGGTCGGAGAAACCTACCGCATGACCTACAAGCCGGCGCACCAGTGGTATTATTTTCCGCGTATGCATCGGGATGAGGCCCTGGTTTTCAAGGTCTACGACTCCGACGAAAGCCTGCCGGGCCGGTTTACCCCGCACACCTCGTTTGAGGATCCGACAAGTCCCGCCAATGCAGGACCGCGCGAAAGTATCGAGGTTCGCACCTTTGCGTTTTTCGATGACTGAGCCAGCTATCACGCCGGCAATTCAGTAAAAAAACACGAGCCTAAACGGTGACCTGCCCCTGATATGTGGTCCAGTCACTGTGAGAGAGTCCGGACGTTTTTAG
>JAYQBG010000005.1:0-60210 GCA_038137215.1 Alphaproteobacteria bacterium
CGCAACACGACGATCCCGACCAAGAAGAGCCAGGTCTTCTCGACCGCCGAAGACAATCAGGGCGCCGTGACCATCCGGGTCTTCCAGGGTGAACGCGAAATGGCGTCCGACAATAAGATGCTCGGTCAGTTCGACCTGGTCGGCATCCCCTCGGCCCCGCGCGGCGTGCCGCAGATCGAGGTCACCTTCGACATCGACGCCAACGGCATCGTCAATGTCTCGGCCAAGGACAAGGGTACCGGCAAGGAGCAGCAGATTCGCATCCAGGCCTCGGGTGGCCTGTCCGACGAGGACATCGAGAAGATGGTCAAGGATGCCGAAGAGAATGCGGCCGAAGACCAGAAGCGGCGTGAAGCCGTCGAGGTCAAGAACCAGGCCGAGGCATTGCTGCACCAGACCGAAAAGAGCCTGAGCGAGCACGGCGACAAGGTCTCCGAGGAAGAGAAATCCGCCATCGAATCCGATGTCGAGGCTCTCAAGGCGGCCGTCGAAGCCGACAACCTGGAAGACATTCAGGCGAAGGTCGAGGCGCTGGCCACCTCTTCGATGAAGCTCGGTGAAGCCATCTACAAGGCCGAACAGGCCGAGATGGGCGATGCCGAAGCCACCGATGCTGCGGACTCTGCCGCGATGGACGCCGAGGAGAATGCCGCAAATGACGAGACCATTGTCGACGCCGACTTCGAGGAAGTCGATGACGACGACGAGCCGAAGGGCAAATCGTCAGCCTCGTAAACGGTCACAACCGGAAATGGGCGGCGCGGGGTCGGACTTGACCGCGCGCCGCATTTCCGGCGTGGTCCTGTTGGGGTAGGGGAACGTCATGGCGGACAAAGATCTATACGAGATTCTGGGTGTTGAACGCGGTGCCGATGCTGCCGCGATCAAGAGCGCCTATCGACGTCTGGCCAAGGAGCTGCACCCCGACCGTAATCCCGGCGACGACAAGGCCGAGCAGCGCTTCAAGGAAGTGAATTCCGCCTATGACATCCTGAAGGATGATCAGAAGCGTGCGGCCTATGACCGCTACGGTCATGAAGCCTTTCAGAATAGCGGTGGCGGCGCGCCGGGCGGCGGCTTCGACTTCAACAGTGGCGGCGGCTTTGCCGATATCTTCGATGAGATGTTCGGCGAGTTCGTGGGCGGTCGCGGCGGCGGCGGTGGACGCCGGCGGGCCAGCACCCGCGGTTCGGATCTTCGCTACAATCTGGATGTCAGCCTGGAGGATGCCTTCGCGGGCAAGCAGGCGCGCGTCAAAGTCAACGCTTCGGCGGCCTGCGATGAGTGCCAGGGCTCGGGCGCGGCGGGCGGCGCTGAACCTGTCAACTGTCCCTCCTGTCAGGGCGCCGGCAAGGTCCGGGCGCAACAGGGCTTCTTTACCGTCGAACGCACCTGCCCCACCTGTCATGGCGCGGGCCGCGTGATCGACAATCCGTGCGGCTCGTGCTCGGGGGCCGGGCGGGTGAACAAGGAAAAAACGCTCTCGGTGAATATCCCGGCCGGGATCGAGGACGGCACGCGTATTCGCGTCGCCGGAGAGGGCGAAGCCGGATTGCGCGGCGGCCCGGCGGGCGACCTTTATATTTTCGTGACCATCCGGCCGCATCGTTTCTTCCGCCGCGAAGGCGCCGATATCCAGTGCCGGGTGCCGATCCCCATGACTACGGCTGCCCTGGGCGGATCGATCGAGGTGCCTTCGATTGACGGCGGTCGCGCGCGGGTGAATATCCCCGCAGGCACCCAGACGGGACAGCAGTTCCGGCTGCGGGCCAAGGGCATGTCGGTGCTGCGCTCGAACGCGCGCGGGGACATGTATGTGCAGGCGCAGATCGAGACCCCGGTGAACCTGACCAAGGATCAGCGCGAGCTGCTCAAGAAGTTTGAGGACAAGGGCGGCGGGTCCACCAAGCACAGTCCGGAATCCGAGGGCTTCTTCACCAAGGTGAAGGAGTTCTGGGACGACCTGAAGGACTAGGCTGTCGCGCTAAAGCCGGTCCGGCCAGTGCCGCGCGGTGTGGAGCACGTGAAGAATCTCGACAGGATCGCCCCGCACCCGGTAGGGAATAATGTAGGCCGTCCCGGCGACAACGAACTCGCGCGTCCCCGGTACGCGCCCGGCACGGCCACGTTCGGGATAGGCGGCGATTTCTGCGCCGGCTTGCCGAATGCGCTGAATCAGCCGGTGCGCGGCCGCCGGATTTTCTTTGGCGATGTGATCGGCGGCCTTGGCCAGGCTTCGCTCAGCGCGCCTTAGCCAGCGCAGCTTTAGGGTCGCCATGCGCTCAGGCGTTCTTGTACTTGTTTGTCAGCGTTTCGACTTCGTCTTCGCTTGCGAAATCCCCGGCATCGGCTTCCGCAATGGCGGTCTCAATCTCGGCGACCTGCCATGCGTTCTGATTGAGATACTCCGCGAGAGCTTCCTCGACGAGGAACGTCTTGGGGCGTTTTGTGCTGTCGGCGAGTTTCTCGAGATCGGACAGAATCGTTTTGTCGAGTCGGAGCGAGAGAACCTCGGATTTTCGTGTGGCCACGGCAGACTCTTCAAGATGTATACATGTATACATTAGGCGATGCGGTGCAATCCGGCAAGCAGGTCTGCAGTTTTCCAATGCTTTTCGGGAGATCTCCTCTATAAACGTCCGGACGTGACAAGATGGGCCAAGGCAAAGATGGCAGATCAACTGAAAATCGGAATCGTGGGCGCAGCCGGCCGGATGGGCCGTATGCTCGTGCAGGTCGTGGCCGAAACCGAGGGCTGCGTTCTGGCCGGTGCCAGCGAGGCCGAAGGCTCGGATCATATCGGCGCCGATGCGGGTGTCCTTGCCGGGACGGGTGACGCGGGTGTGGCGATCACGACGGATGCGGCGGCCATGTTCGCGGGCGTCGATGCCGTGATCGATTTCACCGTGCCTTCTGCGACCGCCGCCCATGCGGACCTGGCGGGCGAAGCCGGGTGTGCGCTGATCGCCGGGACGACCGGACTGGAAGACGCGCACCGCGCTGCGCTCGATGCAGCGGCCGAAAAGGTGCCGGTGGTCTGGGCGTCCAACATGTCCAGCGGTGTAAACCTGATGTTCGCCATCACCGAACGGGTGGCGCGCGCACTCGATCCGGATTTCGATATCGAGATCGTCGAGATGCACCACAAGCACAAGGTCGATGCGCCGTCGGGCACGGCGCTCAGTCTTGGCGAAGCGGCCGCGCGCGGGCGCGGTGTCGATTTCGATGATCACAAGGTTCTCTCGCGCGAGGGCATCACCGGTGCGCGCGAGCGCGGCACCGTCGGGTTCGCCACGCTGCGCGGCGGTGACGTGGTGGGCGAACACAGCGTGATCTTTGCCGGCGCGGGCGAGCGGATCGAACTCACCCACCGCGCGACGGATCGCGGCATATTTGCGCGCGGTGCGGTGCGGGTGGCGCGGTGGACGGCTGGTCGCGAACCCGGTCTCTACGCCATGGCCGATGTGCTTGGCCTGGACGACTAGGCGGGCCGCGCCGGGGTTGTCTTTCTAGCCGGTGGCCGTGCGCAGGCGGCGCACCGCATCTCGCAGTTCTTCGGCTAGTTCGCCCCGTTCTTCCGGGGTCAGAAATCCACCAACCTTCAGACTGCGGCCGTGGCTGGCCAGAAACAGTTCATTGTCGCCGCCCGGACGGGAGGCCAGATTGACGCTGAGCCAGTGGGGCGGCGCAATCCGATGATGCTGCTCGCGTCCGGAGGGACGCACCCGGGCCACCGTCAGTTCCTGCGGCGTCAGCCGCACCCGTTCAAAGGCGCGCCCGTCGCGGACATTGGCCCGGAACGCCCACCACACCAGCAGAATCTCGCAGCCAAAGAACGGCAGGACCGGCCAGGCCCCCATGGCCGTGAAATACATTGCGACGGCCACCAACGCGCCGGAGATGCCCAGGATCACATTGCGCACGCCCCGGGGCCCGAGGCTCCGGTGCGGATAGAGGACGGCGTCAAACAGGAGTTCGGTGTCAGCCTGATTCATGGGGAAAAGTCTAGGACGGACCCGGGACGGGGGAAAGTAACCCTTTGTCGCAGTCCCGCAGTTGTGATTGAAGGCTGATCAACACCCCCAAACGCGCTAGGCTCCCGGGGTTATGGCGCAGATGAAAAAAGACCAGATCGAAGAGTTCTTTCACCGCTTGTCGGAAGCCGATCCGCACCCGGAAACCGAGCTGGAGTATCACAACACCTACACCCTTCTGGTGGCCGTTGTGCTTTCGGCCCAGGCAACCGATGTGGGGGTGAACCGGGCCACCCACGAATTGTTCAAGACCGTCGATACGCCCGAGAAGATGGTCGCGCTCGGCGAAGATGCGCTGATCGGACACATCAAGACCATCGGGCTCTACCGCAATAAGGCCAAGAACGTGATCGCGCTGAGCGAGATGCTCGTCCGGGACCACAATGGCGAGGTGCCGCGTGACCGGGAGTCTCTGGAAGCCCTGCCGGGGGTCGGGCGCAAGACGGCCAATGTGGTGCTCAACACCGCCTTCGGCGAGCCGACCATGGCGGTCGATACACATATCTTCCGGCTCTCAAACCGCACCGGACTGGCCCCGGCAAAGACTGTCCGTGCGGTCGAGGACAAGCTGCTCAAACGGGTGCCCGCGCACTACATGCAGCACGGCCATCACTGGTTGATCCTGCATGGGCGCTATGTGTGCAAGGCCCGTAAACCGGACTGCGGGGCCTGTCTCGTCTCGGATCTGTGTACTTACAAGGCGAAAACAATCGCCTGACACCGCTCAGGAAAAACTGGCCACGCAGCTGTTGAGTTGCCGGTCGTCGAGGCGCGTTGACTCGCGGCGTGCCTCGATATGGCTGGCGGTTTTGCGCCCGTCACGCGGGTAGAGAAACACATGTAGGACGCAGGACCGGCTGCGATAGAGCCGCATCTCTGCGGGGCCTTCCTGGCGGACAATTTCCGGGGTCCCGAGGAACCTGTCGATCTGCGCCGCGTCCGCGCCGATCAGATCTGTCAATTTTGCGCGCGGACGCGATGGCGTCGTTCGCGCCGGCGCTGTGGCCCGTGCCACTGCGGTTGAATTCTCGGTGGCGGGCGACGTGGTCTGTGCGGCGGGACCGGACCCGGATTGTCCGGCAGCACAGCCCGCAAGCACGGTCATGGTGACAGCGGTCAATATCGGGGCAGGGCGCCGCATGGGGTGGCCGCTCCGCCGGGTCTAGCTGTGAATTTTGACGTCGCCGAGTACTTCACCGCCCTGCTCGATTTCGAGCCGGCCATAGACCACATTGCCGGTGATTTTCCCGGTTGCTGTGATGCGCAGTGCCCGTTTGACATCCAGGTCGCCGTCGAAACGTCCGCTGATGGTCGCGGTCTCGACTGTGGCCGTGCCCACGAAACGACCGCCGCGCGAAACTTCCAGTGCACGTGCGCTGTTCAGGGTCGCGTCGATACGGCCTTCGACGATCAGGGAGTCGCATTCGGTGATGTCTCCCTTGAGGGAAATATCCCGGCCCACGGTGAGTGTCTTGGCTTCCTGCTGGCCGCCGATACGCGGCTCGCGGTCTTCGTTTATTTCACCGCGATCATTGAGGTTGGGAATTTCCGCGGCGCGCGCCGGCTGACGTTCGAGAAAGCTCAGATCAAGATCCGAACGCTCTGCATCCTTCTCGCTTTCAGCGCTCATTGCGGCACCCCCGGTTTGTCCCCGTCATCGCGCATTTTGGGCGTTCGATCCCCGCAAACGGCCAAGTTCTTCGCGACTCTCAACAGTTTCGGTAACTGATTTCGTGCAAATTGTCGATGAATTAAATCAAGGCGCTGAAATTGTTATATTTATGTCGTCCGTTCGGGGCCGGCGGCGCTCGAAAATGTGCAACATCATGGATGTGCCGAACAGGGGCAGCAAAAGGTTCAGGATCGGGATTGTCGCAATCATGGCGAAGACGAGCCCGGCGAGATAGACCGTGCCCCGATGTGCGAGCCGGAAGCGCCGGAGCTCGTGGGGCGACATGCGCCGGAACCCGACCATTTCCAGATACTCGCGGCCCAGCAGGTAACCGTTGATGCCCCAGCCGGCGATAAAATAAACCGGCCCCAGAAACAGCAGCGGCAGAAGCAGCAGATTGAGCACGATCAGCAGCACGCCGAATTTCAGGCCAACCCAGATGGCCTCGGAGATGCCCTGTTCGCGCGGCGGTGCAATCTCGGGGTAATGGCGTGCTTCGACAGCGCGGCGGATGGTTTCGGTGTAGAGACTGGCATAGATGCCCAGAAAAGCCGGCAGCAGGACGATCATCAGAGCGAACGCCGCGATGGTCCCGAAGATATCGGCGAAGGTGTCCAGCGCACTTCCGATCCAGGGAAGGTTCCCGATGAACTGGGTGCTGAACAACAGCCAGCTGATCCCGCCCCAGAGCAGGATGGCCGTGGCGAGGCTGAAGAAAAAGGATGTCCATAGGACCGAGCGGAATCGCGGGCTGCCGAGATCGCCGAGCGCCTTGAAGAATGCTGTGATCATGATGCCAGTTTAACTGCCGCACCGGCGGCATGACCATGGAAAACCCGGCGCGCCGGAACTTTGCGATCCCCATTGTTTGACCGGATGCCGCCGCTATACTCGCGCGGAAATTCACCTGTTTTCATTCCCGAGACTTCCGGAGTTTTCATGACCGATACGGCTGCCCAGGCTGGAGAGCTCGACGTCCTGTGCGTCGGCAACTCGATTGTTGATGTGTTGACCCAGACCGATGACGCCATGCTCGAGAAATTCGGCATGGTCAAAGGCACCATGGCGCTGATCGATGCCGATCAGGCCGAAGCGCTTTATGCCGAAATGTCGCCGGCGGTTGAAACATCCGGCGGATCGGCGGGCAACACGTCGGCGGGGCTGGCCTCGCTGGATGCATCCTGCGCCTTTATCGGCCGGGTGCGGGACGATCAGCTCGGCGCCATCTTCACCCATGACATTCGTTCGATCGGCGTTGAGTACGCCACGCCGGCCGCCACGGACGGCCCGCCGACCGCGCGTTGCCTGATCCTGATCACGCCCGATGCCCAGCGCACGATGAACACGTTCCTGGGGGCCAGCGTCAATCTGGGGCCCGAAGATATCGACGAGGATCTCGTGGCCCGCGCCCAGGTGACCTATCTGGAAGGCTATCTCTGGGACCGGGACGAGGCGAAGGCTGCGTTTCTGCGGGCTGCCGGACTGGCTGCGGCCAAGGGCCGGATGGTGTCACTGAGCCTGTCCGATCCGTTCTGCGTGGACCGCCACCGGGATTCGTTCCGGGAGTTTGTGGCGGGCCATGTCGATGTGCTGTTTGCAAACGAGGACGAGATCACCTCGCTCTATCAGGTCGAGAACTTCGACGACGCGCTCCAGCATGTCCGGCAGGATTGCCGTATCGCCGCCCTGACCCGGTCCGAAAAAGGCGCCGTGGTCGTCGCGGGTGACGAGGTTCATGTGTTGGATGCCGAACCGGTCTCCGCGGTGGTCGATACGACCGGGGCGGGCGATCAGTTCGCCGCCGGTTTTCTCTATGGCCTGACCCATGGCCGGGACCTGGCCACCTGCGCCCGGATCGGCGGCATTGCGGCGAGTGAAGTGATCGCTCATGTGGGACCGCGCCCGCTGGTCAAGCTCGCCGATCTGGTGGCGGAAAAACTCGGCGGCTGATCAGTTCGCGCGTCCGTTCGCGCTGGCGTCCCACAGGGTTTCCAGGCGCAGGCCATAAACTGGGACAGTGTCCGGTTTGGCGACGCGCGTCCAGCGCGCGAGACGCTGGCCGGGATCGTGATAGAGCGGCAGGACGTATCGGTTCCACATGAGCACGCGGTCCAGCGCCCGTGCGGCGGCCACCAGTTCGTTCCGGTCCTCCGCCGAGCCTAGCGCATCGATCATGGCATCGACGGCCGGATCGTCCACCCCGGCCCAGTTGCGTCCGCCGGGCTGGTTTGCGGTCCGCGAGCCCCAGTAATTCTGTTGTTCATTGCCCGGTGACAGGGTCACGCCCCAGAAGGCGAAGACCATGTCGAAATCATAGGTGTCGATCATGCCCTGGAACTGGGCGGATTCGACGAGTCGGACATCGGCCGTGAGTCCCAGCCGTTCCAGGTTTCGGACATAAGCCAGGGCAATTTTCTGGTTCGAGGGCCGGCGAATGGTGATCTCGAGACGCGCGGGGCGGCCGTCGGGCATCAGGCGCTTGCCGTCCTCGACCTTCCAGCCGGCCTCCTCCAACAGCGCGGCGGCGCGTTTCAGGTTGGTACGCGGACGACCGGACCCATCGGTTTCCGGTGGCATATAGGGCGGCCCGAAGACCGCGTCGGGAATCCGGCCGCGCCAGGGTTCGAGTAGCGCGCGTTCGGCGTCTTTCGGTTCGCCGCACGGCGCCATATCCGAGCCGGTGAACATGCTGGTGGTTCGCGCATAACCGTCATGCAGAAGCGCCTTGTTGATCCAGTCGAAATCGAAGGCGTGGATCAGGGCGTCGCGGACCCGCATGTCCTGAAATTTCGGATTGCGCAGATTGAAGGCCAGGGCGTTCAGTCCGGACGGTGTTCCTGTCTCGAGAACCGAGCGCTCGACCTGGCCGTCCTGGACTGCGGGAAAGTCGTACTGGGTTGCCCAGCGGGTGGCATCGCCCTCGAACCGCAGGTCATAATCCCCGGCCTTGAACGCTTCCAGCGCCACGGCGGAATCACGGAAGTAATCGTAGCGGATGGTCTCGAAGTTGTGCTGACCGGCATTCACCGCGAGATCGTTCCCCCAGTAGTCCGGATTGCGCCGATAGGTGATTGAGCGGCCCGGATCGAGGGATTCGATGGTGTAGGGCCCGCTGGCGAGCGGCGGCTCCAGTGTGGTGGCATCGAAGGTGCGGGTTTCCCAATAGGCCTTCGACAGGATCGGCATGAAGCCGGCCACCAAGAGGGGCAGTTCCCGGTCTTCATTGTTTTCGAAGGTGAACCGCACGCGGCCCGGCCCGGTTTCGCTCACGGCACTGGCACGGGACCAGGTGGCGCGGGCATTGGGAAGGCCGCGGGCCTTGAGGGTTTCCCAGCTGAAGATGACGTCGGCGACGGTCACCGGCGAGCCGTCGGAAAATTTTGCTTCGGCACGCAGGGTGAACTCGGCCCAGGCGCGGTCCGGCGGCATCTCGATGGTTTCCGCAAGCAGCCCGTACAGGGTGAAGGGTTCGTCCCGGCTGCGCTTGGCCAGGGTCTCGAAATACATCCCGGCCCCGTGATGAACTCCCGCTGCCGCCTTGCCGCGCACGATGTAGGGGTTGAGCGTGTCGAAAGAGCCCAGTGCGTGGAGGCGCAGTTCACCGCCCTGCGGAGCATTGGGGTTCACATAGTCGAAATGGGTGAATCCGGCGGGATATTTCGGATCGCCGAGCATGGCGATGGCATGGGACGGTTCTGCCTGTGCTGCGGGGCTGACGAACATGGCGGCGGCCAGCAACGATGCGGACAGCAGGCGGCGTAAAAACGGGCGGGGAACCATCAGGGTATCCTTTCCAGCGAGCATCGGGCGGGCAGCCTACTTATACTGATGGGAATGAGTCGAAAATCGGGACGTTGCGGCACGTGAATGTTGATCTGACAGTCGTGGAAGAGGACATCACGGTACTGGATGTCGATGTCATCGTGAACGCGGCGAACGAAGCGTTGCGCCCGGGCGGTGGTGTCTGCGGGGCGATCCACCGGGCCGCCGGTCCGGAGCTGGCGTGGGCCTGTGCGGAATCGGTACGCGCGCTGGGTCCGTGCCGGACGGGCAAGGCCCGGATCACGCCGGGGTTCGATCTGCCCGCGCTTTGGGTCGTGCATGCTGTCGGGCCGGTCTGGCAGGGCGGGTCGGCGCGCGAAGCACATTTTCTGGCTGAGACCTATCGTTATGCCCTGCGTCTGGCCGGGTCGCGCGGGGTCGCCACGATTGCCTTTCCCGCGATTTCAACGGGGATTTTCGGGTATCCGCTGGTCGAGGCCACCAAAATTGCCGTGGGGACGGTTCGCGAGACGCTGCCGCGCTCGTCGTCGATCCGGCAGGTTGTCTTTGCCACTTTCGGGGAAGACGCCACGCAATCCTATCATGCGGCACTGGCGCCGGGGTGAACCTCAGGCCGCCTGTTCGTTGAGATCGAGCGCGTAGCCGGCCGAGCGGACCGTGCGGATCAGATCGTTGGTGCCGGGCAGGTTCATGGCCTTGCGCAGGCGCCGGATGTGAACATCCACGGTGCGTGGTTCGATATAGGCATCGTGACCCCAGACCGAGTCGAGAAGCTGCTCGCGGGAAAATACCCGGCCGGGATGTTCCATCATGAAGCGCAGCAGGCGGAACTCGGTCGGCCCCAGATCGACCGGCTCGTCGTTGCGGCTGACCCGGTGGGTCGTCAGATCCATGGTGATGTCGCCGTACGTCAAGTTGTCCTTGTCGAAGGCCGGACGGGTGCGCCGCAGGACAGCGCGCACACGGGCCACCAGTTCGCTGGGCGAGAAAGGCTTGACCACATAGTCGTCGGCACCGGCTTCCAGTCCGCGGATGCGGTCGTCTTCCTCACCGCGCGCGGTCAGGATGATGATCGGCAGATCACGGGTCTCCGGATTGCGGCGGATGCGGCGGCAGATTTCGATTCCCGAGACATAGGGCAGCATCCAGTCGAGCAGGACGAGGTCCGGCTTCCGCTCCTCGACCGCCAGAATCGCCTCTTCGCCGTCGCGGGCGATCTCGGCGTGGAAACCGGCCTTCTCGAGATTGTAGGACAGCAACTCGACAAGCGGCGGTTCGTCTTCGACGATCAGGACATTGGGCTGCAGGTTGTTCACGGGATGGGACCTCCGCGATAGGGCTGGGTTCGGGGCTAGTTGTTGTCCACGATCGTGACGCTCGCCTCGTCGGTCTTGGGCCGGTCTTCTGTCAGCGGCTGACCTTCGACCTGGTAGTGCACGATTTCGGCGATGTTGGTTGCAATGTCGCCGATCCGTTCGATGTTGCGGGCTACAAACAGGAGATGGGTGCAGGACGTGATGCTGCGCGGGTCTTCCATCATGTAGGTCAGAAGCTCGCGGAACAGGCTGTCATACATGTCATCGAGCTCGGCATCACGTTCCCAGACCGCACGCGCCTTGGCGAGGTCGTTGTTGGAGAACGCGTCCAGCACATCCTGAACCATGCCGCGGGACATCCGTCCCATCCGGGGGATGGTGAACATCGGCTTGATCGGCGGGTTCTGGTTCAGGGCGATGGTGCGCCGCGCGATATTCTTGGCATAGTCGCCGATCCGCTCAATGAGCGGGGCGATCTTGAGGCCCGCCACGGTGGCCCGCAGATCGGTGGCCAGCGGCTGGCGCCGGGCGATCATCTGGATCGCAAGCTCTTCGATCTCGACCTGCAGCTCGTCGATCCGCATGTCTTCTTCGATGATATGCGCGGCTTCCTCGCTGTTGCGGCGTTGAAGCGATTCGATGGCGCGTTCGATCTGGACCTCGGCAAGTCCGCCCATGCGGCTTATCTGGTCGCTGAGCCGGCTGAGCTCTTCGTCGAATGATTTGACGATATGGTCTGTACTGGACATGGCTTCAACTTTCCTGCGGTGCGTCGGCGCAAAATCTAACCGAAGCGACCTGTGATGTAGTCCTGAGTCCG
Organism: Alphaproteobacteria bacterium; assembly: GCA_038137215.1. GTDB lineage: Bacteria > Pseudomonadota > Alphaproteobacteria > UBA6615 > UBA6615 > JABJAG01. Next base: position 11,626 of record JAYQBG010000005.1, read on the forward strand.
CTTGTCCTCGGGATTGGTGAAAATCTGCTCGGTGTTGCCCTGCTCGACCAGGTCGCCGAGATGGAAAAATGCGGTCTTTTGGCTGACACGGGCGGCCTGCTGCATCGAATGGGTCACGATGACGATCGTGAAATTCTGGCGCAGCTCGTCGATCAGCTCCTCGATGCGGGCCGTCGCTATCGGGTCGAGGGCCGAACAAGGCTCGTCCATCAGGATCACCTGGGGGCTGACCGCGATGGCGCGGGCGATGCATAGGCGCTGCTGCTGTCCGCCCGACAGGCCGGTGCCGGGCTCTTCGAGCCGGTCCTTGACCTCGTCCCACAAACCGGCGCGGCGCAAGCTCGCCTCCACCAGCTCGTCCGTGTCGGTCTTGCCGGCCACCATGCCGTGAATGCGGGGGCCATAGGCGATGTTGTCGTAGATCGATTTCGGAAAGGGGTTGGGCTTCTGGAACACCATGCCGACCTTGGCGCGAAGCTGAACCACATCGATCGCACGGTCATAGATGTCGCGGGAGTCGATCTCGATCGTGCCCTCGACCCGGCAGATATCGATGGTGTCGTTCATCCGGTTGATGCAGCGCAGGAAGGTGGACTTCCCGCAACCCGAGGGGCCGATGAAAGAGGTGACCTGGTGCTCGGGAATCTTGATCGTGATGTCCTTCAGGGCATGATTGTCCCCGTAGAAGACGTTGACCTTCTCGGCATTGACCTTGGTGGAATGCGCCTCGGCCACTTCTGTTTCGTTGCTCGTTTCCACGGCGGCTTCCACTTCTTTCGGGGTGTTTTCTTCAGACATAGCTGCGTCCGTCATCCTACCAACGCCTTTCGAATTTCTTCCGCAGCAGGACTGCGAGAAGGTTCATCATAATCAAGAATGTCAGCAACACCATGATTGCTGCAGAGGTCCGTTCGACAAAGGCCCGCTCGGGCGCATCGGCCCAGAGGAAGATCTGCACCGGCAGAACCGTTGCTGGGTCGGTGAAACCGCCGGGAATATCGACAATGAAGGCGACCATGCCGATCATCAGCAGCGGGGCGGTCTCGCCCAGCGCCTGGGCCATGCCGATGATAGTGCCGGTCAGAATGCCCGGCATGGCCAGCGGCAGAACGTGATGGGTGACCGTCTGAAGTCGTGAGGCGCCCATGCCAAGCGCGGCCTCGCGGATTGACGGCGGTACGGCTTTCAGGGCCGCCCGGCTGGCGATGATGATCGTCGGCAGGGTCATCAGCGCGAGCACCATGCCGCCCACGACGGGCGCTGAGCGGGGCAGGCCGAAGAAGTTGAGGAACATCGCCAGGCCCAGCAGGCCGAACACGATGGAAGGCACGGCAGCCAGGTTGTTGATGTTGACCTCGATCAGGTCGGTCCAGCGGTTCTTGGGGGCAAACTCTTCCAGATAGACCGCCGCCATCACGCCGACCGGGAAGGACAGCAACAGGGTGATGATCAGGGTCAGGGCAGAGCCGACCACGGCGCCCAGGATGCCGGCCTGTTCGGGCTCGCGGCTGTCGGCGGAGGTGAAGAAGGTGGTGTTGAAGGTCGTGCGAACACGGTCCTCGCTCTCCAGCGCCTCGAACCAGCCCAGCTGAAGGTCGTTCACCCGCCGGTCGGATTCCGGCAGGGACCGGTCGATGGAGCCTTTGGCCAGCTGGTCGATATCGGCGGAGGTTTTTACCCAGACACGCTGGGTCGTTCCGATGATCGACGGGTCGGCCAGCACCAGATCACGCATATCGAAGACCACTTCGTTGCTGATCATGTTCAGTGCGTTGCGCCGGCCCTTGCGGGTTTCGGCACCCGGAAATTCGGCGCGGAGTGATTTCAGCAGGGCGCCCCGGTAATTGGCGCGGTTGAGTTCCGCGGGATCACGGGTCCCGTTGGGGTCGATATCCTCGGCGGTAAACATGATATCGAGGGCGAGCTGGGTCGTCGTGAATGCGGGCAGGCCGGTGGAGACAATGCTGTAGAGGAGCACGCCGAGCATGCCCAGCGCCGCCAGGATGGCCGCCAGCCCATAGAGGCGAAAGCGGCGTTCGGCACGGTACCGTTTCCGCACAAGGGCGGTATTCCGGTCTTGTTCTGCGGATATCGGTGCGGGGACGTCGTTTGCGGGTGTATCAGTCATATTTTTCTCGGTATTTGCGCACGACGGAGAGGGCGATCGCGTTCAGGCAGAGCGTGATCACGAAGAGCACCAGCCCGAGGGCGAAGGCCGCCAGGGTCTTGGAGCTGTCGAATTCCTGGTCACCGACCAGCAGGGTTACGATCTGGACCGTAACCGTGGTGACGGCTTCCAGCGGGTTGGCCGTCAGGTTGGCGGCCAGGCCGGCGGCCATCACAACGATCATGGTTTCCCCGATGGCCCGGCTGGTGGCCAGCAGGACACTGCCGACAATGCCGGGCAGGGCGGCGGGAATAATCACCTGGCGGATGGTTTCCGAATGGGTCGCGCCCATCGCGAAGGAACCGTCCCGCAGGGACTGGGGCACCGCGTTGATCACATCGTCCGAAAGGGAGGAAACAAAGGGAATGATCATGATGCCCATGACCACGCCGGCGGCCAGTGCGCTTTCGGAGGCGACATCGAGCCCGATGGATCCACCGAAGCCGCGGAAGAAAGGCGCGACCGTCAGCGCGGCAAAGAAGCCATAGACCACGGTCGGGATGCCGGCGAGGATTTCCAGGATCGGTTTGACGATGGCGCGGAATCTCGGCGAGGCATATTCGGCCATGTAAATGGCGGAGAACAGACCGACCGGGACCGCGACGAGCATGGCGATGATGGTGATCAGGAAGGTGCCGGCGAAAATCGGAACGGCACCGAAGGCACCGGTCGCACCGATCTGATCGGCGCGCAGCGCGGTCTGCGGGCTCCAGTTGAGACCGAAGAGAAACTCGATCGGTGAGACCCGGCTGAAGAAGCGAATGCTTTCGAAGAGGAGCGAGAGCACGATACCGATGGTGGTCAGGATCGCGATGGCTGAGGCGATGATCAGCAGCCACTGAACAATCCGTTCGACGCGTGGGCGGGCGCGGAACTCGGGATTGATGGCGCGCTGTCCGATCAGGAAGCCGCCGATACCGAGCGCCAGACCGACCACCACCATGGCGGCGAAGCCGATGCTGCGGAGGTCGTTGTAGCGTTCGGCGGCGGCCAGAATCGCCGGGTCGGGAACGCTGCTGGTGATGTCACCGCGCGCCAGGTTGCGGATATCGCTCATCAGCAGGTTGAGTTCGCCGGCCGGCAAAGCCTGCAAACTGGCCGGGAGCCCGGAGACCACAAGACTGTCGATGATGCCGGACTGCAGGGCCAGCCAGAAAGCGATGACCAGCAGGGCCGGCAGGGCGCACCACAGTGCGACATAGGCGCCGTAATAGCTGGGCAGCGAGTGGAGACCGGCGATCTGGCCGCCGGTGCCGGCCAGGGCACGCTTGCGGCCGATCTGATATCCGATGGCCGAGAGTACCAGCAGGACTGCGATAAGAATGAGAGAGTTCATGCGGGTATCTGGGGGTCGGTTCGGAAATGAGGACCTTCGGATACGAAGGAGAAGGGGTCGCGCCGGCCGCGCGGCACAGAGTGCCTAGCGGCCGGCGCGCACCGAACTACATGGAGAGGGATTCGAGACCCTGTGCCTGCTTGGCCATCGCAGCGCGATCGGCGTCCGGTAGCGGGATCAGGCCCTTGTCAACGAGGTAGCCGTCAGGGCCCCAGGCCTGCGCGCCCGTGAACTCGGTTACGAACTCCTTGATGCCCGGGATGACGCCCACATGCTGCTGCTTCACATAGAAGTAGAGCGAGCGTGAGACGGGGTAGTTGCCGGCGGTAATTTCCTCGAACTCGGGTGCGGTGCCATTGATGGTGGCGCCCTTCACCTTGTCGGAGTTCTGATCCAGGAAGCTGAACCCGAAGATGCCGTAGGCAGCCGGGTTGGCTTCGAGCTTCTGCACGATCAGGTTGTCGTTCTCGCCGGCTTCGACGAAGACGCCGTCTTCACGGATGGCGTGGCAGGCTTTCTTGGCCAGGCCAAGATCCTTGGCGCCGGCCAGGGTCTTGCAGCCGCCTTCCATGGCGATTTCGACGAAGGCATCGCGGGTGCCGCTCGTCGGCGGCGGCCCGAGGACCTCAATCTTCTTGTTCGGCAGCGAGGAATCGATCTCGGACCAGTTGGTGTAGGGGTTCGGAACCAGCTTGCCGCCCTGCGGAATTTCCTTGGCCAGGGCCAGGAAAAGCTGCTCCAGGGTCAGGGCGAGGTCGTCGCCGCTCTTGGCGTTGGCCAGAACGATGCCGTCAAAACCAACCTTCACTTCCGTGATGTCGATGCCGTTGGCGGTGCAGTTCTCGAACTCGGACTTCTTGATTCGGCGCGACGCGTTGGTCATGTCGGGATGGTCTTCGCCGACTCCGGCGCAGAACAGCTTCATACCGCCGCCCGAGCCGGTGCTTTCCACAACCGGGGTTGCGAAGCTGGTGGTTTTGCCGAACTGCTCTGCAACGGCGGTGGAAAACGGAAATACGGTGGATGATCCGACAACGCGGATCTGGTCGCGGGCCTCAGCGGCGCCGACCATGGCCAAGGTGGCCGCGGCTGCGATCGTTAAAGTCTTGATGTTCACGGATGCCTCTCCTGAAGGTGAGTCGTGGTTGGAGTTGTTAACGCGCCCGTGTCCGGCCCCAACTGGTTTCCGTTCACGATTGCGGGCGCGAACCTATGCCCGTCTGAAGTTACTCGTATGACAGTTATGTTTCAGTTCTGTGACACAGCCCGGCCGGCCGGTGGATAAACGACGCGCCTCAAAGCTTGCTTTAACAGGCAGCGGTATCCCGATATGCCACAGGCAGTGTCACCGTAAACGTGCTGCCAATCCCGGGCTCACTCTGGATTGAGAGCTCTCCGCGATGCCGGTTGGCGATGTGTTTGACGATCGCCAGTCCCAGTCCGGTGCCGCCGAGCTCGCGCGAGCGGGCCGTGTCCACCCGATAAAATCTTTCGGTCAGGCGTGGAATATGTTCGCGCGGGATTCCTTCGCCCTCATCGACCACCGACACAGTGGCCATCCCCCCGGTGACGGTTGCGCGGACATAGACCTTCGAGCCGCTGCCGCCATACTTGATGGCGTTCTCGATCAGGTTCTGGAACAGAACCGTCAGTTCGTCAGGGTGGCCGATCACCGGCTCGGCCAGCGCGTCCAGATCGTGCTCGATCACGACATCCTGCGCGGCTGCCTGGGGGGCCAGCAGGTCGGCCACCGTGGCGATGACCTGTCGCAGCTGCACCTCGTCCTTTGGCGGCGTGTGCTCGTTCATCTCGATCCGCGAGAGGGACAGCAGGTCATTGACGATCCGGGTCATGCGCGTGGACTGGGTTTCCATGAGGTCGAGGAAGCGGTCCTGGGCTTCGACATCGCCACGGGCCGGGCCGCGCAGGGTTTCGATGAATCCGACCAGCGAGGTGAGCGGGGTGCGCAATTCGTGGCTGACATTGGCCACAAAATCGGCGCGCATCTGTTCCCCGCGCCGCAGCGCCGTGACGTCGCGCATCAGGATCAGGGCGCGGGCATCATCCTCGCCGCTCGTTTCCGACTGGATCGGTTCGACGCGGGCTTCGAATGCCTGATCGACGCGGCCGGTGAATGTGAACTCGACGGTGCGTGTCACATCCCCGGAGAGGACATCCGACACCGCCTGAAGGATGGCGGGCTGCCGGATCACGGCGGACAAATCGCGGCCGGACAGGTCGCCGACCCCGTGGCGGCCGGTCAGCAGCGTGCGCGCAGCGGCATTCGCATAGACAATCTGCCCCTGGGCATCCAGCGTTATCAGCGGGTCGGGCAGGGCATCGAATAGCGCCTGGGCAGACCGCAGGCTGTCGCGCGTCTGTGCCCGGTCCCGTCCCCATATTCGTTCGAGACGGTGCAGGGCGGCGACGATGTTTCCCGTCGGCCCGCCATCAACACCGGGCTGTGGCGGCTGCGTGCCGTCGGGGGGCGTGTCTGCGATCCGTTCGATCCGGCGCTCGATCTCGTTCAGGCGGCCCAGCGGCCGGAACAGAAGCAGGCCCACGCCCAGCGGAATAACGACCACGGCGCCAAACGCCAGCCAGGGATTCAGATGTCCAGCGAGAGAGAGCGCCACCGCCACCAGGATGCCGGGACTCGACAGGATGGCCGTGGCGGCGATCAGAAAATTCGGTCGGGGTGCCATGAGGTGCCGGTTGCTAGGGTCCGTGATTCTCGGGCCAGTCTAACACGCCCACAAAGCCCGCCTTTATGACATTGCCAATCTGGCAACCGGCGACGCGTTCTATTCGGCTGCCTTGCGCGATGTCGTCTTGGTCTTGCGGGCACCTTTGGTTTTGGCCTTGGCCTTGTTTTCCTGACGGATCGCCTCATGGGCGGCGAAGGCCGAAGCGTTGACCAGTTCACTCACGGTCGAGTTCATGTGGACGATCTCGACCGGCTTTTCGAGCCCCATCAGGATCGGTCCCAGCACGTTCCCGACATCGAGGGATTCGAGCATCCGCGTGGCAATATGGGCCGAATGGAGCCCCGGCATGATCAGCACATTGGCCGGTCCGGTCAGCCGCGCGAACGGGTAGTAACGTTCGCGCAGGATGGCATCGAGCGCGACATCCGGCGTCATCTCGCCCTCGTACTCGAAATCGATGTCGTCACGCTCATCGAGCAGCCGGACGGCTTCGCGTGAGCGCTCTGTGATGTCCACCGGCGGATTTCCGAAATTGGAGTAGCTGAGAAACGCCACACGTGGCTCGCTGCCCATCTGGCGCGCTTTCGCGGCGGCCTGGATCGCGATATCGACCATCGTTTCGGGGCTGGGCCGTTCGTGAACGGAGGAGTCCGCAATGAAAAGGGTCCGGTTGCGCATCACATGCACCGACAGTCCGAAGACCTCTTCGCCCGGAATGGCGTCGAAGACCCGCTGCACATCCCGGAAGCAGGTGTAGAAGCGCCGCGTCAGGCCCGTGACCATCGCATCCGCATCGCCCTTCGCCACCATGCAGGCGGCAAAGACGTTGCGGTTCCGGTTCACCACCCGCGCGCAATCGCGATACATCATGCCCTTGCGCTGCATGCGCGAGAACAGAAACTCGATATAGCTTTCGCGCTGTTGTTCGGAGATCAGGGCGGCGTTGTGAATGCTCAGGTCGTCGGCGTTCATCAAGCCAAGTTCCCGGATCCGTGCTTTCACCACATCTTCGCGGCCGATCAGGATCGGCTCACCCAGGCCCTGATTGCGATAGGAAATGGCCGCCCGGATCACCCGTTCGGATTCGCCCTCGGCAAAGACGATCCGCCGCGGGCTGGTGCGCACGGCTTCGTAGGTTGCCTCGATCACCGAAGAGGTCGGATCGAGGCGCTGGGCCAGCGCCCGGCGATACTCATCCATATCCTTGATCGGCTGGCGGGCAACGCCCGTGTCCATTGCGGCCTGGGCGATGCGCGGCGGAATGCGCTCAATCAGGCGCGGGTCAAAGGGTACGGGAATGATGTAGTCCGGCCCATAGACCAGCTGCTCACCTGCATAGGCGGCGGCGACTTCGTCCGGCACATCTTCGCGGGCCAGTTCGGCGAGCGCCTCGGCACAGGCGATTTTCATTTCATCATTGATCGTACGGGCCCGCACATCGAGGGCGCCGCGGAAGATATAGGGAAAGCCCAGAACGTTGTTCACCTGGTTCGGGTAGTCCGAACGTCCGGTGGCGATGATCGCATCGTCGCGGACGGCGCGCACATCTTCCGGCGTGATCTCCGGATCCGGATTGGCCATGGCGAAGATGATCGGATTGTCGGCCATCGACTTGACCATCTCCTTGGTGACGGCCCCGGCGACGGAGAGTCCGAAAAACACGTCCGCCCCCACCATCGCTTCTTCAAGCGTGCGCGCCTTGGTCTCCACAGCGTGGCCCGATTTCCACTGGTTCATGCCGTCGGTCCGGCCGCGGTAGATGACGCCGCGGCTGTCGCACAGGATCGCCTGATCGTTCGGCAGCCCCATGGCCTTCATCAGCTCGATACAGGCGATCGAGGCGGCGCCAGCGCCATTGACGACGATGGTGATGTCCTTGATGTCGCGCCCGGTCAGGTGCAGCGCGTTGATCATCCCGGCCAGCGAGACGATGGCGGTGCCGTGCTGGTCGTCATGGAAGATCGGAATGTCCATCGCTTCGCGCAGGCGCTGCTCGATGATGAAACATTCCGGCGCCTTGATGTCTTCCAGGTTGATGCCGCCAAAGGTGGGGCCGAGGAAGCGCACGCAGTTGACGACCTCATCGACATCTTCACTGTCAACTTCGAGGTCCATGGCGTCGATATCGGCAAACCGCTTGAACAGGACCGACTTGCCTTCCATGACCGGCTTGGAGGCCAGCGCGCCGATATTGCCCAGCCCGAGCACGGCGGTTCCGTTGGACACTACGGCCACCAGATTGCCGCGCGCGGTATAGTCGTAGGCCGTGTTCGGCTCGGCGTGGATTTCCACGCAGGGTGCGGCGACCCCGGGGGAATAGGCGAGCGCGAGATCGCGCTGGGTGGTCAGGGGTTTTGTGGCATTGATCTCGATCTTGCCGGGCTTGCCGGTCCGGTGCATGTGCAGGGAATCGAGATCGAGCTGCGACGTCTTTTTGTCGCCGTTTTTCTTGGTGTCCGCCATTTCGCTATGCCTGTTTTTGTCGGCCAAAGGGTTTCCTGTAATCGAGCGTGACCATGTGCGCCGCGTGCGTCAAGCGGGGTTGGACCGGGTGCCGACGAACGGGCAGGGCCTTCGCGCCGGCAATCCGTGCCAAGGGTTTCGATGGGGCGTGCGGGGGCGTATATGATGAAGGCTCGCCATGACCGTTTCTGAACCAGCCCCGAAGACCAAGGAGAAGCCCGCCGCCGCGGGTTCGCCGATGCTCGCGCAATGGTACGAAGCCAAGGCCGCCTATCCCGATTGCCTGCTGTTCTTCCGGATGGGTGACTTCTACGAGTTGTTTTTTGATGACGCTGTGGCCGCCGCCGCCGCGCTCGATATTGCGCTGACCAAACGCGGCCAGCATGCCGGCGAGCCTGTGCCCATGGCTGGTGTCCCCGTACATGCGGCCGAACAGTATCTGCCGCGACTCATCCGGGCGGGTCATCGGGTGGCGGTCTGCGAGCAGATGGAGAATCCGGCAGAGGCCAAGAAGCGCGGCTCGAAGTCGATTGTCCGGCGCGAGGTCGTCCGGGTGATCACCCCGGGCACGCTCAGCGAAGACACGTTGCTGGATTCCCGCCGCCACAATTATCTGGCGGCCTGCGCCGAGGTGCGGGGCGAACTCGGCCTGGCCTGGCTCGACATGTCGACCGGTGAAGTCTGGATGCAGCCGCTTCCCAGAACAGGCGGCGTCGGTTTGCTGGCCGCGGCGCTGGCGCGGATCGCGCCGGGGGAACTGCTCCTGCCCGATACGTTTCTCGCGCGCGACGACATGGCCGCCCTCCTCGATGAACGCAACGACGTGCTCACGCCGCTCCCCGCCAGCCGGTTCGATTCCCTTAACGCGGAAGCGCGCCTGAAGGAGACCTATGGCGTCAGCACCCTGGACGGCTTCGGTGCGCCGGGCCGGGCCGAGATTTCCGCGGCGGGGACGCTGCTGGATTATCTGGCGCTGACCCAGATTGACCGGATGCCACGGCTGGCCCGGCCCACACGTCTGCCCGCGCCGGGCGTAAGCGGCGCGGTGATGGAAATTGACGCTGCTACGCGACGCAACCTCGAGCTCTCGATCACGCTTTCGGGCGAGCGCAAGGGCTCGCTGCTCTCGGTCATCGATTGCACTATCACCGGGGCGGGCGCGCGCCTGTTGGCCGAACGCCTTGCCGCCCCGCTGACAGATGTGGCGGCCATCGAGGCCCGCCTCGACGCTGTCGCATATCTTGTTGAGGACGCACCGCACCGCGAAGACCTGCGCGACATTCTGCGGTCGGTTCCCGACATCGAACGGGCCCTGTCACGGCTGGCGCTGGACCGGGGCGGACCGCGCGACCTGGCGACGATCCGGGCGGGGCTGGAGGCCGCGCGCAATCTTCGAAGCCTGCTGGAGGGCCGGGCCGCGCTGCCGCCCGTGCTCGGACAGGCACGTGACAAGCTTTGTGAGGATCGCAGCCTGATCGATGAACTCATGCAAGCCCTTGCCGAGGACCTGCCGCTGGTGGCACGCGATGGCGGGTTCATTGCCAAGGGGTACGATCCGGCGCTGGATGAGCAGAAAAGTCTGCGTGACGAAAGCCGACAGCTGATTGCCGGTTTGCAGGCCCAGTATGTGGAGGCCACGGCGATTACCGGCCTGAAGGTCAAACACAACAACGTGCTGGGCTACTTCGTGGAAATCACCGCCACCCATGCCGACCGGATCATGGAGGGCGGCAAAGAGGCGGCCACTGCGCAATACGGCCTGATCCATCGACAGACCATGGCCAATGCTGTGCGTTTCACGACCGTCGAGCTTTCGGAACTCGACGACAAGATTTCCCGTGCCGGCGAACGTGCATTGGCGATCGAGCTCGAACTCTTCGAGACCCTCGTGGCCAGGGTTATGGAATCCGCCGAGGCCGTGGCCGAAACAGCCCGGGCACTGGCCCAACTGGATGTCGCCGCCGCGCTCGCCGAACTGGCGGTGCGTTTACGTTATGCCCGTCCACAACTTACCGACAGTCCCGAGTTCCGGATTTCCGGTGGCCGTCATCCGGTCGTCGAGGCTGTGCTCGATGACGGTCCGTCGGGTTTCGTGGCGAATGACTGCGACCTGTCGGGCGAATCCGAATGTGCGGGACGCCTCTGGCTGGTGACCGGCCCGAATATGGCGGGCAAATCGACATTCCTGCGCCAGAATGCGCTCATCGCAATCCTGGCCCAGATCGGCTCCTTTGTTCCCGCGACCGCGGCGACCATCGGTGTTGTGGACCGGCTGTTTTCGCGGGTCGGGGCGGCAGACGATCTGGCGCGTGGCCGTTCGACCTTCATGGTGGAAATGGTCGAGGCGGCTGCGATTCTCAACCAGGCGGGGCCGCGTGCGCTGGTGATCCTCGATGAAATCGGTCGCGGAACAGCCACCTTTGATGGGTTGTCGATCGCCTGGGCGACCGTCGAACACCTGCACGAGGTCAATGGCTGCCGCACGTTGTTTGCGACCCATTTTCATGAGCTCACCAAGCTCGCCACCCGGCTCGATCAGCTTTCCTGTCACACGATGCGGGTCAAGGAATGGCGGGACGATATTGTCTTTCTGCACGAGGTGGGTGCCGGGACGGCGGACCGGTCCTACGGCATTCATGTTGGCAAGCTGGCCGGATTGCCGCCGCAGGTGGTCAGCCGGGCCGAGGAGGTTCTGGCGCTGCTGGAAGCCGGAGACCAGGCCGGTGCGCTGTCGCGTCTGGCCGATGATCTGCCGCTGTTCCAGGCGGCAGCGCTGCACGAGCCTGCGGCCCCGGATATGGTGCCCGCCGACCCGGTTCGCGATATGCTCTGCGAGACCGATCCCGATCAGCTGACCCCGCGCGAAGCCCTGGACTTGCTGTATCGCCTGAAGGCGGCACTGGATGCGTGAGGCGGTCGGGCGCCTGCTCGCGCTCGCGGGCTTCGGGGCGGTGGGCGATATCATGCGCCATCGCAGTTTCCGGATATATCTGATCGGCCATATCCCCAATGTAGTGGGCATCTGGGTGGTCCGGATTGCGATCGGCTGGCTCGCCTGGGAACTGACGGCATCCGCCTTCTGGGTCGGTGCGCTGGTGGCGGCCGATGCGCTGCCGGTGCTTATCTTCGGCCCGGTCGGGGGTGTGATGGCCGACCGGCTGGACCGCAAGACGATCAGCCTCGTGACCCAGTCCATTCTCTGCCTGATCACCGTCGCACTGACCGTTCTGACCTATCTGGGCCTGATCAATATCTGGTTCCTTCTGGCCTTTGCGCTGGCGCGTGGCGTCACCTTCTCCTTCTGGCAGCCGGTGCGCCTGGCGTTGATGCCCAATCTGGTGCCGCGCTCGGAAATGCCCACCGCGATTGCCCTGAACTCCTCCACCTTCAACGCGGCCCAGTTCATCGGGCCGGCGCTGGCGGGCGGCCTGCTGAAATTCGGCGGGGCGGAGCTCGCCTTCGCCTTCAACGTGTTTGCGACTTCGATCATGGTTTGGGCGCTTGCCAGTATCGAATCGCCGCCCCCGCCCCAGCGCAAGGATGTACCGGGTTCGTTCCTCGAGGATGCGCTGGCAGGCATCCGCTATGGCGCGGCCCATCCGGGTATCGGTCCGATGCTGCTGTTGCTGATGATCGTCGGCGTGATGATCCGGCCGGTCACCGAGTTGATGCCCGCACTGGCCGGCGCGGTGTTCCTGAAAGAGGTGACGGGATATTCGCTGATGGCGTCCTCGGTGGGTATCGGGGCGATGGTCGGTGCGATCTGGATGCTGCGGCGGGGCAACAGCGGTAACATTACCGATATCGCGCTGCTCGCGGGCCTGACCGGCGGGGCGGCAGCCTTGCTGGTCGTGGCGGTCGGGTGGTTTCCCTTCGCGCTGCTTTGCCTCGCGGTCCTGGGGTTCTCGATGACGGCGGGGGGTATTGCGACCCAGCAGGTGGTACAGTTTGCCGTGCCCGATGAAATGCGTGGTCGTGTGCTGGGCCTGTTCGGCATGATCTTCCGGGCGGGACCGGCGCTCGGCGCGCTGGTGATCGGCCGGATCGGTGACGCGGTCGGACTGACCTGGCCGGTTCTGATCGGTGCCGTGGTCGGACTGGTGGCCTATGTGTTTGCCTGGTCCCGCCGCCACCGCCTGCGTGCCGCGCTTGAGGCGCGCCCGGAAAGCGAGGCCGACAAAACAGCTTCGCCGACGGCCCCGGCCCCGGCATCCTCGCCGGCCAAGGACGGGGTGGCATAATAGACGTTTGGCCCGTGTTCATTCGGGCCCGAAGGATATAAAACCGTTTCGCTATGGCAACCCGGAAACGCAATCGCGACTTGATCGACCGCGCGCAACTCGAGAGTGAGATCGAGGCGGCCTGCGCGGATGCCGGCTCCGATTCGGCGCGCCGCGCCGTGGTGCTCGAACATCTCAAGGCGGCGATCGAGAAGGGGCGGACCCAAGTCCAGACCCGGTTCGAGGCCAATGAGATCGATGGCAACAAGGCCAAGGGCGAATTGTCCTTCCTGTTCGATCAGGTGATCCGCGTTGTTCATGATGCCGCAACCCGCGCCTATCCCTCGGCCAATCCGACAGCTGCCGACAAGCTGGCCGTGGTTGCCGTGGGCGGATACGGACGCGGCGAACTGGCGCCCTATTCGGATATCGATCTGCTGTTTCTGTTTCCGTGGAAACAGACCGCCCGCGGTGAGCAGGTCGTCGAGTACATGCTCTATATGCTCTGGGACATGGGGCTGAAGGTCGGCCATTCGACCCGCTCCATCGAAGATTGTATCCGGTTGGCCAAGCAGGATCTGACGATCCGCACCGCGCTGCTCGAGGCGCGTTTTCTGTGGGGCGAGCAGACGCTTTTTCTCGAGCTGCGCAAGACCTTTCGTGATCAGGTGATTTCCGGCGCGGCAATGGATTTCGTGACCGGCAAACTCGCCGAACGGGATGAGCGCCACGAGAAAACCGGCGACAGCCGTTACTATGTCGAACCCAATATCAAGGACGGCAAGGGCGGGCTGCGGGATTTGCAGACCCTCTACTGGATCGCGAAGTTTGCTTATGAAGTCGACAGCGTGGCCGATCTGGTGGATCGCGATGTCCTGACCCGGGCCGAGGCGCGGAACTTTGCCAAGGATCAGAATTTCCTTTGGAGCGTGCGCTTCCACCTGCACTACATCTCCGGGCGGGCCGAGGAGCGCCTGACCTTCGACGTCCAGACCCTAATCGCCGAACGTATGGGCTATGCCGATCGCGCCGGCGCCTCGGGTGTGGAACGCTTCATGAAACACTATTACATTGTGGCCAAGGATGTCGGTGATCTGACGCGTATCTTCTGTGCCGCGATCGAGGCGGAAAACATGAGCAAGCCGATGATCCGGCTGCCGCGGTTCCGCCGGCCGCGCGATCTGATGGGTTTTGCCGTGGACCGTGATCGTCTGACGGTGTCCGAGGAAGATCAGTTTGAAAAGGATCCTGTCGCGCTGATCCGTCTCTTCTATGTCGCCCACAATGAAGGCCTGGATATTCACCCCCATGCCCTGCGGCTGGTGACCCAGAACCTCAAACGTGTCGATAAGGCGCTGCGGGCTGATCCCGAGGCCAACCACATGTTTGTCGAGATGGCGACCTCGATCGATTCCCCGGAAGTGGTGCTGACCCGCATGAACGAGGCCGGCGTGTTCGGCAAATTCCTGCGCGATTTCGGCCGTGTCGTCGGGCAAACCCAGCACGACATGTATCACGTCTATACTGTTGACGAGCACACGATCCAGGCGATCGGGCTGCTCGCCAAGATCGAGCGCGGGGAGCTGAAAAAGGAACACCCGGTCTCCAGCGAGGTGATCCACAAGATTTCGTCGCGCCGGGCGCTTTATATGGCCGTCCTGTTCCACGATATCGCCAAGGGCCGCGGCGGCGACCATTCGGTGCTCGGCGCCCGGGTCGCCAAGCGGGTGTGCCCGCGCCTGGGTCTGGAGCCAGAGGAATGCGAGACCGTCGAATGGCTGGTGGCCGAGCATCTGCTGATGAGTGATGTGGCCCAGAAACGCGATCTCAACGATCCCAAGACCATCGATGATTTCGTGACCACGGTGCAGTCGCCCGAGCGGCTGCGCCTGCTGCTCTGCCTCACGGTGGTGGATATGCGCGCGACCGGCCCGAATGTCTGGAACAACTGGAAGGCCCAGTTGCTGCGTGAGCTCTATCACGCGGCCGGGGATGTGATGTCCGGCGGCCAGCTGACCGAAGCCCGCGCCGACCGGGTTGCGGCGGCAAGGGCCCGGCTCTGCGAAGCCCTCGCCGACTGGTCCGAAGAGGATATCGCCGCCCATCTGGAACGCGGATATGCCGGTTATTGGCTGACCTTTGACACCGACACGCTTGTCCATCACGCGCGAATGATGCGCGAGGCCGAACAGGAAGGTCAGCCGCTCTCGATCCGCACCCGGGTGCACAACAGCATCGATGTCACCGAGCTGACGATCTACACCCAGGACCATCCCGGGCTGTTCTCGCGGGTGGCCGGGGCGATCTCTGCCGTGGATGGTAACATCGTCGATGCGAAGGCCTTCACCACGCCCCAGGGCATGGCGCTGGAGACGTTCTGGCTGCAGGACAATGAAGACACGGCCCTGTCGGCGTCGGGCGCCCTGTCGAAACTCACCGTGCAGATCGAACGGGCGCTGGCCGGCAAGATGAAGCGGTCCGAGCCTCAGGCCCAGCGCACCTTCGTGCCTGCGCGGGTCAAGGTCTTCAAGGTACCACCCCGGGTGATCATCGACAATCAGGCCAGCGCGACCCACACGGTGATCGAGATCAATGGCCGCGACCGGCCCGGATTTCTCTATCTGGTGACCGGCGCGCTGTTCAGCCTGTCGCTGCAGATTTCCTCGGCCAAGATTTCGACCTTCGGGGAGCGGGCCGTGGACGTGTTCTATGTCAAGGACGGATTCGGCATGAAGATCACCCACGAGGCCAAGCTCGCCGGGATACGAAAAACCCTGCTCGAGGCGATCCACGAAGACGACCAGAGCGCGCCCGCGCGCGCGGCTGCGGAATAGCGGGTTCCGGACGGTGATTGTGACGGGCTGATGCTGTCTGCGCTTCCTGCTGTCGCGGCCCTGTTGCTGGGTGTGGCTTTCCTGATGCTGGCAACGGGCTGCAGAGCACGCTGCTGGGTGTGCGGGGCGCCATCGAGTCTTTCTCCGCGGTGGAGATCGGGCTGGTCATGTCGGGCTACTATCTCGGTTTTGCGCTCGCCTGCCTGTTCGGCGCGGCGATCATCGAGCGGGTCGGCCATATCCGGACCTTCGCGGCTTTTGCCTCACTGGCCTCGGCGGCCGCCATCGTGCACGCCGTGTTTGTCGATCCGTGGTCATGGATTGCCTTGCGCGCGCTGACCGGTGCGTGTTTCGCCGGTCTTTACATGGAGATCGAAAGCTGGCTCAACGACCGGATCCCGAATGCGCAGCGCGGCTCGCTGATGGCGGTTTACATGATCGTCAATCTCGGGGCGATTGCTGCTTCCCAGCAATTGCTCAACATCTCCGATCCTGCCGGGTTCGAACTCTTTGTGGTGGCCTCGGTGCTGGTCTCGCTGGCCGCCCTGCCGGTGGCCCTGACCTCGAGCTCGGCTCCCGAACCCGTTCCGTCGGACCGTATGGGGTTTGGCGAGCTCTATCTGATCTCCCCCCTCGGCACGATGGGGGCCTTCGTCACCGGGCTGGCCAATGGCGCCATGTGGGGCCTCGTGCCGCTTGCCGGGGTTCGGTTCGGCTTGTCCACGGCGGCGGTGGCCACGCTCATGTCGCTAATCGTGCTGGGCGGTGTCGCCTTTCAATGGCCGACCGGCTGGTTGTCGGACCGCATCGATCGCCGCAAGGTTATCGTGCTGGTCACGGCCATCATGGTGGCCAGCTGTGGGGCGCTCTATGTGGTGGAGGGGCGCGACCTCAACCTGCTCTTTGCCCTGGCCTTCGTCTTCGGCGGGATGAACCTGGTTTTCTATCCGCTCTGCGCCGCCCACACCAATGACCGGCTGGAGGATATGGACCGGGTTCAGGCGGTGGCGACGCTGCTGCTGATCCTCGGCATCGGGGCGGCCATCGGCCCGCTGCTCGGCGCATTGACGATGGACTGGTTCGGCGCCTCCAGTGTGTTTCTGTTCATGGGCGGGGTCATGGTCCTTTTCCTATTTTTCGCCCTGATGCGGATTCGCGACAGTGACGCCGCAACCGAGGAGGAGCGGTCTCGTTTCGAGCCGGTCATCCCGACGCCGACGACAGCCATTCTCGATCCCCGGATCGACCCGGACGAGGCCCATTCGGAAGCCTGATGTTTCCCATCCTCCCGCCCCGCCTTTCCTTCGCCCCGATTTCCGGCTAAGAGCGGATTATGTCGCTCGTTCGCGCAATCGCCACGGTCGGCGGCTGGACCATGGGCAGCCGCGTGTTGGGCTTCGTGCGCGATATGTTCATCGCCGGTTTTCTTGGCGCGGGACAGATCAGCGACGCCTTTTTTGTGGCGCTTCAGTTTCCCAATATCTTTCGCCGTCTGTTTGCCGAAGGGGCGTTCAACGCCGCCTTCGTGCCGCTGTTTGCCGGAGAGCTGACCGAAAACGGGCGCGCGGCCGCGCGTGAATTCGCCGAGCGTGTGTTCGGCGTGATGCTGGTGCTGCTTCTGGGGCTGACCTTTCTGGTCGAGATATTCATGGCCGAGGTCATGCTGGTCGTCGCGGGAGGGTTTGCCGAAGATCCGGAAAAGTTCGCCCTGGCGGTGGATTTCGCACGCCTGACATTTCCCTATCTGCTGTTTGTCTCTCTGGCCGCGATGCTGGCGGGCATTCTCAACACGCTCGAACGGTTTATGGCGGCTGCCGCCGCACCCATCCTGCTGAATGTGGTGCTGATCTCGGTGCTGGTGGGGGTGGCGCTGGGCTGGGTGCCCGATCCGGGGCGCGGGCTGAGCTGGGGCGTTCTGATTGCTGGCATCGGACAGTTCATCTGGCTGGCCCTTGCCTGTGCACGGGCCGGGCTGCTGCCCCGTGTTCCCCGGCTTGTCATGGGGCCCCGGGTGCGCCGCCTGTTTGTGCTGATGGGGCCGGGTATCCTGGGCGCCGGCGTCTATCAGATCAATGTTCTGATCGGGGTGCGCCTGGCCTCCGAACTGCCCGAGGGGTCGGTGTCGTTTCTCTATTTCGCCGACCGGGTGAACCAGTTGCCGCTCGGCGTTGTCGGCGCTGCGGTCGGGGTGGCCCTGCTGCCGCTGCTTGCCCGCCAGCTGAGGGCCGGAGACACCGTACAGGCCCGCGACAGTCAGAACCGGGCGATCGAGTTTGCCATGCTCCTCACGGTACCCGCGGCGGCGGCGCTGCTGGTGATCGCCGCGCCGGTGATCACCGTCCTGTTCCAGCGCGGCGCCTTCGACGCCGCGGATGCCGCCGCCACCGCACAGGCCCTGGGTGCCTTTGCGCTCGGACTGCCGGCCTATGTGCTGATCAAGGCCCTGGCACCGGGGTTCTTTGCCCGCGAAGACACCGCCACGCCGGTGAAGATTGCTGCCGCTGCGCTGATCCTGAATGTCGGCGTGGCGCTCGCGCTGATGCCGGTGCTGGCCCATGTGGGAATTGCGCTCGCCACGGCGATTTCATCCTGGTTCAACGCCGTGCTGCTCGCCGTGCTGCTTTACCGGCGCGGATTGCTGGAGCCGGACCGGCGCCTGTTACAGCGACTGATCTGCATCCTGGCGGCGTCGGCCCTGATGGCCGGCGGGCTCTGGCTGGGGGAGAGATTGCTGGGCGGTTGGCTGATGCGCAGCGATCCGGCGGGGATCGGCGCGCTCTTTGTGCTGGTCGCCGGTGGCATCGCGATCTACGGAGTTCTCGCGCAACTCCTGCGCGCCACCTCTCTGGGCGAAATGAAGGATATGCTGCGCCGCCCGGCCCGCAGTGACGAGCTTTAGGCGGGCGGCGGGGCCGAGCCTTGACCTGTTGCGCGGGCAACGTCATAACCCGCGCCAGATTTCACACCCGCGGGGGTCCACACCCCAAGGAGTAAACTTCCATGAGCCGCATTTTTTCGGGCGTGCAGCCCACCGGTGATCTTCATCTCGGCAACTATCTCGGCGCAATCCGCAACTTTGTCGGCCTGCAGGACGACCATGAGTGTATCTACTGTGTCGTGGATATGCATGCGATCACCGTCTGGCAGGATCCGGCCCGCCTCGGTCCGCACACCCGCGAGGTGGCCTCGGCGTTTCTCGCCTCGGGCATCGATCCGGAGACTTCGATCATCTTCAATCAGAGCCGGGTCTCGGCCCATGCGGAACTCGCCTGGATCTTCAATTGCGTGGCCCGGGTCGGTTGGCTCTCGCGGATGACCCAGTTCAAGGAGAAGGCCGGCAAGCACCGCGAGAATGCGAGTGTGGGGCTCTATGTCTATCCGAACCTAATGGCGGCCGACATTCTGGCCTACAAGGCGACCCATGTGCCGGTCGGCGAGGACCAGAAGCAGCATCTTGAGCTGACCCGCGACATCGCGATCAAGTTCAACAATGACTTTGACACCGAATGTTTCCCGGTGGTCGAGCCGCTGATCTTCGGTGAGGCGACCCGCGTGATGAGCCTGCGGGACGGCACCAAGAAGATGTCGAAATCCGATCCGTCGGAGTATTCGCGGATCAACCTGACCGACGGCGCCGACGACATTGCCAACAAGATCCGCAAGGCCAAGACCGATCCCGGTGAGCTGCCGGGTCTTGAGGCGCTCGGCGAAGACGGTGAGCATCTCAGCCGCGAGGCTGTGGCCGAACGACCGGAAGCCTTCAATCTACTGTCGATTTATGCCGCGCTGTCCGGGCAGACCATGCCCGCCACGCTGGAGCAGTTTGCGGGCCAGCAGTTCAGCGCCTTCAAGGGTGATCTGGTGGACCTGTCGGTTGCGAAGCTGGGCCCGATCGGTGCCGAGATGCAGCGTCTGATGGCCGATCCCGGTCACGTGGATTCGATCCTTTCCGATGGCGGCGAGCGCGCCGCCGCGCTGGCCGAGCCGGTGATCCGTGAAGTCCACGAGATTGTCGGTTTTCTGAAGTAACGGGCTTTCTGAAACAGCCGGCTAGTCGACCGGCGCGAAGGCCTTCTGCGGCAGGGCAACACCTTTGAGGGAATGGGCGCCGAGTTCGCGCAGCGGCACATCGATGGCCCCCACGACGCGCTCGAAGTGATCGTTCAGAATTCCCAGTATTTCCGGCGGGTCGAGCTCATCGGACATCCGGGTGAAGCCGCTCAGATCGGAAATCCAGATGACGGCCTCGATGGTTTCGTTCCGGCCGCGATATATTTCGCCGTCGAGCACCCGTACGCCGGCGCTGTGTCCCAGATAGGTGTCCATTAGGTTCCGCGCGATTGTGCGTGAGGCCAGAATTTTGAGCACCAGCGAGAAGGCGGGCATCAACTGGGTGATGCGGAGGATCTGTTCATCACTGAATCCGTCCGGGGCGTCGGTCGCCCAGGAGCACGAATAGGACCGCCCGTCGGAAAACGGCACCGGCAGGATCAGATAGTCTGTGATCCCGGCGGCGTCGAGATCGTCCAGAATCGGGAAATCCCGTGGCGTGTCCGGGTCCAGCAGGCGGCGGCGGAAGCCCGGAGACCCTCGAAAATCCGGCGGACGGGACTGCGCTGATAGGATTCGCCCGATTGGGATTCATGGTCTCCCGTGAACTCGTCCAGCGTGCCGGTATCGCTATTCCACGTGTATCCGGTCACCGCAATCTGGGGATGCAGGGTCCGCAGGATCATATTCAGGCGGGTCAGTGGCAGGCCGCAATCCCGGAAGCGTGTCCCGATTTGCTCAAGCAGGTGCAAGATCGAATCCGTGTAGCGCGCAAAATTTTCGGTCCAGTCATAGACCGGGCAGGCGTAATCCGGGGCGGGCAAACGGTCAGCTTCGTGTGCCGCTATGTGACCTTCGGGCATGAGAGTTTCGCTATCCACAGGACATCCTGGTTGTCTTTTGGGCGACCGGCCACTGGCTATGGCGCAGAAACATAGGTTTTTCGTGCCTCGGAAGCCAGATTCAGCGTGAGTCTGATTAACCATTCCCGCAATTTCGTTAACCAAACTCCCCTACATTTGAACTTGATTTCTGCTGAATTCTGCCCAAGTTCCCTCAAAGAAGTTCTCCGGGCCGCGAAGAAGTTAACAATTCGCAGGCTCAAAGGTTAACGGCGTTCAGCATGACGGTACACACAGCCGCACGCACCGATGAGCAGGCTGCATCACAATATTGAAAGCAAGTGAGGTTCGGCGTGTTCATTCAGACCGAAGAGACCCCCAATCCGGTGACGTTGAAGTTTTTGCCGGGACGCGCCGTGATGGAAGCGGGGACTGCCGACTTCCCAAATCGCGATGCGGCGCAGGATTCGCCTCTGGCCCAGCGTCTGTTCGGCGTGCCCGAGGTTACGGCGGTTTTTCTGGGCGGTGATTTTGTCACCGTCACCAAGGCGCCCGACGCAGACTGGCAGGTGCTCAAGCCCGCCGTCCTGGGCGCAATCATGGAACATTTCACCTCCGGCGATCCGGTGATGAGCAAGGCCGCCGGCCCGGCCCATGCCGCGGGCGACGGAGAGAATGACGAAGTCGTGTCTCAGATCGTCGAGCTGCTCGACACGCGGGTGCGCCCGGCCGTGGCGATGGATGGCGGCGACATTGTGTTTCACGGATTTGAAGACGGCGTGGTGTTTCTGACCATGCAGGGCGCCTGCGCTGGCTGCCCCAGTTCGACAGCGACGTTGAAGATGGGGATCGAGAATTTGCTGCGACATTACATCCCGGAGGTGGATGAGGTTCAGGCGGTCGCCTGAGCCGAGGGTTCAAACGGAACGAAACTGTTTCGGGAGCAGGTCGAAAAAGGCCGCTTGCCGAACACTTTGAACAAAACTAAAAGCTGATACGCCACTGGCCCGCGGCACAAGCGGGGGAGCGTGTCGAATGTGGGGCATTATTTCCATTTTTCGCGATTATAAGCGTGCAGCACTTGCACTCGTTGGTTTAAGCGTCGCCGCCCTGTACGGGGCCGCGATTGCCTATCCCGTCGACGGCGGTGCAGAACGGTTCGAACGTGACTGGGTGGCCTTGCCGCAGCTTGCGCCCGAGGCCGATGTCATTCGGGCCGACCAGCTGCAGGATTCCATGCTTGATGTTTCGTCCGTGTCCGCGCTGCGCGACACGCTGCAGGCCGCGTCCTACGATCTGAAGCCGATCCGGCGCAGTGATGCACGGGTGCCGCGTTTCTTCGTGGAAGATTTGCCCGATGACTTCAACCAGACCATGCTCGTCGAGCATCGCAAGCAGACGTTTATTCGCACCTTGCTTCCGCTGATTCTGAAAACCAATGAAGAGATCCGGGCCGAACGGCGCCGCCTGATTGCTGTAGAAGAACAGATTTCGTCCGGACGCGACCTTCCGGCCGATGCCCAGCGCTGGCTGGACCGGCTTGCCGACAAGTATCGCGCCGCGCCGAATGACTTCTCGACCCTTTTGCGTCGTGTCGATGCGATTTCCCCCAGCCTGGCCCTCGCGCAGGCGATCGAGGAAAGCGGCTGGGGTCGGTCGCGGTTTGCGCGTTTGGGCAATGCACTTTACGGCCAGCGCGTCTGGATCCAGGGTGCCGGGTTTGTTCCCGAAAAGCGCGCCGAGGGCGCGAAGTTCGAGGTGCGCGCCTTCGAGACATTGCTCGACAGCGTGCGCAGCTATGCGCTGAACCTGAACCGGCACAATGCCTATGACGACTACCGGGCCGAGCGGGCGAGCATGCGTGCGCGCGAGACGGAACTCGACGGGATTCGTCTGGCGGAAACGCTGATCAATTATTCCGAGCGCCGCGAGGCCTATGTTGCGACCCTGGCCAAGCTGATCAAGAGCAACCGGCTCTATCAGTTCGAATCGGCACGGCTTTCAACCGAACCCTTCGATCCGGTTGATCCGACACAGCTTGCCGCGCGCTGAAGCCTGACGCTGTATCTTCTGATCTGACGCTCTATGAGCGGGGAACGTAGTAGAGCGTTCCGAACCAGCGCCACCGGTTGTTCTGATCGAGCCCGGTGCAGTTGATGCGCGCGCGCCCTGCCGGGAATGGTCCGGTCATCCGGACCTCCACGCGCGGTCCCAGCTGATCGACCTTGACCTTCCCCTGATCGGCGGCATAGCAGGCCAGTCCGTTCAGGGAGACCGACATGTCGGTTCGGGTAAAGCCGAAGCGGGGCGGATTCACGTCCAGCGTCGGGTTGCTGGGGGTCACATCGCTGTGGGGAATCGGCAGGGTGTTGGTCACCAGCTTGAACCGGTCCATATCCCCGAAGGCTTCGTTGAGTGCGAAACGCGGCATGTAGAACGGATCGGAAGAGGCATCCAGGGGACCGGAATGCTGACCGAACGCTGCCCCATGCCCCAATTCGCGGACCAGGCCCTGTACTTCTGTACTGGCTTCCCCGAAGGGATAGGCGAAGAGCGTCGGGACGTTGCCCAGCTCTTTTTGCAGGCGGGCATTGGCGTTCAACATGTCCTCGCGATTGCGGGCCATGCTGTTGGCGGGCATGTGAAGATGGGTCGCGGTATGGGCCCCGATGGTGACACCGGCATCGCGCATCTCGCGGATTTCATCCCAAGTGACGAAGCCGGCAAAGCGGCGGTCGATCGGGTCGGTTGAAACAAAGACCGTGAACGGCAGGCCGGCAGCCTGAAACCGTGGAAAGGCCTCCGTGTAGATCGATTTGTATCCGTCATCGATGGTAATCCCGACGGTGCGGTCGGGCAGGGGCCGCCCCTCGCGGATGGCGCTGACGATTTCGGGAACCGGCAGGACCGTATAGGGCCCGGAGGTCAATTCGGCGATATGCGCCTCAAGCTGATCGAGGCGGATGTTGGTCGAGGGAAAGCTGGTTTCGCCGAACCGGTGATATATGAGAATCACGGCGGAATCGGCTGCCGCTGCCGGGTTTGGCGTGCTGACCCAGATCGCCAGCGCGAGCATCGTGGCACCGACTGTGCGGAGAGTTCTGAAGATTTTTCTGGCCATACCGGTTCGCGTCGCTGCGGTCTGTTGCAAACGTGTCCCTCGAGACAAGTCCTGCCAACAAACGGCTTGGATTATTACGGGAACTTTACCTTCGGCACGATTTGCGCCGCAAGTCCGGTGATTTGTGTGCTCAGGACATCATCGGACTGGGAAGCTCCCGGTCGACGACCAGGGGGTATGACCGGGGCTCGAACAACTGGTAGTGCCACCACTCCTTGGAATAGAAGTCCCAGCCGGCCGTGGACATGATTCCCAGAAGCAGCAGGCGGTTGCGCTGTGCCTCGAGAGACACTTCACCGTCACCATGAAAAGAGCGCGGTGTGAACGCATCGAAGGCGGTGCCCATCTCAAGCGGCGTTCCCGTGTCGTCGAGAAGGGTCAGGTCTATGGCGACACCGCGGCTGTGGGGCGAACCCCGGCGGGGATCGGCCAGAAATTCGGGGTCGGGTGTGTGATTCCACAACGCCCATTGCGCCTCACTGGGCCGCAAGGCATCGAGCAGCAGGAACCGGTATCCCAGCCGCCCGGCGATCTCGACGGCGGTTGCAAGCTTCTCGGCGGCGGCTTCGTGCAGATAGCAATGCGCGTTCTGATAAACCGGCGCGCCCGTGAAGTTTTCGGCGGTGCCATAGGCGAGGGCGATCTCGACATCGTAGGCGTCGGGCGCGATCTCGACATAGGTCATATCGGGGTCCTTCGGGCGAGGTTTCGGTGTGTCATGCTTTTGCGGTTTGACGTCGGCGATGCTAGAGCCTCGCTTTGAGTCGCTGAAACGAACCGGAACCCCAACCGCCATGACGGCCCTTCCCGATGGCAGCTGAACCCAGTCCCACCGTGCTCGCCTTTGATTCGGCGGGCGGTGCGTGTTCCGCTGCGCTCTTGCGCAACGGGGCGCTTGTGGCGCGCCGATGGGAGGAAATGGACCGGGGCCACGGTGAAGTGCTGATGCCGATGATCGAGGCGGTCACGGCAGACTGCGGATACGAGGCCCTCGACCTGATCTGTGTCGGCACCGGGCCGGGGGGCTATACCGGATTGCGCATCGCCCTTGCGGCTGCCCGCGGGTTGGCTCTGGCCACGGGGTTGCCGGTGCTGGGTGTGGACAATCTGCAGTTACACCAGCAACAGGTTTGCCGCGCCCATCCCGGTCGGGACTGCGCCGTGATCCTCGAAACCCGCCGGGCCGACTTCTATCTTCAGACCTTCGCGGCGGACGGCACATCCCTCGATGCTCCGTCGGTCGTGACTGCGGATGCCGTTGCGGAACGACTGGCCCTGCGGGGGCCGGGGTTGGTTCTGGCGGGCGATGCGGCGACGCGGTTTGCCGAAACCGGAGCCGCGTCCGACGACGCCTGGGCGGGGCTGGTCCAGCAGCATGTCGATTCTGCGGAGCTTGCGATGCTCGGTGCGCGCCGTTTTTCAGAGGCCACCCACACGCCGCCCTCACCGTTGTATTTGCGCTCGCCCGATGTATCGCCGCCGGGTGCAGACCGGCAGCGGCTGCGGTGATGTCAGCCATCCGCGTGGTACCTGCGCATGGTGAAATGGCGGCCGTACTCGCGCAGCTGCACGCCCTCTGTTTTGAGCCCCTGCCCGAAACGCCCTGGCCGGAAGGCGCGTTGCGCAGCCTGTTGAAGGCGCCGGGACATATGGGTTTTGTGGCTGTCGGTCCGGGCGAAGAACCGACCGGCTTTCTGCTGGGGCGCGAGACCGGCGGTGATGCCGAGCTTCTGACGATCTGTGTCCGCCCGGACAGTCGCCGGTGCGGGGTGGCGCGGCAGTTGCTGGCCGCCTTCGCGGACGCTCTGCCCGCGCAGACGCGCATCGTATTGGAGGTGGCCGTGGGCAACCGGGCTGCGATCGAACTGTATCAGAGTATGCGGTTTGTGCCGGTTGGCCGGCGTCCGGGTTACTACGGTTCCGGCGCGGAGGCTCAGGATGCCCTGATTTACGCATGTGAGCACCGGTTAGTGTAATCAGCGGTACTAATCCAACTAGACAATTTCAGTTTTATGACTAAATAGTCGGCAAATAGTGTTTTTGTTTCTTCGTGAAAAGGAAGATTTCACATGAGTGATCAGGTGAGTTCATCAGATTTGTTGAAGTTGACGGCTGACATCGTGGCGGCCCATGTCGCCAACAACAAGGTTCAGGCGTCCGAGTTGCCGGCTCTGATTGCGCAGGTCCATGCCAGCCTCAGCGATACCAGCAGCGTTGAGACCGGGCAGCCGCGCCCCTCCCCGGCGGTGCCGGTCAAGAAGTCGGTTACGCCCGACCACATCATTTGCCTGGAAGACGGCAAAAAGCTGAAAATGCTCAAGCGTCACCTCAAGACGTCCTACGACCTGACGCCCGAGCAGTATCGTGAGCGCTGGGGTCTGCCGGCCAATTATCCGATGGTTGCCCCGAACTATGCCAAGAAGCGCAGTCAGCTGGCGAAGAAGATCGGTCTGGGCAAGCGCGGAAAATAGCCTCGACCAAGGCCCGGGCACACCGTGTTGTCTGGGTGGTCGCCCCGATTCGGGAATTATCCTATATTGTAGTGTGTCCGGAAAACAGGATGACGCCATCCGGTGTCATCACGGGGAGACAGGTTTGAGTACTGACGGGCCCTCACGTATCGAACAGTTGTGCGTTGACCACGGTCTGAAGCTGACCGGTCAGCGCCGCACCATTGCGCGTGTCTTGTCCGAGGCGGAAGACCATCCCGACGTGGATCAGGTCTATCGCCGTGCGACGGCACTGGACCCGCGTATTTCGATCGCGACCGTGTACCGCACGGTACGCCTGTTTGAAGAGGCCAATATTCTCGAGAAGCATGACTTCGGAGACGGGCGTGCCCGCTACGAGGAAGTGCAGGACGATCACCACGATCATCTCATCGATGTGAAGACCGGAAAGGTGATCGAATTCTTCAACGAAGAAATCGAGGCCATGAAAGAGCGCATTGCCAACGAGCTCGGCTACGAGCTTGTGGATCATCGCCTTGAGCTCTTCGGCAAGGCCCTGGATTCGTCCGATGACGACGGCGCCGACTAGCTTCGCAGATTGCTGTGCGACGTCTTTCTGAATGACCGATATGGCAGATAGCGACACGATGCCCCATCGCCACCCGGCGCTCGACGATGCGCTTGCGGCGCTCGGGACGGGCAGTCTAGGTGTGCGGCTCGCGCGGGATGCGGATGACATAACGGCTGCGCAGAGCCTCCGATACCGGGTGTTCTATGACGAAATGAAAGCGGTTCCGGACGCCGAGATGGCGGCTGTTAAGCGCGATATCGATCCCTTCGACGATGTGTGCGAGCACCTGCTGGTGTTCGACAACGAGCGCGGCACCGGCGCCGAAGCGATCATTGCCACCTATCGGTTGCTGCGCGGCCCGGCCGCGCGGACACATGGACGATTCTATACCTCGGGCGAGTACGATATCTCGCCGCTGCTCGACTATCCGGGTGAGCTTCTTGAGCTGGGCCGCAGCTGTGTCGATGCCGATTACCGTGGCCGCCCCACCATGCAGTTGCTCTGGGGGGCGATTGCCCAGTTCGTGTTCCATCACGACATCTCCCTGATGTTCGGCTGCGCCAGCCTGCACGGCGTGGACCCCGAAGATCTCGCGCTGCCCTTGAGCTATCTGCACCATTTTCACAGTGCACCCGAGGCGTTGCGCCCGACCGCATTGCCCGATCTCTACGTGGACATAAACTTCATTCCGGCCGATGAGATCGACCGCAAGCAGGCCCTGCGTGAGCTGCCGCCGCTCCTCAAAGGCTATCTGCGCCTGGGCGGCTATATCGGGAATGGCGCGGTTGTCGATCACCAGTTCAACACCACCGATGTCTGTGTCGTGGTGAAGACCGATCAGGTCAATGAGAAGTACTATCGCCACTATGGCCGGGACGCACCGGAGGAGTGGGCGCGCAAGCATGGCGAGGCGGGCTCGTGAGCGAGCCGACGGTCTATCACTCGCGGCTGACCGCGGTGTCCCGGGGCCTGCTCTACGCCGTGTTCACGCTGTTCATGATCCCCGTCCAGGCGGTGGCGCTGCTGCTGCGACTGCCGCTCTCACGTCGTATCCCGCTCTGGTATCACCGCGTCTGCTGCCGTCTGCTCGGCATTCGTCTGGAGGTGTTTGGCCGCCGCTCGAAGGCCCGCCCGACGCTGTTTGTGGCCAACCATTCCTCCTATCTCGATATCGCCGTGTACGGCGCCCTGATTCCTGGCTCGTTCGTGGCAAAGTCGGAGGTCGGCGAATGGCCGTTTTTCGGCCTCCTGGCAAAATTGCAGCGCTCGGTTTTTGTCGATCGCCGGGTGCGCACCTCGCATTTGCAGGCCACCGCGCTGGGCAAGCGGCTTGAAGCGGGGGACAGCATGATCCTGTTTCCCGAAGGCACGAGCAATGACGGCAATCGGGTGATGCGTTTCAAGAGCGCGCTGCTCTCCGTTGCAGAGTTCCGCATCAAGGATGAACCCGTTGTCGTGCAGCCGGTCTCGCTGACCTATTCACGGGTCGACGGCGTTCCGATCGGACGGCATCTGCGCCCCTATTATGCCTGGTATGGCGATATGGACCTGGTCAGCCATGCAGCGGATATGATCGGCCTGGGCCGTCTCACCGTGACGGTGTCGTTCCACGAGCCGGTCACCATCGACCAGTTTGCCTCGCGCAAGGAGCTGACTGAGTATTGCCGGGACCAGATCGAAAGCGGTCATTCCGATGCTCTGTCGGGACGTATTCAGCCGATGGCGGGAACCGTCGGGCGCTGGGACTGGATACGCTGGCGGCTGCGTCCGCGTTTGCGGGACATGAAGGGGTTGCGGCGCGCCAAGACCGGCTTTGCCAGTCCGCGTGAGGTCCGCACCCGGCGTCGGGTTGACTCCCGCGCATCTAAGGCTTAGGGGTGAGATTGTTCATGAATAACAAGGTGTTGGCTGTCGATCTGTCTGATGTTTCAGGCGCTTGGGCAGGTCCGGCGCAGCGGATGGTTTAGGGCCCTTGGCCAAAAAACTTCTCATCAAAACCTACGGTTGCCAGATGAATGTCTATGACTCCGCGCGCATGGCGGAAGTCCTGGCACCGCTTGGCTATGAGCCGGGTGAGAGTCCCGAGGACGCCGATATGGTGATCCTCAACACCTGCCATATCCGCGAGAAGGCCAGCGAAAAGGTTTATTCCGAACTCGGGCGCTTGCGGAAAATCAAGGATACCCGTCGCGATGAAGGGCGCCAGACCGTGATTGCGGTGGCGGGCTGCGTGGCCCAGGCCGAGGGCGAAGAAATGCTGCGCCGCGCGCCCTATGTGGACATCGTGCTGGGTCCCCAGACCTATCACCGCCTGCCGGAGATGGTGGCCCGTGCGACACGCGCCAGTGATGCGGCGGCTTCCGGAGCACCGGGACAGGGCGTTCTCGACACCGATTTTCCGATCGAGAGCAAGTTCGATCACCTGCCACAAACGCGCCGCGAAACCGGTGTGTCGGCCTTCTTGTCGATCCAGGAAGGCTGCGACAAGTTCTGCACCTTCTGTGTGGTGCCCTATACGCGGGGCGCGGAATTCTCGCGCCCGGTCGATCAGATCGTGGCCGAGGCCGAGACCCTCGTGAGTGGCGGCGTGCGCGAACTCACGCTTCTGGGCCAGAACGTGAACGCCTATCACGGTCTTGATGCGGCGGGCCGGGAAACCGGTCTGGGAAGCCTCGTGCGCCGGCTGGCGGAGATCGACGGCCTGGTACGCATTCGCTACACGACCAGCCATCCCCGCGATGTGGATGACGACCTGATCGCCGCCCATGGCGAGGTCGAGGCCCTGATGCCCTATCTGCACCTTCCGGTGCAATCGGGCAGCGACCAGATTCTGAACGCGATGAATCGCGGGCATGACGCGGAAAGCTATCTTCGTACCATCGAGAAGCTTCGTGCTGCGCGGCCGGATCTGGCCTTCAGTTGCGATTTCATCGTCGGTTTCCCCGGAGAGACCGATGCGGATTTCGAAGCCACGCTCGACCTGATCCGCACCGTGGAATACGCCCAGGCCTATTCCTTCAAGTACAGCTCGCGTCCCGGCACGCCGGCGGCCGGGATGCCGCGTCAGGTGCCTGAAGAGGTCAAGGATGAACGTCTGGCACTGCTGCAGGCCCTGCTGATGGAACAGATGACGGCCTTCAATGCCGCCTCCCGCGGGACGATCTGCGAGGTTCTGTTCGAGCGTGCGGGCCGTCACGAAGACCAGCTGGTCGGGCGGAGCCCGTGGAACCAGGCCGTCCATGTGGATGCGCCGGAACACGTGGTTGGCGACATGGCGCGTGTCTTCATAGAGTCATGCAAGCCGCATAGTTTGGAAGGCCGTTTGCTGAAAGAAACCGGGCCGCAGGACGACCCGCGCCACGGGGAGAGGTTGAGCGCTTGACATCGACCGATGTGAAACCGGGAAACCCGGTGCAGGTTCAGTTCGACGACAACGCGCTGTTGACTGCGCTTTTCGGCAATCACGATGAGCATTTGGTACAGATCGAGCGGCTGCTCGATGTGACCCTGCGCTATCGTGGCAACCAGCTTGAAATCCAGGGACCCGAAGCCTCGCGCGACATCGCCGACCGGGCGATCGGCAGCCTCTATTCCCGACTGAAGAAGGGCGAGGAGGTCGGCCCCGGAGAGGTGCAGGCCGCCGTCCGCATGGCCGCCAGTGATGATCTGGACGATGCCAAGATTGCGATCCGGACCCGCAAGCGGACGATCAATCCGCGCTCGCCCGTCCAGGCCCGTTATCTGGAGGCGCTCTCGCGCGCGGATCTCACATTCGGGCTCGGACCTGCCGGCACGGGCAAAACCTATCTGGCCGTGGCCATGGCGGTCTCGGACCTGATCCAGGGCAAGGTGGACCGCCTGATCCTGTCGCGTCCGGCCGTCGAAGCCGGTGAGCGCCTGGGCTTCCTGCCCGGCGATCTGCAGGACAAGATCGACCCCTATCTGCGGCCGCTCTATGACGCGCTCTACGACATGTTGCCCGGCGAACAGGTGGCCAGCCGTCTGGAAAGCGGCGAGATCGAGGTCGCGCCGCTGGCCTTCATGCGGGGCCGGACCCTTTCGCGCGCCTTCATCATTCTCGATGAAGCGCAGAACACCTCGGCCATGCAGATGAAGATGTTTCTCACGCGGCTGGGTGAAGGTTCGCGGATGGCGATCACCGGAGATATGAGCCAGATCGACCTCCCGAGCGGGACCCGCTCCGGGCTGGGCGATGCACTGGATGTGCTCAACAGTGTCAACGGCGTCGAGATCGTGCGCTTCGGCGAAAACGATGTGGTCCGGCACGCCATGGTGACCCGGATCGTCACCGCCTACAATGCGCGCGACAAGAAGCGCCGGGTCGTGAGCGGCGAGGACGAGTCTGGTTCGGCACGGGATGACGACCGTTGAATGTTCCGGCTGCCATCGACGTGGAAATCGCCGATGCGCGCTGGCACCGGCCCGATCTCGACCAGCTTGAAGATCTGGTGAGCCGGACAATTGTAGCTGCGCTCGCCGGTGGCGGATGCCACGATCCGGTTGAGATCGGCGTGCGCCTTACCGATGACGCGGAGATCCGGATCCTCAACCGCGACTGGCGCGGCCAGGACAAGCCGACCAATGTGCTGTCCTTCGCGCTGGACGAAGAGGCACCCTCTGGCGTGCCGGTGACGCTGCTGGGCGATGTGGTGGTTGCGTTTGAAACCTGCCTGCGCGAGGCCGAAGAGGAATCCAAGCCGCTGGCCGACCATCTTTGTCATCTTGTTGTCCATGGTACGCTGCATCTGTTGTCCTATGATCACGATGTGGCGGAAGACGCGGAAATCATGGAATCCCTTGAGCGACGAATTCTGGCGGGTCTGGGGATACCCGACCCTTACGCCGACAGTGTGGCAGCGTAGAAAACCATGACCGACCTCCCCCGAAGCGAAACCCCGAACCTGCCGCGCACCGAGACGCCGGCGACCGGAACCGGGCAGCCCTGGTGGCGGCGCCTGTTCGGCAGCCGGAATGGCGAGAATTCCGTGCGCGAGGCGATCGAGGTTCTGATCGAGGAGCCGGGCCCCGAATCGGCGGCGATCAATGCCGATGAGAGCGTGCTGATTGCCAATATCCTCAAGCTTCACAATGTGACCGCCGAGGATGTCATGGTGCCGCGGGTCGATATCATTGCCATCGACGAAACGGCGGAACTGCGCGCCGTCGCCGATCTGATGTCGGAAGCCGCCCATTCGCGCCTCCCGGTCTATCACGAGCAACTCGATGAAGTTGTCGGCTTCGTCCACATGAAGGATGTTCTCGCCGCTCTGCGCGCGGCTCCGCATCAGCAGGTCCACGAACTCAAGCGTGAAATCCTGTTTGCCGCACCGTCAATTCGGGTGCTCGACCTGCTGCTCGAGATGCGTGCCCAGCGGACCCATATGGCCATCGTGGTCGATGAGTTCGGTGGGGTGGACGGGCTGGTCACGATCGAGGATCTCGTCGAGGAAATTGTCGGGGAGATCGAGGACGAGCATGACGAGGAAGGCCCGAATCTGAGCCGCAATCCGGACGGATCGATCCTGGCCGATGCCCGCGCCGAGATCGAGGAACTTGAGGAGCAGATCGGGGCCTTTGTGACCGTGGAAGAACGCGAGGAATACGACACCCTGGGCGGGATCGTTTTCTCGATCATCGATCGGGTGCCGCGCCGCAGTGAGGTCGTGACCCACCCCTCGGGTGTCGAGTTCGAGGTCGTGGACGCCGATCCACGCCGGATCAAGCGGTTGCGGGTCCGCGATTTGCGCGAACCGGAAAGCCCGCCTGAATCCTCATGACTGCAAAGTCCGTGCGCTGTGATTGCCACCTTCGCTGACCGGCTGCGCGGGCTGACCGGCTGGTCGCGGTTGCTCGCCGCGCTGGCCCTGGGCAGCCTTTCGGCTCTGGCCTTTCCACCCTTCCACGCCGTGCCGCTGCTCTGGATCGCACTCCCGGGTCTGGTCTGGCTTCTGGAAGGTATCGATACGGGCCCGCGCCCGTTCCTGCGCGCCTTGTTCACCGGCTTCTGGTTCGGCTTCGGACAGTACTTTGTCGCGCTGTACTGGATCGTCGAGCCGATGCTGGTCGATCCGGCCCGCACGGCCTGGATGACTCCCTTCGCCTGGCCCGGGCTGGCAGCGCTTCTGGCGGTGTTTACCGCGCTGGTCTGTGCTGCGCAGAGCTGGGGCAGGTTCGGCACGGCGGTCATTTCGCGGGTTGTGACGCTGGCGGGTCTCTGGACCCTGTTCGAAATGCTGCGCGGCAGCCTGTTCACAGGTTTTCCGTGGAATCTCACCGGCTATATCTGGGCCGGGCACGCCGCCGGCCTGCCGGTCTTGCAGGCCAGTGCGGTGCTGGGGGTTTTCGGCCTCGGGGCGGTGACGATCCTTGCGGCCGCCATGCCGGCGGTGCTCGCCACGCGCGAAATGGAAGCCGTCCGGCGCGGGGTGTTGGCCTTTGCCGTCGCCCTGCTCGTGCCCGGCCTGCTCTGGGTCGGCGGGGCATGGCGTCTGGCTGGTTCGGACGGGGCCGTGGTCGAAGATGTCCGATTGCGTATCGTCCAGGCCAATATCGCCCAGCGCGACAAGTGGCGCCCGGAATTGCGGCGCCGGCATCTGGATACCTATATCGCCCTGAGCCGCAGCCCGGCCGGCGCGATGCCGACCCATGTGATCTGGCCGGAAACGGCCGTGCCGTTTCTGCTGGCCAATGATGTCACGGCACGGACCGAGGCGGCGCGCGCGGTGCCGCCCGGCGGCGCGCTGGTGACCGGCAGTGTCCGCAGCGCGTTTGTCGGCGGGCAGCGCGCGTTGTTCAACGCGTTGCTGGTCATCGATGACAAGGCAGATGTGCTCAGTGTTTACGACAAGGCCCATCTGGTGCCTTTCGGGGAATACGTTCCCTTCCGCGATATCCTGCCCGTGGACAAGGTCGTACCCGGGCAGGGCGATTTCACGCCGGGCCCCGGCCCGCAAACCCTCGCGATTGATGGTCTGCCCGCCTTCAGTGCCCTGATCTGCTATGAGGCGATTTTCCCCGCTGCTGTTGTGCCTGACACGCCCACATCACAACGCCCGACCTGGCTGCTCAATCTGACAAACGATGCCTGGTTTGGAAATTTTGCAGGACCGCGTCAGCATTTTGCGATCGCGACTACCCGGGCGGTGGAAGAGGGTATGCCCATGGTGCGTGCCGCCAACACCGGAATTTCAGCCGTTGTGGATCCCTATGGCCGGGTTCAGGCCCGGCTGGGATCGAATGTCAGGGGAATTGTCGATGCAGAGCTGCCCGCAGCCCTCGAACCGACGCTGTTTTCGCGCTGGGGCAATCTGATTCCGTTGAACCTCGGATTCGCCTTTGTCTTTGTGGCCATGATGCTGCGCCGCCGCCGGGATACCGCTTGACGCAACGGGGGTCATTCCTGCAAAACCGGGCCGCTCGCGTCATGGTGTTTGCCGGGCATCCAGATTAAGTCGATCCCGATCACAAGCGGTCGAGAAACCGCAGATATCCGTAACGATTGCAGGGGGGCAGAGTCCCGTGTCCAAAGGAAATTATCTTTTCACCAGTGAGTCCGTGTCCGAAGGACATCCCGACAAGGTTTGCGATCGGATTTCCGATGCCGTTGTCGATGCGTTCCTGACCGGAGACCCTGAGAGCCGCGTGGCGGTCGAAACCCTGACCACGACCAACCGCATCGTCATGGCGGGCGAAGTGCGCGGTCCGGCGGATATCGATGCCGCCCGGATGGAAGAAATTGCCCGCGCGGCGGTGAAGGACATCGGCTACGAACAGGACGGGTTTCACTGGAAGAACGCCGCCGTGGATTGCCACGTCCATTCCCAGTCGGCCGATATCGCCCAGGGTGTCGATGCCGCGGGCAACAAGGATGAAGGCGCGGGCGACCAGGGCCTGATGTTCGGCTATGCCTGCCGCGAGACCGATGTGCTCATGCCGGCGCCGATCCATTATTCCCACGCCATTCTGCGCTCTCTTGCTGAAGCGCGTCATTCGGGTGCCGAGCCGGGCCTGGGTCCGGATTCGAAGAGCCAGGTGACCCTGCGTTATGAAAACGGCAAGCCGGTCGGTGCGACCTCCGTTGTCGTGTCGACCCAGCACGCCGAGGAGCTGAACCAGGAAGACGTGCGCGCCATCGTGCGGCCCCATGTCGAAAATATTCTCCCCGATGGCTGGATGTGCCCGGAGGACGAGTTCTATGTGAACCCGACCGGCCGTTTCGTGATCGGCGGTCCCGATGGCGATGCAGGCCTTACGGGCCGCAAGATCATCGTTGATACCTATGGCGGTGCGGCCCCGCATGGCGGCGGTGCGTTCTCGGGCAAGGACCCGACGAAGGTGGACCGCTCGGCGGCTTATGCTTCGCGCTATCTGGCCAAGAACGTGGTGGCGGCCGAACTGGCCGAGCGTTGCACCATTCAGGTGGCCTATGCGATCGGTGTGTCGAAGCCGCTCTCGGTCTATGTGGAGACCTACGGCACCGGCAAGGTCGATGAAGAGAAGCTCGCCGACGCGCTGCAGGTCGCGATGGATCTGAGCCCGCGCGGCATTCGCGAGCATCTCCATTTGAACCGTCCGATCTATGCGCGGACCGCGGCCTATGGCCATTTCGGGCGTCAGCCTGATGCCGATGGCGGGTTCTCCTGGGAAAAGACCGACCTCGTTGACGCCCTGCACAACGCGCTCTAGGCCGTTCGCCCAACGTCACGGGACGGCGGGACTGTTCCGCCGCGATAGATGACAAACAAGCCAGCGGATACGGATCCGCGTTTTCACGGCCGGCGCCGGGGACGCAAGCTGCGCCCCGGTCGCGAGCAGTTGCTGGAGACCGCTCTGCCGCGCGTTGCGATTGCTGCGCCGGATGATGGCGGCCTGGTCGATCCGCGTGTCTGGTTTTTCGGCGATCCGAGAGAGGTCTGGCTGGAGATCGGCTTCGGCGCCGGAGAGCATCTGGCCTGGCAGGCGGCCACCCATCCCGATATCGGGATGCTGGGTGCCGAGCCGTTTCTCAACGGGGTCGCGCGGCTGCTCAGCACCATCGAGGATGAGGGTCTTTCCAACATCCGCATCCTTCCCGACGATGTGCGACCGTTGCTCGCATCTCTGGAAGATGCGTCCCTGGGCCGGGCCTTCATCCTGTTTCCCGATCCCTGGCCGAAGGCGCGGCACCACAACCGGCGGATCGTCAATCCGGTCATCCTCGATGAACTCGCGCGTGTTCTGGTCGATGACGCCGAACTGCGCGTTGCCACAGACGACCAGAGCTATCTGGTCTGGATGCTGCGACATTTGGAGGCGCACCCGGATTTTCTCTGGATGGCCGAGCGCGCTGAAGACTGGCAAACCCGCCCCGGGGACTGGCCGGGCACGCGCTACGAGAGCAAGAACCGCAGCGGCGGGCCGGGATCGACCTTTCTGCGGTATCGCCGCATCCCACGCGGAAAGGTCCGGGGCGGATGACAACCGCTTGCCTTTTCTGCGTTTTTCCCTATATTCCGCGTCAACAAGGCCCAACAGTCTGGTGACAGACAGTAAGGGGTGGCTCGGGTAAAAACCGGAGCCGCCTTTTTTGTTACCTGCGTTTTGGAGACGGTTTGCCTGCGGGCGCCCGTCCGGAGTTGAGAGAAGACTTGAACCTCGTGAGCGAAAACGCGCGCACCGATCAGGTGGTGTCCATCATCGAGCCCTCGCTGGCCGATCTCGGATACGAACTCGTGCGGGTGCATTTCGGCGGCGGCCACAAGCCGCTGCTGCAGATCATGCTCGACCGGATCGACGGGGAAGAGATCGCGATTGATGACTGCACGCTGGCGAGCCGGACGATATCGGCCCTGCTGGATGTGGCCGATCCGATCCCCGAGGCCTATGAGCTGGAAGTCGGCTCCCCCGGGATCGACCGCCCGCTCACGCGCGCGAAGGATTTCGACAGCTTTGCCGGGTTCGAGGCGAAGGTCGAATTGAAACAGGCCGTGGACGGTCGCCGGCGTTTTCGCGGGCGGTTGCTGGGCCTGGATGAGGGCATGGTGCGCCTGGCCGATCCGGAATCGGAGGACGAAGAGATCGTCTTGCCGGTGTCCGACGTGGCAAAGGCCAAGCTCATGCTGACCGATGAACTGATTGCAGCGGTCCAGAAGGGCCGGATGAACGAAGGATAGAGAACATGGAGTCTGGTGGTCCCAGCCGTATCGAGATGCTCGCCGTCGCCGACGCTGTCGCGCGCGAAAAGGGCATCGAGCGCGAAGAAGTCATCACTGCGATGGAACAGGCCATTCAGAAGGCCGGGCGCAACAAATACGGCCCCGAACACGATATCCGTGCGGTGATCGACCGCGACGGCGGCCATATTTCGCTTGCCCGCTATCGCGAGGTGGTCGAGGAGGTCGAGGACGAGCATATGCAGCTCACCCTCGAGCAGGCGCGGGCGGAAAAGCCCGATGCGGAAATCGGCGAGTTTCTGGTCGATGAGTTGCCGCCTATCGATTTTGGCCGGATTGCAGCCCAGACCGCCAAGCAGGTTATCGTGCAACGCGTACGCGATGCCGAGCGCGAGCGCCAGTACGAGGAATACAAGGACCGCACCGGCGAGGTCGTCAACGGCCTGGTCAAGCGGGTCGAATATGGCAATGTGACCGTCGATCTGGGCCGCGCCGAAGGCGTTATGCGCCGCGACGAAGCATTGCCCCGCGAGAACCAGCGTCCGGGCGACCGTATTCGTGCGTACATCTATGACGTACGGCGCGAGCAGCGCGGCCCGCAGATTTTCCTGACCCGTACGCGTCCGGAATTCATGCAGTCGCTGTTTGCGCAGGAGGTGCCGGAAATCTATGACGGCATCATCGAAATTCGCGCGGCGGCCCGTGATCCGGGGAGCCGGGCGAAAATCGCCGTGATTTCCAGGGACACCTCGATCGATCCGGTCGGCGCCTGCGTGGGTATGCGCGGATCGCGTGTCCAGGCTGTCGTCGGCGAGCTGCAAGGCGAGAAGATCGACATTATCCCCTGGTCGCCCGATCCCGCGACCTTCGTGGTGAACGCGCTGGCCCCGGCCGAGGTCTCCAAGGTCGTGCTCGACGAGGACGCCAACAAGATCGAGGTGGTGGTGCCCGACGAACAGCTCTCGCTGGCCATCGGCCGCCGTGGCCAGAACGTGCGTCTGGCCTCCATGCTCTCGGGCTGGGATATCGACATCCTGACCGAGGAAGAGGAATCCCAGCGCCGTCAGGACGAGTTCAACTCCCGCAGCGAGATGTTCATCGAAGCGCTCGATGTAGAAGATGTGATTGCGCATCTGCTCGTGACGGAAGGGTTTGCCACGGTCGAGGAAGTGGCCTTCGTGCCCATGGAAGACCTGACGGTCATCGAAGGGTTTGACGAGGAAATCGGTGAGGAGCTGCAGGCCCGTGCCCAGGCCTGGCTCGAAGAGCGTGACGCGAAGCTGGACGTCGAGCGGAAGAAGCTCGGTGTCGAGGATTCGATGCTGGCCATTGCCGGGATCACCCTCGACAAGTCGGTGCGCCTGGGACAGAACGGTGTCCGGACAGCCGAGGATCTGGCCGGTCTGATGCCGGACGAATATCGCTTCATCTTCATGGATCTCGAATCCGACGTGAAGCTGGATGATCTCTTCGACATGGCCGATCACGAGATTGGCCGCCTGGTGCGCCAGAGTCCGGTCACTGCGGAAGAAGCCAATCAGATCATCATGGCCGCCCGCGTGGCTGTGTACGGTGACGACGTGATTGCGCCGGAGCCCGAGCCCGATCCCGACGCTGTCGAAGAAGAGGTGGTCGAAACACCGGCCGATACCCGTTCGGCGGAACTGGCAACGGCCGAGGCGGTGTTTGCGCCGGCCGAGCCCGCGCCGGATGCGCCGGATGCCGGGCAATAGCGCGTAGCGGAGAGAGAAACGGACACGGTGATGACAGCCCAGACAGCCCGGCGCGAAGCCTCGCACCCCCGTCACCGGGAGGTGCCGGAACGGCGCTGCCTCGTGACCGGAGAGGTGCGTCCACGCGACGGGCTGATGCGATTTGTCGTCGGGCCGGACGATCTTGTGGTGCCCGATCTCGACAATCGGCTCCCGGGTCGCGGATTGTGGTTGATTGGACAGCGCGATATAGTCGCGCAGGCGTGTGACAAGCGCGCGTTTGCGCGCGGTGCGCGGCGTGCCGTGGCGCCGATGACAGGTCCGCAGGGCGAAACGCTCGAGGACTTCGTCGAGGCGGAACTGTTTCGCCGCGCCGCCAATGCGCTCACCCTCGCACGCAAGGCGGGTGCCTATGTGTCCGGGTTCGAGAAGGTGCGCAGCGCGCTTTCGGAACTGGCAGCGGGCGACGGTACGAAGGCGGATACGCGGGAGGCCGGTCAGGCCGCGCTTTTGTGCGCGCAGGATGCAGGATCCGATGGCCGCCAGAAGGTCGCCCAGTTGGCGGCGCATGTGAAGGATGTTGTGCGGATCGATGTGTTCGATGCCGCGACGCTGGGACAGGTTTCGGGTCGTGAACGTACGGTTCACGCGCTTGTTCTGCCCGGCGGTGCCGCGCGCCAGGTTCGGGATGCGGCAAACAGGTTGGCAGTCTATCGCGGCGATATCTCGCCGGCGGATGGGGCGGCCACCGATGTTGATGTGATGGAATAGAGATTATGGCGAATACGACCGAGAACGACGACAAGAAGAAAAAGAAGCCTCTGAGCCTCTCCAAGCCCGGCAAGCTCGAGCTGAAGAAGACGGTTGAGGGTGGTCAGGTCCGCCAGAGCTTCAGCCATGGTCGCACCAAGACGGTGACGGTCGAGGTGAAGAAGAAGCGCACCTTCCAGCAGGGTGCGGCCGGCGAGATGACCGAGGTCAAGGACGCCGCCACCGAAGAGGTTTTCGAGCAGGCCCCCAAACCCGCGGCCAAGGCCGCTGAAGCGGCGCCGACCACCTCGCCCCAGCGCACCCTGACCGAGGCCGAGCAGGCCACGCGCGCCCGCGCCCTCGACGCGGCCCGCAAGGCGGCCGAGGAAGCCGCGCGCGAAAGCGAAGCGGCTCAGGCAGCCCTGGAAGAAGCCCGCAAGGCCGGGGAAGCCGAAGAGGCTGCCCGCAAGGCCGAGGAAGAAGCCGCTGCCAAGGCTCGCGAAGCCGAAGCTGCGGTGGCTGCTGCCGTCGAGGCGCAGGAAGCCGAGGCCGAAGAGGCTGCAGCCGCGCCGGCTGAGCCCGAGCCTGCGAAGGAAGAAAAGGCGGCTCCGGAGACGGAGACCCGCTCACGCCGCGAGATCGAGGAAGAGGCCCGCCGTGCCGCCGAGGCCGAAGCCCAGCGCATGGCCGATGAGGCCTCCCAGCGTGCCGCAGCTGCCGAACGCAAGCGCGCCGCGCTCGAGGTCGAGGTGGGCGGCGGCGCTCCCGACGAGGTGGAAACATCCGACCGGCGCAAGCCCGCACGCGGCGCACCGGCCGAGGCACCCAACCGGCCGACCAGCCGCTCGCGCGGCGAGCGAAAGCGCCGCAGCGGCAAGCTGACCATTTCGGAAGCTCTGAACGAGGATGGCGGCGCGCGGCAGCGCTCCGTTGCGGCGTTCCGGCGCAAACAGGAACGCGAACGTCAGCAGCGCTCCCGTGACACGGGCGGCGGCGGCGGTTCCGCCAAGGTCGTGCGCGAAGTGTCGATCCCCGATGCGATCACGGTCAGCGAACTGGCCAACCGCATGGCCGAACGCGGCGGCGAGGTCATCAAGACATTGATGAAGCTCGGCGTGCTGGCGACCATCAATCAGACCATCGACCAGGAAACCGCCCAGCTGGTGGTCGAGGAATTCGGCCACACGGCCAAGCTGATTTCCGCAGCTGATGTGGAACTCAATCTCGGCGCGGCCATCGAGGACGATGAAGGTGCGCGGGTCCCGCGTTCCCCGGTCGTCACGGTCATGGGTCATGTCGATCACGGCAAGACCTCGCTGCTCGATGCGCTGCGATCCACCGATGTGGTGCGCGGCGAAGCCGGTGGCATCACCCAGCATATCGGTGCCTATCAGGTCGAGCTGGAATCCGGCGACAAGATCAGTTTCATCGACACGCCGGGCCATGCCGCCTTCACATCCATGCGCCAGCGCGGCGCCCATGTGACCGATATCGTGATCCTGGTCGTGGCCGCCGATGACGGCGTGCAGCCCCAGACGATCGAGGCGATCAATCATGCGCGCGCCGCCGAGGTGCCGCTGATCGTGGCCGTCAACAAGATGGACCTGCCCGCCGCCGATCCGTCGCGGATCAAGAACGAATTGCTCTCCCACGAGATCATTGCCGAGGAAATGGGCGGTGACACCCAGATCATCGAGATTTCGGCCACCACGGGTCTGGGGCTCGACGCCCTGACCGAAGCGATTTCGCTGCAGGCCGAATTGCTCGAACTGACGGCCAATCCGGATCGCAGCGCCTTCGGTGCCGTGATCGAGGCCCAGCTCGAAGCCGGGCGTGGCGCGGTTGCCACGGTGCTGGTGCAGGGCGGTACGCTTAATGTCGGTGACATCTTCGTCGCCGGTGCCGAGTGGGGCCGGGTCCGTGCGCTGATCAACGATCGCAGCGAGAACATCAAATCCGCCGGCCCGTCCGAACCGGTCGAGGTGCTCGGGCTCAACGGTGCGCCCCAGGCGGGCGATGATTTCGCCGTCGTCGAAAGCGATGCCCGCGCGCGGGAAATCGTTGAATACCGTCAGGATGTCATCCGTGACCAGCGGGCTGTGGCCGGCGCACGCGGCAGCCTCGATGAAATGTTCGAGCAGATCCAGGCCGGTGAAGCCGTCCAGGTGCCCGTCGTCATCAAGGGTGATGTGCAGGGTTCGGTCGAGGCCATCGTCGGTGCGCTGAACAACATGTCCACCGACGAGGTGAAGGTGCAGGTGCTGCACGCCGCAGTCGGCGGGATCACCGAATCAGACGTCTCGCTGGCCAGCGTCAACAACGGTCTGCTGATCGGCTTCAACGTGCGCGCGATCCCGCAGGCCCGCGACCAGGCCAAACGCGACCAGGTGGAAATCCGTTATTACAACGTGATTTACAACGTGGTGGACGATGTGCGCTCCATGCTGGAGGGCGAACTGGCCCCGACGATCGAGGAGAATCTCCTCGGCTCGGCGGAAATCCGCGAAGTCTTCAGTGTCTCGCGGGTCGGCAAGGTCGCCGGTTGCATGGTCACCGACGGGCTCATCCGGCGCGATTCGAAGGTCCGGCTCACCCGCGACAGCGTGGTGATCCACGAGGGTCAGCTCGGTACGCTGCGCCGCTTCAAGGACGATGTCCGCGAAGTGCAGAATGGCTATGAATGCGGTATCGCGCTGGAGAACTACAACGACATCCAGGTCGGTGACGTCATCGAGTGCTTCGAAGTACAGGAGATCGCACGCCGGCTAGAGTCCTAGGCCCGGACGCTGCCGCGTAACCCACGAATGGCGAGACGTGCCCCGAAAG
Source organism: Alphaproteobacteria bacterium (assembly GCA_038137215.1). GTDB lineage: Bacteria > Pseudomonadota > Alphaproteobacteria > UBA6615 > UBA6615 > JABJAG01. The sequence goes on from JAYQBG010000005.1 coordinate 53,848, forward strand.
ACCGTAGCGGCAAGGCGCCGACCCAACGGCAATTGCGCGTGGGTGAGGAAATCCGTCATGCCCTGTCGGAGATCATGGTTCGCGCCGAATTCCGCGACCCGGATCTGGTGGGCAAGGTAATCACCGTGACCGAGGTCCGCGTCAGCCCCGACCTGCGCAACGCGACGGCGTTTGTGTTGCCGCTGGAAGGCGAAGCCGCGCCCATGGTCGAGGCGCTACAACGGGCGTCGGCCTATCTGCGCGGGCAACTGGCCCGGATGGTGAAGCTGAAATATCTGCCGGCCCTGCATTTCGTGCACGACGAAAGCTTCGACGAGGCCACCCGGATCGACCGGATCATGCACAGCCCGGAAGTTGCCCGCGATCTGGTGGCGGATTCCGCGGATACCGACCCGGAAACATCCTGATGGGCCGCAAACGCAAGGGACTGGCGATCAACGGCTGGATCAACTTCGACAAGCCGGCGGGCATGACCTCGGCGGCCTGTGTGAACGCGGTGCGCCGCGCCACAGGCGCGGCCAAGCTGGGTCATGCGGGTACGCTCGACCCCTCGGCCACGGGAATCTTGCCGATTGCCCTGGGCGAAGCCACCAAGACCATGCCCTATGTGACCGACAGCTCGAAGCGCTACGCCTTCACGGTCCACTGGGGAGCCCGCACCACCACCGACGATGCGGATGGTGAGGTCATCGAGACCAGCGATGTACGCCCGGGCGAAGCGGCGATTCACGCCGCGCTGCCCGCCTTTGTCGGCGCGATCAAACAGGTGCCGCCCGCCTTTTCGGCCATCAAGATCGACGGCGAGCGGGCCTATACGAAAGCCCGCGCCGGAGAAGATTTCGAACTACAGTCCCGTGTCATCGATGTGCACGCCTTCGAGTTGCTGGAAATTCTCGATGACGACCACGCACGGTTCACGGTCACCTCGGGGAAGGGCGCCTATATGCGTGCGCTGGCCCGTGATCTGGCCATCGCGCTGGGCACCTGCGGACACCTTTCGGATCTGCGCCGGATGGCTGTGGGGCCCTTCGACGAAAGTGCTGCGATTTCACTGGAAAAGCTGGAACAACTTGGCCATAGTGCCGTGGCCTCACCCATATTGTTACCGGTTGAGACCGCGCTGGACGGCATCCCGGCGCTGGCCCTATCGGATCGTGAAGCTGAAAGGCTTCGAAATGGGCAGGCGGTTCCCATCCTGCGACCGCAGGACAAGGAACGGATTGCGAGTGCCGGGGACGATGGAATCGTTCTTGCTCTTGAAGCGACAACGCCAGTGGCGCTTGTCCGCGTTGACGGAATTCAGATCCGTCCGGTCCGTGTTTTAAACCTTTGATGCCGGGAGAAAGACTGCCATGTCGATTACGGCTAAGCGAAAAGCTGAACTTATCAAGGAATACGAAACCAAGCCTGGAGACACAGGTTCCCCCGAAGTCCAGGTCGCGATCCTCACCGAACGGATCAACAACCTGACCGGGCACCTGCAGACCCATGCCAAGGATCACCATTCACGCCGCGGACTCCTCCAGATGGTGGGTTTGCGTCGTCGTCTGCTCGACTATGTGAAGCGCAAGGATGAAGCGCGCTATCGCACCCTGATCGAGCGTGTTGGCGTCCGCCGCTAATCGCGGGCTCTATCTATGAACCGGCGCGGGCATGGCCCGGCGCCATTACGAAGCAGCATGGGATGCAATTCGGTATCCCGGCTGCTTGCTCGCGCGGAAGGTCCGCGAACTCGTCGTCAAAACAGATTTGCTGCGTGGCGGCGCGATGACCCCGAGGGCACGGGGCGTTTGTTTCGGGATAGGCCCGGACAAATGACGCAGGTTGGAGATAGATGATGTTTGACATTGTCCGTAAAGAAATTGAGTGGGGAGGTAAGACCCTTTCCATCGAAACCGGGCGCATCGCCCGACAGGCCGACGGGGCCGTTCTCGTCAGCTACGGCGAATCCTCGGTGCTCTGCACCGCGGTTGGCCAGACCAAGCCGAAGGAAGGCATCGACTTCTTTCCGCTGACGGTTCACTACCAGGAGAAGACCTACGCGGCGGGCAAGATCCCCGGCGGCTTCTTCAAGCGCGAAGGGCGCCCGACCGAGAAGGAGGTTCTGACCTCCCGTCTCATCGACCGTCCGATTCGCCCGCTCTTCCACAAGAGCTATCGGAACGAAACCCAGGTGATCTGCACCACGGTCAGCCACGATCTGGAAAACGATCCCGATGTGCCGGCCCTGATCGGCGCGTCGGCGGCCCTGACGATCTCGGGACTGCCGTTCCTGGGTCCGATCGGTGCAGCCCGTGTCGGCTATATCGACGGTGAGTATGTGCTCAACCCGACATCTGATCAGTTGGCCGAATCCGAACTGGATCTGATGGTCGCCGGCACCGCTGAAGGCGTGCTGATGGTCGAATCCGAAGCCCATGAGCTTTCGGAAGAAATCATGCTCGGTGCCGTCATGTTTGGTCATGAGGCCTATCAGGCGGTGATCGACCTGATCATTTCCGTCGCCGAACTGGCCGCCAAGGAGCCGCGGCCGGTCAGCGAACCGTCTCAGGAAGAAATCGACCTCAAGGCGAAGGTCCGCGAACTGGGCGAAAGCGCCATCCGCGAAGCCTACAAGGAAAAGGACAAGCTCGCCCGGCAGGAGAAGGTCTCCGCCGCCAAGCAGTCGGTCCTCGATCAGCTCTCCGAAGAGGAGCAGGCTGGCGCCGGTGCGGCGCTGAAGGCGCTCGAATCCGACGTGGTCCGCCGCGACATCATCGACACGGGCAACCGCATCGATGGCCGCGACACCAAGACTGTCCGTCCGATCGATTGTCAGATTTCGGTGCTGCCGCGCTCCCATGGTTCGGCGCTCTTCACCCGCGGGGAAACCCAGGGTCTGGTCGTCGCCACGCTCGGCACCGGACAGGATGAGCAGATCATCGATGCGCTGGAGGGCGAGTACCGCCAGCACTTCATGCTGCACTACAACTTCCCGCCCTATTCGGTGGGTGAAGCCGGCCGTATGGGCTTCACCGGCCGCCGCGAAATCGGCCATGGTAAGCTCGCCTGGCGCGCGGTGCGTCCGGTGCTGCCGGCCAAGGAAGACTTCCCCTACACGATCCGCGTGGTCTCCGAGATCACCGAATCGAATGGGTCTTCCTCCATGGCCTCGGTCTGTGGCGCTTCGCTCTCCATGATGGATGCGGGCGTGCCGCTGAAGGCGCCGGTTGCAGGTATCGCGATGGGCCTGATCAAGGAAGATGACGGCTATGCCGTGTTGTCCGACATTCTCGGGGACGAGGATCATCTCGGCGACATGGACTTCAAGGTCGCCGGGTCGGCCGAAGGCATCACCTCGCTGCAGATGGACATCAAGATCACGTCCATCACCCCGGAGATCATGCAGATCGCGTTGGATCAGGCCAAGGACGGCCGGATTCACATCCTGGGCGAGATGGCTAAGTCCATCGACACCTCGCGCAACGAGCTGTCCCAGCACGCCCCGCGTATCACCACGATGACGGTCCCGACGGACAAGATTCGTGACGTGATCGGCACGGGCGGCAAGGTCATTCGCGAAATCTGCGAAGTGACCGGCTGTAAGGTCGATATCGACGATGAGGGCCTGATCAAGGTCGCCTCCTCGGACGGTGAGGCCGCCCAAAAGGCGATCGACTGGATCACCTCCATCGTGGCCGAGCCCGAGGTCGGCGTGATCTACACCGGTAAGGTCGTAAAGGTTGTCGATTTCGGCGCCTTCGTGAACTTCTTCGGGTCGCGCGACGGTCTGGTGCACATCTCCGAGCTCAAGAATGAGCGCGTGGGTCAGGTGACCGACGTGATCAACGAGGGCGACGAGGTGAAGGTCAAGGTGCTCGGCATCGACGATCGGGGCAAGGTCAAGCTGTCCATGCGCGTCGTCGATCAGGAGACCGGCGAAGAGCTGGAGGACTCGCGCCCGCCGCGTGAGCCGCGTGGTGACGGAGACGGCGACGGTGGTGACCGTCCGCGCCGCCGCCGCCCCCGGCGCGACGCCGCCGAATAGGCGAAGCACATAACGCTCAAACGATGCGGCCCCGGAGAGAAATCTCCGGGGCCGTTTTTCTTAGGGATTTTGTTGATGCTTACTCGGCAGCCTGCTTCATGCTGTCCAGCGCCGCCAGCACCCGCGGAGGTGATATGGGCAGGTCGTTGAAGCGGATGCCGATGGCGTCATAGATGGCGTTGCGCACGGCCGACAGGCCGGGCACCAGCGGCACCTCGCCGACCCCGCGCACGCCTTGCGGGTGCTTCGGGTTCGGGATCTCGATGATGAAGGTGTCCAGCATCGGCAGGTCCGAGGCGACGGGTATGCGGTAATCCAAGAAGCCCGGATTATCCACCTTGCCGTCCTTGTCGTAGAGGTATTCCTCGTTCAGCGCCCAGCCGATGGCCTGGGCGGCACCGCCCTGCATCTGGCCCTCGACATAGCTGGGGTGCACCGCGCGGCCCACATCCTGCAGCACCGTGTAGCGGATCACCCGGGCGATTCCCAGATCGGGATCGACCTCCACGTCGCAGATATGGGTGCCGAAGCCGCCCTCTGCGCCCGTGGTGTTGATCTGTGCTCCGGCCCCGATGGGCCCGCCGGATTCGTTGGCGCGCGCTGCCAGTTCGGCGAGCGTCAGCGGATCGAACTGGCCGGCATTGGCACCGGCCGGGCGGGCTTCCCCGTCTTCCCAGGTCACGGCGTCCGGGTCGATGTCCCAGATCTTGGCCGCCAGGTCACACAGCGTCTTGATCACCTTGTTGGTGGATTCGGTCACCACGATGGATGAGGCGAAGAGGACGCGGCTGCCGCCGGTCAGGTTCGAAAAGCCGATGGTGGCGGTGTCGCCGATCAGCACCGAGACGCGTTTGTAATCGATGCCCAGAAGCTCGGCGCAGATATTGGCGATGCCTGCACGCGAGCCGCCGATGTCCGGGTGGCCCGTGGTGACGACCACATTGCCGTCCTCGGTGACGTTCACCTGCGCGGAGGATTCCCCACCCGCATTGAACCAGAACCCGCTGGCCACGCCGCGCCCCTGATTGGGACCCAAGGGCGCCTTGTAGTGATCATGGGCTTTCGCCGCTTCGAGGGATTCCACATAACCCATCAGCGGATAGGTCGGGCCGTGCACCGCTTCGGTGCCTTCTTTCGCAGCGTTTTTCAGGCGCAGCTCCAGCGGGTCCATGTGCAGCGCTTCGGCCAGTTCGTCGAGCACGCATTCCACGCCGAAGGCGCCGATAGGCGCACCCGGTGCGCGGTAGGCCGCGACCTTGGAGCGGTTGCAGACCACGTCATAGCCGAAGGTGCGGCCGTTCGGGATGTCGTAGGGCGCGAGCGCGCAACCGACAGCTCCACGAATCGGCGAGCCGGGAAGGCCGCCGGCCTGCAGATAGTAGATGCCTTCCGCAGCCGTGATGGTGCCGTCCTTTTTGACGCCGATCTTCACCGTGCTCTTCGAGCCCGAGGTCGGGCCGGAGGCCCGCATCACGTCCTCGCGGGACATCACCATCTTCACCGGAAGACCGGACTTCTTCGACAGGATGGTCGCCAGCGGTTCGAGATAGATGATCGTCTTGCCGCCGAAGCCCCCGCCGATCTCCGCCGGGATGGCCCGGATGGCGCTCTGGGGCAGGCCGGTCAGCAGGCCGGTCATGGCCCGGACCATGAACTGGCCCTGGCTGGAGCTCCAGATGGTGGTCTTGTTGTCCGGGGCCACGTCCACCAGGCAGGCATGGGGCTCGATATAGCCCTGATGCACGGGGCGTGTTGTGAAATCCCGTTCGATGACGATATCGGCCTCGGCAAAGCCGGCCTCCACATCGCCCTTGGTGTGTTCCAGCGTGCCCGCGATGTTCGAGGGCTTGCCGTCGAACTCCATCCAGTCGTGCAGGATCGGAGCGTCGTCGGCAATCGCGTCATCGATCTCGATGGCGAAGGGCAGGACTTCGTAATCCACCTCGATCAGCTTGCAGGCCTCTTCGGCAATCGCTTCGCTGGTCGCCGCAACCGCCGCAACCGCATGGCCGTGCCAGAGCGCCTTGTCGCGCGCCACCACATTGCGGCACATCCAGCGCATGTCCTGGATGCCGAGCGGGACGGGCGTATCGACGGGGAAATCCACGATGTCCGCGGCGGTCATCACCGCTTTCACGCCGGGCAGGGCCTCGGCCTTCGAGGTGTCGATGCCGCGGATGCGGGCATGGGCGTGAGGGCTGCGCAGAACGCTGCCCCAGATCATGCCGGGCATGGTGGCGTCAGCGGCAAAGGCCGCGCGACCGGTGACCTTTTCGGCGCCATCAGGACGGACGGTGCGTGCGCCGATCCACTTGTTGGTGCCGTTTTCGTTGGAC
>JAYQBG010000005.1:60310-70623 GCA_038137215.1 Alphaproteobacteria bacterium
TCGTTGGACTCGCTCATTGTGCTGCCTCCCGCATGTCCGCCGCCGTGTCGAGCACCGCGCGGATGATTTTGTCATAGCCCGTGCACCGGCACAGATTGCCGGCGAGCCAGTACCGGACCTCGGTTTCGGTCGGGTCCGGATTTTCGTCGAGCAGCGCCTTGGCCGCGACCAGCATGCCCGGGGTACAGATACCGCATTGCAGGGCGGCCTCTTCCAGGAAGCGCGTCTGCAACGGGTGCAGTCCCTCGCCCTTGGCCATGCCCTCGATGGTGCCGATCTCGCGGCCCTCGGCCTCGGCGGCGAGCATCAGGCAGGAACAGACCAGCGTACCGTCGAGCGTGATTGAGCAGGCGCCGCAATCCCCCGTGCTGCAGCCTTCCTTGGAACCTGTCAGGCCAAGCTTGTTGCGCAGCACGTCGAGCATCGTCTCGCCCGGATCGCACAGGAACTCTTCCGGCTCGCCGTTGATGGCGGTGGTGATGTGAAGTTTTGCCATGGTTTTATGCTCCCCTTACGCCTGTTTCGCGCGGTCGGCCGCGATCTCTGCGGTGCGCTTTAGCAGGACCGCGGCGACCCGGGTCCGGTAGGCGATGGTGCCGCGTTTGTCGTCAATCGGATTACAGGCCGCGCTGCAGGCCTCGGCCGCGGCATCCAGCGCCGCCTTGTCCAACGTGCTGCCAATCAGCGCCTTGGCGGCGTCTTCCACCAGCAGGACGGTCGGTGCGACGGCACCCAGTCCGACCCGGGCGGCCGTGCAGGTGCCATCCTCAAGCGTCAGATTGACCCCGCAACCGACCACCGCGATGTCCATCTCGGTCCGCGGGATCATCCGCAGATAGGCATCGCCCTGTCCGGTTGCGCGGGGTGGCAGGGTGAAGCTGACCGCAATCTCGCCGGGCTTCAGCTGGGTCTTGCCCGGGCCGGTCGGCACATCCTCGACCGTGATTTCACGGCGTCCGTCGGGGCCTTGTACCGTCAGCACGGCACCGGCGGCGACCAGCGCGGGAACGCTGTCGGCGGCCGGGGAGCCGTTGCACAGATTGCCGCCGAGTGAGGCGCGGCCCTGAATCTGAGTGGAGCCGATCAGGTTCAGGCCCTCGAGGACGCCCGGCCAGTCCGTGCCGAAGTCCGGATGGGCCGCCAGCATCGCCCCTGAAACGGCCGCGCCGACGGTGTATCCACCTTCGGCGGTTTTCCGGATGTCCATCACTTCGGTGATCTTCTTGATGTCGATGATCAGCCCGGGCGCGACCATGCCGGACTGCATCTGGACGAGCAAATCCGTGCCGCCCGCCAGGATGCGCGCGGACGCGTCGGCTGCGGCAAAGGCGCCGACCGCCTCGTCGAGCGTCTCCGGTGCCAAAAACTGGATGTCTGCCATGATGGCTCCCCCTCTGGTGTTCTTTGTCCGTATCCGGCCACGCTCTGGTGTCGTGGGTTCTGGAAGGATACGGGGCTAGCGAAAACCTACACGCCCCGCGCGCGCAGGAACAGCCTCGGTGTGCGGTCTGTCTGCCGCGCCGGTGTGTTTTCCGTCTCGCTTCAGCGCGGAGAATGGGCGTAGTGTGGGGCCATAAAAATGTAATAAACAACAAGACGCGCCCCGAACTGTGTTTTTGCCTGCCAAGACCGTGCAGCAGGTTGCTGCGCTGCCGTTTGTTCCTCTCTCGGGCGGCATCGAAGTTCTGCTCATCACCTCCCGCCATGGCGGACGCTGGCTGTTGCCCAAGGGCTGGCCGAGCGGCAAGAACGCGTTCGCCGATGACGCCGCGCGCGAGGCGCGCGAGGAAGCGGGGATCGTCGGGGCCGTCCATCGCGATCCGGTCGGCGAATATACCTATGACAAGGTCATGTCGGCGGGCTACCGCGTGCGAAGCCATGTTTTCGTCTATCCGCTGCTGATCCGCGAACACCGGCTCGACTGGCCGGAGCGGGATGAGCGGGATGCCCGTTGGGCCGGACTGGCGGAAGCGTCCGGCCTTGTCGGTGACAGGGACCTGGCAAAACTTCTCAATCAACTTGCGCAAACGGGCCGCGATGCCCTGCATCGGGCGGCCGTTCAACTGGATGCGATCCCAACCACGACCGCCGCGTGTTGAGCGCGGGTCTCCCCCGAAGGACATTCACATGGCGCTGACCAAGCAATCGCTCGACAAGGACCTCGAAAAGATCGTGCATGTGGAGGCCGCCACGCGAACGATGGCCGGCGGTGTCCGGTCCCACGGGATTGCGGTGATCTTTCTGGTGCTGGTGGCCCTGTTCGCGGGGCTGTTCTCCGGCGTGACCCATGACAGCGTGATGGTGATTCTGGCCGCCATTCTGGGCGGTTACATGGCGCTGAATATCGGCGCCAACGATGTGGCCAACAATGTCGGTCCGGCGGTCGGCTCGCGCGCCATGACACTGTTCGGAGCGCTGGTCATCGCGGCGATCTTCGAAAGCGCCGGGGCGCTGCTGGCCGGCGGCGAAGTGGTCAACACCATTTCCAAGGGGATTATCGATCCTTCCCTGGTCGAGGATTCCGGTGTTTTCATCTTGGCGATGATGGCCGCGCTGGTCTCTGCTGCGCTCTGGGTCAATCTGGCGACCCTCATCGGGGCGCCGGTCTCCACCACCCATGCGGTGGTCGGCGGTGTGATGGGGTCCGGGATCGCGGCGGTCGGTTTTCAGCTGGTCAACTGGGGCACCATGAGCGCCATCGCGGCCAGCTGGGTGATTTCGCCGGTTCTGGGCGGGGTGATCGCCGCAGCCTTTCTGGGCTTTATCAAGGTCAATCTGATTTATCAGGATGACAAGATCGCCGCGGCCCGGCGCTGGGTGCCGCTGCTGGTGGCCATCATGGCCGGCGCCTTCGGGTGTTATCTCACGATCAAGGGGCTGAAGCGGGTCTGGAAGGCTGACGCCCTGACCGTTGCCCTTGTCGGACTGACGGTCTTCGCCGTGGTCTGGGCGGTGATGCGACCGCTGATCCGCCGGCAATCCGAAGGCATGGAGAACCGCAACCAGTCCCTGCGGACTCTGTTCCGGATTCCCCTGATCTGCTCGGCCGCGCTTCTCTCCTTTGCTCACGGTGCGAATGACGTGGCGAACGCCATCGGTCCGCTGGCCGCCATTCTGCGGGCGGTGGAGTTCGGCGATATCGCCGGGAAGGTCGCGGTGCCGGCCTGGATCATGATGATCGGTGCCTTCGGCATTTCGCTGGGCCTGTTTCTTTACGGTCCCAGGCTGATCCGGATGGTCGGTGACCAGATCACCAAGATGAACCCGATGCGCGCCTATTGCGTAGCGCTGTCTGCGGCAATCACGGTGATCATTGCCTCCTGGCTTGGCCTGCCGGTCAGCTCGACCCATATTGCGGTGGGCGCGGTTTTCGGAGTCGGATTTTTCCGCGAGTACTACACCCGGCGAAGCAAGCGCCGCCGTGAAATGGTGGCGGGTCGCGGCAGTTTCGGCGACCCGTCCGAGGACACCAGCCTGCCGCCGGAAATCCTGCGGCATCGCAAGCTCGTGCGCCGCTCGCATTTTCTGACCATCGTGGCAGCCTGGGTGATCACGGTTCCGGCCGCGGCGTTGCTGTCAGCCATGATCTTCTTCCTGCTGAGCGCGGTGGTCTGACCTGTCGCGCCGCGCCTGGCAGCCGCATGACTTTGCGGTGTCACATGGCCCGTGTAGAACGTGCAGAACCGCAACGACCCGTTTTGGTGTGTTTTGCCCGGTGAGGATTCGACAATTGAACAGGCTGCCGCTCTGGCCTTGAAGCGGGACGGGAAGGACTGGCGCGTCCTGCTTGTCACCTCGCGTCAGGCCGGACGCTGGATTTTGCCCAAGGGCTGGATCGAGGCGGGCGAAGAAGCTGCCGAAAGTGCCGCACGGGAGGCCTATGAAGAGGCAGGCGTCAAGGGCGCACTGGGCGAGGAGCCGCTGGGCAGCTACAGGTATTCCAAGAAGTTGTCCGGCGATGACAGCGTGCGGTCCCGCGTCACGGTGTTTCCGCTGCTGGTCCGCAAGGTGTTGTCCGACTGGCCGGAAATCGGGCAGCGCAAGCGCCGCTGGATGTCGCTCGAAGCGGCGTGCAAGAAGGTCGGCGACCGCGGTCTGGCCGATCTGCTCAAGCAGCTCTGCGGGCCGGACGCCAAGTCGCTCCGCAAGACCGTTGAGGCGCTGGACGAAGACTAAGCGTGAAGGTGGCGGCTGCGGTTAAGCACCGTCGCCGTTCTTGGCGGCCGGGTCGGGCATGCCGATGGCGTTGAAGCCGCAATCCACATAGTGGATTTCACCGGTCACCGCCTTGGACAGGTCCGAGAGCAGGTACAGCCCCGCACCACCCACATCGTCGAGCACCACATTGCGGCGCAGCGGCGAAACCTCGCGGTTGTAGTTGTAAACCTGCCGGGCTGAGCCGACTGCCGAGCCCGCAAGGGTACGCATTGGGCCGGCCGAGATCGCGTTGACGCGGACGCCATCCGGGCCGAGGTCGGCTGCGAGATAGCGCACCGAAGCCTCGAGCGCGGCCTTGGCCACGCCCATCACGTTATAGTTCGGCATCACCGCCTGCGCTCCATGATAGGTCAGCGTGAGCAACGACCCGGTGTCGCTCATCATCGCGGCCGCGCGCTGGGCGACGGCGGTGAACGAAAAGCACGAGATGTTCATGGTCCGCAGGAAGTTCTCCTGGCTCGTGTTCACGTAGCGGCCCTTGAGTTCTTCCTTGTCGGAAAAGGCGATTGCGTGGACCACGAAATCTAGATTGTCCCAGGTGTCACCGATGGTGCCGAAGGCCTTGTCCAGGCTGTCGATATCCGAGGCGTCACACTGGACCATGGCGGCGGCGTTGACATTTTCGGCCAGCGGGCCGACCCGACGGGCGAAGGAGTCCGTCTGATAGGTGAAGGCCAGCTCGGCGCCCTGGGCGGCGGCGGCCTGGGCGATGCCCCAGGCAATCGAATGATCGTTGGCCACGCCCATGATCAGCCCGCGTTTGCCGGCCATCAGGGAGCCGGTGCCGGCATGGGTTGCGGGTGTGGGCGCGGGTTCGGGTGCGCGTGCGTCAGCAGCCATCGGATCAGCCCCCGTGGCGCTGGAAGGCCAGCGTGGCATTGGTGCCGCCGAAGCCGAAGCTGTTCGACATCACGACATTGAGCCCGGCGTCATCGATCCGTTCGCGGATGATATTGGCGTCGCCCGCATCCGGGTCGAGCTCCTCGATATTGGCCGAGGCGGCGATGAAATCATTCTCCATCATCAGCAGCGAATAGATCGCTTCGTGGGCGCCGGTGGCTCCCTGGGAATGGCCGGTCAGCGATTTGGTGGAGGAAATCGCCGGGCTCTGATCGCCGAAGGCTTCGCGAATTGCACCCAGTTCGATCATATCCCCGACCGGGGTCGAGGTGCCGTGCGCGTTGATGTAATCGACCTTCTGGTTGCCCAGCCCGGCCATGGCCATCTTCATGCAGCGCACCGCGCCTTCACCGGACGGCGCCACCATATCGACCCCGTCGGAGGTCGCGCCGTAGCCGACCAGCTCGGCATAAATCTTCGCGCCTCGGGCCTGGGCGCGCTCCAAATCCTCGAGGACCACCACGCCCGAACCGCCGGCGATCACGAAGCCGTCGCGGTTGGCGTCATACGCGCGCGAGGCTTTCTCCGGTGTGTCGTTGTATTTGGACGACAAGGCACCCATGGCATCGAACAGCACCGAAAGCGTCCAGTGGAGCTCTTCGGCACCTCCGGCAAACACCACATCCTGCTTGCCCATCTGAATCAGTTCCGCGCCATTGCCGATACAGTGAGCGCTGGTCGAGCAGGCCGAGCTGATCGAGTAGCTGAGCCCGCGCATGCCGAAGGCGGTGGACATGTTCGCCGAGAGCGTTGAGCACATGGCCTTGGGCACCGCATAGGGGCCGACCCGTTTGGGACTCTTCTCGCGGGCGATGTCGGCAGCTTCGACCTGGGCCGAGGTGGAGGGGCCGCCCGAGCCCATGACCAGCCCCGTCCGTTCGTCGCGGAGTTCGGCATCGCTCAGGCCGGAATCGGTGATCGCCTGCTGCATGGCGATGTAGTTGTAGGCCGCGCCGTCGCCCATGAAGCGGCGCAGCTTGCGGTCGATATGTTCATCGAAATCCACATCCGGGGCGCCATGCACATGGGACCGGAACCCCATCTCTTCATAGATGTCGGCGTGGACAATACCCGAGCGGCCTTCGCGCAGGCTGTCAGTGACCTCCTGTGCGTTCGAGCCGATGGGGGAAACAATGCCGAGGCCGGTGACGGCAACCCGGCGCAGACCGTTGGTGCTCATCGTTATGATTTCTCGCTGGGTGGGAATAGGCCGACCCGCAGGCCGGTGGTGGTATAGACGGTTTCACCGTCGAGTTCGGCCAGGCCGTCAGCCACCGCGATCGCGAAGCCGCGCTTGATGACCTTCTGGACATCGACCTGGTATCGCAGCAGCTTGCCGTCCGGCTTCACCTCGCCGGCGAACTTCACTTCGCCGACGCCAAGCGCGCGGCCCGGTCCCGGCAGGTCAAGCCAACCCAGGTAAAAACCGAGCATCTGCCAAAGCGCATCCAGGCCCAGGCAGCCCGGCATGATCGGGTCGCTTTTGAAATGACATTCGTAGAACCAGAGGTCGGGCTTGATATCCAGCTCGGCGATGATCAGGCCCTTCCCATGCGCGCCGCCATCGGCGGAGATCTCGGTGATCCTGTCGAACATCAGCATGGGCGGGGCCGGGAGCAGGGCATTGCCCTCGCCGAACAGCTCGCCATTCCCGCATCGGATCAGGTCGTCATAGGAGAAACTCGATTTTTCGGTGAACGCGCTCATACCAGTTGGCTCTTGCCTTTTTATTTCAGCGGAAACTCGCGAAGAGTTTTAACAGGTGTCACCAGCACTGTCCGTGCGGAATTTCATAAATCCTGACACTGTGAACCGAGCCGGTAAAGGCACCCGTCGGCACAAAAATTCATGGCCACTTTTCACATAGGTGAAGTAAGTTCGTTTGTTCAGAGAGTGTTATCGACTTTCTTCGAGGGATTCCTCTTTACATGTCCGGAAAATCCACCATATTGAAATTATGACAATGCGCCAGGATACCCCGCGCGAGCGGCCTTTTTCCCAGACTTTGCGTCGTCTGAAGGAGGCCGGATTGCGGCCGACCCGTCAGCGGCTGGCGCTCGGCAAGCTGTTGTTTGATGCCGGCGACCGGCACGTGACTGCGGAACAGTTGCATGGCGAAGCCAGCGAGCAGGGTATCAAGGTATCGCTGGCCACCGTTTACAACACGCTGAACCAGTTCACGGCGAACGGGCTGATGCGTGAAGTCGTGGTCGCACCCGGCCGGTCCTATTTCGACACCAATGTCGAGGATCACCATCACTTCCTCTATGAAGATGATGGCGCGCTGCAGGATATTCCCCAGGACCAGATCGCCCTGGCCGCGCTGCCCGATTCTCCCGCCGACATGGAAGTCTCCCGGGTTGACGTAATTGTGCGGCTGCGTCGTGCGGTTGATAATCAGTCTCAGTAAATCTTTTGTAACATGGTCGTATCAGTTTGTTTGGAATTGTTCCAATTAATTGACTCGGCCCGGGTGACGCGGCATAGTCGCGTTCTGAACTCTGGGGCGCAGCCCCATTCCGGAAGTTTGTAACGCCAGAAGGAGACGTATGATGGCCCTCAAGGGAACCAAGACCGAAGACAATCTCAAAGAAGCATTCGCCGGCGAAAGCCAGGCCAACCGCCGCTATCTCTATTTCGCCCAGAAGGCCGACGTCGAGGGATACAACGATGTCGCCAGCGTGTTCCGCTCGACCGCGGAAGGCGAGACCGGCCACGCCCACGGCCATCTCGAGTTTCTCGAGGAAAGCGGCGATCCGGCCACCGGCCTGCCGATTGGCGGCACCTCGGCCAACCTCGCGGCTGCTGTCGCCGGTGAAACTCACGAATACACCGACATGTATCCGGGCATGGCGCGCACCGCGCGTGACGAAGGCTTTGACGAGATCGCTGACTGGTTCGAGACTCTCGCCAAGGCAGAGAAGAGCCATGCGGGCCGCTTCCAGAAAGCGCTCGACGAGCTCGACTGATTTTGTACGGGGTCGCCTGCATCATGTTGGCGACCCCGTTTTCCTTACATTTTGTGATGATATTGGAACCGCGCATGATCCAGTTGCGCGGTTGACCGTAGAAATGTATCTGCAGGGCGGACTGCGGCAGGCCGGAAAGGACCGGAACCATGAGTGACACGAGTGGCGGAGTACCGCGTGAAGGCAGCCTCGATGCGCCGACCCGGCATCCGATCGAATGGCGCGAGACCGATTTCTTCGATGAAGAGAAACTCGACGAAGAACTTCGCCGGGTGTTCGACATCTGTCACGGCTGCCGCCGGTGTTTCAATCTCTGCGATTCCTTTCCCCGCCTGTTCGACCTGATCGATGAGTCCGAAAGCGGCGAGCTCGATTCCGTTGACAGCGTCGATTTCAAGCCGGTCGTGGACGCCTGCACGCTCTGCGACATGTGCTTCATGACCAAGTGCCCCTATGTGCCGCCCCACGAATTCAATCTGGATTTCCCGCATCTGATGCTGCGCTACCGCGCCGTCGAGGCAAAGAAGGACGGCGTGCCCTGGAACGAGAAGCAGCTCATCCAGACCGACCGCAACGGCTGGCTGGCCGGCAAGATGGCGGGTATGGCGAACTGGGCCTCGGATCGCGACAATAAGCTGACCCGGCCGCTGATCGAGAAAATCGCCGGCGTCCACCGCGACGCCGATCTGCCGAAATTCGTCCCGTCGTCCAAGACCTTCGTCGCCCAGGCGGAAAACCGTCCGCCCGAGGTGAACACGCAAGCCCCGGCCTATGGCCGCGAAGCCGTTCTCTATGCGACCTGTTTCGTGAACTACAACAAGCCCGATACCGGTGTGCTGGCCCAACGCATCCTGGCCAGGAACGGTGTGGCCACGACGGCGATGCATCCCCATTGCTGCGGCATGCCCCAGCTCGAACAGGGCCTGATGGACGAGGTCGCCGACTACGCCAGGACGGTGGCGAAGGCCTTCCGCCCGCAGGTGGATGCCGGCAAGAACATCATCGCGCTGACCCCGTCCTGCGCTCTGATGATGAAGTTCGAATGGCCTTTGATTCTGCCCGAGGATGAAGACGTTGCGGCCCTGTCCAAGGCCACCCGCGATATCACCGAATACATTGTCGATATTGCCCGGACGGAAGGCCTTGCTGACGGTCTCTCGGCTCTGCCGGAGCCGGTCGCTCTGCATCTGGCCTGCCATGCGCGGGCCCAGAATATGGGCCAGAAAGCGGCGGAAATGCTGCGTCTGATCCCCGATGCCGACCTCAAGGTCATTGAGCGCTGCTCGGGCCATGGCGGGTCCTGGGGGGTGATGGAAGAGTATTTCGAAACCGCCATCAAGGTCGGCCGCCCGGTGGTGCGCCAGGCCAAGGATCTCGGCTCGCGCTTCGTGGCTTCGGAGTGCCCGCTGGCCGCCGATCACATCCTGCAGGGGATCGAGCGCCAGCTCGACGAAGGTCAGGCGGCTCCGACCCGCAGCTACCACCCGGTCGAACTCTTCGCGATGGCCTATGGCCTCGCCCCCGAACTTTAAGCGTTTAATTCTGGAACGGAGCTGACACCATGTCCGCAAAGCATGAAATCACCCGCGACGACATCCTCGACACGCAGGCCTATGACGCGATCCGCAAGGAGCGCCGGGCCGAGGTCGTGAACCGCAAGAAGCACCGGCGCGCCGATATCGGCCCCTACGCGACGGCCTATTTCGAGTGCTACGACACGATGCTGCATCAGGTGCACGAGATGCTGTTCATCGAGCGTGGCGGCGAGGAACAGATCGATGACGAACTCAGCGCCTACAACCCGCTGATCCCGAACGGCCGCGAACTGGTCACGACCATCATGTTCGAGATCGACGATCCGGTGCGCCGCAAGATGGTTCTCTCGAAGATCGGCGGGATCGAGGAAACGGTGTTCCTGAAATTCGACGGGGAAACCGTCACCGGCGAGCCGGAGGCCGATCTCGACCGCACCACGGCCGACGGCAAGGCCAGTTCGGTGCAGTTCGTGCATTTCCCGTTTACCGATGAACAGGTCGCCAGGTTTTCGACGCCCGGCACCGAGGTGACCCTGGGCTTCACCCATCCGGAATACGCCCATATGACCCTGTTGCCCGAAGCTGTGCGCGCCGAACTTGCCGGCGACTTCGACTGACCGCAGCCAGCATTCGGGCGGTTGGCGCGTCACCCTCACCCTGAGCTTGACGAAGGGCGAGGGCGGACCCGCAT
>JAYQBG010000005.1:70723-127461 GCA_038137215.1 Alphaproteobacteria bacterium
CCCGCATCCTTCGAGACGAGCCTGCGGCTCTCCTCAACATGAGTTGGGAAGGCCGAGATGTTCGCGCCTTTGCGGAAATGACGCGAATTGTTTTTTTACAGTGACTTAGGTTCCGATGTGCGGCCTGGTTCACTGCTGTGAATCATGGGGATTGGCCTTTCGCCCCTTGATTTCAAACTCGCTGCTATTCGACGGTCTCGCCGTCATAAATGCCCCACAAGGCTTGCCGGGGGATCCAGCCCTCGACGCCATGGCTGGCAATCGCGACCTGACACCAATCCGGTTCACAGCGATCGAGGGCCACCACAACACCTTCCTCGACAAAGGCGGCCACGGGCGCGTCTGAGTCCGGTCGTTGCATGACCCGCGCGCGGGCCACGGCCACGGTGGCCATGCGGTTGCCCGACAGCATCGATTTGTGAACCCAGCCGGTGGTCTCATCGATGGCGCGAACCTTGCGCCAGTTTTCGAATTCCTTGACGACCTCGACCGGCAGGTTGCGGAACTGCAGCACCCATTCGATTGGATAGCGCGCCCCCGGCCCGGTCCGCATATTGGCTTCACTGGCCCGGATGCTGACCCAGCGCGGGATCGGCAGGCCGGATGGATTGGGGGCCGCGGCTTGTGCCGTACTGGCCTCAGCGGCCGATTGCGCCCAAGCTTCAGGAGGCGGCATCGCGGCAGCGGCGAGAACACACAGGGAGAGAACGAAATTTCGGGCGCGCGGTAACATGGCCTGCCATCTAGCGAACCCCATGGCGGGGGTCAAGCAGCCGGTCCGTCTCTCCCTGCGTGCTCTGCATGCTTGCGCGGCGACCGGCTTCCGCGATATTCGATGGGGCGAGCGCTGCAGCCCTGCAGAGCTTGGGCCTTCGCCAGTTTTCGGATCCTTCATGAGCACCAGCAAACCGGTCGTTATTGTGACGCGCAGACTGCCCGAGGCCACCGAGGCCCGGATGCAGGAACTGTTCGATACGCGCCTGAATATCGAAGATGTGCCGATGGATGACGCGGCACTGGTGGCGGCCATGCAGGACGCTGATGTGCTTGTCCCGACGGTGACGGATCATATCAGGACCGACCTGATCGCCCAGGCCGGCGACCGGCTGAAGCTGATTGCCAACTATGGCAACGGGGTGGACAACATCGACCTGCCCGCTGCCCGGGAACGCGGAATCACCGTGACCAACACGCCCAGCGTGCTGACCGAAGACACCGCTGATATGACCATGGCGCTCTTGCTGGCCGTCCCGCGTCGCCTGGCCGAAGGCGCCCGGCTGCTGCGCTCGGGCGACTGGGAAGGCTGGTCGCCCACGCTGCTGCCCGGCCGGCGGATCTGGGGCAAGAGCCTCGGGATCGTCGGCATGGGCCGGATCGGCACCGCGCTGGCCCGCCGGGCACGCGGTTTCGGGCTGGAGATCCACTATCACAACCGCCGCCCGGTCCACCCGGATATCGAGGACCAGCTGGAAGCGACCTACTGGGAATCGCTCGACCAGATGCTCGCGCGCATGGACATCATCTCGGTGAACTGCCCGCGCACCCCGGCCACCTATCACCTGCTCTCGCGCCGTCGGCTGGAGCTGATCCAGCCCCACGCCTATCTGGTGAACACCTCGCGCGGCGAGGTGATCGACGAACGCGCACTGGGCGAGCTGATCGAGGCCGGAAAGATTGCCGGGGCGGGGCTCGATGTCTTTGAGCACGAACCCGCCGTCGATCCGCGGCTGCTCGCTTCTGACAATGTGCTGCTGCTGCCCCATCTGGGCTCGGCCACGGTCGAGGGGCGCCAGGAGATGGGCGAAAAGGTGATCATCAACATCCGCACCTTCGTGGACGGCCACACCCCGCCCGACCGGGTGCTGGAGACGATGTTCTAGGCCGCCGCGACAAACAAACGCGTCCTGATCGCCCTCACCCTGAGCCTGTCGAAGGGCGAGGGCGCACCCTCATACTTCGACAAGCTCAGCATGAGGGTTTCGAAACGGGGACGCCCCATCAGAATTGTCATGCCCACCTAGGCGGACATCCCTGTATCGGGTCCTGCCGAGATACCCGGATCAAGTCCGGGTATGACGTGCAAAGCGCTGAGCGTCCTGTACGTCCGTCACGTCGTCATTGCGAGGCGCGAAGCAACGAAGCAATCCAGTCTTTCGGACGTGTCCGTTCTGGATTGCCACGGGCCTGCGGCCCTCGCAATGACAATGGCGGGCTCGCGCAATAGACAAACTGTCATGCCCGGGCTTGATCCGGGCATCTATGTCGCGGATCAGCCGATTGTCGGGCTGTCCCCGCACAACGCGCAGTTCGGGTCGCGGGGCAGCTTGATGGTGTGGAAGTCGGTTGCCAGCGAATCGTAGATCAGCATCCGGCCGGCGAGGCTTTCGCCTAAGCCGAGCAATTCCTTGAGGACTTCGGTGGTCTGCAGCGAGCCCATCACGCCGGCCAGCGCACCGAGAATACCCGCTTCCTCGCAGCGCGGAACCATGTCCGGGGGCGGGGCTTCGGGAAAGACGCAGCGGTAACAGGCGGTCGGCGCATCGTCGTTGCGGCGGAAGGTGAAAAGTTGTCCCTCGAAGCGCAGCATCGCGGCCGCAACCAGAGGGATTCCAATACGATAGCAGTGATCGTTGAGAAGATACCGCGTCTCGAAATTATCCGATCCGTCGGCCACCAGATCATAGCCTGCCATGATCTCTGCGGCATTTGCTGCTGTGAGTCTAACATCATGGGTGACGACCTTGATGCCCGGGTTCAGGGCTGCTACCATCGATTTTGCAGAGTCTGTCTTTTTCCGGCCCACTGCATCCGTTACATGAACAACCTGGCGCTGCAGATTGGTCAGATCGACCAGGTCGTCATCGACGATCCCCAGCGTGCCGACCCCGGCGGCGGCGAGATACATCAACAACGGCGCGCCCAGCCCGCCGGCGCCGACCACCAGCACCTTCGAGGCCAGCAGCGTCTCTTGCCCCTCGTCACCCACCTCGTCGAGGATCAGGTGACGGGCATAGCGGTGAAACTGTTCCTCGGTGAGTTCCATATGGGTGTGTCCGGCGAGCGGGCCTAGATGCCCTCGAAGAGTGCTGTCGAGAGATATCGCTCGGCGAAGGACGGCAGGACCACCACCATCAGCTTGCCGGCCATCTCGTCGCGCGCGCCGACTTCGAGCGCTGCCGCGATCGCCGCCCCCGACGAAATACCGACCGGGATGCCCTCGATGCGGGCGAGCTTGCGCGCGGTCTCCAGCGCGGTTTCGTTGGCGATGCCCAGAATTTCGTCATAGACCTCGGTGTTGAGGGTGTCGGGGATGAAGCCCGCGCCGATGCCCTGCAGCATGTGCGGCCCGGCGGGGCCGCCCGACAGCACGGCGCTGTCCTCGGGCTCGACGGCGACCACATGCACGTCCGGCTTGCGGGCCTTCAGGATTTCGCCCGTACCGGTGATGGTGCCGCCGGTGCCTACACCGGCGACCAGCACATCGACCGCGCCATTGGTGTCGTTCCAGATTTCCTCGGCCGTGGTGTGGCGGTGGACTTCCGGGTTCGCCGGGTTCTGAAACTGCTGCAGCATGATCGCGTTTTCGGTGGAATCGACGATTTCCTGGGCTTTTGCGATCGAGCCAGGCATCCGCTCGGCGGCCGGGGTGAGCACCAGTTCCGCGCCCAGCAGGCCCAGCATCTTGCGGCGCTCCTGGGACATGGAATCGGGCATGACGAGAATGCAGCGATAGCCCCGCGCGGCGCAGACAAATGCCAGCGCGATCCCGGTATTGCCGGAAGTGGGTTCCACGATCACCGAGCCGGGGCCGATCTTACCCTCGGCTTCGGCGGCGGAAATCATGGCGTTGCCGATGCGGTCCTTGACCGAGGCCAGCGGATTGAAAAATTCCAGCTTGGCGACCAGATCGGCCTTGCAGCCCGCATCCTCGGCCATGCGTGCAATGCGAACCAGCGGTGTCGCACCGATGGTGTCGACGACAGAGTCATAGATTTTGCCGCGGAATTCGCTTGAGGTTTTCTGAGCGTTCGACATGAGAGATTTCCTGAATGTGCATCTTTGGTGTCGCGACGATAGTTCGACGCCCGGCTTTTGCAAAGCAAGCTCAATTGTGACGCTCGCAAATCTATGAGCAACCTCATGCTGAGCCTGTCGAAGTATGGGGTTGTCGCCCTCGTCCTTCGACAGGCTCAGGATGAGGGCTAAGTCGCAAGGTGTGGTGGGCAGTTGGAAACCCAACCGTTGCGCAATCGGCAGGACCGACGCATTCTCTGGCGCTGCCGGTCTTGCCTAGATCGTGTAGTCGTGGCGGTTGGCGTCTTCGCTTTCGATGCCGACCTCTCGGGCCTGGTTGCACAGGTCCTGGATGGTGGTCTGGGACAGTTGTGCCATACATTCCTCCGACAGTTGCCGCCAGAGCGGGCGCACCACCTGTGTGCCGAGCGGCGAGCCGTCATTTTCCTCAACCGGATCGGTGCGCGCTTCCATTTCGTGGATCACCTGCACGATATCGGCGAGCTTGATCCGGCGGCGTTCGCGCGCCAGCCGGTAGCCGCCGCGCGGGCCACGCACACCGGTCAGCACGCCGGCGCGGACAAGGTTCTGCAGCACCTGTTCCAGATAGCGGCGCGGAATCCCCTGGCGGCGAGTGATCTCGCGGCTCTGCACCGGGTTGGCGCTGGCGTGATAGGCGATGTCGAGGACGGCCTCGATGGCGAACAAGGTCTTTCGGGAGAGGCGAAACATGTTGATCAGCCTCCTGCTTTTTCGGCGGAAGTGGCGCTGGATGTTCCGGTCGAGCCGAACCCGCCGGCCCCGCGTGCGGTTTCCGACAGGTCGCTGACCTCTGTCCAGCTGGCCTGGATCACGGGCGCGATTACCATCTGGGCGATCCGAAGTCCGCGGCTGACGGTGAAGGTCTCGGCGCCGTGATTGATGACGATGACACCGATCTCGCCGCGGTAATCGGCATCAATGGTGCCCGGGCTGTTCACCAGGGAAATGCCCTGCTTCAGCGCCAGCCCAGAGCGGGGACGGATTTGTGCTTCGTAGCCCGACGGCAGCGCGATGGCGAGCCCGGTGGGGACCAGCGCCCGTTCGCCCGGCGCGATCTCCAGATCCCCGGACACGGCCGCGCGCAAATCCATACCCGCGGCGTCGTCTGTTTCATAAGAGGGAAGATCCAGATCTGCCCCGTGGGGCAGACGGGTCACGTCGACAGACACACTCATTCAGCGGCTCCGAGATGTTGGGAAATACGTTCGGCCAGCCGGTCCGCGACATCGGTCTTGGACATGCGCGGCCAGTCTTCAACGCCCGCGGCGCTGACCAGATGGATGGTGTTGTCCGCGCCCCCGAAGGTTCCGGTTTCAGGCGAGACATCATTGGCAAGAATCCAGTCACAGCCCTTCTTTTCACGTTTGGCCTGCGCGTGGGTGACGACGTTCTTGGTCTCGGCGGCAAAGCCGATCACCAGGCCGGGGCGGGTGTTTGCCGCCGCGGCCAGGGTGGCCAGAATGTCCGGGTTTTCCGCCATTTCCAGCGCCGGTACGCCACTGCCGGTTTTCTTCAGCTTTTCCGTGGCCTGGGTGGCAACCCGCCAGTCTGCGACAGCGGCGGCGCAGACGGCGATATCGGCCGGCAGGGCCCGTTCGCAGGCGGCCAGCATGTCCCGCGCGCTTTCCACATGGACGGTCTCCACGCCCGCCGGGTCGGGCAGGCTGGTGGGACCGGAGACGAGTGTGGTTTTCGCCCCGCACCGGGCGAGGGCTGCGGCGATCGCGTGGCCCTGACGACCGGAGGAGCGGTTGGCGATGTAGCGCACCGGATCGATGGGTTCATGGGTCGGGCCGGAGGTGACGAGCGCGCGGCGGCCCGAAAGCGGCGCGCTGTCTTCAAAAAAATCCGACACCGCGTCGGCGATCTCGTTCGGTTCGGCCATACGTCCGGGGCCGAACTCGCCGCAGGCCATGTCGCCTTCGGTGGGGCCGACGAAATGCACGCCCCGCTCGCGCAGGGTCGCCAGATTGGCCTGGGTCGCCGCATGGGTCCACATCCGCACATTCATGGCCGGGGCGACCATGACGTCCTTGTCGGTGGCCAGCAGCGCGGTGGTCGCCAGGTCGTCAGCCAGGCCCTGGGCCATCCTGGCGAGGATATCGGCCGAAGCGGGCACGACCAGCAGCAGATCGGCGTCGCGCGAGAGCTGGATATGCCCCATCTCGGCTTCGTCGGTCAGGGAAAAGAGATCGGTATAGACCTTGTCCTCGCTGAGCGCGGCCAGCGAGAGCGGCGTGACGAACTGGGCGCCGCCCCTGGTCAGCACGCAGCGCACCGCTGCGCCACGCTCGCGCAGGCGGCGGACCAGCTCCAGGCTTTTATAGGCGGCAATTCCGCCGCTGACGATCAGCAGAATTCTTTTGCCATGCAACATCGCGTTTGCCTCCGTCTCCGGTGCAATTATCCGGATAAGCCATTAAACTACGAAAAATGTCTGTAGATAGATAGGGCTGAACTGCGTTCGGGCAATGCCGGATTTGGGTGTAGGCAGCGCGGCTAGTCGATGATTGCGATCAGCGCCAGCAGGGCGGTCACACCGATCGCCAGCCAGAGGGGCCAGCGGGCCGAAGATCGGTTCTGCAGGTCGAAGGACAGCCGCCCCTCGGTGATCGTTGTCGCGGCCTGTTCCACCGCACGCACGGCATCCGGCAGGCGCTGGACGGCCAGGATCGTGTCGGCGGTGATCTCCGCCAGCCGGGCTTCGGGTCCGCGATGCTCGCGCATCCAGTCCTCGATGAGCGGCTGGGCGAGTTGCCACATATTCAGTTCCGGGGCGAGGCGGCGGCCCACGCCTTCGGCGGTGAGCATGGTCTTCTGAAGCAGGAGAAGCTGGGGCTGGGCCTCCATATTGAAACGTTCGGAGACCTGGAACAGCTGGGCCAGAAGCCGGGCGATGGAGATTTCGTTCGGCGGGCGGTCGAAAATCGGTTCGCCGATGGCCCGGATCGCCTGCTGGAAGACTTCCCGGTCGGTGGCCGGGGGAATATAGCCTGCCTGGAAATGCACATCGGCCACACGCGCATAGTCGCGGGTGATGAAGCCCAGCAGCATGTCGGCCAGAAAATAGCGTGTGGGCCGGTCGATCCGGCCCATGATCCCGAAATCGACCACGCAGAGGGCGCCATCGGCCCGCACGAAGGCATTGCCGGGGTGCATGTCGGCGTGGAAGAAGCCGTCGCGAAAGACCTGCAGGAAAAAGGATTCCGACGCCTTGCGGACCACGGCTTCGAGATCGTGACCGGCGGCCACCAGATCTTCCACGTCGTGGATGGGAATGGCGTCAATCCACTCGGTGGTCAGCACCCGCCGACCGGTCCGTTCCCAGTCCACTTCCGGTACGACATAGAGGTCGTCGTCCCGGAAATTGCCGTGCAGTTCCGAGGCGGCGGCACCTTCCATGCGCAGATCCATTTCCCACCGCAGGCTGGTGGCAAAGGTCTCGACAGCTGCAATCGGCTTGAAACGCCGCAGGCGCGGCTGTGAACGTTCGGCAAGAGCGGCAATCCAGCGGAACAGTTCCAGGTCCCGCTCGATGGCGCGCTCGATCCCCGGGCGCAGGATCTTGACTGCGACCGTCCGGAAAGCGTCCGTGTTGTCTTCATCCCCGGCCGCACCGTCAGCGCTGTCAGCGCCATCAGCGTCGTCCGGGGCGATCCGGATTTTCGCGATATGAACCTGTGCGATGGAGGCCGCGGCGACAGCGGTGTCATCGAATTCGTCGAAGAGCTCGTCAACCGATTGTTCGAACTCGGCTTCGATGGCGGCGTGTGCCTCGGCGGTGGAGAATGGCGACAGACGGTCCTGCAGGGTAGACAGGTCCGTGGCGACGGTTTCGCCCACCAGGTCGGAGCGGGTGCTCAGCATCTGGCCGAATTTGATGAAGCTGGGACCGAGGTCCTGCAGGGCGCGGGCGAGGCGTTCGCCGGGGCGCAGATCCCGGATGTCCGGGGCCTTGCGAAAGCCCGAGAGCAGCCGGGCCGCGAAACTGAGACCGCCGCCGCCCGGCAGCCACTCTGCCGGAAACAGCGCGTCGTAGCGCGCAAGCGTGCGGGCAATTCCGAGCAACCGGAACAGGTTTCGCAATGCGCGGAACATGGGCCTTAGATCCGCCGGGCGGAGTGAATCGCGGCGATCCCGCCCGACAGGTTCGCGACCCGGCCCTGTTCCAGCCCCGCTTCGGCAATCAGGCCCAGCAGTGTGTCTTGATCGGGGAACTTGCGGATGCTCTCGGCAAGATAGCGATAGGCGGCTTCGTCCCGGGCGACATAGCGCCCCAGCTTCGGCAATACGGTGAAGGAATAGCCGTCGTAAATCCGATCGAGGACTGGCAGCACCACCTTGCTGAATTCCAGGCAGAAGAACTGACCGCCCGGACGCAGCACACGTCGTGCCTCGGCCAGCGCGGCGGGAATGTCGGTTACGTTGCGCAGCCCGAAGGCGATCGTATAGACGTCATAGGTGGAGTCGGGGGCGGGAACCGCCTCGGCATTGCCGCAGACCCAGCGCAGGCCGGAGTTCGGGCCGAGAATACCCCGGTCGATGGCGCGCGCCTGTCCCACCCGCAGCATGTCCGGGTTGATGTCGCAGACCGTGATTTCGCCGCTGTTGCCGGTTTTCTCGCGCAGGCGGAAGGCGATATCGCCCGTGCCGCCGGCCACATCGAGAAATTTCATGCCCGGCCGCACCATGATCTTCTTCACGAAGGCCGCCTTCCACGCCCGATGCACGCCCATGCTCATGAGGTCGTTCATCAGGTCGTAATTTCCCGCGACCGAAGAGAACACATCGCGCACGCGCGCAGCCTTTTCGGAGACGAGGACGTCCTCGAATCCGAAATGGGTGGTGTCGTGGGCCGCGTCGGAGGCCGCGCTCGATCCGGGGTCTGGCATAGCGGGGGGACCATATCGGAGGAAGGGCCGGGGCGGCAAAAGAAAAGCCACGTCCGTCCAAGCGCTTATCGTCGCACACGCCGATGCCGTATGATGCCGGCTGCGATATCACAAGCTGGTCTGCCATGCCCGAACTCCCCGAAGTCGAAACCGTGGTCCGCGGTCTGCGTCCTGCGCTGGAGGGACAGCGGATTGCCCGGGTCGAGGCCCGCCGCCCCGATCTCCGGTTTCCGCTGCCCGACCGGTTTGCCGACCGGCTGACCGGCCGCACCGTGACGGAGGTGACCCGGCGGGCTAAATACATCCTGATACGTCTGGACAACGGGGAAACCTGGCTGGCGCATCTGGGCATGTCGGGACGGTTCACCGTCTCGCGGGGTGCGCGGGCCTCGTCCGGGCAGGCCGGACACAATTCCGGTTGGGCGCTGATCGAGAAGCATGATCATGTGATTGCCGAGATGGCCGATGGCGGCCGCATCGTGTTCAACGATGCCCGCCGTTTCGGATATATGGATCTGATCCCGCCGGGCGGCGAGAGCGAGAGTCCCCATCTGCGCGCGATCGGCCCCGAGCCGCTCTCGGACGCGTTCGATGCTGGCCACCTGACCGCGACGCTGCGCGGCAGGCGCACCCCCGTCAAATCTGCGCTGCTCGATCAGCGCGTCGTGGCCGGAATCGGCAATATCTATGCCTGCGAAGCGCTCTGGCGAGCGGGGATCAGCCCGAAGCGCAGTGCCCATACGATCGCCGGGCAGCGCGCGGTCCGGTTGGTGGACAGCGTGAAATCCGTCCTCGAGGAGGCCATCGCGGCGGGCGGGTCCTCGCTGCGCGACTACGTGCAGACCGATGGCGAACTGGGATACTTCCAGCACAACTGGGCGGTCTATGGACGGGAAGGCGAAACCTGCCCGGCCTGTGCGCAGAGCGGTAACGAGGCCTGTCGGATTCGCCGGATCGTGCAGTCGGGCCGTTCGACTTTCTATTGCCCTCGACGGCAACGCTGAGCTATGGAGCGCTCCAATGCTGCTACGCACAAAACTTTTCGCGCTTGCGATATCGCTGGTTCTGGCCGCTGTACCAGCCGGTGCCGAATCCGCCTATCTGGCCGATATAGATGATCTGCCGCTGGCCGGGGGCCTGGTCGAGGACCCGGCAGCCCGGGTGGTCTTTGACAAGCCGGCGGGGCGAATTGTGGAAGCCGTTGCCCGTGGCCCGGTCACCGCGGATGCGGTGCGCGGGTTTTATGCGCAAACCCTTCCGGCTCTGGGGTGGCAGGCCGCCCCGGGCGGAACCTGGGTGCGCGGCGAAGACCAGTTGAAAATCGAGATCGGGCCGGCAGGCCCGCCCGTGGCCGTGCGGTTTTCCATCGCACCCCGGGGTCAATAGACCGCCGTATCGCGGCATATCAGTCCAACACGAACGCATACCGAGGAGGCCCTAATGGCCTATGAAAATATCGAAATCGAGACCCGGGGACATGTCGGGATCGTCCGGCTGAACCGCCCGAAGGCGCTCAACGCACTTTGTGACGCATTGATTCAGGAGCTCGGACGCGCCCTCGATGATTTCGAGGCCGATGACAATATCGGCGCAATCGTCCTCACCGGATCGGAGAAGGCCTTTGCTGCCGGCGCCGATATCAAGGAGATGGCCGACAAGTCCTATATGGATGCCTATCTCGAGAACTTCATCACCGATGGCTGGGAGCGGGTGACCGAGTGCCGCAAGCCGGTGATTGCTGCCGTGGCCGGATATGCGCTGGGCGGGGGCTGCGAGCTGGCCATGATGTGCGACTTCATCCTGGCAGCGGATACGGCCAAGTTCGGCCAGCCCGAGATCACCATCGGCACCATCCCCGGTGCGGGCGGCACCCAGCGCCTGACCCGTTTCGTGGGCAAGTCCAAGGCCATGGAGATGGTCCTGACGGGTCGGATGATTGATGCCGAGGAGGCCGAGCGGTCTGGCCTGGTCAGTCGTGTGGTCCCGGCCGACGATCTGATGGACGAGGCCATGAAGACGGCGGACGGCATCTGCGATCTGTCGCGTCCGGTTGTCATGCTGGCCAAGGAGGCGGTGAACCGCGCCTATGAGACGACGCTGAGCGAAGGCGTGCGGTTCGAGCGTCGGGTTTTCCATTCGACCTTTGCCACCGAGGATCAGAAGGAAGGCATGGCTGCCTTTGCCGAGAAACGTCAGCCAAACTTCAAACACCGCTAGACACGTATTCCGCCGGGGCCAAAGCCGCCGGAATTCCAGCCGTTTGCGCCTTGACGGCCCTTTGAGGCAGGTCTATATGCTGCGGCCAAACTGAAACGAGATTGAGAACAACATGGCCAATCATCATTCTGCCAAGGTGCGTATTCGCCGCAACGAACGCCGCGCTGCCATCAACGGCGACCGGCTCGGTCGGGTCCGGACCCATGTGAAGCGTGTCGAGACGGCCATCGCATCGGGCGACAAGGCGGCGGCCCAGGAAGCTCTTCGGGCGGCCCAGCCGGAACTGCATCGGGGCGCACAGAAAGGTGTCCTGCATGCGAACACGGCGTCGCGAAAACTCTCGCGCCTGTCAGCACGCATCAAGACGATGGCGTAACCCACCACAGCCTTTGGGTTTTTTCGAGCCGCGCCCTTCGGGCGCGGTTTTCGTTTGCGGGAACAGCCGTCCGGACAAACGAAATTTTCGTGTTTTTTTATCGATTCAGCCTTTTGATCGGTTGCAGCCTGAGACCTTGCGCGCTATCGTCCGATTGCCTTTACGGGATCGAGAAACAGTAAAAATAAATACTCGGTCGGCGGTATCGACATTCATTACGAGAGAAGACTTAGAGAGCTCGGGAACATTAAATAAAACCCGATCCTCATAGAGGCGTTTTGGTTCCAGAGAAGTAAAAGTACGCTAAAAACAAATATTCAGAAGTAATACTGAATTTTTCTAAGCGGCTTGGTGTTGGGGCAAATTTGTAACGTTTCTGTCTTCGGGGCTTCGCCCTGTGTCTTTCATTTTGAATGTTTCGCCAGTTCTCTCAGCGAGTTCTCGCAGAGGGGTTCCCGGGAGGCGGGGGTGGACAGTGGCGTGTCCTTCAGGCGTTTCGCCGACGACATTGTGTGTTGTCCAGACTGTGTGAACGGATGGCAATCGTTGCGATGATTGACCGGATGTGAGCGACCGGGGTGTGCGGGTGTTTCCTGGCGGAACCGCGCATCAGTGAATGAACATTTGTGCTTATGGAGTATCTCGCCAGATGGGAGAACAGTGGGGGCAAACCGACGGGTCGATGACCGAACAGTGGACGCGGGTGCGCGCACAACTGCGATCGGATGTCGGTGATGCAGCATATAACAGCTGGTTGAAGCCGTTGACCCTGGGGGACTTTCATGGGGGGCGCCTTCGGGTAGCGGTCCCGACCCGCTTCATGCGTGACTGGATCGAGCAGAATTACAGCGCCCGCCTGTCCGAGCTTTGGGCGGCCGAAAACGATGCCGTTAAGACTGTCGAGATAATCGTCGAGCCCTCCCAGACCGTCGTGCAGCCCGCCGGCGCGCCGCCGCGTCAGCCTCTGGCGCAGCGGATCGAATCCGAGGCCGCGCCCCGCAGTGCATCCGGCAACCCGGTCTCGGCATCAGCGGTGCCTGACGGTGGTGATCCGGCGCTCGAGGATGTGCGCGCGATCATCGACGACCGTTTCAAGTTCTCCAATTTCGTGGTCGGCCGCTCGAACGAGCTCGGCCATGCCGCCGCCCGCCGGGTTGCGGAATCCAAATCTGTCCCGTTCAACCCGCTGTTCCTTTATGGCGGTGTCGGGCTGGGCAAGACCCATCTGATGCACGCCATCGCCTGGCATATCACCGAACGCGAGCCGAAACGGCGCGTTCTCTACATGTCGGCCGAAAAGTTCATGTATCAGTTCATCCGGGCGCTGCGGTATCGCACGATCATGGATTTCAAGGAGCAGTTCCGTTCCCTCGATGTCCTGATGATCGACGACATCCAATTTATTGCGGGCAAGGATTCGACCCAGGAAGAGTTCTTCCACACTTTCAATGCCCTGGTGGATCAGAACCGTCAGATCATCATCTCGGCCGACAAGTCCCCGTCGGATCTGGACGGCATCGAAGAGCGCCTGAAGTCGCGCCTGGGCTGCGGGCTGGTCGCCGACATTCGCCCGACCGATTACGAGCTCCGCTTGGGCATCCTGATGGCCAAGGCCGAGCAGTCGGGTGCCGATATCCCCGACAAGGTCATGGAATTCCTGGCCCACAAGATCACCTCCAACGTGCGCGAACTAGAAGGTGCGCTCAACCGGATCGTGGCGCATGCCACGCTGGTGGGCCGTGCGGTGACGCTGGAGACCACCCAGGAAGTCTTGCATGATCTTCTGCGGGCCAATGACCGGCGTGTCACCATAGAGGAGATTCAGAAACGGGTGGCCGAGCATTTCAATATTCGCCTGGCCGATATGCATTCGGCCCGCCGCGCCCGCGCCGTCGCGCGCCCGCGTCAGGTGGCGATGTATCTCGCCAAGCAACTGACTTCGCGCTCCCTGCCCGAGATCGGCCGAAAATTCGGCGGCCGCGACCACACCACAGTGATGCACGCGGTCAAGAAAGTTGAGGAATTGCGCTCGACGGATGCCGGATTCAACGAAGATGTGGAGCTGCTGCGCCGCATGTTGGAGATTTGATCCACCGGTTCTCCGGCGACAACTTCTAACACGTTGAAAAACATAGCGTAATTCTCCCGTTCCGGGTGCATTGAACAGGTCGAAAGGCCTGTCGAATCACCGCGATTCTGCTATACTTAACCACTGTCAGAATTTTCACGGATTCAGCGGAATTCCGGGGCTTCCAGATGGAAAGCCGGATGACGCGGGAGATCACTCCAGATCTCTGCCATTCGGCACTCCGGGACACAGAGGAACAAGAAGAATGAAGCTGACGATTGAGCGCGCGACCCTCCTCAAGGCGCTGGCCCATGTTCAGAGCGTGGTGGAGCGCCGCAATACCATCCCGATTCTCGCCAATGTCCTACTCGACGGGCAGGACGGCGCGTTGACGCTGACTGCCACGGATATGGATCTGGCGATCACCGAGACAGTGCCGGCTGAAATCGGTCAGTCCGGCTCGACGACCGCGCCGGCACACACCCTCTACGATATCGTGCGCAAGCTTCCCGACGGCGCCCAGGTGGAGATTGAGACCGACGCCTCGGCCGATCAGCTGCTGATCCGGGCGGGCCGGTCCAAGTTCAACCTGGCGACCCTGCCGGTCGAGGATTTCCCGACGATGAGTGGCGGTGACCTGCCGAACACCTTCTCGCTGGAAGCCGAGGATTTGCGTACGCTGGTCGATCGCACCCGGTTCGCCGTTTCGACGGAAGAAACGCGCTACTATCTCAACGGTATCTATCTGCACGCCGCCGAAGACGAGGGCGCCAACATGCTGCGGGCCGTGGCAACCGACGGGCACCGCCTGGCGCGTGTCCAGCTGCCGATGCCCGATGGCGGCGACGGCATCCCCGGCGTGATCGTGCCGCGCAAGGCCATTGGGGAGTTGCGCAAGCTGATCGACGAGACCGCCGACCCGATTGAAATTTCGCTGTCGGATACACGGATTCGCATGACATTCGACAATGCCATCCTGACCTCGAAGCTGATCGACGGAACTTTCCCGGACTACGAACGCGTCATCCCGACGGGCAACGACAAGGTTTTGTCGGTGGACCGGGGCTCCTTTGCCCAGGCTGTGGATCGTGTCTCCACCATTTCCTCGGAAAAAAGCAGGGCGATCAAACTGGCGGTCGGTACCGGTTTGCTGACCCTGTCGGCGACGAGCGCGGAAAACGGCAGCGCATCGGAAGAGCTGGAAGTGAGTTTCGAGCACGACACGATCGAGATCGGCTTCAACTCCCGCTACCTGCTGGACATCACGGCGCAGATCGAGAGTGACAGTGCCGAGTTCGTTTTTGCTGATGCATCGTCTCCGACCATCGTGCGGGATGGCGGCGATATGAGTGCGCTTTATGTGCTTATGCCGATGCGCGTCTAGGCGCGGATGAGCGGAACCGCCACCACGCCGGTACACCAGCAGGAAACTGTCCTGCCACAGGGGGGCAGGTCTGCCCTGGGCGCCCATATCTCGCGGCTCGACCTGACCGGCTTCCGGAATTATGCCGCCCTGCGGCTCGATACCGGTCCTGCGCCGGTGGTGCTGACCGGCGCCAATGGCGCGGGCAAGACCAATCTGCTGGAAGCATTGTCATTCTTTGCGCCGGGCCGGGGTATCCGCAAGGCGGCTTTACCGGACGTGGCCCGGATCGAAGCGGGCGTTTCGGCTGCGGGATGGGCGGTTGCCGCGCAGGTCACCGGCGCTCACGGTACGATTTCTCTGGGCACAGGGCTTGAGGCCCGGCCCGAGGGTGGTGCGGCACGGCGCGCGGTGCGCATCGATGGCGAGCCGGCCCGCGGGCAGGCGGCATTTGCCGAACATGTCTGTGTTGTCTGGCTGACCCCGGATATGGACCGCTTGTTCATGGAAGGCGGAACGGCGCGCAGACAGTTCGTCGATCGAATGGTGTACGGCTTCGATGCCGAACACGCACGGCGATTGGCCAGCTATGAGCAGGCCATGCGCGGCCGCCAGCGGCTGTTACGCGACAATGTCGGAGACGCCGCCTGGCTCGCAGCCGAAGAGGAGACCATGGCAGCCACCGGTGTGGCTCTGGCTGCGGCACGGCGCGAGGTGGTGGCGCGGCTGGATGCGGCCATCGCGGCCGAGGAAGACATTCGCGAAGCACCGTTTCCGCGCGCCGGCCTGTCCTTCGAAGGAGCGGTTGAGACCTGGCTCGATATGGGCCCCGCGCTCGAGGCCGAGGATCGCCTGCGCCAGGTTCTCGCCGCCAACCGGGCGCGCGACAGCGAGGCGGGGCGGGCACTCCACGGGGCACATCGCAGCGATCTCGCGGTACGCCATCGCGGAAAAGACATGCCGGCGGCCCTGTGTTCGACCGGCGAGCAGAAGGCGTTGCTGATCGCCATCGTTCTGGCCCATGCACGATTGCTCGGGCTGGCCCGCGGGGTCGCACCCGTGATCCTGCTCGACGAGGTGGCGGCCCACCTTGATGAAGGGCGCCGCCTGGCATTGTCCGAGCGCATTCTGGCGCTGGGCGCCCAGGCCTGGCTGACCGGCACCGACCGACATCTGTTCGAGGCCTTTGGTGACCAGGCCCAGATTTACGAAGTTTCATCCGGCAGTTTGCGTCAGACCTGACCGACGCCGGATTTGAGGAGAACCCTATGAGCGATACACCTGACAACGTGGATGACATCAGCGGCGGTGATGCCGAATACGGTGCGGATTCCATCAAGGTGCTGCGCGGGCTTGATGCGGTCCGCAAACGCCCGGGCATGTATATCGGCGACACCGATGACGGCTCCGGTCTGCACCACATGGTCTATGAGGTGGTGGACAATGCCATCGACGAGGCGCTCGCGGGGCATTGCGATACCGTCGATGTGACGCTCAACCCGGACGGATCCGTCACCGTCGCCGATAACGGACGCGGGATTCCGGTTGATATCCATGAAGAAGAGGGCGTGTCTGCGGCCGAAGTCATCATGACCCAGCTCCATGCGGGCGGGAAGTTCGACCAGAATTCCTACAAAGTGTCCGGCGGACTTCATGGCGTTGGCGTCTCGGTGGTCAATGCCCTGTCCAAGAAACTCGAGATGCGCATCTGGCGCAACGGCAAGGAGCATCAGCTTCAGTTCGAGCATGGCGAAGCCATCGGAAATCTGGAAATCACTGGTGATGCCCCTCTCAAGGACGGCGCGCCGATTTCGGGCACCGCGATCACCTTCCTGCCATCTGAAGAGACCTTCACCATGGTCGAGTTCGACCGGGACACCCTGGAGCATCGCCTACGCGAACTCGCCTTTCTCAATTCCGGCGTGACCCTGGTGCTGACCGATGCGCGCGGAGTGGAGCCGGTCGTGACCGAGCTTTTCTACGAAGGCGGGCTGAAGGCCTTCGTCGAGTATGTGGACCGTAATCGCCAGGGGATCATGGGCGAGGTGATTCACGTCACCGATGAGAAAGACGGCGTGGTCGTCGAGGTCGCCCTGCAGTGGAACGACAGCTATCACGAGACGATGCTGTGCTTCACCAACAACATCCCCCAGCGTGACGGTGGCACCCACCTGGCCGGTTTCCGCGGTGCGCTGACGCGAACCATCAACAATTACGCCAGCGAAAGCGGCCTGGCCAAGAAAGCCAAGATCGCGATTTCCGGCGACGATGCCCGTGAAGGTCTCACCTGCGTATTGTCGGTGAAGGTGCCGGACCCGAAATTCTCTTCACAGACCAAGGACAAACTGGTCTCTTCCGAGGTGCGCCCGATCGTGGAATCGGTTGTCGGCGATCGCCTCGGCCAGTGGTTTGAGGAACATCCCAATGAAGCCCGCACGGTGATCGACAAGATCGTCGAGGCCGCCGCCGCCCGCGAAGCGGCCCGCAAGGCGCGTGAGCTGACGCGGCGCAAGGGCGCACTCGACATGGCCTCCCTGCCGGGCAAGCTGGCGGATTGTCAGGAACGCGACCCGGCCAAATCCGAACTCTTTATCGTCGAGGGCGACAGCGCCGGCGGTTCGGCCAAACAGGGCCGGGACCGCAAGTCCCAGGCCGTCCTGCCGCTGCGCGGTAAGATCCTGAACGTGGAACGCGCGCGCTTCGACAAGATGCTCTCCTCGGTGGAAATCGGCACACTGATCACCGCTCTGGGGACCGGCATACGTGACGATTTCGATATCGAGAAGCTGCGCTACCACAAGATCATCATCATGACGGATGCCGATGTGGACGGCTCCCATATCCGAACGCTTCTGCTGACCTTCTTCTACCGCCAGATGCCCGAGATCATCGAGCGCGGCCATCTGTATATCGCCCAGCCACCGCTTTATCGGGTGCAGAGAGGCAATTCCGCGGTTTATCTGAAGGATGACCCGGCGATGGAGAACTATCTGATCGACAGCGGTCTGGGCGATGCCGTCCTGCGAATGAGCGATGGCTCCCAGCGCTCGGGGGACGACCTACGGGCCCTGCTCGATCTCGCCCGCGATGTCCGTCGCCTGACCGAACCCCTGACCCTGCATCTGCCCAATTTCACCATTGTCGAGCAGGCCGCGATTGCCGGCGCGCTCGATCCCGAGCTGCTGGCCGATCCGGAAAACGCGCAGGGTGCGGCGGATTACATCGCGCGCCGTCTCGATGCGCTGGCACCGCCCCTCGAACGCGGCTGGCAGGGTATCTTCGAGGAGGCCGAAGGTTCGCTTGCCTTTGAGCGGTCTTTGCGTGGGGTCCGGACACGGCTGGTCATCGACCGCCGGATTATCAACTCCGCCGAAGCGCGTGGCCTGAATGCACGCAGTGTCGAGCTGCAGGAAAACTTCGTGCGCCATTCGACGCTGATTGCCAAGGATGCCGAACACACCGTCACCGGGCCGCTCTCGCTGCTCAAGGCGGTGTTCGACGTCAGCCGCAAGGGCATGTCGATGCAGCGCTACAAGGGTCTGGGCGAGATGAACCCGGACCAGCTCTGGGAAACCACGCTGGACGAGAACGTTCGCGCCCTGTTGCAGGTGCGGGTGGCCCAGGCTGACGCCGCGGGCAACATCTTCGAAACCCTGATGGGCGACGAGGTCGCGCCGCGCCGCGAGTTCATCCAGGACAACGCGCTGAAAGTCGCCAATCTCGACGTCTAGATCGCGCCTGGTGCTTCGCCACAATTCCGACAAGTCGATGCACCATTTTGCCCGCCCATGAGCACGCGCAAGAGCAACGCGAGAACCGGCAAGTCGTTCGGTGCGAAAGGGTCCCGGTCGGCCCCGCGCAAACGCGCCGCGAAGGCCACCAAAGCCGAGCCGCCGCAGCGGTCGAGCCTGCTTTGGCGCATCACCAAATGGTCGCTGGTCTTCGCCATTTGGGGCGGGGTTATTCTCGGCGGTGTGCTGGTCTGGTTCGCCTGGGATCTGCCCTCGGTGGAAAATCTCGGTCCGGCCGGCGAAAAGGCACGGCGTCCGGGGGTGACCATCCTGGCGGCGGACGGGTCCCTGATCGCCGGCTATGGTGATCTCTATGGTCGCCGTCTGACCGTGAACGAACTGCCGCCCGAATTGGTGCAGGCAGTTGTCGCCATTGAGGACCGGCGGTTCTTCGAGCATCCCGGTGTCGATTTCCGGGGGCTGCTGCGGGCCATGATCGCCAATCTGCGCGCCGGCGGGGTGGTTCAGGGCGGCTCCACGCTCACGCAGCAGCTCGCGAAGAATTTGTTCCTGACACCCGAGCGTTCCTATGAACGCAAGATCAAGGAGTTGCTGCTCGCGCTCGCCCTTGAACACAGGTTTCAGAAGGACGAGTTGCTGACGATCTATCTGAACCGGGTCTATTTCGGAGCCGGGACCTACGGGGTGGAAGCTGCGGCCCAGCGCTATTTCGGTGCCTCGGCTCGCGATGTTGATACCTATCAGGCCGCTGTTCTGGCCGGATTGTTGCGTGCACCGTCCCGGCTCAACCCGGACAATAACGCCGAGGCAGCCCATAACCGGGCGTTGACCGTTCTCGGTGCGATGGTTGCGGCCGGTTTTGTCAAACCCGATGAAGCCGAACAGATCGGGCGCACCCGACGTCCGGGCCGGGGTGATGCCGCGCTGCCCCGTCCCCGGGTGTCGGGCGAGACACACCGCTATTTTTCCGACTGGGTGCTTGAACGCGCCGCGGGCTATGCGGGCAGTGCCGGCACCGATCTTTCCGTTGAAACCACGCTGGACCCACGTCTCCAGCAACTGGCCGAAGCCGCGGTGGCCGGGATCGACACCAAAGGCGCACAGGTTGCGCTCGTGGCGCTGCGCGATGACGGCGCGGTGCTGGCCATGGTCGGCGGTAAACGCTACGGCGCGAGCCAGTTCAACCGGGTGACGAGCGCACTCCGTCAGCCGGGCTCCGCCTTCAAGCCGATTGTCTATCTGCCCGCGCTCGAATCCGGCATGTCTCCCGACAGTGCCGTGCGCGATACCCCGATCACGGTGGATGGCTGGACGCCGAGGAATTTTACCGGCGAAT
Source organism: Alphaproteobacteria bacterium (assembly GCA_038137215.1). Taxonomy (GTDB): domain Bacteria; phylum Pseudomonadota; class Alphaproteobacteria; order UBA6615; family UBA6615; genus JABJAG01. The sequence goes on from JAYQBG010000005.1 coordinate 90,784, forward strand.
TCCGTGGCGAGGTGACCTTGCGTGAAGCCGTGGCGCGCTCGCTCAACACAGTGGCCGTTCGTGTCTCGGAAGATGTCGGGCGGGAGCGGGTGGTGCAGGCGGCCCGGCGATTGGGAATCACCGCACCCCTCCGGCCGCACCCCTCGATAGCGCTGGGCGCGGGTGAGGTGACCCCGCTGGAACTGGCAGCGGCCTATGCCGTCTTTGCCAATGGCGGTTATGCCGTCGCCCCCTACGGTATTTTCGAAGTACGCCAGACCGACGAGGTGGTCTTCCGACGTCCGGGTGCGACAGTGCGGCGGGTGATCTCGGCCGAAGCTGCGGCACACACCACCGATATGCTTCATGCCGTGGTGGACTGGGGGACCGGAAAATCGGCGGGTTTCGGGATTCCCGCAGCCGGCAAAAGCGGCACCAGCCAGGATTTCCGGGACGCCTGGTTCATTGGTTATGTGGGTAATCTGGTCACCGCGGTCTGGGTTGGCAATGACAACAACGCCCCCATGGACCGGGTCACGGGATCTTCGATCCCGGCGGCCATCTGGAAGGCCTTTATGGCCCCGGCGGTGAATGTGGGCATCGCCCGGGTCGAACGCGCCGCGGAAGGCAACGCAACAACGGGGGCGGCAGGTTCGACCGGGACGGCCCCGGCCCGGCGCACCCCGGACCGTGAACCCTGGCGGCTGGAGCCGGGCTTTATCGAGAACCAGATTGACTAGGAATTTACGGGCGGCGGAAGGCGACCGGCCCGCAGCGGCATCCAGATCATCGTCACGAAGACCAGGCACGCAAATATCCCGGCCACGCCCATGACCGTGGCGAGCAGCAGGGTCGGGTCGAAGGCAAAGATGCCGGTGATCACCGAAAATAGCCCTGCCGAGATGTATTGAGCCAGACCCAGCAGCGATGCCGCCGCCCCGGCCATCTGGGGAAAGGGCGAAATGGCCCCGGCCTGAATGTTGGGCTGGGATATCCCCATCCCGAAAAAGTAGATCACGGTCGGCACGATGACCGAGGCCGGGGTGACAACACCGCCCCAGATCAGCCCGAGAATGAGCACGCCTGCCAGCGCCGTGAAGGCCGTCCCCATGAGGCACATGCGTTCGATCCCCACGCGCCGAACAATGCGGCTACCCAGAAACGCGCCTGCCATGAACCCGATGGATGCGGCCCCAAAGGACAGGCCGTACTCCATTTCGGACATGCCGAATTCGCCGACCAGTACGAAGGACGACCCGATCAGATAGGCGAACAACCCGCCGAAGGTCCCCATCACCGTCAGCAGATATCCCAGATAGGCCCGGTTGCGCAGCATGGTGCCGAAATTGACGAGCATCCGGTCGAACCGGGTCGCGGACGGGTCGGGGACACGGTTGGTCTCGGGCAGCAGAAAGATCACCAGCAGCATCGCCACAGAGCCGAAACCGGTCAGCACCCAGAAATTCGCCCGCCAGCCGAGCCAGATCACGATCACCCCGCCCAGAACGGGCGCGACAACCGGAGCAATGGCGGTGACCGTGGTGACGACGGCATAGGTCTTGGCCGCTTCTTCCCGGGTGAACATGTCCCGCACCACGGCGCGGGCCACGACCGGCGCGGCGGCAGCACCGAGGGACTGCACCAGGCGGAAGGCAATCAGCTGTTCCACGCTGGTAGCCAGGGCACAGGCCACGCTGGCAACTAGATAGACAGAGGTGCCGATCAGGATGGTCGGTTTCCGGCCGAACCGGTCCGAGATCGGGCCGAAGAATGTCTGCGCCAGCGCAAACCCGACCATATAGACGCTGAGCGTCAGCTGCATCGCCTCGGTGTCGGTCATCAGGTCTTCGGTCATCACCGGGAGGGCCGGGAGATAAAGATCGATGGTCATCGGCGCGAAGGACACCAGCAAGCCGAGGAGAAGCGTCAGCATCAGCCGGTCAGGCATGGGCGCACCTGCTGTGGAAGGCGCGGTGCTCAAAGCAGTTCCACCACGTCTCCCCCGGCTGCCTCGGCATCGGAGGGGTCGTGGGTGACCAGAAGGGTTGGCACGTTGTTCGCGCGGGCATGGGCAAAGACGAAGTCGCGGACCCGTGTGTGCAGGTCCGAATCCAGCTTCGAAAACGGCTCGTCGAGCAACAGGGCCCGGGGGCGCGAAAGCAGGGTCCGCATCAGGGCGACCCGCGCACGCTGACCGCCTGAAAGGGTGGCCGCGTCCCGGTCCGCCATGCCGTCCAGATCGGCATCGGCCAGCGCCGCCGCAATCAGTTCCTCGCGTTGCGTCCGGCCGCGGGTTTCCGGCGGCAGCCCGAAGGCCAGATTGTCCCCGACCGAAAGATGGGGAAACAGCAGGTCGTCCTGGAAGAGAATGCCGATCCGTCGGCGTTCGGGCGGCAGCGGAGCCAAATCCTCATTGGCCAGAGACACCGTACCCGCTGTGTCGAAATCCGGCTCCAGCGTGCCGCAGATATAGGCCAGCAGAGATGACTTGCCGCAGCCGCTCGGGCCCATCACCGTTGTCGCAGCGCCGGACGGCACGGTGATCGAAAGCGGAGAAAACAGCCGTGTCCCGTTAAGCGACAGGGTGACCTCTTCGAGGACGAGGGCACCGGCGTTTTGCTGGGTCATGACGATGAAATCCGAACTTGGCAGGGACGTGACAGATCACAATACCGGCTCGTGCAAGGTGGTAAAGCCATGATCCATGTTTTGCCCGAATGTCTGTTGTGTGTCGGGGTGCCTTTGCGCAACGCTGTTCCAGCAGATAAGACTGAAGCGCCGCGGTCCATCCTGTCCCCGGCGCGTGAAGAAAGCGGAGACCCCTATGAGCAACAGAACAGAGATCCAGACCGGCTTCCGCTGGCTGCCGCTAGTCATGCTGCTGGGGCTCGGAGCGCTCTGGGGGGCCAATCCTACCTTCTCCAAGGTCCTGGTGACCAATGATCGGTCTCCCGCTGCGGTGGTGTTCTGGCAAACCTTTCTTGCGGGGCTGCTGCTCGGGGCCGTCTGTCTGGCGCGCGGCATCCGCATTCCGCTGACAGGCCGCGCGATTGCCTATTACCTGGTGATCGGTCTGGTCGGAATTGACCTTGCCTATATGACGCTCGTCTTCGTGGTCCGCCATGTGCCTGCCGGTTTTGCGGCTGTCGTGGTTTTGATCTCTCCGGTCCTGACTTATGTCATCGCCGTGGTGGTGCGGCTGGAAACCGTCAACCCGATCCGGGCGATCGGTATTGCGATCGGTTTTGCGGGCGCGGGCTTGCTCGTCTTTCCCCAGGGAAGCCTGCCATCACCCGATCTGCTGCCATATGCGCTACTCGCCTTCATCACGCCGGCCGGATACGCAACGGCAAATGTCTATTCCGAATGGGGCCGTCCGGATGGTGCGGAGAACCTGGCTCTTGCCACGGCCACCATGTTTGCCGCGGCGGCAGGGGCCGGATTGTTCAGCCTTTTTGACGGAAGCTTTCATCCCATCTGGGCCGAAACCGGCGAGCGCGAGCTGATCCTGCTGGCCTATGCCGTCGCAACAGGGCTCGCATTCTTGCTGTTCTACAAGATCGTCTCCTCGGCGGGCGCGGTGTATCTGGGCCAGGTTGGCTATCTGGTGACGCTGTTCGGAGTCGGTTGGGGCGTTCTGTTCTTCGGCGAATCCACGACCGTTTGGCTCTGGGCGGCGATTGCTGTCGTGGGCCTGGGTGTCGCGATGGTCAATCTGGGAAAGAGCAAGCCCGGGGCAGACTGACGCACGCATGAAAAACGCGCCGACAAAAAGCAAGACGGGTGCGCCGCATCACCTGCTGCCGATTGTGTTGTTGGTGGTCCTCGGCTGTATCTGGAGCCTGGGGCCCTCGGCGACCAAATTCGCCGCCATCAACAATGTGCCGCCCATCGGTATGGTGTTCTGGCAAACCTTCATCGCCGCGAACCTGCTCTGGCTGATTTGCCGGATTTGGCGCATCCCCATTGGTCTGGAACGCATTCATCTGCGCTATTATCTGGTGATGGGCGTCTTCGGTGTGGCGTTGCCGAACTCCAATATGGTCTTCGTCATGCGCGACCTGCCGGCGGGGCTGATGTCCGTTCTGATCGTGACGGCGCCGCTGATCACCTATCTGATCGCGCTGACCGTCAGGCTCGAGCAGTTTCGGATCATGCGGGCCGGCGGGGTGTTGCTCGGTCTGGCCGGTGTCGCCGTTCTGGTCCTGCCCAGGGGGAGCCTGCCGTCCCCCGACCTGCTGCCGCTTGCGCTTCTGGCGATCGGGACCCCCGCACTCTGGGCGGCCACGAATGTCTTTGCCGAGAAGGCGCGCCCCGAGGGCGGCAACAATATCGCGCTTGCCATGGGGACGATGTATGTGGCTGCCGGCGCCAGTCTCGTCATGTCGTTGTCGACCGGAACATTTCACGAAATCTGGGTCGATTTCGACATCGCCGACTGGGTGATTGTCGGCTATGGCGTGGTCACGGTCGCGACCTTCGTCCTGTTCTATACGATCGTCACCATGGCCGGCGCCGTCTATCTGGCGCAGGTGGGATATATCGTCACGTTGACCGGTGTTGGCTGGGGCGCGTGGTTCTTCGGAGAACGCCCGTCCATCTGGCTCTGGGCGTCGGTGGTGCTGGTCTTTGCGGGTGTGGCGCTGGTGAATTTTTCCCGTGGCCGCGCGAAGAAAGCTTAGGCGGGTTTTCGGAAGCTGCGGCGTCTGACCGGCTTCGCGCGCCTTGCTGCGACTGTAGTTGACGAGGGCGACGCCGGCGAACACCAACAGGATCGAAAGCTCCAGCCAGACCGAGGGGCGCTCCCCGAAGAACCACGCGTCCCAGCCAACACCGGTCAACGTGACGATATATCCCACCTGCGCCAGATAGACGGCCCCTGCGATCTTGATCACGGTGTAGTAGAGAATATAGGTCGCGACGGTGACCATGCCGTATCCGAGGATCAACCAGTCTTCGGCAGAAAACCCGTCCCAGATGGTATGAAAGGAACCGCTGCCCAGCGCGAGAACCAGGCTTGCGGCGGCTGCGACATAGACAGCGCCCATCGCCAGCGCGATGGCGTTGCCTTCCTTGGGCCGGGCGGTTTCCGCAAACACATTTGTTGCCGCCCAGAGTGCGGGGGTCACGATCGCCAGCAACGCGAGAGGTAACAACTCGGGTGAAGGCAAACTGCCTTCAGCGAGGACCAGGACGGCGACGCCGATCAGGCCGAGCAGAACACCTCCCGCACGCCTAGGACCGAATTATTTGATCCGCACGGCCAGCGCGATCAGACAGGTGATCAGCGGCGCGGTGACGATAAGTACCGACATCAGCCCGGCAGGTAAATCCCGCATCACGAAAAACATGAGGGCATAGGGCAGAACGATACCGAGCAGACCCATGACGCCGTAGTAGCGAAGATGTCGGCGGTCGAGCCCGATGGGGATTTTCCGGCTCAGACAGATCGCCAGCAGCAGGTTGCCACCGATGAAGGTCTGCCAGAAGATCATACCGAGTGGCGGCACACCGTTGATGGCCACGAATTTCGCCACCGACGGACCCAGGCTCCAGAGTCCGCCGAGAACAATGAGCAGGATAACCGGAAGCAGAGGATGAACCTTCGGCGACGTGCTGTCGCGCGCGCTCATGCGGGGTCCGGGACGGATCTGAGGAGAGGCAACGCTTTGCCGGCCTAGGCCGCCAGCGTGAAGTTGGCCGCCGACAACCGGTTGCTGAGCGTCGCCAGTTCGCCCGCCGTGGCCGGGGTGAAGGGCGGGCGGACATGCGCCATGCCCGGATCGTCATGGGCCTGTGCGTGATAGGCCTTCATCACCGGGATGACCGGCAGTTCCTTGAAGCACATGCGCAACTCGGTCAGATGCGCCTGCAGGTCATCGGCTTCCGCGCTTTGCCAGTTGCTGAAGACCGCCTGGGCGTCCGGCGCGTTGACGTTCACCGTGGCGGAGATGCAACCGACGCCGCCCTGACGCAGCCCGGCGAGCAGGAACTCCTCGGAGCCCGGGAACAGGCGGAAGCCCGGAAATTCCTTCAGTGTCTTTTCCATGCGTGGCCAGTCACCCGATGAATCCTTCGATCCGACTACGGTGTCGGGATAGGCCTCGATCAGCCGCCCGATCAGCGAGAGTGGCAGTTCGAAGCCCACCTGTTGGGGAAAATTGTAGAGATAGATTTTCAGAGCGGAATCGCCGACCCGCTGGATCACTTCCGAATAGGCCGCGAACAGGCCGTCTTCTGACGGACCCTTATAGTAGAACGGTGGCAGCATCAGAACGCCGCCCGCGCCGTTGGCCAGCGCCTTCTTGGTCAGGGTGACAGTGTCGGGGATGGCAGTACAGCCCACGCCGGCGATCATCTGTGCACTGGTGATCCCGGCATCGGCCAGGGCATCGAGCAGGGCCAAGCGTTCATCGAAGCCCAGCGAGTTGGCCTCGCCGGTCGTGCCCAGCGGCGCAACCCCGTCGCAACCGTTTGCCAGCAGCCACTGGTTGTGCGCGACCGCTCGCGGCAGATCGATCTCCAAGTCTTTGGTCATGGGGGTCAGGGAGGCGGCGAATACGCCGGCAGGCTGGGCGGCTGTGGTCATGTGATTTCTCCTGTACAGGGTCTCGTCCGGGTGCGCACTAGCTGGATGTCGGGTCGGTGCGCCGGTCGGGCAGGGGCGGGATACCGTCGCGCAGTTTGCGGTTCAGTTCCTCCACCACGTGTTCTTCCAGATCATCGACCATGTCTTCGCTGATGGCCTTGCCGCGCACCGATGCGCCCGATGTGTGCACGGTTTCCGGGTCGCCTGAGACCAGCGGATGCCACCAGTTAAGCGGTTTGCCCTCTGCAAGTAGGCGGTAGGCGCAGGTTTCCGGCATCCAGCGCAGCTCGGCGATGTTGCTTGAGGTCACCTTGACGCAATCGGGTACGTTGCGCTGGCGGTTCTTGTAATCGCTGCACTGACACGTGTCGTGATCGAGAAAGCGGCAGGCCACATCGGTCAATGCGTATTCGCCGGTATCGGCGTCTTCCAGCTTGAACAGGCAACACTGACCGCAACTGTCGCAGAGTGATTCCCACTCGCTCTCGGACATCTCTTCCAGGGATTTCGACTCCCAGAAAGGTGTTTGTTCGCTCATGCCGCCTCCCGGTCGATCAGATGGATAAAGGACCCGGACACGCTGCCGACCGACATGCCGGCAGAGCCAAGGTCATCGCCCCGGGCGTTTGCGGCGGCAAACAGTGGCGAGGCATTGTCTTCGGAGATGACCGTTGCGTAGTGGAATTCATGGCCGCGATAGGTGGTCCCGGCGCGTCCCAGTCGGGTGTCAGACAGGGTTCTGGCTGTCCGGTATCCAAGGTGGAGATTGCGTTGGGCAAAGCTGGTCTCGAGGGGCAGCAGCCCGGCCATCCGGTGATGTGTCCCTGTGGCATCCACCAGCCCCTGCCCGAGAACCATATAGCCGCCGCACTCGCCAAACACGGCGGCCCCGCGCGCGGCAGCGCTGCGCATTCCGGTCTGAAAGGTCTCTGCAGACGCCAGTTTCCCGGCATGCAGCTCGGGGTAACCGCCGGGCAGATAGACGGCGTCGGCCTCCGGGTCGGGGGCCGCGTTGCGCAGCGGTGAAAAGAAAGACAATTCTGCCCCCGCTGTGTGCCAGTCTTCCAGCAGAGACGGATAAGCAAAGGCGAATGCATCGTCCCGGGCGATGGCCACGCGCTGACCGGGGGGCAGTATCTGTGCGGCTGCTACTGTGCCCGTCGCAAGCAACCGGCAGGGTTTTGACAACCCTATCAGGGCACCCAGGTCGATAACCTCGGACAGGAGTCCGGCCGCACCCTCGATGAAATCGTCCAGGCCGGCCTGTTCCCCCGCCTGGACCAGTCCCAGATGGCGTTCGGGGAGTGCCAGCGCAGAATGGCGTGGCACAGCACCCAGCACGGCAATCTCCGGACAGGTCAGCGCCATGGCATCGCGCAGCACCTGTTCATGGGCCGGGCTGCCGACGCGGTTGAAGATCACGCCGGCCACGCACACATCCGCGCGGTGTCGGGCGAACCCGGCGGCCAGAGCGGCAACGCTGGCGGCCTGTTTTGCGGCGTTGATCACCAGGATGACGGGCCAGCCGCTCAATGCTGCCAGATCCGCGGTGGAACCGGCATCGGAACGCCCGGGCAGGTTGGCGCCGTCGAACAGGCCCATCACGCCTTCGGTCAGCACCATATCGCGGTCGCGTCCGGCCATCGCGATGAGCCGGGCAATGGTGTCCGGGCGCATCGCCCAAGGGTCGAGGTTGAAGCTGGGTTCGCGGGTGGCCGCTGCATGAAAGGCGGGATCGATATAGTCCGGTCCCACCTTGGCGCCGGCCACGCGCTGTCCGGCCGACGCGAGGGCGCGCAGCAGTCCCAGGGTGATGACTGTCTTGCCGCTGCCCGAAGACGGTGCGGCAATGATGAGTCCGGCCGGCCCCGTCATGCCGTGAGAAGAGTTGCGATCCCGGCCATCATCACCGGCCAGGCGACCACGGGAGAGGTGAAGGCCCGCAACTGTCGGTGGCCGAGCACCACGCCGAACACATACATAAGTACCGCAATCGCGCCCAGGCCAATGGTGGCTATGGTCATCTTATCGTGCAGTGCGAGTGACCGGCCGGTCACCGGCCCAAAGCCGAAGATGGTCACGATGGACGCCACGACCAGAACGCTGGTGATCATGCGGGCGATCGGTCTGGGCGCATCTGGATCGGTGGGGGGCTGTGTCGGAGTTCGGCTAACCGGCATCGCGGACAACATTCTGGCCGAGTGGATCGGCGTTGAGTGTGCGCCCGGCCAGGGCACCCAGCCAGTCGAGACCGTCACGCAGCCGAACCACCTCACCCACGACAAGCAGCGCGGGCGGGGAAAGACCGTCCGCGGCCTGTGGCGCACCGGACAGGGTGGTCTCGACAATCATCTGCCGTTCGGTGGTCGCATGGGAAATCAGCGCTGCCGGATGTTCGGGAGGGCAGCCGCCGGCCAGCAGGCGCTGGACGATTTCCTCGATATGCTTGAGCGCCATGTAAAAGATCAGCACCTGGGCCCCGTTGGCCAGAGCGTGCCAGTCCAGATCGTCGGGGACCTGGCCCGACAGATTGTGTCCGGTCACGAATGTCACCGCCGTCGCCGTGGCCCGATGGGTCATCGGAATACCGGCATAGGCCAGTCCGCCGACCGCGGCCGTGATTCCTGGAATGATCCGAAAGGGTATGTCGGCCGCAACCAGCGCCAGGGCTTCCTCGCCGCCACGCCCGAACAGGAACGGGTCTCCGCCCTTCAGCCGCAGCACCTTGCGGCCGGCGCGGGCCAGCGAGACCAGGCGCGCCGAGATGTCCGGCTGTTTTGGCGACGGCTTGCCGCCGCGTTTTCCGGCATGGATCAGCTCCGCACCCGGACGGGCAAGCGCCAGCACGCGGTAATCCACAAGTGCGTCGTGAACCACGGTATCGGCCGTTTGCAGCGCGTGGAGAGCACCGACCGTCAAGAGGGCCGGGTCCCCCGGCCCGGCCCCGACGAGCCAGACCCAACCGGGCTCGAAGGCGGGAAGAGAGAGCTGTTCTAGATTCATGTACTGAAGCTAACGCCGGACCGCTGGTCCGGCAACCATACGACGGCTACGATGCGGCCATGACCGATGACTCCGTTCATGAAGACCAGACGAACAGCCGTCCGAACGGTGCCGGATTGCGGCGTGGCTGGACAACCGGGGCCTGCGCCACGGCGGCGGCGAAGGCCGCCTATGAGGCGTTGCTGGGGGGGCGGTTTCCCGACCCTGTCGCAATCCGGTTGCCGCGGGGTTTGCGGGCAGAGTTTCCGCTGGCCGAATCTTCTCTGGACGAACGCGGTGCGACAGCCGCTGTCATCAAGGATGCGGGGGATGACCCTGATATAACCCATGGTGCGAAGGTCGTCTGTACCGTTGCGCCCGGCCCGGCCGGCAGCGGGGTGCGGTTTGCCGCAGGACCGGGCGTGGGCACGGTGACCCTGCCGGGCCTGCCGGTGCCGCCGGGTGAACCCGCGATCAATCCCAAACCGCGAGAGATGATCTCGGCGGCACTCGAAGAGGTGGCGGGGGATCACGGCGTGGAATGCGATGTGCGGGTGACGGTTTCAATTCCCGGCGGCGACGTTCTGGCGGAGAAAACGGCGAATCCGCGCCTGGGTATCGTGGGCGGCCTCAGTGTTCTGGGCACGACCGGTGTGGTGATTCCCTATTCCTGTGCCTCCTGGGTGCATTCCATTCACCGGGCGGTCGATGTGGCGCGCGCCACGGGGATCACCCATGTGGCGGCGGCGACGGGCCGGACGTCCGAAGCGGCGGTTCAGACCTTTCACGATCTGGGCGAGCGCGCGCTGATCGATATGGGTGATTTCGCCGGCGCCACCCTGAAATATGTCCGGGCCCATCCCGTGCCGCGACTGACCCTGGCAGGCGGTTTTGGAAAATTATCGAAACTGGCAGCCGGTCATATGGATCTCCACTCCAGCCGGTCGGCGGTGGATATTCCTGCACTCGCGCAGCGGCTGGCAGATCTGGGGGCGGCGTCTGCGGATATATGCGCGGCGGCAGAATCCGTGTCGGCGGGTGGTGTTCTGGAGATCGCCACGAATGCCGGTTTCGGACAGGCCCTGTGTGACGGGGTGGCCCGGGGCGCACGGGAGGTGTCCATGGCGTCGCTCGGCGGCGCGGCCGATCTCGATATTCTGATCGTGGCGCGCGACGGCCGTGTGCTGGCCCATGTCGGTCCCTGAGGCGCCGCATATTCTGATCCTGGGCGGCACCAGCGAGGCGGCGGCGCTGGCCGGTGCTGTCGTGGCACGCGGGAGCGACCGGGTTAAAGTGACCACCTCGCTGGCCGGCCGCACGGCTGCGCCCGCCGCCGTGCCGGGTGAAAGCCGCGTCGGCGGATTTGGCGGCCCGGACGGGATGGCGCGCTATCTGAAAGAGGCCGGAGTGAGCGTTGTTGTCGATGCCACCCATCCGTTTGCCACACAGATTTCGCGCCACGCGGTCACCGCCTGCTATGCTGCGGGGGTGCCGCGCCTGCGGCTCGACCGACCGGCGTGGACGCCCGGGGACGGCGATCGCTGGCATATGATGCCCAGCATTTCGGACGCCGCACAGGCATTGCCGGACTATGGCCGGCGTGCATTTCTCACCGTGGGCCGCACCGAGCTTGCGCCCTTTGCCGCCTGCCGCGATGTCTGGTTTCTGGTGCGCATGGTGGACCGGCCGGAGACGCCGTTGCCGCTGGCGAATTCTGTCCTGGAGATCGGGCGCGGACCCTTTGATGTTGCTGCGGAACGGGACCTGATGTCGCGCCACGAAATTGACATCCTCGTTTGCAAGGCTTCAGGTGGAGACATGACCCGTGCCAAGCTGGATGCTGCGCGTGCGCTGCAATGCCCGGTTTTGATGATCGCGCGGCCGCGGGCTCCGGACGGACCGCGGGTGCATTCGGTGGCCGGGGCGATGGACTGGATCGGCAACCGGATCGGGGCATTGTGGACTTGACGTGGATTTCTCGCGGGGCGAAACAGAACACGATATGACGACACGACGACCCTTCCTGCCGCTCGCCCTGATGGTGCTGATGTTCCTGGCGACACCCGCCGGGGCGCAGACCGATATCTTTTCAGAGGACCCGCTGATCGTTGCGGTTTACGAAAACCGGGCGGACCGGGTGCGCGAACTGATCGTGCGCCAGCACCCGCTGGCGCGTTCGGATATCGACGGCCGGACGCCGATGCTGTGGGGCGCAATCCAGGGAAGTTACGAATCGCTGGAATTGTTGCTCGAAGCTGGCGCGCGGACCGATTTCCTCGACGAGGTCGGCAACAGCGCCCTCTACCATGCCTCGGAAAACGGCCATGTCGAGGTGGTCGATCTGCTGCTGTCCTATGACGCGCCGGTCGATCAGGAAAACCGCGATGGGCGAACGCCGCTGATGGCCGCCGCCCGGGCGGGGCATGTGGAGATCGTGCGGGCCCTGATAGCCGCGGGCGCAGAAATTGATCGCTCGGACTTCACCGGCCGTACGGTGCTCGATATCGCCCGCGAAGGCCGCTCACGTCAGGTCGTTCAGGTGCTCCAGCGCGCGGGTGCCCGCTAACTGCCATCTGCCGTGCTGTCTCGCTGTGCCGGGCGCAGCACGTGATGATGGTCGGCGTTGTAAAGCTGGCTATCGGTAAAGCTGTCCGACAAATCTTCCGCCAGAACCGGACCCACCAAAATCAGCGCCGTCCGCGTGATGCCCGATTTTTTGATCTTTTCACGGATCGTCGCGAGGGTACCGCGGATGAAAACCTCATCCGGCCAGCTCACCCGATAGGCGACCACGACGGGACAGTCCTCACCGTAATGGGGTGTGAGGTCGCGGACCACGTTTGCCAGATTGTTGATCGAGAGATGCACGGCGAGTGTCGCATGTGATTTTGCGAGTTCGGAGAGTTCCTCTCCCTTCGGCATGTCCGAGGCGCGCACCGATGTTCGGGTCAGGATGACGGTCTGACTCACATCGGGCAGGGTGAACTCGCGCCGCAATGCCGCCGAGGCCGCGGCGAAGGCGGGTACGCCGGGCACCACCTCATAGGGGATTTCGAGCATGTCGAGGCGGCGCATCTGCTCGCCGATCGCGCCATAGAGCGAGGGATCACCCGAATGAACCCGCGCCACGTCCTGGCCAATGGTGTGGGCGGCGGCCATATGGGCAATGATCTGATCGAGATGCAGAGGTGCGGTGTCGATGATCGTGGCGTCGTCGGGCGCGTGGGCGAGAATCTCCGTCGGGACGAGGGAGCCCGCATAGAGACAAACCGGTGCGCGGGCGATCAGGTCCCGGCCCCGGAGCGTGATCAGGTCGGGGGCGCCGGGTCCGGCGCCGATAAAGAAAACGGTCATGGATGTGTCTTACTCTGCCCGGTGCAGCTTTGACTAGGCTACCGGCGGGCCTATGATCGCTTTGGTTCGAACAGGGGCAGATGGATGCGACTATTACGGGTGCTGATGATTGCGGGCGGGCTGGCGCTGTCCGCCTGCGCCGCAGCCAATCCCGGCACCGAAGTCGCTACGGTCAGCGGTGCCCGGGCCTTCCTGTCCGAACCCGTAGCGGTCGATATCGTCGAAGCGCAGTTCAACATCCCCTTCCTGTTGCCCCAGATCGACAGCGTGCAGCAGACCCTGCGCGACAACGGCACGGTCGTGCAGGAGGCCTACTTCTCCGGTGACGCGCGGGTCGCGGTGGTCGAGCATGTATATGATTTCTGGTTCAATCATTTCTCGATTGCCAGTGCCCAGAGCCCCGATGCCTTTCAGATTTTCCTCGATCACACGCCCATGCAGGGGCGCGAGCCGGAGGTGATCGCGGCGACGGGTCAACAGACCTTCGGGTTTCTTGCGCTGGACGGGCCCTGCGTGGCGTTCCGCTTCGTCAAGCGCATCAAGCAATTGACCAGCTATGCGAGTGATTTTCGCGACCCCGACACCTTTGTGGCCGGGTTCACCTGTGGTGCGGATGGCGAAAAGTTCGTTGAGCTGTTTGGGTTCATGACCGCCGAAGACAAGGCTCGTGTGGACCGCCGGAACTCGATCTAGCGCAGCCCGGCCCGCTTCCGGGCGGGTCTAGGCAGACGTCTGGCCGGTCTCTTCATCCCGTTTTCGTTCGTAGCCGCGCGGCGTATAGGCCCAGGCCCGTCCGGCGGCGTGCAGCCGGCGCGACTGGCTGTTGCCGACGATCACCACTGTAAGCATGTCGATGGTCTCGAATTTCAGATCGCCCAGCGCCACGATTTCCACATGTTCGCCCTCCCGCGCTAGGTTGCGCGCGACGATCACCGGTGTGTCGTCGGGCCGTTGCGCGCGCAGAATGTCCCGTGCCGTTTCGATCTGCCGGTGACGCTTGCGGCTGCGCGGATTGTAGAGCGCGACCACGAAATCGGCTTCGGCGGCGGCCTTCAGGCGCGTCTGAATGGCCGGCCAGGGGGTTAGCAGATCCGAGAGCGAAATCGCACAGAAGTCATGGCCCAGCGGTGCGCCGGCCCGGGCGGCGGCCAGCTGCATGGCCGAAACCCCGGGATGCACATCGATGGCAATCCGCGCCCAGTCCGGATTGGCTTCCCGGTCGAGCAGCTCGAAAACCAGCGTTGCCATGGCGAAGACCCCCGGATCGCCGCTTGAGACCAGGGCCACGTTGCAGCCCTGTCCGGCGAGGTCGAGGGCGTGGCGGCAGCGGTCGATCTCGGCGCCCAGGTCGAAATCGTGACGCGTTTTTCCCACGGCGGCCGGGCCGAGCAGGTCCAGATAGGGGCCATAGCCGACGAGTTCCTCGGCCCGGGCCACGGCCAGATCGGTGGCGGGAATCCGGTGCTGCCGGTCGCCCGGCCCGGTGCCTACGATGGAGAGATGCCCGCGCGCGCGCCCGAAGCTGTTGGGGTCGATGGTGGTGGCCCGTGCCACGGCGCAGGTCGCCCGCCGGGACTTGTGCTTGGCAACTACCAACACGCCGTCGGGTCCGGCAGCGGCGAGCGCGGCGGCTTCCGCCACACCATGAGCGCCGACCTCGCGGAACACGACCTCCGACGGGTTTTCTAGCCGCGGTGTTTCGGCTTCGAGCTGTGCGGCGGTGAAAAACCGCGCTGCGACCCCCAGTTCGTCGGCCACACTGTGCACGGCGATTTCGTCCGCCTTCACGTCAATGGAGGCGAGGGCCGCCACGGAGGAAGACGCCAGTCCGGCACCCTCCAGGGTTTCGCGGACCAGGGCAGCGAGCTCTTCGGGCTCGCAATCCCGCTCGCAGCCCACGCCGACCGCGAGAGTCGGCGGATGCAACAGCAACTCATGGACATTCGGGGTGATTGCCCGGTCCGATACCCGGATCATCCGGGTCCCGTTCGGATCGGTCGGCAGGTCCGCCAGCCAGTCCGGGTCCCCGGCCTCGATAACCAGCGCCGGAGACTCGCCTGCCAGCAGCGCTGCCATGATCTCCTTGGCGCGTTCCGGATTGGCGACCCGCCAGCCCGCCGGCGGGTCGTCGAGCGCGATCCCGAAGGTGCTTTCACCCGCCGTGGTCAGGGCCGCCGTGCCGCCGGTAATGCCCGCAACCGTGCGCGCCAGATCGTTTGCCCCGTGATGACCGCCCAGCAGCGGCACCACGCTCGACCCGTCCGGTGAGACGGCGAGCACAGGCGGTTCGGCCTGTTTGTCGGACAGCTGTGGCGCCAGCATCCGGATTAGGATGCCCGTCGCGCAGATACCGATGATGGGCCGTCCGGCCTGAAAGAGTTCTGTGAGTGCCGCGCGGGTGTCGGTGAAGGGCACGTCACTGTCTTCGATCCGCGTCGCCAGGCCGTGGAGTTCCGCGCCCGGCAAGGACTTCTGAATCCGTCGGCCCAGTTTGGCGCCCACAGCGGTCAGCGCCACCAGTGCGGGGGCGCTGTTCACGCCCAGGCCTCCCCGCGGCGATGTATTAGAATCATCGAGAAATACGGCGTAGCCGTGTCGTCCCGCGCATCCAGCGGACCGTGATCCTGCTGGTCCATGGTCGCGTGGGCCACATATTCGGCCCGGCCGGTCAGTTGGAGCGCGTCCAGCAGCGCGCGGATGCGCGGCATGTGCCGCCCGAGCTTGATGATGGCCGCTGCATCGGTCGCGGCCAGCCGGTCCCGCAAAACATCGTCGGGCAGAGTGGCGGGCAGAACGGTCAGCACATCGTTCAGGGCGGCGAGCGCCTTGCGGGAGACAGCGGCACAGGCCGTCAAAGACGAGACCCCGGGCACCACCTCCACCGGCCAGTCCTCGGCCAGCCGCGCAAACAGATACATGAAGGAGCCATAGAAAAACGGGTCCCCCTCACACAGGATTGCCACATCGCGGCCGTCGGCCAGATGCGCGCCGATCTCCCCGGCTGCCCGGTCATAGACGCCTTCCACCGGGAAGCGGTTGGTCGAGATCGGCATCCGGATCGGGATTTCTAAGGCGTTCTCCGGCAAGTGCGGCGCGGCGATCCGGCGGGCCAGACTGTCCCCGGTCTCGGGTGCCGGGTAGGCCACAACGCCGGCATCACCCAGCAGCCGCGCGCCTTTCAGGGTGATCAGTTCCGGGTCCCCCGGCCCGACGCCAATGCCGATTGCTGTGCCGCTCATGATTTCACAAGCGCCCACTGGGTCACGGTCATGGCGGGCCGCCACGCGGTCAGGCCGCCCACGGGATCGGCATGACTGACGGCGATGCGCGACATCTCTCCGCCATGGCGGGCATAGGCGTCGAGCAAAGCCTGCTCGCCCTCCAGGGTCACGACATTGGCGACCAGCCGTCCGTTGCTGCGCAACCGCCCCAGAACCGTGTCGATCAGGTTCGGCGTGGACAGCCCGCCGCCGATGAACACGGCGTCGGGGTCGTCGAGGCCGGTGATCGTCTCTTCGATCGAAGCGGTCGCCATGTCGAGGAAAGGCGTGCCCAGGCGGGCCGCGTTCCGGGCGATCATGGCGGCGCGGTCCGGGTTCTGCTCGACGGCGGTGGCCCGGGCGCCCTGGCCTTGTACATCTTGCGCAGCGCGCAGCCATTCGATGGCGACGGAGCCGCACCCGGCGCCCAGATCCCAGAGATACTGCCCGGGCAAAGGCGCCAGCGCAGCTAGCGTCGCGGCCCGTATGATCTGCTTGGTCAGCTGTCCGTCATGGACGAAGGCATCATCGGGCAGGCCAGCGACCGGCGGGTAGTACCGCGCGTCCGGTCCGGCGCGGCAATCGACCGCGATGGTGTTCAGATCGGCGGTGTCGGTATCGTCCCAGCTATCCGCTGTGCCGGTCCGTGCTGCTTCGTTTGCGGCCTCCATGTTTTCAAACGCCGAGATCTCGCTGGGTCCGAACCCGGCGTCCCGCAACAGTGCGGCGACCCGCGCCGGGGTTGCACCGTCATGGCTAAGAATCAGAAGCTTGCGGTTTGGCAACAGGTGGTGGTGCAGCAAATCCAGCGGCCGGCCGTGCAGGGTCAGGCAGGTGCAGGCGTGAAGCGGCCAGGCCTGTCGTGCCGCAGCCAGACTGAAGGCGCCGGGTGCGGGGTGGATGATCAACTCGTCCGGCGCGAAATGCCGCGCAAGGATGGAACCGATCCCGAAGGACATAGGATCGCCGGTTGCCAGCACCACGACCCGCTGATTTTTCGCGCGGGTCAGTTCGGCGACGATGTTATCCAGCGGGAATTCCCAGGCGAGCTTGCGGGCGTTGTCATTGGCCACCATGGCGAGGTGGCGCTTGCCGCCGACCAGAAGCTCGGCGCGCGCCACCAGATTGCGCGTCGTAGCCGCCAGCCCGTCCAGCCCGCCGGCATCGATCCCGACCACGTTCAGCCAGCCGGTCACTGCGGTGTCTCTGCGGCACTTGCTCTGCGCGCAAGTGCGTTGACGGTGGCCGCCGCCACGGCGCTGCCACCGCGCCGGCCTGTTAGGGCGATGAAGGGCGCCGGGGCCGCTTCGCGCAGCGCGGCTTTCGACTCTGCCGCGCCCACATAGCCGACGGGCATGCCGATGATCAGCGCCGGTTTCCGCCAGCCCTGGTCGAGCCCTTCCAGCAGACGGAACAGGGCTGTCGGTGCGTTGCCGATCACCACGACCGCGCCGCCAAGAAAACTCTCCCAGAGATCGACCGCGGCTGCCGAGCGTGTGGTTCCGCCCCGCGCGGCGTTCCCGGTGACGCTGCCCAGCCCCAGGGTGCAGATCACACGGTTATCCGCCGGCAGGGAACTGCGGATCACGCCGTCGGCAAGCATCCGCGCATCGGCGATGACGGGCGCCCCCGCGCGCAGGGCGGCCACGCCCGCGTGGCCTGCGCCGTCCGACCAGATCAGATCGTCGATGGCCGTGGCGTCGCCGATGGCATGGGCCACCCGTAGGGCCACGTCCTGCAGATCGTCCGGCAGGCGCGACACATCGGCTTCGGCGCGGATCGCGGCGAAGGAGGCAGCATAGATCGCCTCGGGGTCGCGGATATGGTCGATGCTGGCGCTTGTCATGGCGTGGTCAGGACCGTGTCAGTGTCCGGTTCAGTCGCCCTCGGCGGGTAGGGTTTTCGGCCCGAGGGGATGATCGGCGTGGGGGTAGGGGTGATGGCCGTGATCGTGGCTGTGGTCATGGTCATGGTTATGGTCATGGCCGTGAGAGTGCCCGTGTGAAAGGTCATGTGCCTGATCGTGCCCATGGTCATGACTGTGATCATGGGTGTGATCGCCGCTGTCGCCGGTGCCGATCCCCTCCACGTGGTGGTGATGGCTTTCCTGGGCCAGGCCCACCTCGGCTTCGAAGCCCAGCACCTGCTCCCGGTACTTGCACATCTGGCAGTTCATCACATTGGTGCCCTCGCCGATCTCGATCACCCGGTCGGCAAAGGTGTCGAGCACCTGGGGATGGTCGTTAAGATAGGGCGCCTTGATGAACTGGATGTCCGGGTTTTCGGCGGCCACCATATCCGTGTGGTCGTAGATGCGCTTGATCAGGATGCCGGTGAACAGGAAATACGGAAACACCACGATCCGCCGGTAGCCCAGCTTTACAGCGTGTTCCAGCGCCGGCTCGACCAGCGGGAAGGTGACACCGGAATAGGCGGTCTCGCCCCAGCCGAATCCCAGCCCCTCGCACAGCATGCGCGAGACTTTGGCCACATTGGAATTCGCATCCGGATCGGACGCACCGCGTCCCACCGTGACGAGCATGGTCTCATGCAGGGGCACTTCGCCGTGTTCGGCATTTGCCGTCTCGACGGCCTGCATGACGCGCTCGCCGGCGGCCCGGATCATCTTCAGATCGATGCCGAGCTCCCGGCCATAGATGATCTCGACGCCGGGGTTCTGGGCGGCATAGGTGTTCAGGACCGAAGGAATGTCGTTCTTGGCGTGGCCGGCGGCAAACAGCATGCCCGGCACGGCGTAGATTTTGCGGACGCCCTGCGCGACCAGCTTGTCGAGCCCGTCGCGGATGATGGGTGTTGCGAATTCCAGAAAGCCGTATTCCACATGCTTGTCGGAAAAGCGTTCGCGCATGGCTTTGGCCACCACGGAAAACTCGCGTACGGCCCCTTCGTCGCGGCTGCCGTGACCGCACACCATGATCCCAAAATTGTCAGACATAAAACCTCTCCTGTTGGGAGCAATAGACCATGCCCGCACGGTCCGGCCAAGGCCCGGGCCGGGGTTTTGAACGCCGTTCCGGCCGGCATGCGCAATTGACCCGGCGCGACCCCCGCTCGCAGGATGCCGCCATGCTGTTCGGTCCCGAAATCGCGGCCTGGTCCGCGCCCGTGATCCTGTTTCTGGCCCTGCTGCTGGATGCGGTGGTGGGGGAGTTCGGGCCGTTGTTTCGGGTGCTACCCCATCCAGTGGCGATGATCGGCGGTCTGACCGGCTGGTTCGACCGGTGGCTCAACCGGGCGCGCCGTGGCGAACGGGTCCGGGCCTTTCGCGGCATGATGGTCACCCTTCTGATGGTTGCGCTGGCGATCGCGGCGGGCTGGGGCCTGCGCGACCTGGCGCGCGCGCTCCCCCATGGCTGGGTCATCGAGGTCTTGGCGGTAACCCTGTTGATCGCCCAGCGCAGCCTGTTTGATCATGTGCGTGCGGTCGCCCGGGCTCTCGACCGGGACGGTCTCGCCGTAGGACGCAAGGCTGTGGCCCGGATTGTGGGGCGCGACCCGGAAAGCCTCGACAAGCACGGCGTGTCGCGGGCGGCGGTGGAAAGCCTGGCGGAGAGCTTTTCCGATGGCGTGGTCGCGCCGGTCTTTTGGTACCTGCTTCTCGGTCTGCCGGGGCTGCTGGTTTACAAGACCATCAACACCATGGATTCGATGATCGGTTACCGCACGCCGCAGCACGCGGCCTTTGGCTGGATGGCTGCGCGGACCGACGATGTTTTGAACTATATCCCCGCCCGGATCGCCGCCGCGCTAATCGTGCTGGCAAGTGTGTTCGTGCCGCGCGGTCGTCCGCGTGCGGCCTTCCGCGTGATGGCGCGCGACGGCAGCAAGCACCGCTCGCCCAATGCCGGCTGGCCGGAGGCGGCCATGGCCGGTGCGCTGGGTGTCGCGCTGTCGGGCCCGCGCAGCTATCACGGCCAGGCCAGCGATCAGCCCTGGGTCGGGGCTGAGTTCTCTGCCCGGATTGGCCCCGCCGAAATCCGCCTGGGGCTGTACCTGTTTGTGGTGGCGTGTTTGCTCGAAGCGGTGATCGTGGCCCTGATCGCAACGCTGACTCTGGCAGGACCGCTGAATCTGTTCTGAGTTATTCCGTGCCGGACTTCGCCCAGGCGGCCATCCTGGCGACCCAGCTGGCGCGCGGGGTGTAGAAGGTGCCCTGTCCGGCGCCGACCGTCAGCACCTCTTCGGTGAAGACAAGCTGCGGCGCCTTGGCCTTGGCTTCCTGGCAGGTGCCTGAAATCCAGTCCTGTGCGTCGTGGATCGACAGCATCCGGCCCTGGAGCTTGCTGGCATCGCTGGCGAGGAAGCGTCATAGGCGCGGCGGAACTGACCCCTGCCGCAACCGGCCATGTTGACGATGTTCAGCTTCGGTTCCCTGGCCTGGGCCGCGACGATCAGCGAGATCAGCCCGCCCTTGGAAAAACCGGCCACGGTGATGCGATGTGCGGGAACCCCAGCGGCCCGCAGCGCCTGGACCTGCTCCAGCACCCGGGTGCGGGCGAAACGGTGCGGGTTGGTCTTCTCGGTGCGCAGCTCTGCAATCACCTCGAGGCCGCTGGTCGCAAAGGCTTCGAGAATTTTCTGGTACTCGAACGGACCGCGCTAGGGATGGGGTTCGGACAGGGGAAAGCTCTCCGGGCGGGCGCCGTGGATATAGATCAGATAGGTGGCATTTGGGTCGATCTTCGCGGGGACAACGGTGTGGATCGTGCCGGCAGAAGCCGGCTGAGCCGCGAAGAGGAACAGCGCCGCCATGATGGCGAGGCTCGGGAAAATGTGCGTCATCGGCGACTCCTCTGGTGCGGCACCCAGTCTCTTGCGGTCGCAAGAAGACGGTCGGTGTCGAGGTATGTTTGCATGTGGTCGGCCAACTGGTCCAACGCCGTGTCCAGGTGAACGTTCCACGCAAATGCGGTGGAATCACGCCGGGCGATCCGGCCGAGATAGGCATGGCGGAAGGCATCGGATGCAAACAGGCCGTGGACATAGCTGCCCGCGATGCGCCGGTCCTGTGCCGTGGCCCCGTCCGGGCGGTTGTCCTCGAGGGTCAGAAACGGCGCGGCGGTATCCGGTCCGGTGGTCCGGCCCATATGCATTTCAAAGCCGGTGATGCTGGTGCCGGAGCCGGACAAATACCCGGTGACCGGCGCCAGGGTTTTCTCTGATGAGATCACGGTCTCCACATCGAGCAGGCCGAGCCCTGTTGTTTTGCCGGGCGCACCTTCCACGCCGTCGGGATCGGCGATGATGCAGCCGAGCATCTGATAGCCGCCACAGATGCCGAAGACATAGGCGCCGTTCTGTGCGGCTGTGTGGATGTCCCGGTCCCAGCCGTGACGCTGCAATTCGCGCAGGTCACCGCGGGTGGATTTCGACCCGGCAAGGAGGATCAGATCGGCATCCGCGGGCAGGCGCTCGCCCGGGGCGACCAGCCGCAGGGCCACATCCGGCTCGCCGGCCAGCGGATCGAGGTCGTCGAAATTGGCGATCCGCGGCAGGTACGGCACGGCGATCCGGATCGCCGCGCGTGTCCAGTCGGTACCGCTGTAGCGCCCGGTGAGCGAGGCGGTGTCCTCGGCGGGGAGTGCACGCGCACCCTCGAACCACGGCACGATCCCGAAGGAGTCCAGCCCGGTGTGGCCCGCGATGATCGGCAGCGCGTTGTCAAACAGGGTCACATCGCCCCGGAAGCGGTTGACGATGTAGCCGCACAGACGCGTGCGCTCGTCGGGGGGCAGCAGTGTCCAGGTGCCGACCAGCGCGGCGATTACGCCGCCCCGTTCGATGTCGCCGATCAGCGCGACGGGAATGTCGGCGGCTTCGGCAAAGCCCATATTGGCGATGTCGCCCGCACGGAGGTTCATCTCGGCCGGGCTGCCCGCGCCTTCGACGAGGATCAGCTCGGCATCGTCGGCCAGGCGGCGATATGCGTCGAGCACGGCGACGAGCAGGTCTGGCTTCATGCGGTGATATTCCCGCGCCTCGGCGTTGCCGGTTACCCGGCCATGGACTACGACCTGCGCGCCGATATCGGTCTGGGGTTTGAGCAGCACCGGGTTCATATCGGTGATCGGATCGAGCCCCGCCGCGCGTGCCTGCAACGCCTGGGCCCGCCCGATCTCGCCGTAGAGTCCGCCGGGCCCTGTCGCGGGGGCGGCGTTGTTGGACATGTTCTGGGGCTTGAAGGGCCGCACCGCGATGCCCTGCCGGGCAAACAGCCGCGCCAGGCCGGCAACAATCAGCGACTTGCCCACATCCGAGCCGGTCCCCTGAAACATGATCGCGGCGGTCATGATTTTGGGCTCAAACAGGATTTCCTTCTCCTCCCCCAGGGGGAGGAGAGGGTCAGGGTGATGTGGGGGTCTGGAGGAGAGAGACCCACCTCACCCCGCTCGCATTCGCTCGCCACCCTCTCCTCACAGGGAGGAGAGGGTTCTACGGCGATTGCGGCTCGCCAACCGGAAATCAGAACTCGATCCCCTTCTGGGCCTTCACGTCATCGCGGAAGTGGTGCTTCACCATGGTCATGTCCGTGACCATGTCCGCCGCCTCGACCAGTTCGGGCTTGGCGTTACGGCCGGTGACTACGACATGCAGATCTTTGCGCTTGGCCCTCAGTCCGGCGACGACCTCGCGGATGTCGAGATGGTCATAGCGCAGGGGGATGTTGAGTTCGTCGAGCACCACCAGCCCAAACGAAGGATCGGCGATCATGTCCTTTGCCATCTCCCAGGCTGCACCCGCCGCCGCGATGTCGCGCTGGCGGTCCTGGGAGTCCCAGGAAAACCCTTCGCCCATCACCTTGATCTCGATCTGGTCGGGAAAGGCTTCGAGGACCTGGCGCTCGCCAGTCTCCCATTTGCCTTTCACGAACTGGACGATGCCCACCTTCATGCCGTTGCCGATGGCGCGCATGGCCAGGCCCATGGCCGCGGTGGTCTTACCCTTGCCCTTGCCGGTGTGGACCATCAACAGGCCCTTTTCACGGGTTTTCTTCGCCAGCATCCGGTCGCGGGCGGCCTTCTGCTTGCGCTTCTTATCCGCCCATTTCTGATCCGCATCTTGCGCGTCGTCGTCGCGCGTGTCGGCAGCCGTGTCTGGCGTCTCGTTCATGAGGTTTTCTCCATGGCAATGCCTGCGAGTTCCTGCAGGCGAGCATAAGCCGAGTTTGACCGCGCCTGCCACAGGCCCCGCTCGATGGCTTCGAGAAAGCGTTCGGCCATCTCGCCGAGCGCGGCGGGGTTGTGTTCCTTCAGGAAGGCCCGGACCGTATCGTCCTCGAGAAACGCCTTGTGGACGGCGTCAAATTGGTCGTCGCGGACCGAACCTGTGGTGGCCGAAAACGCAAACAGGTAATCGACCGTGGCGGTCATCTCGAAAGCACCCTTGTAGCCGTGGCGCAGTACCCCCGAAATCCACTTGGGGTTCGTCACCCGCGCACGTACAACCCGGGAAATTTCGTCCTCCAGTGTACGTGTGCGGGGTGCGAAAGGCCGGGAATGGTCGTTGTGGTAGATCACTGGCCGGTTGCCGGATTTGGATTCCACGGCAGCTGCCAGACCCCCCTCGAACTGGTAATAATCATCGCTGTCCAGCAGGTCATGCTCGCGATTGTCCTGATTGTGGAGCACAGCTTCCACCCGGGACAGGCGGGATTCGAAGGTCTTGTGAGCCGGGACACCGTACGCGTTCTTTGCGCCGGTGCCCGTACCTGCGCCGTACGCCCAGCCGCCCCAGGCGATATAGGCTTTGGCCAGGTCATCGGCCGTATTCCAGCCCTTTTCGTCGATCAGGGCCTGCAATCCCGCCCCGTAGGCGCCCGGTTGGGAGCCGAAAATCCGGAAACTGGCGTTCCGCCGGGCCGCATCGGGGGCGACGCCGTCTTCGATTCCGCTGGCGGTGTCGGCGGCGACCCGGGCGGCGAGGGGATTGTTCGCTTCGGATTCGTCCTCCAACGCCGCAATCGCAGTCACGGCACTGTCGAACAGGTCGATCAGGCCCGGAAAGGCATCCCGGAAAAAGCCCGAGACCCGCAGCGTGACGTCCACCCGGGGTCGGTCGAGCACGGAGACCGGCAGAATTTCGAACCCGGTGACCCGGCGCGAGGCCGAATCCCATGTGGGTCGCGCGCCGATCAGGGCCAGCGCCTGGGCGATGTCGTCGCCGCCGGTGCGCATGTTGCTGGTGCCCCAGGCCGACAGCGCGACGGTGCGGGGCCAGTCCCCGTGCTCCTGGGCGTGGGTTTCGGTGAGCAGTTGCGCCGACTTCCAGCCGAGCTGCCACGCCGCCGGGGTTGGCACCGTACGGGTGTCCACCGAATAGAAATTACGCCCCGTCGGCAGCACGTCCGGGCGACCTCGCGTCGGCGCACCGGAGGGACCGGGCGCAACAAAGCGCCCGTCCAGCGCCCTCATCAGACCCTCAAGCTCGGCCGGGCCGCAGGCATCGACAGCGGGTGCGAGCGCAGCGGTGATCTCCGCCAGCACGGCTGTGGTTTGGGGCCAGGCAGGGTCTGCCGCGGCCGTACCCTCGATCAGGGCGGCGGCGCATGCCTCGAGCCGCTCGACCGTATCACCGGTGCTGCGCCAGGAATCGCCGCTGTTCAGCACATCGGGTTTCGGGCCGGTCCAGGGCGCGGCGAAGTCGCAGTCCAGGGGATCGAAGTCCAGCACCAGATCGGCGGCCAGCGCCCGCAGCAGCGATGCGTTCGGACCGTCCCCGTCGCCGCGCGGCATGCGGGCCAGTGCGGCGAGCAGGCCGGTGCGCAGGTCGCCCGCCGGGGCTTGCCCGAAGACATGCAGCCCGTCGCGGATCTGCAGCTCCTTGAGTTCGCAGAGATAGCCGTCGAGGCGGTTGAGCGCGTCGGCATCGGTCAGATCCGCATCGACGGTGAAGCCCAGATCCCGGTCGAGGCCGGTCTCGCGGACCAGTTCGACGATCTGTTTGCCCAGCACGGCCAGGCGGCGCGGGTCCACATTGGCAGCCTCGTAATACTCGTCCACCAGCCCCTCGAGATCGCGCAACGGTCCGTAGGTCTCGGCACGTGCGAGCGGCGGGGTCAGATGATCGATGATCACCGCGCTTGCCCGGCGCTTGGCCTGGGTCCCCTCGCCGGGATCGTTGACGATGAACGGATAGACATGGGGGATCGCGCCCAGCGCGGCCTCCGGGTAGCAGTCCCGCGACAGCGCGACCGCCTTGCCGGGCAGCCATTCGAGGTTGCCGTGCTTGCCGAAATGCACCACGGCCTGGGCCCCGAAACTCTCGCGCAACCAGGCGTAGAAGGCGAAGTAGTTGTGGGGCGGGACCAGATCGGGATCGTGATAGCTGGCGCTCGGATCGATGTTGTAGCCGCGCGCCGGCTGCAGGCCGATCGCCACATGGCCGCAGCGAAAGGCCGGGATCGCGAAGGCCCCGCAATCGGTGTTCCCGGGCCGGAACATCGGATCGCCTTCGGGCTCCCCCCAGCGCGCCGCGACTGCCGCGCGCACCGGACGGGGCAGGGCTGCGAAAAACATCTCATAGTCGGTGAGCGGCAGGGTTTCGGAAACCTGCCGCACGGCGATGCCCGCATTGGTCGGGCCATCCTGCAGGCGGCGGATCAGGGCGTCGCCGCTCTCGGGGGCCTTGCGGATCTGATAGCCCGCTTCGGTCATGGCGTTGAGCGCGCAGACCACGCCGGCCGGTGTGTCCAGACCGACGCCGTTGCCGATCCGCCCGTCGCGGTTGGGATAGTTCGCCAGCACGATCCCGACCCGACGCTCGGCAACGGGCGTACCGCGCAGTCGTGTCCAGCTGGCGGCGAGATCGGCGGTGAATTCGATTCGGTCCGGCACCGGTTCGTAGGTGACGATGTCGGTTTCGCTGGCGGCATCGCGCCGGGCCGCGCCCTTGAAGGAGACGGCGCGCGACAGGATGCGACCGTCCACCTCGGGCAGTGCAACATTCATGGCGATATCGCGGGCCGACAGGCCATTGGCATTGCCACGCCAGCTCTCCGCGTCGGACCCGGCGAAGACCACCTGCAGCATCGGCGCATTGGTCTCTTTGAAGGGCCCGCGCGCGGTGGCGGCACCCGGCGCGGAGAGGGCGAAACCGGTGGCGTTGAGAATCACGTCGGGCGATGCGGCTGCACAACTTTCTGCCACGATTGCCGCGGCGACCGGGTCCTTGAGGCTGGCGGCATGAACGGGAAGGGGGTTGAGCCCGCGCTGGCGCAGGGCGGCGATCAGGGCATCGACCGGCGCCAGATTGGCCGCCTGCATCAGCGCCCGGTAGAAGACCAGCATGGCGACGGGCGTACCCTCGGTCCAGTGGGCGCGCAGGTTATCCAGAGAGATTTTGCCCACTCCCGGCCAGTAGAGCCCGGCGCGCAGCAGCGGAGCGGGCTCGTGCCAGTCGCCGTCATGGCCGATCAGAGATTGTGCGTAGTTCAGGAAGCCGGACGCGTTCGCCACACCGCCATGGACGAGATGCTGCCAGAGACGATGGGCCGCCTCGCCATCCAGTGTGGTTCGTGCGGCCAGTTCGGCATCGGGCTGATCGTCACCGGGCAGGAAGGCGACAGGGATACTTGCTGCCCTGCAGGCCGCCGCGATTTCATCGACCCCGTAGGTCCAGTAGCCGCGCCCGCCCAGCAGCCGGCAGATCACCAGTTTGGCGGACCCGATCATCTGGTCCACATAGAGATCGACCGACATGTTGTGGCCCAGGCGCAGATAATTTGCGAGCCGCAGGGAGGGCGCGTCGGGGTCGGCGGTGAGCCGCGCCCGGTTGGCGACGGCCAGCGCGGTGATCTCCGTATCGGCGGCGGTCAGGACCAGGATATCACCTGGGCTCTGTTCCAGATCGACGGCTTCCGATCCGTCATCCACCGCCCCCGGCGCTGCGGCGAGCAGATGCATCAGCCGATCATGGCCTCAATGGCCGCGCGATCCATGCCGGACTTGCCGATCACCACCAGTTCGGTGTGGGGGGTTTCGGTGTCGGTCCAGTCGCGGTCGAAATAGCTTTGGAAGCGGTTACCCACGCCCTGCAACACCAGCCGCCGTGCTTTGCCCGGCACGTGGACGAAGCCCTTGATGCGATAGATGTCGTGGGCGCCAACCGCCTTGCTCAGGCGGGTCTCAAGCGCGTCGGGGTCATCCACGGCGCCGAGCGACACAACGAAGCTGTCGAAGTCATCATGGTCGTGTTCCGCGGCGCCGTCATGGACACTCGGGCGGGTGTCGAGATCGTCTTCGGCGCCCGCATCCAGTCCCAGCAGGATCGCCGGATCGACCCGGCCATGAGACGCGCGCACGGCTTTCACTCCGGTGCGGCGATGCGGAGCCAGCGCGGTGTCGATCTCGGCCCCGTCGCCGGAGACCAGATCGGACTTGTTGACGATGATCAGATCGGCACAGCTCACCTGATCGACGAAAAGCTCTTCCAGCGGGTTGTCGTGATCGAGAGACTCGTCGGCCGCCCGCGCGGCCTCGACCGCGTCGTGGTCATCGGCAAAGCGTCCTTCGCTGACCGCCGCCGCGTCGATCACCGTCACCACACCATCGACGGTGGTGCGGGCCCGTACTTCGGGCCAGGCGAAGGCCTTCACGAGCGGCTTGGGCAGGGCCAGGCCGGAGGTCTCGATGACGATATGGTCCGGCGGGGTCTCCCGGTCGAGCAGCGCGGTAATCGTCGGCAGGAAATCGTCCGCGACCGTGCAGCAGATGCAGCCATTGGCGAGCTCCACCACGTCGCCCTCTTCGCAGCCGGGAATGGCGCAGCCGTCAACGATGGCGCGGTCCACACCCAGATCGCCAAACTCGTTGATGATCAGCGCGATACGGCGGCCGTTGGCATTTTCCAGCAGATGGCGGATCAGGCTGGTTTTGCCGGCACCGAGGAAGCCGGTGATCACGGTGGCGGGAATTCGGTTCATGACGTTTCGTTCTTCAGGGTGAGCGGCAGGCCGGCGGCGATGAATTCGACCCGGTCGGCCTGGGCGGCGATGTGCTGGTTGAGGCGTCCGGCGGCGTCGCGAAACTCACGGCCGAGTTGGCTGGTCGGGACGATGCCCAGCCCGACCTCGTTGGAGACACAGACGACAGGACCGTTTGCGCGGTCGAGCGCGTCGCGCAGGGCCACGGTCTCGGCGGTGATGTCCATCTCGGCATGCATGACGTTGGAGAGCCACAGGGTCAGGCAATCCACGAGAACCGGTTCGCTCCTGGCGGTGGCTACGACGATTGCATCGCCCAGGGCCAGCAGAGTCTCCGCGGTGCGCCACTGGTTGCCGCGCCGGGCCCGGTGTTCGGCGATCCGTTCGGCCATCTCTCCGTCGCCGGCTTCGGCGGTGGCGATATAGGTGGCGCGGCGGATGGCAATGTCGGCATCCAGATGCGCGGCGATCAGCGATTCGGCATAGGCGCTCTTGCCCGACCGTGCGCCGCCCAGAACCAGGGTGAGATCGGGCAGGCGTGCGTCAGCGCGCGCGTTGTCGTTCGAACTGGAACTCGTTTCGGTCATGGCGCCGGTCCTCCTCCCGAGGGTCGTATGCGCTGATATTGTGTGCTGAAGAGGTTTCCTGGCTCCGGATCACCGGCCCCGCACACCCTTCCCGGCCAACCGGCCAGTGGGATGTTGTACGCGGCCTCCCCGTTACAGTTGCGGGGGCAGCACCGGCCTTGGAGAGACTTGGCTCTGGACCTGGCCTCTCCGCACCGGACTTCCCTGTTTCAGCGTTGGACGGAGGCTAGCATGGCGGTGGGATCGGGAGCCAGCACCGAGTCCATGCTGGGGATCTGATTGATGTGGAAGATCGCCCAGGCGCCTTCCGGGTGGCTCTCGGTGGGGCCGAAGCGGTCGATCCGGGTGACCGAGCAATTGTCGATCTGGCAGGTCAGCGCGGCTTCCGGGTCAAGGCCGAGCGCATGGCCGATGGCCGCGCGGATCGTGCCGCCATGGGTGACCGCCACGATGTCGCGGCCTTCATGGGCGGTGGTCAGCCGGTCGATGACTGCGGTGGTGCGGGTCATCAGATCGACGAAGCTCTCGCCCCCCGGGGCCCGGCTGTGGGCCGGGGTCAGCCAGAAGGTGTGCTTGGCCTCCAGCTCGGCATAGACCTCTTCCCGCTTGCGGCCCTGCCACTCCCCGAAACTTTGTTCGGCGAGGTCTTCTTCGATGTGCGGTTCGGGCAGTTCAAGGCCGGCTTCGCGGATCGCGTTGGCGGTCTGGTGGGTGCGTTGCAGGTGGGAGGTCACCAGCAGGGCATCCTTCGGCAGGAACTTCGCCAGCCCCGCATAGGTCGGCGGGTCATTCACATCGGCAACCGGGTCGGAATTTCCGTAGATGCGACCGCCCGTGGAACGGACGGGGGCGTGGCGGACCCACCACCAGCGTGTACGTGAGGTCATGTGCGTTATCCCAGAATGATGGCGCTGGCGGCGACCAGCACGGCCGCGTCAGCGGCCTGTTGCGCGGCGCCCAGCGTGTCGCCGGTATAGCCGCCGATCTGCTTGAGGGCGATCCAGCCGACCAGAAAGGCTGCCAGCCCGCCGGCGGCGAGAATGAGGATGACACCGAACCCGGCGAGAGTGAGCAGGACCAGCAATGACAGCGCCGCGGCGAGCAGCATGCCCAGCCAGCTCGTGCCTTCCCCGGGAGTTCCGGCACCGGCGCCCAGCCCATCTTCGCGGGCCTTGTCGAGCCAGCGCATGGTGGGCGCAAACAGCGCCCGGCTCCAGGTGGCCCCGGCGATCATGGCCCCGGCGGCCGCCCCGATACTCCAGTCGGCCAGTGCGGCGAGGGCGGCGATCCTGGTGATGAGAACAATGGCGACCGCGACGACGCCGTAGGTGCCGATCCGGCTGTCGCGCATGATCCGCAGCTTGGCGGCTTTGTCCCGGCCACCGCCGAACCCGTCAGCGATATCGGCCAGCCCGTCTTCGTGCAATGCGCCGGTCAGCCAGATCATGGCGGCCACGCCGAGGGTGGCGGCGACGGGCGCAGGCACGCCGGTCCATGCGAGCAGACCCAGAACGATGGCGCCCACACCGCCGATGCCGAAGCCGACCAGCGGGAAGAGCCAGATGGACGCAGCCAGAGTCGGGCGCGCGTCGCCCGCTTCGGGAAATTCGGCGTCGGTGTCGGACGGTTCGCTCTCCGGCGCATCGGATTTCTCTATCGGCAACCGCGTGAGAAACGCCGTGGCCAAACGCAGCTGGGCGCGGGCGGAGAATTTCGGATCGTCCGTGTTTGCATCCATGGCCGACTTATAGGACAACCCCCGTCTTTCGGAAATGAAATCTACGGATACGTGAGATGAGCGAGACAGGTGGAAACGGTGCGAATGGCGCAGGTGGTGGGCAGGGTCCGGATTTTGCCGAGATCCGCAAGATCATCGCCGAGTTTCCCGCCCCCGATGTAGAGGCGGTGCTGGCGACCCGGGAACGGGAAGCAGTTCTGACCAAGCCACAAGGATCGCTCGGGCGGCTGGAGGAGATCACCGAATGGGTTGCTGCGTGGCAGGGTCGTCACCCGCCCAACGTCACCCATGCACGGATTGCCGTCTTTGCGGGCAATCACGGCGTGGCCGCAAAAGGCGTCTCGGCCTATCCGCCGGAGGTCACCAAACAGATGGTGCAGAACTTCGTGGCCGGCGGGGCGGCGGTGAACCAGCTGACCGAGATGGCCGATGCCGATCTGCGGGTTTACGAAATGGCGCTCGACGCGCCGACAGCTGATTTCACCGAAGGCCCGGCGCTCGGTGAGGATGATTGCGCCAAGGCCATCGCCTACGGGATGATGTCGGTGGAAGCCGGCGTCGAGCTGATGGCGCTGGGTGAGATGGGGATTGCGAACACCACGGCAGCCGCCGCGATCTGCCACGCGCTCTATGGCGGCCGGGCCGAGGACTGGGTCGGGCCGGGTACCGGCGTCTTGGGTGATGCCTATGCCGCCAAGGTTGCGGCGGTCGAAGCGGCTGTGGCGACCAACGCTGGACTGCTCGACGATCCCCTGCAGGTGCTCCGCGCAGTGGGTGGTCATGAGATTGCGGCCATCGCGGGGGCGATCATCGCGGCCCGGCTTGCCGGGGTTCCGGTGCTGCTGGATGGCTATACGTGCACGGCGGCTGCGGCTGTGCTGCACGCCATCGACGAACACGCAATCGATCATTGCATGGTCGGGCATCTGTCGGCTGAACCGGCCCACCGGATGCTTTGCGATAAACTCAATCAGGTGCCCCTGCTGGCGCTCGCCATGCGGCTGGGCGAAGGCTCGGGCGCGGCGCTGGCGATCCAGATCGTCCGTGCCGCACTGGCCTGCCACAAGGGCATGGCGAGTTTTGAAAGCGCCGGGGTCAGTGGCCGGACGCACTGAACCCGAAGGATTGGCCGGACCCGAAATGTCCGGGCGGATTTAGAACCCCCCCCTAGCCACAGCTGACTGTGGGCAGGTTTGGGCCGTCTGCGCGGGCGCTCCGCCGTTCGTAGAGAAACACATCGTTCCAGACACCGTTGATATGACCGTAGCGCTCGCGGCGGCCCACTTCGCGGAAGCCATTGCGGGTGAGGAGCGCGCGGCTGGCGGTGTTGGGTACCATCACCTGACCCTGCAGGGTCCAGTAGCCGTTCGCTTCAGAGCTTGAGATCAACTGCCGGAGCAGGGCCGAGCCGACCCCCCTGGCGTTGCAAGCGTTCCGCGACATAGACGCTGACCTCAGCGACCCCGGCGGCACCTCAGGTGTCGGGTACCGGCGACAGGGCTGCGAAGCCGAGAATGGTGCCATCGGCGGCGCGGGCGACCAGCCGGCCCAGATCGAGATGACCGGCATTCCATGCGCCCCATTTCGGAGGTGTGGTCATGAAGGCGGCAAGACCGGTCGCCAGCCCCGCACCATAGATTTTGCGGATCTGTTTCCAGTCATCCCGGCGCATGGTGTCGATGACCATGTTCACGTCAGGAGGTGGCCTCTTCCTCGTGGCCCGCAATGCTGCCTTCGGTGAAGAGATACTCCTTCAGCTCCTTGTTGAAGTCGTCGCTGTTCCGGCGCAGCCATTCGAGCGCCAGGGGCGCGTGCTCGATTTCCTCGCGCATGTTGTGCAGCAAAATCGCCTTGAGCTCTTCATCTTCGCAATCATCGGCGCGCTGGCGATACCAGTCCACCGCCTCGAGCTCTTCCATGAGCGAGACGATGCGTGATGCATCGACAGGGTTTCCGTGCTGAGCCGTTCGCGCGGGGCGTGCAGGGTGTCGCTGGCCATGGGTGGTTCCTTTCTCAAGCTTGATTTCGGATGCGGGAGGAATTGTCCCCTTATTCGCCGCCCGCGAGCAAGAGGCCGCGTTTGCGCGCCACGTGGAAGCTCCACAGGAAGGCGGTCGCGCCGATGCCCAGATAGGCGATATTGAGCCCCACGGCAGCGGCGAAGTAATCCCAGCGGAAGACCCCGTCGAACAGCACCGCTCGCATGCCCTCGAACACGTAAACCGGCGGCATGGCGAAGGCGACCCATTGCAGCCAGACCGGCAGCACATCGACCGGGTAATAGACCGCGCTGACCGGGATCAGCAGGAAGATGATGAACCAGGCAAGGCTCTCGCCGCCGAGGCCGACACGCAGTAGCAGGGCTGTCACGATCATCCCGACCGCCCAGCCCATGACCAGCAGCAGAAAGAAAAACGAGAGCAGCGGCAGACCGATCGTGAAGACGTTCCACGCGAACAGGGGAATGGCCAGCAGGGCGGCGGGCAGAATACCGATCAGGGTGCGCAGCAGGGAAATCGTCATCAGTGCAGCCACCATCTCGATGGGCCGGAGCGGACTGACGAACAGCTGGCCGAGATTGCGTGAGTACATCTCTTCGAGAAACGAGAGCGTATAGCCGAGTTGACCCCGGAACAGAATGTCCCAGAGCAGCACGCCGGTGAGTAGCACCCCGGCGGCTTCGGCCACCCAGGTCGAGGTGTCGCGCAGATGCAGGGTGATGAAGCCCCACATGATCATCTGGATCGTCGGCCAGTACATCAGTTCGACAATCCGAGGCCAGGAGCCGCGGAGCAGATACCAGTAGCGGCGCACCATCGCGAGCACGCGGCGGGCCGAGAACAGATGAATGGGTGCTGGTGTCGTATCACTCATGTCTGGCTCACCGCGGTCTCATTGGGCCGCCTGAGCGGGTGGCGCGTTCTCGCCACCCGGCGTGCGGGCGATGTCGAGAAAGACCTCTTCCAGGGATTCGCGCCCGTAGCGTGCGATCAGGTCGGCGGGCGCACCCCGGTCGACGATCTTTCCCGACCGCATCATCAACACGTCGTCGCACAGGCGCTCCACCTCGGCCATGTTGTGGCTGGCGAGCAGGATGCTGCCGCCGGTGTCCTTTCGGTACTGGTCGAGATAGCCGCGGATCCGGTCCGCTGTGTCCGGGTCCAGGCTGGCGGTGGGCTCGTCGAGCGCTAGAAACTCCGGATTGTTCAGGAGCGACTTTGCCAGGCCGACACGGGTTTTCTGTCCGGCGGAGAGCTTGCCCGACGGGCGTGAGAGCAGGGGCACCAGATCCAGGGTTTCGGCGATCTCTGCGATCCGGCGTTTGGGATCGGGAATCTCGTAGAGCTCGCCATAGATGGTCAGGTTCTGGGCGATGGTCAGACGATGGGGCAGTTCCATATAGGGCGAGGAGAAATTGATCCGGGGCAGGACCCGGAACCGGTGGGCCAGCATGTCTTCGCCCAACACCTCGATCCGCCCGCTGGTGGGCAGCAACAGACCCATGATCATGGCGATGGAGGTCGTCTTTCCCGCGCCGTTGCCGCCGAGTAGGCCCACGCAGCTGCCGCGCGGAATCTCGAACGAGATGTCGGCGACCGCTTCGACCGCGCCGAAGCGCTTTGTCAGATGCTCGACTTTGACGGCGGGGGGCCGCAACATGGGCTTTCCAAGGACAGGATTGAGCGGGACCGCGTAGCATTATGGCCCAGACCGAGAATTTCAAGGACGTGATCGAAAATAGGCAGTTGGCGCTTGTGGGACAACAGGCGGCCGCGCGCCAGGTGCGCCTGCGCACGATTATCTGGATTCGCTGGGTGGCCATTGTCGGGCAGCTGGTCGCACTGCTGACGGTTCAGTTCGGGCTCGGCTGGCCCTTGCCGGTGGATGCGGCGCTGGCGGCGGTTGCCGCCTCGGTCCTCATCAATGTGGTGATGATGTTCCGCCGGCCGGCCCAGGGGCGGATCGGCGAGGCGGAGGTGGGGGTTTATCTTTGTTTCGACATTCTGCAGCTCGGTGTCCTGCTGTATCTGACCGGCGGCCTCGAGAACCCGTTTGCCCTGCTGTTTCTCGGGCCCGTCACGGTGTCGGCGGCCATTTTGAGCCGGGGCGCCACGGTGATACTGAGTGCAGTGGTCGTCGTGACGGCCACCTTTCTGGCCTATGAACACTTTCCATTGCCCTGGGAAGAACCGGGATTTCGGCTTCCCGCGCTTTACATCGGCGGACTCTGGGCCGCCGTGGTGGTCGGAACGCTTTTCATGGGTGGCTATATCGGCAGTATTGCGGCGGAGGGCCGGCGCATGTCCAACGCCCTGACAGCCACGCAGCTTGCATTGGCGCGCGAACAGCAATTGTCCGCTGTCGGCGGCCTGGCCGCTGCTGCGGCCCATGAACTCGGAAGCCCGCTTGCGACCATTGCCGTGACGGTCAAGGAACTCTCCCGCGAAGTGCCTGCCGACAGTCCGATTGCTGACGATATCCGGATTCTGCAGATCGAAGCCGACAGATGCCGCGATATTCTCGGAGAAATCGGCCGCACCTCGGAAAAAACCGACCCGGGAGATCCCTTTGCGACCGGCCTGTTCTCCGATGTCGTGGCGGCTGCCGCCGACCGGTACCGCGACTCCGGTATTTCCCTGAGCGTGATTGCCACCTCGCTGGATGACAGCACGGAGCCCGTCGTCGCCCGGTCCCCGGAATTGCTGCACGGACTGGGCAATGTGATCCAAAACGCCGTTCAGTTCGGAAAA
Organism: Alphaproteobacteria bacterium; assembly: GCA_038137215.1. Classification (GTDB taxonomy): domain Bacteria; phylum Pseudomonadota; class Alphaproteobacteria; order UBA6615; family UBA6615; genus JABJAG01. The sequence continues at coordinate 125,965 of JAYQBG010000005.1, forward strand.
AGAGCAGTTTCTGTAGAAGTGTCCTGGGACGACAAGACGGCCCGGGTCGAAGTTCGCGACGATGGGCGGGGATTTTCGCCGGCGGTTCTTGATCGGATCGGTGAGCCCTATATCTCTAGTCGTGAGGATGGCCATCTGGGGCTGGGGACGTTCATCGCCCAGACCCTGCTGGAGCGGACAGGCGCAACGCTCCGGTTTGCCAATATCCGCGAATCCGGCGGGGTCACGGGTGCCGAGGTGGTGGTGGTCTGGCGTCGGGATGCGCTTGAAGTTGTACACGGGAAAGGTTAGTCGGAATCCATGAGCCAGGTTGAAGAACAGGACACGCAGTTGTCCGGCGAGACATCGCTTTTGATCGTCGATGACGAAGCCAACCTCCGCAATCAGCTGGCCAAGGCCATGGAGCGGCGCGGGTTCACCACCGAAGTGGCCGAAACCGTTGCCGAGGGCAAGCGCGCCGTCGGCACGAACCCGCCGAAATATGCCGTCATCGATCTGCGGCTTGACGATGGCAGCGGTCTGGAGGTCGTGGAGGCGCTGCGCGAAAGCCGGCCGGATGCGCGGATCATCGTGCTGACCGGCTATGGCAATATCGCGACCGCGGTCGCGGCCGTGAAAGCCGGTGCGCTCGATTATCTACCCAAGCCCGCCGATGCCGATCAGGTGGCCGCCGCTTTGCTGGCGGAATGGGATTCGATGCCGCCGCCCCCCGAACGTCCGATGTCTGCCGACCGGGTCCGATGGGAGCATATCCAGCGCGTATACGAACAATGCGACCGCAATGTTTCGGAGACGGCGCGCCGCCTGAACATGCACCGCCGGACCTTGCAGCGCATTCTGTCAAAGTACGCTCCGCGCGAGTGACGGACACGGCGAAATCGCTGACGGGTCCGTGTGCCTGGCGTTCGCCGAGTGCGGGCGGCCCCTGTATGTTTGGCTCGCCGCCGAGACCGACCCTGCGGAATTACAGCGGGCGATCGGCATCTTCATGCCGCGCTGGCCGGCAACGCAGGTGGCGGGCGATCCTGTTCCCGATATCGCTGTGACATGGACTGGTGAGGCCTACCGCATTCAGTCCGCGAGCTGGCCGGGATGTGAATCCCATGCTGGAGATTCTCACAATGCCGCAAACGCGCTCGCCGGGCTTTTGATCGACGGGTTGCTGGCGCATCAGATGGCGGCCCATTGCCTGCATGCCTCGGCGAGCGAGATAAATGGCAGCGCGGTGCTGTTTGCAGGACCCGCGGAAGCCGGCAAATCGACCCTCGCATTGCGCCTGGCCATTCGCGGCTGCCGCCACCTGGCCGATGACCGCATGCTGTTGACCACGGACGTGCCACCCCATCGGGTTATAGCGCTGGGCCCGGCGGCAAAGGCCCGAACGCCGCTGCCGCCCGGACGGGGTTTGCAGGCGCTGGTGGACCGGTGCTGGTTTCTCGCCGATGAAACGATTTCCTATCTGCATCTCGATGAAGCGGATACCGTCCCGTTCGGGGA
>JAYQBG010000005.1:127471-127886 GCA_038137215.1 Alphaproteobacteria bacterium
GGATGAAATTCCGCTCGGCGCGCTTGTGGTGCCGCGGCGCGATCCCGGTTTTACCGGCGAAGCCGAACTGCGGCCGGCACAGGCCGGGGAGGTGGCGCGCACCCTGATTGAGGAAACCACATCGCCCGCCGGGCCGGGGGTCATCGTGCCTGCGATGACGCGACTTGCGGATGCCGTGGTTGCGCTCTACAGCGGGAACATCGGCGAGAAACAGGGGATCGAGCAGATCGCCACCGCGGCACAGTATGTACGTGCGCATCGCAAACCCGATGACCCGCCAGTGCAGTTTGTGCTTGCCGGTGCGGGTGCGGGCCGCGAGGTGATCGAGCAGGCGGTGCGCGATCACTGGCTGTGTGAAGAGACCTTCCGCCTGTTGCCGCTCCAGCCCGAGGAAAAATTGCCGTCCTTGCTGGCC
>JAYQBG010000006.1:0-24890 GCA_038137215.1 Alphaproteobacteria bacterium
CGCGCGCGGCAGATGCGCACCCACGCCTATCCGGTGGAGGAATACTGGGTCGATATCGGTCAGATCGACGAATATCGCCGCGCCAACGCGGATTTTGCGTCGATTTTCTAGCCGTGCTCAGAGCTGCCAGCGGCGGATGCCGTCGGGCAATTCCAGATTGCGCCAGATGCCCTTGATGTCGGCTACAAGGCCGCCCGGCGTTATAAGCTTCTCCAGAACGGTTGCGTCGAAGGCATCGTATTCTCGATGTTTGACTGCGCCGACAACAGCGTCATAGGTGTCCGTATCCGACAGGTCGGACAGCAGATCGACACCGAAGAGTTGTTTGGCTTCTGATACCGATGCCTGGGGATCGTGAACGTCCACGTCATGCCCCAGCTCACGCAGTGTCGTGACAATATCCACCACACGGGAATTGCGAAGATCGGGCACGTTCTCCTTGAAGGTTAGGCCCAGCACCAGAACCCGGCCAGCCTTCGAGCCCATCGCGGCGTGGATATCCTTGGCAATATAGGCGCCCATGGCATCGTTGATCCGCCGGCCCGCTAGCACGATTTCTGGGTTGAGGCCGATAGATTGTGCGGCATGGGCCAGATAGAACGGATCGACCCCGATGCAATGCCCGCCGACCAGGCCCGGCTTGAACGGCAGGAAGTTCCATTTGGTGCCAGCCGCGTCCAGCACATCGAGCATGTCGAGCCCCATGCCGTTGAGGATCATCGCGACCTCGTTGACGAAGGCGATGTTGATGTCGCGCTGGGCGTTTTCGATGACTTTGGCCGCTTCGGCGGTGCGGATATCCCGGGCGCGGTAGATGTCGCCGCCATTCAGAGCGCCGTAGATTCCGGCCAGGGTTTCGGTGACCTCGGGCGTCTGGCCGGCAACCACCTTGGTGATCCGGTCCACGGTGTGTTCCCGGTCCCCGGGATTGATGCGCTCGGGGGAATATCCGAGAAAAAAATCCTCGCCACAGATCAAGCTGGACCCCCGTTCGAGAATCGGTCCGCACTCGTCTTCCGTCACGCCGGGATAGACGGTCGATTCATACACCACGATCACACCTTTGCGCAGATGCCGGGCCACGGTTTCGCTGGCACCATGCACCGCACCCAGATCAGGGCGGTTTTCCCCGTCCACCGGGGTCGGCACCGTCACGATGAACACATCGGCGTTGTCGAGCGCGGATTCATCATCCGTGATCGTCAGAGTCGTTGCGGTCAGAACGTCACTGTCGATCTCGCCCGTCCTGTCGGACCCGGCCCGCAACTCCGCCACACGTGCGCCATCCACGTCAAATCCGACCACGTCAAAATGGCCGGCGAGATGCACAGCCAGAGGCAGGCCGACATAGCCAAGGCCGATGACGGCAATTCGTGGTGATCCGGACATCGCAAACAACTCCCGAAGGTGCCCCGGAGATCGGCGGCACGTCCGGCTCATAGCGCGCGCGGCGCGCCATGCCAAGTATCAAGATCGTCTGAGCCAAACCCGGATCGGCCGGAATTCCGCTTGCATCGCGCCGCCGAATCCTCGAATACCAAAACTTCTGATCAAAAACCGGGTCTTTGCAGAAATTGGCATGTGAAAAGCCCGACGCGCTAAAACGAACTCGGGTCATGGACCGTCTCGACACCCTGGAAGCCCAAAGCATCTATATCCTGCGTGAAGCCTATGCTGCCGCACGGCCGCTGGCCGCGCTCTGGTCCATCGGCAAGGATTCCAATGTCGTGATCTGGCTGGCCCGCAAGGCCTTCTTCGGGCGCGTGCCCTTTCCGGTGGTGCAGCTCGACACCGGGATGGAGCTGGACGAGGTCTATGCCTATCGCGACCGTTACGCCCGGGAATGGGGGCTCGAACTGGTGGTGATCGACTGCCCGCCCGAGGCCGAGATGGACCCCGACCTGCCACCCATGACCCGTGCGGCCGCGCGGAAAAGCGCCGGCCTGGCGAACCTTCTGGAAGGCGGGCGCTACAAGGGAATCATCGTCGGCATCCGGCGCGACGAAGAAGCCACCCGTGCCAAGGAACGCGTGTTCAGCCCCCGCGCCACCAACGGCGCCTGGGAGTTTCGCGATCAGCCGCCCGAATTCTGGAACCAGTTCACCACCGACACGCCGGAAGGCACGCATCTGCGCATTCACCCGCTGCTGCACTGGACCGAGGTTGATATCTGGCGCTATTCCCAGCGCGAGAATATCCCGATCAATCCGCTCTATTTTTCGCAGGACGGCAAACGCTACCGTTCGCTGGGGGAGAAAAACATCACCGCCCCCATCGAGAGCGATGCCAAGACCATCGACGACATCATCGCCGAGCTGGAAACCACGCGCGTGCCCGAACGCGCCGGACGCCTGATGGACAACGAGGCGGAGGATTCCTTCGAACGGCTGCGCAGTTCGGGGTACATGTGATGGCGGATTTCGAGCTAAGGGTCGGCAGCACCGCCGGCGCATTGATGCGCGTCGTGATCGTCGGCCATGTTGACCACGGCAAATCCACACTCGTCGGACGCATGTTCCACGACACCGGACAATTGCCGGACGGAAAACTGGAAGCCATCCAGGAGATGTGCCGCAAACGCGGGATGCCTTTTGAATGGGCCTTCCTGATGGACAGCCTGAAGGCCGAACGCGACCAGGGCGTGACCATCGACACCTCGCAAATCTGGTTCCGTCACGACGACCGGCAATACGTGATCATCGACGCCCCCGGGCACCGGGAATTCATTCGGAATATGGTGACCGGCGCCTCGAACGCGGATGCGGCTCTCCTCATGATCGACGCCGATCAGGGTGTGCGCCGCCAGTCACGCCATCATGGTTATCTGTTGCAGTTGCTCGGGGTGCGCGACGTCGCCGTTGCGGTCAACAAGATGGATCTGGTCGATTACGACGAGGCGCGGTTCCGCGAGATCGAATCCGAATACCGCTCCTATCTGGACGGGATCGGCGTGACGCCGCGCCGGATCATCCCCATTTCCGCGCGCGAAGGAGACAACATCGCGCAACTCTCGGAACGGATGAGCTGGTACGACGGAGCGACCATCATCGAGACCCTGGCCGAGTTCACACCGCCCCGGCCCGCCACTTGGCAACCACTGCGGATGCCACTGCAGGATGTTTACAAGTTCGACGACCGGCGCATCCTCGCCGGACGGGTCGAATCCGGCGAACTGGCGGTGGGTGACGAGTTGCTGTTCTCACCCAGCAACCGTTCCGCCCAGGTGGCCAGCATCGAAAGCTGGAACACCGACGGGCCCGTCACCCGCGCCGCGGCCGGGCAATCGATCGGAATCACCCTGGATGAGCAGATTTTCGTCGAACGTGGCGAAATCGCGAGCCATGTCGAAAACGCCCCGGTCGAAACCGATGTGTTTCACCTGCGACTCTTCTGGCTGGCAGATACTCCGCTGCAGGTCGGCTCTCGCTACGGCCTGAAGCTGGGGCACCGTCACCTGGAAGCGACAATCGAACGGATCGAGCGGGTCATCGATGTTGATGCCCTGTCCGAGCACGCCGCCGGACAGGTCACACGGGACGAGATCGCCGATGTAGTCCTGCGCACCAATCAGCTTGTTGCGCTCGACCCTCATGACGAACTTCCCAACACCGGACGAGCAATTCTCTACGACCGCCACCTCACGCTGGCCGGGGGCGTTGTCTCCATGGGCAGTTACCCCGACCAGCGCGAACAGGTCACGGTCCGGTCGTCCAACGTGACCGAAGTCGATCACGGGGTGGACAATGCGCGCCGTGCGGCACGCAACCGGCACCAGCCTGGTGTTCTCTGGTTCACGGGGCTGTCCGGGGCCGGCAAATCCACCCTTGCCATGGCTCTGGAACGGCGTCTCTTCGACGAGGGCTATCAGGTCTATGTGCTCGACGGCGACAATGTGCGCTCCGGGCTGAACGCCAATCTGGGCTTCTCACCTGAGGACCGGGCCGAAAACATCCGGCGCGTCGGAGAGGTAGCGGCCCTGCTGGCGGATGCCGGCATGATCGTGATCTCGGCCTTCATCTCGCCCTACCGCGCGGATCGCGAGCGGGCCCGCGAGGCGGCGGGAGACGGTTTCCATGAAATCTTCATCAAGGCCGATGTGGCGACCTGTGAGTCCCGGGACCCCAAGGGACTCTACAAGCGGGCGCGGGCAGGCGAGATCGCCGAATTCACGGGAGTTTCCGCACCCTATGAGGAGCCCGCCGATCCTGAACTCGTGGTGGATACCAGCGGCAGGGACGTCGAACCTTGTCTTGATGAACTTGTCGCCTATGTCAAAAACAACTTCAGCAATCCCGGATAGGCATCCAACACCTTGAAGTTCTTGACGTTCACGGGTTGAACACAATATTGTTCACAAAATGAACGTGGTGACATGAGCAACGCCGACCGTATATCCACGACGGCCAAAACCGACGATGCCGAGATAACGCTCGGCATCCTCAACGCCGTGCATGACAACGAGTGCATCACCCAGCGTTCGGTGGCACAGGATCTCGGCATCGCCCTGGGCCTGGCCAATGCCTATCTGAAACGCTGCGCCAAGAAGGGGCTGATCAAGGTCAGCCAGGCACCGGCGAACCGCTACGCCTATTATCTGACACCCCAGGGCTTTGCCGAGAAAAGCCGCCTGACCGCAGAGTATCTCTCGGATTCGTTCCAGTTTTTTCGCCGCGCACGCGGCCAGTGTACCGAGGCGCTGCATCTGGCCGGACAGCGCGGCTGGAATCGGGTTGCGCTCTATGGTGCCAGCGAGCTCGCCGAAATCGCCTGCCTTTGTGATGCGCCGGATGTCGAGGTCGTCATTCTGATCGACCCGACCGACAACCATGACAGCTTCGCCCATTTGCCCATGGTCGGATCCATCGAAGCCGCAGGAGAGATCGACGCCCTGCTTCTAACAACTCTTTCGGATCCGCAAGCGACCTATGACGCGCTGATCGAGAGCTTCCCGGCCGCATGTGTGCTGGTGCCGAACCTGCTCCAGGTGCGTGAAGCCCGCGACCAGCACGAGGATGCGAAATCATGAGTGCGGGCAAACGCTGGTTCGTCGTGCGCACCCACCCGAACGGGGAGTTCAAGGCCCTGGCTCATATTTTGCGCCAGGGATTTGACGGATACCTGCCGCGTTACCTGAAACGCCGCCGTCACGCGCGCAAGACCGACACCGTTCAGAAACCGCTCTTTCCCGGTTACCTCTTCGTTGGGATGGACATCGAGCGGGCACGCTGGCGGGCGCTCAACTCCACCACCGGGGTGAGCGAACTGATCTGCCAGAGCGGTCTGCCTGCACCTTTGCCCGACGATGTCATTGATGACATTCGCCGTCATGAAGACGAGAGTGGCTACGTGGTTCTGGGTGAGCGTGCGGGCCTGAAACAGGGTGACAAGGTGCGCGTCACCGAGGGCGCCATGGCCGACCAGATCGGCATCTTCGACGCGCCGTCCGATCAGCACCGCGTGTTCCTGCTGCTGGAGCTGCTGGGCCGGCAGGTTCGGGTCAAGATGCCCCTGACGGCGCTCGCTCCGGCCGACTGATTCGGTGCGCCGCCCGGCGTTCCGACCCGATCAAAATCCTGTCCCGCGTGTCCGGCCTTAGCAATTTGAGGAACGCGCAAACAGTGCTATGGAAGCGCGGGCTAGGCGCACGCCCCGATTCGCGTCCGCCACCACATCTTGCCGGACCCTCCCGGCGGCGAGAAAATCCGGAAACAGCCAGACCGCAACTCGAGATCCCCACGATTTCATGGCAACGCGCAAACCAATTCTCAAACGGGTTTTCCTGTTTGCAAAAATAGTTCTGTCCGCGTCGTTGCTGTTCTTTCTGGTGACCCAACTCGACACCGAGACCATTCGGGACCTCATCCTGACCGCCGACCCGGTCTGGTTCGTGTTGGTGTTCGCCCTCTATTTCGCGCAGATCCTGGCCGCCACCAAACGCTGGTCCTATGTCATCGAGAGTCTGCGCCATCACATCTCCTTCGGAACCGCGTTCCGCCTGACCATGGTGGGACAATTCTTCAATCAGTGCCTGCCTTCGAATATCGGCGGTGACGCCATGCGCATGTACTATCTGCGCAATGCCGGTATCGACACGCCCGTGGCCATCAGCAGCGTTCTGCTCGACCGGATCATGGGCCTGGTCGTGCTGATCGTACTGGCCACCGTGAGCCTGCCGTTTCTTGCCAACCATATCGGTCAGTCGATCGCATTTGTGGGTATGGCAACCCTGGTCGGCCTGTGCTGGGGCGGGGCACTGATCCTGCTTTTCTTCGACAATCCCCTGACACAGCGCTTCCGGGGTCACAAAGTGCTCGGCTTCCTGATTGGCCTGTCGAAGAGTGCGCGCGAGATTGTCCTGCATCCGGGTATCGCGTCACGGATTTTCCTGTCGTCCCTTGTCATCCATCTTTGTTCGGTGGGAATCGCCTGGGCCATCGACAAGTCCCTGGCCGGAGAAACTTCCTTCGGGCTTTATCTGATCGCGATGGTACCGACCCTTCTGGTGGTCAGCATCCCGGTGTCGATAGCCGGCTGGGGTGTCCGTGAACAGGCGCTGGTCATCATTCTGGGCGGCATGGGCGTGACCTCTACACATGCATTCAGTGTCTCGATCCTGTTCGGGGCCGTTCTGATTGTCGGCAGTATTCCGGGCGTCATATTCTGGCTGCGGTCGGGCCGACGTACCGCGCAGGACTGACTTACGTTCCCAGCAGGCCCGGATCGCGCCGGTCCCGGATTGGCCTCACCTCTTGAGGGCTCAGGCCGAATGGCCCATATCTGCAACATGGACGGACACCCCAGACCCATATCGGCGCAACCCGGCTGACAGATGAAGTTTGGCCTGAATCCTCTCGCCATCGCCGGCGCAACACTTTCGCTGGGCGCGCATATTGCGGTCCTGGGTGCCCTCGTTCCCGATACGACCGGCAACCCCGAAGTCCTGGTGCATCTGGTGGATATCGAGATCACGACGGGCCTGCCAGGCGCGCAAGAAGCCCCCGATGTCCCGCGCGAGAACCGAACGGAAGCGCCGACCTCGCCCGCGGTTGCAGCCCAGTCCACCGCGCAGAAAACGCCAGATTTTCCGGACTCCATGGCCCCCGAGCCCGGAACAAGCCAGACGTCGGCTGCAGAAACGCCTTCGCTCAACCCGGGGGTCACACATCTGGAAATAGCGCGTCTGCCCGAATCCTCTTCCAGAACTCTGCCCACCGTCCGGGCCCAGCCCCATCCAAAGCCGACGCCCCAGGAACCGCCGGAGGTCCCGAACCAACCGCCCGTCCTGAATCCGGCAGTTTCAGATGCCGATGGCGCGCCGGTCTCCGTTGCCGCGCGTCCGCCCCAGGGCGGCGGCCCGGTCGTGGTGGCGCAGGTCGTGCCGGGCAGCAACAAGCCGCCCCGTTATCCCTGGGCGGCCCGGAAACGGGGGCAGGAGGGCACCGCGCTGATCCGCGCGACGATCGGAACATCCGGAGAAGTTCTCGGGACCGAAATCATCCGAAGTTCCGGTCACCCGGTTCTCGACGATGCCGCCAATGCTGCGGTCGCGGGCTGGGCGTTCCGGCCCGCCACGAAAAACGGCGCGCCCGTTCCCGGCCGGATCGAGATCCCAATCAAATTCCGGCTGCGCTAGGACGCCTGTGATTCAGAAACTCACCCGCACCGATGCGCGCGGCAGAATGCCCGGCGCCTTGAAACCGACAGCTTCCTCGTAGCGGTTGTCGAAGATGTTATCGACGGCGACCGAGAGGTCCCAGCCGGGCATCATCTGCCAGTTCGCCGCCACATCAAACCGCGTGTAGTCGCTCAACACCTGGTTGCCGGTGGGAATTGAAGATGCGGGAACGCGCCCAACATAGAGCGCTGTCCCCGTCAGGGTGAGGTCCTTGATTCCGGTCCAGCGGATTTCGCCGCCCGCGCGCCATTTGGGCCGGCTGCTCAGCTCCTCGCCAGAGTCACGGATATCGGTGTCCACATAGGTCAGGTGGCTGCCGAGCAAGACGGTTTCGGTGACTCGCCAGTCGCCTGTGATTTCGCTGCCCCAGGCCACCGTCTCGCCGCGATTCACCAGACGATTGAGGGTGTTGTCGAAATCGACCGTGTCGTAATAGTTCGATCGAAACAACGAAACCCCGAGTTCCGCTCGCCCGGCCAGGAAAGGCTGTCGGACCGAAGTCTCGAAGCTCGTGCTGGTCTCGGGCCGGAGCGTCGGATCGCCGACAATCGGATTTCCCAGCGCGAAGAAACTCGGGAGCTTGAAACCTTCCGCCCAGCTCACTCTCCACACGGTATTGGTGGGACCATAGGTGAAGACCGAACCGGCCGACAGGCTCGTCTCGGTTGAGAAGCCGGTGGGATTGTCGGCGCGCAAACCCGCCTGAAGCGACCACCCCGGCACCGCTTCCCAGCGGGCCTCGCCGAAGCCGCTGGTCGTCTGGCGGCTGAGAGAGAACCGGCTGTCCGAGGGCGCGCCGCCATTGATCTGGCGGCTGTCGCTCTGACCGCTTTCGCGACGGTGTTCGGCACCCACGACGATTTCGAAATCGGAAGTTGGAGCGAAATTGACGCTCGTCCGGGCATCGCCGCGCGCATAGACGCTTTCACTGCTGTTCACCGGAACCCCGAAGGCGTTGCGCACACCTCCGGCCACGCCCGGAGAGCTGAATTCCTCGCGCTGCCGGAAGCCATCGAGTTCGAGCGTGTAACCCCAGTTCTCTTCGACCTCGTTCTCGAACAGCACGCCGCCGGACATTTCCAGGGTGTCGCGCGTGTCGCTGTCGCGCCGGACCGCATTGATCGGCCCGCCGCTGTCATCGGGGAAGTTCGAACTATCGCTGTCAGCAACCCGGAACACCACCCGCAGACTGGAATTGTCGGATGTGAAGATATCCGATTTGCCGCTGATCGAACGGCTATGGTACCGACTGCCTTCGACCGCATCGCCATCATCGGTGTAGGCCGCGGTCAGGGCGAGACCCGCGCGGTCGGAGAGCGGCGCACGCGCACTTACACTCCCGCGGGCGTAGTCCGAGGCGCCAACCGCGCCGATGATCGTATATTCGGGCGCCGTTCCGCTCTCGCGGGTGATGAAGTTGATCGTTCCGGCAATCGAATCCGCACCATACACCGCGGATTGCGGGCCCCGGATGATCTCGACACGCTCGAGCGACGAGACATCAATCGAGGACACATCGAAGGAGCCGCCACGGGTGTTGGTGGGGTCGTTGACCTGGACCCCGTCGATCAGGATGCGCGTGTAGTTGGCCTCTGCCCCGCGCAGATAGATGGAACTGACTCCGCCCAGCCCGCCGGGCTGATCGATATGAATTCCCGGCGCGGAGCGAAGAAGATCGACAGCGTTTGACGGCGCCAGCGCCTCGATATCCGCGCGGGTGATGACGGTTGCTCTCGCCGGGGTTGTCGCGAGGGTGGAGGAGAGGCGGGATGCCGTCACGACCACCGTATCGGAGCGTGGAATATCGCCCGTCTGCGCGAAAACCGGTGTCTCCTGTGCTGCGATGGTCAGGGCAAGCGGGATCAACAGATAGCGGAACATCCGGTAGATCTTTCTCCAGGCAGAAGCGACAAGCCGCCGGTTCGGGCATGGCAAACAGTTAGGATTGACAACGCCCCGACCCAGCGCGCAAACACGAGTTCCGAACCAACCCAAGACGGGCGTACACACTATTCGCCAATCCCACCAACATCAATGAGCGCGCTCTCGATTTTGCGCCGTTTGCGGCATGGCCCATTGCGGTTTCTCTCGCCGGTCTGGACCCCGTTGGGGAACCTCTACCGGCGGGCTCTCGCCCGTTCGGGCTCGCGTATGACCGCACGCCAGAAAATCGGCGCATACGGCCCGTTCCGGATGTCCGGCGAATTCGCTTTCAGCGATTTCGAGCACTGGGGGGGCGACCACAACAGCGGATTTGAACTCTGCGTCGAAGCCTGCCGCGGCAAAACCTGCGTGCTGGATATCGGCGCCCATATCGGACTGGTCACGCTTCCCGTCAGCACCGTCCTGGCACCGGAGGGCAGGGTGTTCGCCTTCGAACCGTCCCAGGCCAATCGCGACACGCTGAAAAAGCACCTGGACCTGAACGGGATCACGAATGTCGAGGTCGTCGAGTCCCTCGTGGGCGAACGTGAGATCGAGGATGTGGTGTTCTACGAACATGCCGGGGTCAGCGGCATGAACACCCGTGCACCGGTCAAGTCCGGCGAGACCTACACCCAAACCCATCACACCCAGACGACCCTCGACAGTTTCTGTCAGGCGCACAATCTGCGTCCCGACGTCATCAAGATCGATGTGGAAGGTGCGGAGTTTGCGGTGCTCGAGGGGGCCCGAAAAGTTCTCGCCGAGGCACGCCCGTTGCTGGTTGTGAGCATCCATCCGCAGCATCTCAAGGCCCTCGGGCGGGATGCCGATGAGCTCCATGGACTTGCGGCGGCCTCCGGCTACACGGTATCCGACACGGATGGACGATCCGTCGACTCCTTTCAACTGGACGAATACGTCCTTACAGCGAACGGTAAGTAACCCGCATGTTGTCGAGCATATACACAACCTGGCGTGACCGCGGCGCGGCGACGCTCCTGCAGGCGATCGGGAACCAGCTTGTTGCGGGTGTGCACAGCAAGATCCTGGGCAAAAGGTTTCTCGAAAAAAAGATCCACGACTACCGTTTGCTGATCGACCTTCAGGACCGTGGCATCAGCCGCGGGCTCCTGCTGTTCGGCACCCGCGAAGTGGATCACAAGGTCTTGCTGGAGCAGATCGCCCAGCCCGGCATGATGGTCTTCGATATCGGCGCCAATATCGGCTACTACGCGCTGATGGAGCTTGGCCTCATCGGCCCCACCGGCCGGATGCTCGCCATCGAGCCGTCGCCTTCCAACATCGCGCTTCTGAAACGCAACCTGGAACTGAACGGCGAGGGCGAGCGTATCACGGTGCTCGAAGGCGCCGTCTCGGACGAACCCGGCACCGCGTCGTTTCATCTGTCGGCCCATTCCAATCTGGGCACCTTCCACGCGAGCGGCAGCGCCGAGAAACTGCTCAGCGGCGAGCAGATATCGGTGCGCACCTACACGGTTCCCGAGCTGGCCGCCGAGTACGGCGCGCCGGATCTGATCCGCATGGATGTGGAAGGCCACGAGGTCGAGGTGATCCGCGGCATGATCCCGGCCATTCGGGGAGGGGTGATGCGGCCCACCATCATCTTCGAGACCCATCTGTCGCGGTATTCCGAGGATCATGACATGGCCGGGGTCCTGACCGACCTGTTCGAGTGCGGCTATGGCGTTCCGCGCGCCGCCTCATCCTGGCAGGACGGGACAAGGCGTATGGAAGCGCTCGGCTACAAGGGCTCCGATCCGATCCCCACGGACGGTGTGGAGCGGGTGATCTTCGAGGATATTTCCAACGAAGATGCTCTCGATTGCATTTGCCGTACGGGCGGATTGCGGACCGTGGTCCTGGCCCCCTTGGACTGATCCGGCCCCGCCATGCCAGCAGAACTCCTCCTCGCGGACCGTTTCGGCTGGCGGCGGCGTATCGTGCGGGACTGCGAGATTGCTGCAACGGGAGACCCGGCGGCCGAAGCCGCGGTCCTGTCGGTGCTGGACACCGACGCTATTGACCCCGATGCCCTGGCGCGCGCCGTGGAAAAGGTCGAAGGGCATTTCGCGGTCATCGCCCGGCGGGGCGATTTGTGCTGCGCGATCGTCGATCATTGCCGCTCGACACCGGTCTTCTACACGCACAGCTGCGTCTCGAACGACGCCCATCTGTTGCGCAGCCATCAGAAGCTCGACGCGCTTGATTCCGACGGCGTCACCGATGCGGCCATGGCCGGATTTGTCACCGGACGCGGGACGCTTGTCGCGGGCCTGCATCAGCTCGAAGCGGGAGGCCTCGCCATCTGGCGCGGCACCAGCGAACCCGAGATTGCGCGCCACCGGACCTACATGCCCTCACAGTTCGATACGCGCTCGGAAGATGCGCTGGTGGAACAGGTCCTGGACGTTCTCGACGGCGTCATCGCCCGCACCATCGCAGCCGCCGCCGGACGACCGCTCTGGGTGCCGCTGAGCGGCGGGCGCGATTCGCGGGTGCTGCTCGCCAAGTTCGTCGAGCACGGCTACGACAGTCTTTTCGCCTTCACCTATGGCCCCCGCGGCAATGACGAGAAACGCGCGGCGAAAATCATTGCCGAACGCCTCAACGTTCCCTGGAAATTCGTTGCCAGCAAACCCGCAACCATGCGCTGTTTTTTCGCCAGCCCGGACCGTTCGGCCTACTGGCAGTATTGCGACGGGCTGGCAGCCGTGCCGAACTTCCAGGATCTGCTAACTCTCCGGCAGTTCAAATCAACTGGCGCCCTCCCGGACGACGCGATCATCGTCAATGGCCAGACCGGGGATTTCATTTCGGGCGGACACATTCCCGCCGCACTGATGTCCGGCGACACCGGGACCAGGACATTGTTCGACGCGATCACCGGGAAGCACTTTTCCCTCTGGAACTCTCTCAAGACACCGGACCGGCTCGCCGCCCTGCGCGCCCGGGTGTTCGGCCAGCTCGGAATACAGGACGGTGAGCCACTGGATCGCGACCGGGCGGTGGCGCTTTATGAGCGGTTCGAGTTCGATGAACGCCAGGCCAAATACGTGATCAACGGCCAGCGCAACTACGAGTTTCTGGAACGGGACTGGGCCTTGCCCCTGTGGGACCGGGCCTTCGTCGAGTTCTGGCGCAACGTCCCAGTGGAGCAGAAATACCGGCAGAAGCTGTTCCGCAACGCCCTCGACCGCTGGAACTATCGGGGCCTGTTCCGTGACTTCAATCCGCAGGTCGATCAGTGGTCCGGCGTTGCGAAAGCCGTGCTGGTACCCTCCCGGCTGATCCGGCTGACCCTGGGACCCGCAAAACGGGATGCCTTCCTGCGTCACATGCTCTATTTCGGCATGTACCAGGATCAGTATGCGCCTTTCGGCTATTGCGAATTTTTCAGACAGGCGCGCGATCTGCGCAACCCGGTCTCTTTGCTCTCGCGCGCCTGGTTGGCCGAACGCGGCGTGGATGCGGGGGTGCCGTGATGCGAATCCTCTATGTCTCCCGCCTTTTCAGTGGCCTTGCCGATGGGTTGCGCGAGAAACGCTGGGAACCACGCGGCGTGCCCACCGTGTACCGCCTGCTTGAAGGGTTGAACCGCAGCGAACACGACCTGCGCATTGCCTTCACCGTCAAGGATGACGCGGTTGCCTGGCCGGGCAGAAGCACCGAGACCTTCCCGGTCGAGGGCTTCGGACGCGACATCACGGTGATCCCGCAAACGGTCCCCCTGCCGGCCGCCATCGGACGGGCGCGGGGGTATTTGCGCGAGTTCCGGCAGTACTACGAAATCTGCAAGCTCTTCGATGCGGTGAACCCGGACCTGGTCTATTTCGACCGCGTGAATGTCTATCAGGCCGCCCTTCTTGCCCGACGCAACACTGTGCCGGTCGTCTGGCGGGTGATGGGCGTTCCCCCGGCCATGCACGACATGCTGGAGATGGGCGGACCCGTTGCCCGCATCACCCGGCAGGCCTATCGCGCGCCGTTTTCCATGGTGATCTGCTCGCGCGACGGCAGCGGCGGAGAGCAGTGGATGGACCGGGCCCTGCATCCCGACACGCCCCGTCGCATGATGATCAACGGTGTCGATCTGACGGGCGCGGACCCGGTCCCGCCGGAGATTGCGGCAAAACTGCACGCACCGGAAACGCGCGTGCTCTTTGTCGCCCGGCTTGTCGAGGACAAGGGATGCCTGGCGTTTGTGGATGCGGTATGCGCCGCACTTGAACGCGCGCCCGGCCGCTTCCGGGCAGTGATCGCAGGAACCGGCCCCTACGAAGGCCCGATGCGCGCGAGGGTGGACGCGCAAGGCCAAACCGGGCAGTTCGAGTTCCTGGGGCAGTTGCCTCACGGGCAGGTTCTCGACCTCCAGCAACGCTGTGATGTCTATGTCTCGCTGAACCAGATGTGCAACTTGACAAATGCCAATCTGGAGGCGATGAGAACCGGCGTGTGCATGATCATTCCAGCTTCGCCCGGCATGCGGGGCAT
The DNA here is from genome assembly GCA_038137215.1 of Alphaproteobacteria bacterium. Classification (GTDB taxonomy): domain Bacteria; phylum Pseudomonadota; class Alphaproteobacteria; order UBA6615; family UBA6615; genus JABJAG01. The sequence continues at coordinate 14,114 of JAYQBG010000006.1, forward strand.
TGACGTAGATACCGACGAACTCATGCCCCCCGACACAATCCTGCGGGTGTCCCATTCGAATGACGTTACCGGTCTGTGCGAGGCGCTGCTGCGACTGGACGCCCATCCGCAAGAACGCGAAAGCCGCGCGGCGGCAACCCGTGCACGGGCCGAATCCTTCACCCCGACCTGGGCCGAGCGCATCGGTGAGGAAATCCAAATGCTCGAACAACTCGGCACGGTGAGAAACTGATGGGCCTTCTATCCGCGCTACGGCGAGGTATCATCGCCGATCTCGATCCACGTCTCGCGCCACAGTTTCACGACCTGTTCGACGCCGACCCGGTCACGATTTATGACGTCGGCGCGGCAGGCGGCGCAATCACGCCGTACCGTGAGGGCCCGGCGAAATGGGCACCCGTGGTGGGGTTCGAACCCCATCCGGTCAGCTACCGCCAGCTGATCGATGCCGGACTGCCCGAACATGTATCGCTCCACAACCTGGCGCTCGCCGACCGGGACGGCCCCGTTTCCTTCTATTCCGGTGATGGAAAACAGCGCACGAAATCTTCGCTCAGACCGATCGATTATATCGGCAGCACAAACGAGAAAATCACCGTCGATGCCCTGACACTCGATTCTGTTCCCGAGCGCATCGGCGTTCGGGCGGCAAACTTTATCAAGCTCGACACCGAGGGCACAGAAGATCAGATCATGAATGGCGGCGAGAGAATGTTCGCCGACGAGATTCTCGGCGTGCAGACCGAGGTCGCTTTCTGGACGGAACAGTCGGGTGGTGTGTCCTTTTCCCAGATCGACAGCCATCTGACCGCACGGGGATTCGTGTTGTTCGACCTCCAGATCAATCGCTCCGATATTCGTGTCATCGGCGGTCGCAAGGACAAGGTGCGCAGCGGCGATGCGTTGTACCTTCGCAACTTCGATTATTTGTGGTCGCCGGAAGGAGACCAGGCGGTTCTACGCACCAAACTGTTGAAGCTGATGAGCCTGGCCATTGCCTGGCGATACCTGAACTATGCGCTCGAACTGGCCGATTTTGGCCAGACCGCCGGGTTGCTGAACGACGACGAGTTTGCCGATATTGCCGCACCGCTGGTCCGGACCAGCGACCTGTCCGACCGCACACCCAATCTTCCTGGCCGCATGGCCCTCGCACAGATGTTCGAAACCTTGTCCTATGCCCTGCATCCGAACATGAAGAAGGGCGTGCCCTATGCGTTCAACGGTCTGGGCAATCACTGGGTGGTCAAACGCGGCAGCAACATCCCCGAAAGCGTGGGATTGCACTGTCCCGTTCTGAAAAGCGGCACGACGAATCTGTCAAAAACAATCAAGATCAAAGCACGACATGAGAGCTAGCAAGCGCCGCGCCAAAGCCGGCAGTCAGGGACACAGATGACCGGCCCGTTGAGTTTTCCGAAACGGAAGAACGCCATCCGCGATCTGGCGGACCGTATCGCCCCTGCCTTCGAGAAATGGCGGCAACGCAACGACTATTTTCACGTCGAGGATGAACGCTATACGGCGTTTCTCGCCACCGGCCTCGGTGGGAAGGTTCTCGATCTGGGATGCGGCAACGGGGACCTTCTGGCATCCCTGGAACCCGAGATCGGACTGGGCATCGATTTCAGTGAAAAAACCGTCGAAGCCGCCCGGGCGCGCCATCCCGATCTGGAGTTCAAGCTCGGCGATGTCGAGGACCCGCTGCTTCTGACATCACTGGAAGGACCGTTCGACCTAGTCGTCCTGTCCGACACAATCGGTGAGCTGGAAGATGTGCAATCGACCCTTCTGCACCTGCACGCGCTGTGTCACGACGAAACCCGCATCATCATCGCCTATCACTCCCAGTACTGGGGTCCGTTTCTCAAGACGGCCGAATCGATGGGTCTCAAACGACCCTCACCGCCCCAGAACTGGCTCTCCTCCGCCGATATCGCGGCCCTGCTCGATCTCGCCGAATTCGAGATCATCATGCGCGAGTGGCGGCAGCTTATTCCCTTGCGGCTGTTCGGACTGGGGCGCGTGATCAACCGCTTCATCGCACCGCTGCCCTTCATCCGGAAACTCTGTGTGCGATCCTATCTGGTGGCGCGCTCCACCCGGGTCGAACCGATGGACAACCCGTCCGCCACCGTGGTGATTCCGTGCCGCAACGAGAAGGGCAATGTCGAACCCGCGATCAACCGGATGCCGCCTTTCTGTGACGACATCGAGGTCATCTTTGTCGAAGGCGGCAGTTCGGACGGGACCTGGGACGAAATCGAACGCGTCATCGCATCCCGTCCCGATCTAGATATCAAGGCCCTGAAACAACCGGGCAAGGGAAAGGGCGATGCGGTGCGTGCCGGCTTCGATGCCGCGCGCGGCGACATCCTGATGATCCAGGATGCCGACCTCACCGCACCACCGGAAGACCTGGCGAAATTCTACAACGCGCTGGTCGCGCGCCGGGGCGATTTCATCAACGGAACCCGGCTGGTCTATCCCATGGATAGCGAGGCCATGCGGTTCCTCAACCTGGTCGCCAATAATATTTTCTCGCTGACCTTCACCTGGCTGCTGAACCAGCGCTTTACCGACACGCTGTGCGGCACCAAGGTTCTGACCCGCGAGAATTATGTGAAAATCGCCGAGAACCGGTCCTATTTCGGTGAGTTCGATCCGTTCGGTGATTTTGACCTGATTCTCGGAGCTGCACGGCTCAACATGAAGGTCGAGGAGATTCCGGTGCGCTACCGGGCCCGGCAATACGGCTCAACACAGATTTCCAGATTCCGCCACGGGCTGATGCTGCTGCGGATGACCATCTTTGCCTTCATGAAACTGAAAGCCATCTGACGTCATGTCCGGTGCCGACGGCAACCGATCCCATGACGCCCGCGATGCCTGGATGCGCAAAGCGTCCTTGCGCGCCGTCTATACCGACCTTTATCGGCAACTGGCCGCACGCTGCGTTCCGGGCCTGACCGTGGAGGTCGGGGGTGGTTCCGGCAACTTCAAGGACTTTGCCCCCGACACCGTTTCGACCGATATTGTCAGCGCTCCCTGGCTCGACGCGGTGGCCGATGCCTCCCGGCTCCCCTTTGCCGATGGTTCGGTGTCCAACATCGTTCTTTTCGATGTCCTGCATCATATCGAATTCCCGGTTCTGTTCCTCGATGAGGCCACACGCGCGCTCCGGCCCGGTGGCCGGGTGATTTTCTCCGAACCGGCGATCACGCCTGTGAGCAATATCTTCTACACATATCTGCACCCCGAACCGGTCGAAATGAACGCGGACATCTTCACCTCCGGTACGCCCGACCCCGACCGCGATCCCTTCGATGCTAACCAGGCCATTCCGAGCCTGATGATGCGTCGCCAGCGGGACCGCTTCGAGGCCCGCTTCCCCGGGCTTGCGATTGCCGAGTGCCGCCTGACCAGTCTGCTCGCCTATCCGATGACGGGCGGGTTTCGGTCCTGGACGCTCATCCCGGGTGCCCTAGTGCCGCCGGTGCTGGGCCTGGAGCGAATTCTCCTGCCGGTTCTGGGACCGTTGATGGCGTTCCGTATCCTCAGCGTCATCGAGCGCAAGGATTGAACCTGCCAATTCCCATGCCCCTGAATGACCCGAGGGAAAAAAACGGTGACACATGGCGCCGCTTTGCGTATTCGAGAGCAATTCACTCCGCCATCGGCGCGCAACCCGCAGGGTTGATCCCATCCTGACGCCCGAAGGAAATCATGTCCGATAACGAAAACATCATCGACCTCAACGGCAAAACGGTTCTGATCACCGGCGGCACAGGCTCGTTCGGGCGCCGCTTCGCGCAGACGCTGCTGCAGCGCTACAAGCTGCGGAAACTGATCATTCTCTCGCGCGACGAGCACAAGCAATACGACATGCAGCAGGAGGCGGCCTTCGCGGACCGCGACGAACTGCGTTACTTCATCGGCGACGTGCGGGATGTTGACCGCCTGCGCATGGCCATGCGCGGCGTGGATTGCGTGGTCCATGCTGCTGCGCTCAAGCATGTGCCGGCCGCCGAATACAACCCCTTCGAATGTATCCGCACCAATGTGAACGGCGCGGAGAACGTCATCATGGCCGCCATCGAATGTGGCGTACCCCAGGTGATCGCACTGTCTACCGACAAGGCGGTCAACCCGATCAATATCTATGGCGCTAGCAAGCTTGCCTCGGACAAGCTGTTTGTCGCGGCCAATACCCTGGCCGGCGATTCCCCGACCCGGTTCGCCGTCGTGCGGTATGGCAATGTTCTCGGATCGCGAGGCAGCATCGTGCCCCTGATCCGTCGTCTGGTTGCCGAAGGTCACACCAGCATTCCGCTGACCGATGACCGCATGACGCGTTTCTGGATCACGCTGGATCAGGGGATCGACTTCGTGCTCTCCAGCGGCGCCTTGATGCAGGGCGGCGAGATTTTCGTGCCCAAGGTGCCGAGCATGACCGTCGTGGACATGATGGAAGCACTTGCGCCGGGACTGCCGCGCGAAGTGATCGGTATCCGCCCGGGCGAGAAGCTGCACGAATTGCTGATTTCCGAAGATGACACGGCCGCCGTCGTGCAGCATGCCGGACGCTACATCATCTGTCCGTCCCAGGACCCCAGCGTCCAGGCCCACTACGAATCCGAAGGGGCCACGGTGATGGATGCGGAGTTCCGCTATGCCAGCAACACCAACGAGGAATGGCTGGATGGCGAGGGACTGGTTAAGCTGCTCGCCCAGCTCTAGGGTGCGGGCGCCGCGGCGTCAGCGCGGCTCCAGCAGACACAACCGCCGGGCGCCGTCATGGGTATCGACGGTTTCGACAATCGTGAACCTGCGTTCGAGTTCCCGGCGGAATGACTCCCAAGTGTAGTCGCTGAACACATCGGTCCGGTTCCGCAGCATCCGCTGGACCATCGCATCCGATTTATCGACCCATTCCACAACCCCGCCGGGCGCGATCCGAAACAGCACATCCACGATATTGGACAGGGGCACGTTCCCGCCGATCGCGAGGTGATGCACCAGCGCGAGCGCGAGGAAGGAATCGGACCGGATCCGTGAGAACAGATCCTGCCGTTCCGCAAGGTTCCATCCCAGCGCCGGGGTCGGATTCAACAGATCGCCCACAATCGGCACCACATTCTGCGGACCGCCTTCGCGGATCCGGCGATACAGGGTGTTGATGCAGGCCGGATCGATATCCACACAACACACACGTTCGGCATGGGGCGCGACCAGCAGGCTGTAGTCCCCGATATTGCCGCCAAGATCGACCACCGTCGCGGGTTTCAGACGGGCAACGGCCTTTTCGACAAACGCCCGCTTCGTGGCTTCATCCGCCGCGCTGTAGGAATGGCTCTGGGCGTAGTCGCCCCAGACCGAATCACCGGCTTCGTATCGCAGTGACCTGAGGGTCTTGGCCAGCCCGGTGACATTCCCGACGACCATCGGCTTGGAAAATTTCATGGTCTTGAAGGACGACCGCATTTCGGTGTCGGTATCGGCAAAGCCGCGATCCAGTTTGGCCTGCAACACCACATGCTTGATCACCGCGCCGCGCAGTTTATCCCGCAAGCTCAGGAGACGCTCGAATGTCCGCACGGGGATACCCGACAGACTGCCGCGCAGCCATGGCTGAAACTCAACACCCCGATAGCTGGTCAACATGAGAGGGAAGAGAAACTCGCGGCAGAACTGGGCATAACCGTCCCAGGGATCGCCCTCGGCATAATCTTCGATCGAGAGCGTGTCGAAAAACTGCATCCGGCCATCATGAAAGGCGACGTTGAACGCCGTGGCGTCCTTGAGCATCAAGTCCCGGTCCAGACACTCGAGCAGCAGATCCAGGGTGACCAGCGCCGCATCGCGCAGCATGTCGAACGACCATTCGGAAGAATAGGTCAGCACCGGGATCCGTTCGTGGCGCATCACTACGTCACCGACCTCGGCCGCATCCAGGCCGGCCTCGGCCGCATCGACCAGATCACTTTCGATCAGAAGCCCGCGCGCGGTGAGATCGGGAAGCGTGCTGTCCCCGATATAGGCCTGCATGCGGTTGTGCGCCGCAGCCGACAGCGTTCGGTATATGAGTCCCTGGTGCTCGAATACACGTCCGTCCGGGTCTTTGAACGATCCGGGGTCAAATTCAAGGTCCACGTCGCACCCGTCGTTATGTGTGGCTAGTTTCCGCTCTCATTTTCGCGATCGCTCGGCTCATTGGGCCTCGCACCGCCGCCGAAGACGCGCTGGAACCCTTCCTTGATGCGGTACCAATACAACTTGATGATCACCGCCGCGCCAGCGAAGCCGCCCAGAAGAAGCTGCAGCAACATACCGCCGGTGCCCGGATCGATATATGCGTGCGCCGGGGGACTGAACGTCGCCATACCACCCGTCAATACAATCGCCAGAGCCGCGACTTTCGCAATTGCATACTGCATGGATTGTCCCGAATCAGTCGTTCGGAAGAGCGTCTGCTTCAAACGCATGGAGGACACCATTTTCCTTTCTGAACTTCAGGCCCGGCAACATTTCGCGTGGCTCGCCGTCGATACATGAAAACACGATCCGGAACGTGTTCACGGGACTGAACTCTTCTCCGGTCCTCGTAACACACGATTCGGGCATGCGCATAGCATGTAGATTGGCGAAACTGACCAGCTCAAGCGGCACACGAACTTCCTCCCGGACAGGTCGGAGATGTGTTCCGCGGAAACCGTGGTCGGACTGCAGGATGATGATCGGGTCGCTTTGATCGCGCGCCATAATCATATCGACAGCCTCCAGAATTTCCCTGTTCAGGCATTTCAGATCGTTGAGATATCCGCCCACAAGTTCCGAGTAGTCTTCTCCTGCAAGATCGAATTCGACCTGCGCGATCAGGCCACAAGCTTCGTCAAAACGTTGCGGGGGATGCGGCGAGAGAATGTGCGCAAAAAGCAGGAAGGGCTCTTGCGAACCGAAATCCAGACGCCCGGTAACATCCTCGATCTTGGTGAAGTCAAAGCTCAGCAAATTGGGGGCGAGCCGACGGATGATCGGAAAGACCGGCGTCAGCTGCAGCAGACCGACATCGGCTTCGCTGATCGAAATCATGCCCTTGGGGGCGGATTTGATGCAGAGGTCCTCGATCCCTCCGCACCGTGTCTTGAGGTTGTTTCCGCCCGGTTCGGCGTGAATATATCGATAGCCCAGATCGCGGAATTGTCCGACCACCGGATTGAACCCCTGCAGAGGTGCCGTCCACATAGACGGGTGAAGCGGCGCATCCGTGGGAATGAAGTAGTCCATTGATGCCGTCGTGCTGATCGACAATTTGGTGCTGGCATAATTCGCCAGCGCGGCGTCTTTCACATCAAACCCACGATCGGCGAGCGCCTCGATGAATTCGGAATTATCGTAGCCGAAATAGTCTTCGAGCACATCCGCGCGCGCATAGGCATCGAAAATGAACCAGTAAACATTCGGCTGAACCTCCGCGCGCGCAACCGTCCGCTCGATCTCAGGCGCCATGGCGCCGTTTCCCTGCAGCGAGAAGCTGACGAGACCGGCCGCCGGCACGATCGTCATCACGAGCGCCGCCGCGGCAAAAACCGGATCAAACTTGCGGCCCCGTGACACCCTCCAGACCAGGCTCAGGACAATCAAGGAGCCCACCAACCAGATTGCGATACGAACCGAACCCAGCGAAATACCCTGCGCGGACAGCAAATTGGAAAGGGGGAGATAGCTAAACAACAACACACTCGACACGCCGAGGACATGTGCGACTGGGGCGATGCGCGAACGCCCCAGAACACCAATGCCCAGCCCGGCCAGGCAGGCAACGACCAGGAGAAAGACCAGGCCATAGAGCGAAACGGCCCCGCCATAGGTGAGGAGACCGTCCTGATTATTGTTGAGAAAACTGACAAACGGCCAGATTGCCAGCAATACCATTGTCAGGACTGGGAGGTTCACGCGCATCCAACACCTCATTGCAGGCCCGAACATCAGGGCCGATAAAGATCTTACTACGCCGCCCCGGGCGGGCGGTCCACGTGACCATTTGACTCTTTCGCAAGACCTGACATCCGGGACGGCCTAGCTCTTCCATTGGTCACTTTTGACGGTTCAACCTATCGCCTGAATCCTGAATTCCGCTGACGAAAACCGCCACAAACGGAAAGTTATCATAAGTTTGAAGAGTTGACCGGCGCGGGTCTAAATATTTGACCGACGCGGGTCGATCACGTACATGTTCACGATATGAACGCCTGAGGAAGGAACCGCCCGGTTCCGGCAACAGGCGTATGGCAAATAGTCCTTCCGCTCTGGTGCACTCCCGTTCACCCGGAGTGCGGTAGCATGGAAAAATAGTATCACCAAAAATCCCTCTACCATCAACGACGTACTGCCCTATGGGCGCCACGCGATTGATGACGATGATATCGCGGCTGTGGTCGAAGTGCTGCGCGGCGATTGGCTCACGCAAGGGCCGATGGTCGAGCAATTCGAGGCTGCATTTGCCGCCCAATTGGGTGTACGCCACGCCGTAGCCTGCAGCAGCGGCACCGCCGCGCTTCATCTCACCGCCCTGGCGACGGGAATCGGCCCTGGTGATGCGGTGATTGTTCCAGCGAACACCTTCCTCGCAACGGCCAATGCGGCGCGGCTTTGCGGCGCCGAGATACTGTTCGCGGATGTCGATCCCGACACCGGCCTCATGACAGCCGAGCATGCCGCAGAAGCGCTTTCGAAATCCGGCGGAAACCGGGTTCGGGCAATCTTTCCGGTGCATTTCGCGGGCCAATGCCAAGCACCAGACGAGCTACGCGGGTTCGCCCGGGACCACGACCTGATGGTCATCGAAGACGCCTGCCATGCTTTGGGTTCAACCTACGACGTTGATGGTCAAACCTGTCCGGTAGGCGCATGCGCCCACAGCGATATGGCGACGTTCTCCTTCCATCCAGTCAAAACAATCGCAATGGGCGAGGGCGGCGCGATCACGACAAATGATGACCGATTGGCCGCCCGTCTGCGGGATCTGCGCAATCACGGCATGACGCGCGAGTCAGAACGATTCACAAACGCCGATCTGGCCTTCAACCCATCCGGCGCGCCGCACCCCTGGTACTACGAGATGCCAACACCGGGTTTGAATTATCGAGCGAGCGACCTGCATTCGGCGCTGGGCCTGAGCCAATTGCGCAAGCTGGACAATTTTGTCGAAAAGCGCCGGAAACTGGCTGAGCACTATGACGGGCGCATGGAAGAGCTCGGACCTGGAATTGTCGGCCTGACCCCTACGATGAACTGCCGCCCGGCATGGCACCTCTATGTCGGGTTGATCGACTTTCCGATGATCGGCATGCCGCGCGACGACTTCATGCTCACCCTTCGCGAACGGGGAATTCTTACCCAGGTTCACTACATTCCGGTGCATTGGCAGCCCTACTATGCCGATCGATATGGCCGCCCGGATCTACCCGGTGCCGCCGCCTACTATGCGCGCTGCCTTTCCTTGCCGCTGTTTCCGACCATGGATGAGGCCGATGTCGATAGGGTCGTTGACACACTTGTAGATATTGTCAGGCACAGCTGATGAACGATCCCATGCCCCATCCGGCTCCCGTGCTGGTCGAATTCATCGACACCACCTATGCGCCCCCTGCCTCTGTCACCAACGACACCGAACTCGTGCGCAGCGAGGTTGTCGATTCCTACGGCATTCTTGAACTGATCACCTTCATCGAAACACGTTTCGACGTGAAGATCCCGGACGAGGATGTGCAGCCGAACAACTTCCGCACGGTGGACGCGATGTGCGCGATGATTGCGCGCTTGCGAAGCGAAGATGACGCTGCTTGAGGACTGCGGAGGATCCGCGCTGCGGATCCAGGGGGACAAGACCTGGTTGCGCGCGCTGTCCCGGGCGGATATCGGCCCGCGCTACCTCGGTTGGCTGAACGACCCCGAGATCAACGAATTCACATCGCGCCGTGATCGCTCCTATGTCACCGAAGATCTGTTTGCCTATCTCGACAGCGCCAATGCCTCCGACGACAGGCTCTTGCTTGGTATTTTCACAAATGACGACGACATGCATGTGGGCAATGTGTTGCTCCACATTCTCGATGCAGACGCCGGTGTGGCGGATATCTCCAACCTGATCGGCGAACGGGAATACTGGGGGCGCGGCATTATCGCAGACGCCGATTCCCAGGCGATTCACTTCGGCTTCCAGGCCCTCGGCCTCGCGAAGTTCGTCATGGGCAACATCGCGCCGCACCGGGCCTCAACCTTCAAGTCCACCAGTTTGGGCGCCAAGCTGGAAGCCAAGCTGCGCGGCCAGGCAATGTTCCGGGACCAGCGCGTGGATGTGCTTCGGTTCGGTGTGTTTCCCGATGAATTCTACGACGCGCATCCCGACCTGCGCGACCGCATCACATGGACGCCGGCAGTCACGCTATCATCCGAGCGCCCTGCCATCGGAAAGGGGGCCGGTTGATGCATTTTCTGCTCGACAATCTTGGTGCGGTCACCGACTGGCGTACCGGCGAAACATGGTCGGCGGACCAGATCCGCGCCCAGGCGAACGGAATGGCCGGGGAACTGGCCCGGCGCGGGGTCGGGCGTGGAAGCAAGGTCATCACCTGGCATGGGGGTGACGGTCGGTTTTTCGCGGACATGTTCGCCATCTGGCAGGTCGGAGCTTGTACGGTCGCGCTGAACCCCAACACCACCGCAACCGAACTGGAAACGATAGCCGAGTTCGTCGATCCGGCCGCGATCATTG
>JAYQBG010000006.1:24900-74826 GCA_038137215.1 Alphaproteobacteria bacterium
TCCCGGAGGCCCTCGCGAATAAGGCCGTCGTATCGGACACCATTCAACCCGCGACGACCCATTCCCCCGCGGCGGACAGCCATCTCGACGATGACGCACTGATTCTGTTTACCTCGGGCACAACCGGCACTCCGAAAGGCGTGCTGCACACCTTCCGGTCGTTGCTGGCGCGGGTGGCGCTCAATCAGGCCCATATCCCCCGTGCGCAGCGCATGCGGACATTGTGCGTACTGCCGACACATTTCGGCCACGGCCTGATCGGCAACTGCCTCACCGTATTGCTCGACGGCCAGGATCTCTATCTCGCACCGGCGAGCAATCTGGACGTGCCGGCCAGCCTTGGCGCGATTATAGATCAGTATCAGATCAACTTCATGAGTTCGGTGCCGACACTCTGGAAACGCGTGATCGGGAATGCGCCACCGCCATCGGGCGATACACTCAAGCGCGTGCATGTCGGGTCAGCGCCGCTTTCAGCTGACCTTTGGGCCGAGATCGGCGAATGGACCCGGACCGACCAGGTGTTCAACATGTACGGCATAACCGAGACGGCCAATTGGCTGTCCGGCGTCTCGCCTGCAGATCAGAAAGCCGCCGACGGCCTGATCGGGACCATGTGGGGCGGGACCATCGCGGTGCGCAACGCGGCCGGAAATATCGCAGCCCGTGGCGAGGGAGAGCTGGTGGTCCAGTCCCCCAGTCTCATGAAAGGCTACTTCCAACTGCCCGAAAAAACCGAAGAGGTCATGCGTGACGGTTGGTTCCACACCGGCGATATCGGGCGGATCGGGGATGACGGCATGGCATATCTCACCGGCCGGGAACGCTATGTCATCAACCGGGGTGGCCTGAAGGTACACCCTGAAGACGTGGACATGCTCCTGGAGCGACACGAGATCGTTGACGAGGCCTGCGCGTTCGCCATACCGCATGAGACCGAGGGTGAGACTGTCGGGGTGGCGCTTGCCCTGAAGCCCGGGGCACATTTCGACGAGGCCCAGATCCGGCGTTGGTGCGCCGAACGCCTTTCGCGGGAGAAAACCCCGGTACAGTGGTTTGTCGTCGATGAAGTGCCGAAGACCGACCGCGGCAAAATCAATCGCGACACCGTGGCCACCCACTGCCTCGCTGGCAAGGAATGACACCTTGCAGTATTCCCACATACTCCGCACCGATGGGGGCCGTGAGCTCGGCTTCGGCCCACCGGTTTCGTGACCCAGAAGACGTCCGCAACGTACGTACAGAAACATAATGCGTCACAATCCATCTATCGAGAGCCGTTGCCGAAAGGTTTGAGTCATTCAATGGAAGCCCCACGTCCAAAAATACGGAAAACCGTCCGCGAAATTGGTCCGGCCGCTTCAGTGCGGATAAATGACGCCGTTTATCGACTCCAACGCCGCGGCGAGGACGTGATCACGCTTTCTCTCGGCGAAGCGTTCTTTAAACAACCCATGCTGCCGATCAGCGACGAAGAGTTCACCGCCGGGATGCACTACTCCGATTCCCGCGGAGTTCCATTACTGCGCGAAAAAATTTCGGCGCACTACGCAAGTGCGTTCGGCGCACAGATAGACCCTGACAATGAAGTTCTTGTGAGCGCCGGCTCCAAGCCCATACTTTTCATGGCCATGCTCACCGCAGTCGAGTATGGCGAGGAAATTCTGATCCACGAGCCTGGCTGGCTTAGCTACCCAGAGCAGGCACGATTGTGCGGCGCGGTTCCGCGCCACATTCCCTATGATGCCGATATCGACGGCATTATTGCCGAAATAGGGCCAGCCACCGGGATGTTGATCATTAACAACCCGAATAATCCGGCAGGGCGCCTTTACAGCCGGGACGAAATCGGTGCGCTTTACGCGGCGTGCCGGAAGAACGGGGCCTATCTCCTTCTCGATGAATCCTACAGCGACTTTGCGCCCGAGGGTTCCTTCCATTCGCTAGCATCCGTGGCACCCGGCCTGGAGGGGGCTCTGGTGATCAATTCACTGTCAAAGAACTTGGGCGTCTCGGGCTGGCGCATCGGCTATCTTCTGGGTACGGGAGAGTTCATCCACCATCTCTTGAAGCTCAATCAACACTTGGTGACGTGCGCACCCACTTTGCTCGCCAACTATTGCGCAAGCCATTTCGAGGAGATGCTTGCATCGACCAAGCCCCAAATCCGGGCGCTACAGGAAAAGCGGGACAGGGTCGCGGCGGCCATTGCGGAGCGCGGCCTGTCGGCGCTGGACGGATCGACAACCTTTTACTTCTTCCTGTCAATCGGCGGCTTTCCCGGGACCGATGTCGAGTTCGCACAGAAGCTAATCGTCGATGACGGGATCGCTGTCGTGCCCGGATCGGCATACGGCGACAGCACCGACCGCTTTGTCCGGCTGTCGATCGGGACCGAATCCGAGGAGCGGATCGGGACAGCGCTCGATGCCATTCGGCGTCAGATAGGCACAAACGAGTTCGACAAACACGCGTATGACCAAAAGCTTGAAGAAATGATCGGCCAGTCCCTCGTATGACGGTATCAGTTGAAACATCATGACAACGAGCCATGTGTTGCGAACGGACGGCGGCGGTTCGCTGGGATTTGGGCATATCAACCGCTGCCTCATTCTTGCCGATGCGATTCGGAATCTTGGCGGCAAACCCGAAATCGTCCTAGGTAGCGAGAGCGTGAATGCCCGCACACACGTCTCGAGAACCGGTCACGCATACCGGGAACTTGATTCTTCCCAGGCCTTCGAGGCCACGAGCGTGCTACGCGACGCAGAACATGCCGTATTCGACTTTTCTCACCGTGATACGCGCGGCCGAATCGACGATGCGCAGCGCCTGCTCGCAATGGCATACGAGTCCGGCGCGCGCACACTCCTGATCGACGCCAAGGGCGCCGAATGTCTCAGCGCGATGGCCGAAATGAAGACAAACATTCTCGCGATCCCGTACGCCGGAGCGGAAAATGAGCAGGTCCTGCCAGGTGCCGAAACCGACGTCCGGGGCCTACCGTTCTTCGCGATCGACAATAAATTTCTGAAGCTGCCGACCGCATCGCGCTTGATTCTAGAAAAGGTGGAAAGAATACTGGTGACTGCCGGCGGTAGTGATCCAGTGAGATTAACGCTCTTCTTTCTCGACGTGCTCGAGGAAATAGCAACGCCGCTCGAAGTTCATGTCGTCATCGGGCCTGGTTTCGATCCGAAATTGACAGCTGAGATAACCGTACAGGCGAAGAACGCGCGGCACCAAACCAGGTTGGTACGCGCGCCCGAAACGCTTGCCGATGAGATTTTCCGCGCGGATATCGCCCTCTCGGCAACAGGGCTCACCAAGTATGAACTCGCCTATACAGGCACCCCGTGCGTTCTTGTTTCAATCGACGAAAACCATGCCACCGCAAACCGTCCGTTCGCCGCACTTGGCAGCAGTATCGATATGGGCAAGATAAGCGATACGAATGTCGGCGCGGTCGCTTCCGAATTAGAAAAACTGATTGGCGACACCGCCGCACGTCGCAAACTGGCTAATGCCGGCCCCAAGGCGATCGACGGTGCCGGCGCGCAAAGGCTACTGGATTTGCTCCATGGATAAGAAACTCAGCCCCGCTTTTGAGGTTGCCGGCAAAACCGTTGGCGGCAAAGCACGGCCGTATTTCATCGCCGAGGCGGGCTCGAACTTCGACCAGGATCTCGATACGGCGCGGCGACTGATTGATATAGCAAGCGAGGCGGGTGCCGATGCGGTGAAGTTCCAGCTGTTTCGCGCGGATGTGTTGGTCCCCGACGGGGGAGAAACACATGCGGCCTTCAAGGCGGTCGAACTAAATCCGGACTGGGTTCCAGCACTTTCGCATCATGCCAAAGAGCGCGGAATCGCTTTCCTGGCGTCGGCATTCGACCGTGAATCGGTCGAAGTACTAGAAGGTGTCGGGGTACCAGCCCACAAGATCGCCTCTTCGGAAACGACGAACCTGCCGCTTGTTGATGCGGTAGCAGCGACAGGAAAGCCGGTCTTCATGTCGACCGGGATGTGCGACATCGTCGATGTTCAGGAGGCCGTGGACCGCTGCCTCTCACGCAACAACCCGGACATTGCCGTCCTGCAGTGCGGCGCCATGTATCCGTTGCCGCCCCAACACGCGCATCTGCGCGTCATAGACCTCTATCGCGACATGTTCGGAGGACCCGTCGGATTTTCCGACCATTCGCTGGGAACAGCCTTGCCGCTCGCTGCTATTGCCTGCGGCGCAAACGTGATCGAAAAGCATTTTACTTACGACCGGACCGCTTCGGGGCCCGATCACTTCTACGCGCTCGAGCCAGACGAACTGGTGCAGGTCATCCGTGATAGCGAGGCGGTCTTCTCCGCGCTGGGCGACGCCCACAAGGAGATGTTGCCCTCCGAGCGTGAGTTCGGCCGGCGCGAAGGACTATATGCCGCGCGCGACATTCCGTCCGGCAAGATTCTCGAAGACGACGACATCGAGGTTCGCCGTCCCGCGCTGGGCCTGCGACGCCGTTACCTTGCAGAGGCAACGGGTATGCGGGCTGCTCACAATATCCCGGCCGGAACCCCTCTGGAATGGAAGAACCTTCTTCCATGAGGGAGTTCATACATATCGGATTTCCGAAAACGGCAACGACGACGCTCCAGGAGCAAGTCTTTGCGCGACAATCCGCCATCGCGAATTTGGGCCGTCCATCGGAGAACTCGTCAGAAACAGAGCTTCTTGCCGGTTATCACATTGGGCGGCCGCGTCTGTTTCTCTCCTATCTCCAGGCCTCGCCCCTGGCGTTCAGAGACCTTCAGCCCGAGCGCGCAGCCGGAATCGACCCGTTGAGCGCCCCGGTCTCGGAGGCTGCAGACGAGGACACAAATGCGATGTTCCTGTCAAATATGCGCGGCGCCTTCTCGTCCTACGCGGAGGTCTACGCCGCATTGGAAGAGCGCTACGCGGACTACAAGAATATACGGTTCTTCGACATCCGCCGCCTCTTCGAAAGTGTCGATGAGCACGTCTTCAACGACATCATTCACACCAACGCAAGTGGCAATCAGATCATCGCCGAACGAATGGCCAAGGATATCCGGGTACTGGAGGATGTCGTATGGCCGAAATAGACAACTATGTCGCGACACTAAACCAGAATGGATATGTCGTTCTGGACTCGGTCATTTCCCCCGACCGGTGTGCCCAGCTCGTGGGTATTTTGGAAGACACCCACGACCGTTTGGCACCAATTTACGCGGCGAACGCGACCGCCGGCCATCGGCTAAATTTTCATGCCGACGAGAAAATCGTCTACAATCTGCACAACAAGGATCGCGCCTTTCTCGATTTCATCGATCCCTCGCCGGTTTACGACATCGTCGAGCGTTTCCTGCAGCAAGGGTCTTACAAGAACAGCGATCCCGTCATCCTGCGCCAGAACACCGCCCGTACGCCACTGCCAGGTGGCCCCGAACAACAACTGCATATCGATTCGCGGATTCCCGGCGGCGCATTTCCGCTGATGGCCGTGGTGACCTGGATGCTTGAGGATTTTACCGAGGAAAATGGTGCGACCCGGATCGTCCCGGGCAGCCAACGGCGGCCTGAGTTCCCGCCCGACGAAGCAGCAGATCCGGATGAGGTGGTTGTGACGGGGACGCGCGGCAGCGTGCTAATCATGGATGCCGCAGCATGGCACGGCGGCGGCGCAAACCGCTCCAATGCAACAAGATGGTGTCTGCTGTCGACCTACGTCCACTGGTTTTTCAAGCCGGCCTTCGATTTTCTGAGCAACATGCCTGAAGAACTGTACGCACAAATGACGCCGCGACAGAAGCAGACCATGGGCTATACGACCCAACCGCCCGTCGATGAGTTCACGCGGATCGGCGCACGCAGCGACGAACCGGCAAAACCTCTTCCTTACTCGTTACCAAAGGGCAACCCGGTATGAATTCCGGTATTGCTGCCCCTTGGCTCGCATCCGTCGGTGCGGGACGCTGGCAATTGTCCGGTATTCGCGCGGCACGAGATAACGGCATAAGCGTTCTGGCAATGGACGGCGACCCGGATGCTCCGGGTCTCGCAGTGGCGGATAGCGCCATGGTCGTGGATATCCGTGATCCGAAGGTCGTCGTTGACGCAGTTGCCGCCTCCGAAATTCAACTTGCGGGGGCAATTTCGTTTGCAGCCGAAGTCGGAATGCGCGCCGTCGGCGCCCTGCGAGACCGCTTCTCGCTACCGGGTCCAGGGTTCAAGGTCATGGAGCAATTGACCGACAAGGCCAAACAGCGTCATGCATGGGAAATGGCCGACTTGGAGAATCCGCGTTTCTGGAGAATCGTCGAAGACCTACAGCAGGGATATGCCGCGATTTCCGACGCTGACGAACCTGTCATAATTAAGCCGGTGGACTCGGCAGGCAGCCGGGGGGTTACGCGGCTCGATGGTGATGCCCACAAAAACGAACAACGAGCCGCGCTCGAACGCGCGTTGTCCGGGTCGCAGAGCCAACGGGCCATCGTCGAATCGGTGCTCCCCGGGCGCGAATATACGGTCGAGACCTTCGCAGATGGCGAAACAACCCATGTGCTCGCGGTCACCGTCAAAAGGAAGGTCGCCAATACCGGAGACACCGTCGCCAACGAGCTGGCCACCCCGGACGATCCACCAGACGTGCTGGACGCGATCGGCAAGACGGCGTGCCAGGCGCTGGAAGCAGTTGGCTATCGCGAAGGTCCCGGCCACGTCGAGATCATGTACGCAGCCGGGCTTGCCCCGGCCCTGATTGAGGCGGCCGGCCGTGGTGCGGGTTTCATGGTCTTCGAGAGATTCGTCCCCCTGACCAGTGGATACGATATTCTTGCGGCATGCGTTGCCCAAGCGATCGGCCGACAGGTGCGCTATAGCCCAGCAACGAAGCAGGCAGGTGTTATCCGGTTCTTTCCCAGCAAGCCCGGTCGGGTTCACGCTTATGCGGGCTTCGAACTGGCCAACGATTGTGATGGTGTCGAGGCGGGGTCGTTCGTCAATGTCGGAGACACAATGTCTGCCGCAGAAAGTGACGGAGATCGTCTCGGATACATCCTCGCAACAGGCCCAACACCCGGTATCGCCCATCAACGTGCCGACCTTGCCGAATCTTTCATAAGCTTCGAAATCGCTCAAGATGTCTGACCGCGCGGACAGCGCCGACAATGAGATGCTGGTTGCACTTACCTTCGACATGGACCCTGATCACTTTGATCCCAGCATGGCGGACGACTACAGATCGGATGATCTCACCTGGCGGGGTGTTGAGGAAGGTGTACCCGCGATCACGGAAATTCTGTCGGGGGTGCGCGACGACAACAATTCTAGTCCATGCGCGACCTGGCTTCCGAGAGTGGACAATCAAATCGGTGAAATCTACGGCGACTGCGGGGCGATCCTCGATCGCTTCGAAGACCGGTTGCGCGAACTCGAATCTGAGGGACATGAAATTGCCTGGCACCCCCATCTCCACCGGCGAGAATCGGGAACATGGGTGCAGGAACACGATGCGAAGCGTCTCGAGACGAATCTGGTGACGGCACACGATGCTCTAAGCCGCCGCGGCTGGACACCGCGTGCGACACGTATGGGGGGCAATTACGGGTCCGGGCCGTTGATGACGATCCTCGAAGGTCTGGGAGTCGAAGTCGATTCATCCGCCATGCCCGGACGACAACGCCGCGATGACCATGTCGATTTCGACTGGTCAAAAACACCACGCACAGCCTATCGACCAGCCCGAAACGACTACCGCATACCGGGCACGCCAGCCCACACTCTGGTGGAAGTTCCTCTAAGCATGGCATTCGTACACGCCTCATATGACGACCAGCCCTATCTGCGCTATGTCGATCTGTCCTTCCACACCGGCGCCCTGCAACCCGGACTCGACGACCTGATCGACGATGCGTCATACCTTGTGACAGACACCCACCCGAGCACCGTGCTTGCCGAAGTCGGGTCGTCGAACCACGGCCTTCTCTCGTTTTCGCTGGACGCGTTCCGGTCCAATTTGGTCGCTATCATGGAAGGTTGCCGGCGTCGAGATAGGCCGGTCAGATTCGTGACACTGTCCGATCCGCGTCTCCGTCCCGGAAGCGATACCCACGCATGACTGACAAGAGACGCAGCCTGGAAGAACGACTCGCGGCTCTCACGGGACGCCGCTACGCCGTGCTGACCTCACGCGCAACGGCAGCGCTGTACTTGGCGTTTCGGGCACTCGACAGGGCGGGTAGCCGCATCGTGCTACCGGCGATCCTGTGTCCGAGCCCGGCCTACGCAGCACTTTATGCCGGGTATCGGCTGGCTTTCTGCGATGTCGAGCCCGAAACCGGAAACATATCGGTCAGCGCGCTCGAGAGGTTGCTGACTGACACCCCGGATGTCGCAGCCGTTCTCACAACACATCTCTACGGCCAACCGGCAAAGATGGCCGCGATCTGCGAAGTTGCCGAACGGGCTGGCGTTACCTTGATCGAAGACGGCGCCCAGGCGCTCGGAGCCACAATGCCCGATGGCAGCCCAATGGGGCGGTACGGAATCTGTTCGGTCCTGAGCTTCGGACACACGAAGATCGTCGATGTCGGATATGGCGGCGCGCTTGTATCCGATGATCAGGGCCTGGTCGAAACAATACGGCGCACCGACGCCAAACTGGCCACACCGGGCAAGGACAGGGCACGTTTATCAGCTGAATTTCGATCCGAATACTATAAAATTCGCGCGGCAGCCGAGATCGACCCGGCTGCAAACGAAGAGTTCCTCGGGTTCCCCGGGAGATACCGTTCCTTGTATCTGGATAGCTTTGACGAACCGCGGATCGCCGGCCTGGGCAAAGCCCTCGACGGTCTGGCGGCCAACTTGGACGCGCGGCGACGCAAGGCCGCAATCTATGATGAGATTTTGGCAACAGCGGCTCTGGACCCATTGCGCAGAGATCCAGGTGCCGCACCATGGCGATATGGCGTGCGCGTCCGCGGAAACGAACAGAAGAGCGTGACGAAGGCACTGCGCGACGCCGGTTTCGATTCGAGCAACTGGTACCCGTCTCTCCATCGTTGGTTCGAGGAAAGCCGCCGGCAGGACGAATCCCTCCTGAAAAACGCCTGCACCCACGAAGAGGCGATTCTGAACCTCTGGCTGGACAACGAGACAGACGAGGCTCGCGTTAAGGCCTGTGCCGAAGCCCTCGCCGATCTTGTCTCCGGTGGGATTATCGCGAGAGCCATGTCATGACCCGCAGAATTGCCATTATCCCCGCACGCGGCGGCAGCACCCGCATCACCGACAAGAATATCGTCAAGTTCTGCGGCCGGCCACTGCTGGCATACGGCCTCGAAGCCGCCCGGGAGTCGAACCTTTTCGATACTATCCACATATCGACCGACAGCGAACGCTACGCCGATATCGCAGCAGCTGAGGGCCATCCGGTCGATTTCCTGCGCGCGCCAGAAATGGCGGGGAACAACGTCTCGATCCCGGCTGTCCTACGTTGGGTCCTCGAACAATACGCCGAACGCGGCCATACCTTCGACGAAGTCTGCCTGATCGTCGCAACCGCACCGCTTCTCGAAGCCTCGGATCTGGTTGAGGGCCAAGCGGCACTCGCCCGCTCGGGGGGGCAATTACCCGTGCTTTCTGTCGCCAGCTTCCCCGCGCCGGTCGAGCGGGCGATGTTGATCGATGAGGCTGGAATGATGCGGTTTGTCCACCCGGAACTGCGCTTCAAACATTCCCAAGAATGCCCGCCACAATATTTCGACGCCGGCGCGTTCGCCTTCTTTACCGCGTCACAAATCACCGACAGTTCGGAACGAGTTTACACCGACTACATCCCCTACATTCTCGACCGTCACAAGGCGACCGATATTAATGAGCCTGAAGACCTCGCCATGGCCGAGGTGCTCTATCTCGGCTTACAGGCGCTTTCACGCGACGGACAGGACACGTGACGGAACGGCGCCTCAAAACCCTCATCGTCGGCTGCGGTCACATTGCCGGCGGCGTCGGCCTACCGGCATGCGACAACGAAGCCCTGAGCCATGTTGCAGCATATGCCGCCGACGGCCGCTTCGAGATCACGGCCTGTGTTGACCCGGACATGGAGCGCCGCGATCGGTTCACCAGAGACTGGGATGTAGGTACGGCCTATCCCGATCTCAACGCAGCTCTCGCGGACGACAGATCCTACGATGTCGCGAGCATATGCACACCATCTGACACCCACGCCGACGCCCTCGCCCAACTCCTTGATTCGAACGTCGGTCTCGTTCTGTGCGAAAAGCCTCTCACGACAAGTCTGCAGGATACGGAGCGTATGGTCGGGGCCTATGCACAGGCAGGCAAGCCGCTTGCCGTCGCCCTTACACGACGCTGGCACCGTGCGGTCCACCAAGTTACCTCCGAACTAAGCGATGGGACATGGGGCCGCGTGCAATCGGTTCACGCACGCTATTCCAGGGGCATTCGAAACACAGGCACTCATATCATCGATCTTCTACTCTTGCTGGTCGGTCCCATGACGGTGCGCTATGCGGGCAACCCACGCCATGACTACGCGCCCGACGATCCCACGATCGACGCAATACTTATGACCAATGACGGCGCAGCCGTACATCTGATGGGCAGTGACGGCCGCGAATTCAGCTTGCTCGAAATGGAACTCGTGACGGAAAAAGGTGCGATCACCTTCGAGGACTGGGGCACAAAAGTGCGGCGGCGGCCGACTGTCACCTACCGCTATGCGCCAGATACAGTGACCCTCGACCATGGAAGCTGGGCCGAATACGGTGCGGGCGGATCCTTCGAGGCGATGGTGGACAATGTCTATCGTACCGCCTTGCGTGGCGAAGCGCTGGCCTGCGACGGCTCTCACGCTGTCGCGGCAGAACGCCTGATCGAAGCACTTATCGAAACCGCGACCCGAAGCGAGACCGCAGCATGAGCAGTTTGGCCCTATTCGGTGGGAAACCTGAAATCGAAACACCGCTCGCAACCTATAACAGGATCGGAGATGCTGAGCGTGCAGCGGTGCTCGACACCCTCGAGAGTGGTGTCTTGTCCGGCTATATCGGGGCGCCGGGCCCGGAATTCGACGGCGGGCCCAAGGTTCAGGAACTTGAAGACCGTTGGGCAGAGATGTTCGACACCGCTCACGCGGTTGCCGTGAATTCCGCATCATCGGGCCTGTTCGCAGCTCTCGGCGCCTGTGGCGTCGGACCCGGCGACGAGGTCATCGTCCCGCCCTACACCATGTCTGCGACCGCCGTCGCACCTTACGTGTACGGCGGTATCCCAGTGTTTGTTGATATTGAACCCGAAACCTTCTGCATCGACATCGAACGCGTCCGCGCAGCCATCACCGATCGCACGAAGGCCATTATCGCGGTTAACCTGTTCGGGCATCCGGCCCGTCTCGCGGAACTTCGAGCCCTGGCAGACCTTCATGGAATCTGTCTCGTTGAGGACAATGCGCAAGCACCACTCGCGACCGAGAATGGCGTTCTGTCCGGAACTATCGGCCATATCGGCGTGTTCAGCCTGAACCGCCACAAACACATCCAGACCGGGGAAGGCGGGGTCTGCACGACCGACGATGCCGATCTGGCGTTTCGCCTCAAGCTGATTCGCAACCACGGCGAAAATCTGATCGAACACCATGCCGCCCATGCCGAACGTGACCTGGTCGGCTTCAACTATCGACTGACGGAGCTTTCGGCAGCCGTCGGACTTGCGCAACTCAACCGAGCCCCGGAAATCGTCGCGGAACGCGAGGCATTCGCACTCCGGCTGTCCTCTGGCGTGTCGGGGCTTCCAGGTCTGACTCCCCCACATGTGCGCGCAGGCTGCCGCCACACCTTCTACGCCTGGCCAATGCGCTATGACGAAAATGTGGTCGGCATACCGCGGAGCGCGTTCCTGCAGGCCATGGCAGCCGAAGGTGTGCCGTTGGACGGCGGGTATGTGGCACCACTTTACAGGCTGCCCGTTTTTGCGGCGCGCGAATCCCGGGGCGGCGCGCCTGAATGCCCAGTGACCGAACAGATGCACAACCAAGAAGAGGTCGGGTTTGGCATCTGCGCGTTCGAACTGTCCGACATGCTGATCGACCGCATCGCTGCTGCATTCCACAAAGTCTATGAGAACCGGACGGAACTGGAAGACCTCTCGACGGTCTCAGCTGCCCGATCGAAATGACCGGCAACCTCGTCTTCTTCGCCCGCGACCCGGGCAATGCCAATCAACTCGTGGCACTTCACGAGTTAGTCCACGCGCAGATGGCGGGCCACGATTCCGGCACCCTCTCAGCTGGTGCCGACAGACTGGTTGCCGAACTGGCCGGCGGCCGCACGCCAGGCCAGATTATGGTTTTCGGAAGCGGCGTCGGCGCGCAGGTGCTGTCGGCTGCCGGCATCGAGGTCATGACCGATCCGGCGGATGCGCTACTTCAGGAGCCCGTGGGATTGTTCCGCGAGCGACGCGTGGGCACCGTCGTGACCGGCTTGTCGGACCGCGATGACCGTACACCCCAAGCGCTGTGGCGCGCCGCGGCCGTCTGTGGTGCCAAGTGCGTCGCACTCGCAGATGACACCACCATTGCGACAAAGCACGCAAAGAAGGATTTGATGGAACGGTTTCGCGATCGTGATGGCCGCGAGATATTCCCTGACTTGCTTTGCGTTGTGGACGAGAAATCCCGGGACGCCATCGTCGCAGCCGGCATTCCCGAGCAAACAGTCCGGGTCATCGGCAACCTCCATTTGCGACGCTTTTGTCAGCTGGCGCAGTCGATCGACCGGCACAGGATCGAAGCGGTCCGCCGGGAATGGAACGCGACCGACGAGAGCACCATCGTGCTCTATGCCTCCGAGCCGATCACTCAAATGCAGAAACACGGCAAGCAGCGTGACCATGACGAACTGCGCCTGCTTTCAGAACTCATTGACCGGGTCCGAACAAACAGGCTTGAAGACGCGGTACCTTGCGACGGTAACACCATCGTTGTCGTCCGCCCTCACCCGCGTGATGAAGTCGCAAAGTTCGAGCCATATCTATCCGATGACGCACCACGCACCATCATCAGTCGCGTCGGTTCGAGCGCTGAGGCGATCCTCGCCGCCGATGCCGTCGTCGGCATCACATCCATGCTGCTCGTCGAAGCCGCGGCACTAGAACGGCCGAGCGTCAGCCTGATCGATTTCGACCCGCAAGCTGCGGCCCGCAGCACCTGAGGTTCTCCATGTCCCGATACCGAATCGTTATCCGTGCCTTCACGCTCCGCCGCGATGCCGCCGCCGCAATGCTTTTCGCCGAGCTGCTCAAGCAGAAGGGTGCTGACGTCGTGATCGCGTCGGGCCGAGACTTCCAGCGTACGGTACGCCGCTGGAACCCCGACGCCATCATCGTGAATACAGTCGGCCAGATACCGCGCCTGATGAAACAGGCACCGGAAGCCGCGATCGTGTTGTGGCCCGGCGAGGGTGCCCAAGCCATCGAAAGCAGCGATGCAATGCAATTGGGAGAGTGGCCGGATGCCTATGAAAGGCTCGATCTGGCACTGCTCTGGGGCCGAAAGACGAAAGAGTTCTTTCACCAAACCTTGCCTGATGCCGACCACTCGAAACTGGTTGTTTGCGGCAACCCGCGTCTCGACGTCACCAAGTTCAACCCCGGCCTCGTAACGCGCGAGCGCAAGACCGTTGGATTTGTCGGCCGCTATCACTCTTTGAATCGGTACAACGCCGTACCCGCCGTGTTTTCCCTGCAATATCCAAACAAGCGCGACGGCGTCGTCTGGCAGGTGGAAAATTTCATATCGATGATCACGATCATCCATCGCATCATCGAAGAGACGGACCTCAACATCTCCATTCGACCCCATCCCCTCGAAGCCCCCGAAGGATATGACTTTGTGAACGAGGGGCCGTTCAAGGGACGTATCGAAATCGACGATAGTGTGGATCTCGCAGCCTGGACCGCGCGGCAGCGAGTGATCGTCGCGCCGTCCTCACAGAGCTTTTACGAATCCTACGTTCTGCGAATTCCAACCATCAACCTCGACCCCCTGACGGGCAACGCCGAGTTGATCCGAAGGCTGACCCCACACGCCGCGATGTCACAGCTGGTGAGTTTCAATCCAGAAACCTATGACGAAGTGATGGCCTTGATCGCAGATCCGCCCGAAGCCCCGCATACGAACGACGAGCTTGATCGGCATCTCAACGAGTTCCACGACTGGTTTACACCGCACTCAGCGTTGTCCCGCGGCGCTGATGCGACAATGAACATGCTGCAGAACCGCACCCGGCCACGCGGCAGACATTTGCCGACACCCCTTCTCAACCTTTGGGACCGGCTGTCCTTCCTGCGGGTGCATCGGCGTGACCCGCTGCATCAGAACTTCAATTTTCACAAAAACTTCCATCATCCTCCCGCCTACTTTGACGAGATTCTGGATAATATCGAGGCGGGACAAACCCTCCTTCAGGCCAATATGTCGCGATCGGAAGGAATAGAAACTGATGCCGCTTGACGGCCTCCACTTCAGTAACGAAAACGTTCCACGATAGCGACGAAATTGCGACACACAGAAAACGAAATGCACCAAGACGCAAACGGGACGGCCGGCTCATCCGTCGTTGTCTATCTCGGCTATCACAAGACCGCGAGCAAATGGATCTGGCAGCACCTTTTCCGGGACCACTATCCGTGCCGGCAGGTCAATATGTACCGGCAGTCCATGGACGACATCCGTGCGGCGGTCGATTCCAGCACGGGCCCCTTCATGCTGCGCCAGCGGATTGAAAACGGCAGTCTCGGCGCCCAGCCCCCCGCGCTCGCCGAAACCATCGACCGCAACTTTCCCGGCGCACGGGTCGTTCTCGGAATCCGGTCCCAGCGTTCCATGCTGGCTTCCCATTACGGCCAGTACGTCACCAATGGCGGACGGATGGGGTTCAACAAGTATCTTCGCGAAACCGTGAAGACCAAGTGGCACTATCACGACGTCCTGGCACCCTTGATGGAGCATTTCGGCGCGCGCATGCTCGTGTACCTGTTCGAGGATCTGCGCGAAGACTCCTTTGCGCTTCTGTGCCGGTTACGTGATTTTATCGGCGAGCCCGCGCAGGGACTCTCCGACGACGAGGTCCGACAGATCGCACAAATCCCGCCGCTCAACCCCCAGAGGAACGACTTGGTGATTGACACGATGCTACTGCTCAACCGGCTACGCATGCGCCACGAGAAGAATGCTATCATTCCGGAGATTCGCAGGCCCGGACACGATCACATACTTGTCGAAGGCGCGGACTATCTGGGACGCAAGCACCGGGAGCGGTCAGGTCGTCCGCTGCGTTACAGGCGCTATGACGATCAGGGCATACTCGACGAGACATATGCCGAAGGAAATCGTGCGCTTTCGGCCTTATTGGGCTGGGACTTGTCTCAGTACGGCTACCCGAGCTGAGCCAAGGCCGCGGACCCGGAAAGAAGAGAAGACAGCGCGATGCAAGCCCTGGAAAATCCAGACGGAGTACTGGCGTGAAAGCGATCCTCCGTGACCTGACGCCCCTGCTGCTGCTGATCAGCTGGCCGTTTGTCGCCTTTCTGGCGAACAACAGAGATCAGGTCCTCCAGCTTGAAGACGTTCTCGTCCCTTGGCTGATCGTAGCCGTGCTCGCGATCGCACTTGCGCTCCTCATCGCGCGGGGCATCGGCAGACACCCCACCGGGCGCGTCGCCATCACGCTCGGCTTTCTCGGCGTTGTCTTCTTCAGCTTCGGCGCACTTGCCGACCTCATGATTCTTCTCGGCGTCCGCCTCGGCACAGTCTGGCTGGCCACCTGGTTGGTGGTTTTTCTGCTTGTCGGGGCCATCGCCTGGTTCCTGTCGCGACGGCCGGCGGCGTACTCCTTTGCAACTGTGGTCGCGCTCGCCCTGATCGCCTGGCCGGCACTGCAACTCGTGACGGACGGAGTCGCGACCGTGGAGTCGCTTGACGCAGGATCGCAGACCGATACGGCCGCCCAGCAACGCCCGGCGGCGGAGAGCCGCCCGAATGTTTACTGGTTTCTGCTGGACGGCTATATCCGCGACGACGCTCTGGCGCGTTACTTCGACTACGACAATGAGCCGTTTCTGTCTTCGCTGTCCGGGCAGGGCTTCCGCATCGGCACGTCCAGCTTCGCGAATTATGACAACACGATGCTGTCGCTCACTTCGACGCTGACCAGCGAGTACCGGCAGTTGCCAGATGGTGACGCGCCGGATGCGGACGAGCAGGTCAGTATTCTCTCCGGTTTCAATCCCGTGGTCAGCAGATTCATTTCACTGGGCTATCGTTACATTCACGCACCCTACGCCGGGGCGGCAAAAACCCAGTGCGGCGGTCAGGAGGACCGGTGTATCCGCGCGCGCCCAAGTGGCAGCATTCCGCTGAACTCGGTGCAGGTGAGCCTTCTGCAACTTACGCCCCTGTTCCGGGTCTTGCGCCAACTGGTGGACGGAGCATTCCGTTACGACCATATCTTTGTCGAAGATGTCATGTCCGGTCTGGGCACCGCGCAGTCAGAGCCCTTCTTCCTATTTGCACACATTCTGTCGCCGCACGCACCGCCCCGATATTCTGCGGATTGCAAGCGGCTTAACGGCATTGGCGAACGCATTGATGTGGGCGAGGACACCTATGATCCGGCGCAATTCCGCATCGACACGAAATGCACGAGCCAGTCGGTCGGCCGCGCCATTCGCGACATCATTGCGTCTGACCCGACGGACCCGATAATCATTCTGCAGGGCGATCACGGTTTCAAGTTCCGCCTCCCGGGTGAACCGTCAGCCGGACCGGAAGCAGCCGCAACGGGTGAGGGACTGTTTCGCCGGCTGGCGATCCTGAACGCCATGCGGCTGCCGAACAAATGCCGGGACACATTCACTTCCTCGCTGACGCCCATAAATACGTTTCCTCTGTTATTTGCCTGCATAGAAGGCCGCCCGCCGAATCTCAAACCGGACCGTCATTTCATCCGGCCAACTGGCTCGGAGGGCGGTATTCTCGAAGTTCGTCCTGGCCTGTCCGAATGATCGCGATGTGAGAGAAGAGCGATGAGGGGCCTTTAAGGGGTCTCGAGAACCTGTCATGGAGTACTGGTCATGCAAATCAAACAAATGATCCCCAGCCCGCTGCGGCCGACTGTCCAACGCGCATACCGATTCGCACGCGCCGAATATGACCGTCAGGTCCACGAACGGCCGAGCGCATCCTACCGGAGCAAGATTGCCGCCCGTTCCGGGCTGGAAAATTTCCTCGAACATGCCGATCGCCTGTGCACCGATGGAGCCGTTGTTGTTCCCAATTTCTTTGATCCCGAGCACCTCGAAGCGATGCGTGCCGAATTCCAGCGCCTGGTCGATACAAATCCGGACAATCCCCGGGCTGACGAGAAGAAGAGCGTTCACATCGCGACGTCGAGGCTTCAGGAGTCCGAGCTGTTCAGCAAGATGGCGCTCGAGCCGGATATACTTGCGCTGGTACAGTATTACTGGGGCAAGCCCGTCGTCCTGAACGGAACCGGCGGAACGCGCTACGAACCGGCCGAGCTTCCCGATAGCGGCTCCAATCAGTGGCATCATGACGGCAAACGCAAGCAGGTGCGGGTGTTCCTGTTTTTGACCGACGTGCCACCGGACGGACAGTGCACGCTCTTCGTTCCCGGAAGCCACAAGATCTTCCACTACGACGTGTCGCACTCAAGACTCCGCGAAGAAGATGTCATGCGCGCCAAGACGATCGGACGGTGCTATGGGCCAGCCGGCTCGGTCGCCATCATCGACACCAACCTCGCACACCGTGCAAACCGCAACCCGGGTCCGCGGCGCGACACCTGGAACTACGCCTTCCGCGCGCCCAACCCGGTTTCGACAGAATTGAATACCGTGCCGGAGCTGCATCCGGATGTGGTTGCGAGGCTGACACCGGAAGAACGCCAGATCGTCAGGCTCGGATAGGCAGCACACCAGCTCCGATTGCTGACACCTTAGTTATTTATGTTCTCAACACCTCAAGAACCAGCACGGTCCCAAGGGGCGCACAGCGACATGGCA
This sequence comes from Alphaproteobacteria bacterium, assembly GCA_038137215.1. GTDB lineage: Bacteria > Pseudomonadota > Alphaproteobacteria > UBA6615 > UBA6615 > JABJAG01. The sequence goes on from JAYQBG010000006.1 coordinate 43,028, forward strand.
TCACAGACTGGTGCCACCCTGTTCAGCCGGCAGCAAATCGCGCTCCTGTTCCTTTTGGCACTTGCGATCCGGCTCTCCTATATCGCAGCGGTCGTGTTGTTCGACGGCCTGATCAACAATGGGAGCGATTCCGGAAAGTATCTGCTGCGGGCCTCAAATCTACTCGAACACGGGTCCCTCGTGTATCTCCACTACGGCGAGTTGATCCCCGACACCGGCCGTATGCCTGTCTATTCGTACTTCGTCGCCGGGGTCATGAAGGTCTTCGGCCAGGATTCTCTATGGCCAATTTCCGTCGCACAGGCCTTCATAGATGCCTCCACGGTGTTAGTGATTGGAATCATGACCGGGGCCATGCGGCCGGGCTGGGCAGTTCCCGCAGCAGCAATCACCTGCGTTTGGGCATCACTGGTCGTGTACACGTCTTTCGTTCTCGCGGACACGCTGTTCATTGCGCTTTTCTGCTGGGGCCTGTGCGCCTGTATCTGGTCCGTGCGCAGCCGACACCAGGTTCTGATGCTGCTCGCGGCCGGCCTGTTCCTGTCGCTCGCGATGCTCACGCGCCCGACCCTGATGTTTTTTCCCTACCTGTTGTGGCCGGCCCTCGCCTATCTGCTCTGGTCGGGCGGTCGCGTCAAAGGCCTTCGCGCCATTTCACTGGCAGCGATCCCGGCGGTCATGATCATTCTCTCTGTCGTACCGCGCATTGCCGAGAACCACGCGAACTACGGCGTACCGATTCTGACGTCCCAGTCCGGAAACCATGCGCTCGACGTGGTAGATCAGTTCATGCGGATCTGCCCGCAATGCATCCTCGAAGGACGAGAAGACCTGATGCATGCCGACGTCAGGACGCGTCTGGCCCAACTCGATCCGGATGAGCGGCGAAATCCGATCTCCGTTGACGACGTCCGCCGTGAAATTGCGCTTGAATATCTGAAAGACCTCCCTTTGTCGGCGCTGGTGCGCGGCACGACCCTGGCTGTAATCCGCTCAGTCGTTCAAACGGCGCTTTACGAAACCGGACATCAGTTCCAGCTCAATCCGAAGTTCCTTTCCGCCGTTTCAGGCGACAGCCTAGGGGCCAAGCTCTCCGCGCTCGCGAGAAACATAGCGTCGGACGGATTCCTGCTCACATGGGCCGTTGCACAAACATTCGCGCTGATAGCCGTCATCCTGCAAATCACGGGGGCCATAGCAGGACTAAGCCGCCGCGATTTGCGGCCCTACACCGTGTTCCTGCTCACGGTTGGAGCCTATTTTCTCGCCATCAACGGCCCCTTCGGCAACCCGCGCTATGCGATGCCTCTGACCCCGGTGATGATCGTTCTGACAACTCTTGGCCTGATGGTCGTTCTGGAAGGTCTGGCCAACCTTCGGCGGGGTAGAGAGCGGCGCCACGGAGAGGCCGCCCAATGACAGATGGAAACACCGCCAACGACACCCATGCAAGCAAGCCCGACCCCGTGACCCCCGGCGAGCGGGCCGCCTTCGAACGCGATGGCTATCATCTGCTCCGGCCCCTCTTCACGGCAGCAGAAGCCGCCGAATGGCGCAACCGTATCAATCACGTCTTCGGGTTTCCGGCCGAGCCTAACGCGACGCCGCAGATTGCCGGCGCCACCCACACGCTGGCCGACGGGGTGACCACGAATGACGACTTCTGGCCGGTGATCTTCAATGAGCGACTGCTGGCCTCTGTGAGGGCACTTATCGGTGACGATATCCGATACACCCAGCACTCGGACCTGCACATCAACCTTCCCGGCGGCCGATGGCATCGCGATAGTGCCTGCCGCGACTTCGGCGTTGGCGCGGACTGGGACGAGAGCGAAGCCCCCTATCGGGTCGTACGCGTGGCGATCTACCTGTCCGACCACACACAAAGCAATTCCTCGCTCGTCGTCCTCCCGGGCAGTCACCGTCACGAGTCCCGTTTACGCCGCGCGGAGTATGTTTTCTGGAACAAGATTCGCAGCTTCCTGCGCCGGCGCGGGAAAAACGACTGGCTGCCCCACTGGTTCCTGAGCGGCCCCCGGCGTGTGGTGCGCACCCAGCCCGGCGATTGCGTTATTTTCGACCAGCGCCTGCTGCACGCAGGCGGCGTCATCGGCGGGGCCGAACCGAAATATGCGATTTATCTTTCCTTCGGGATCGACAACCAACATTCCCGCAACCATCGGGAATTTTTCCTCAATCGGCCGACCTACAACCCACACTTGCCCGACGCACTCCGGGCGCGCCTGAAGGACCACGGGTTGTTGCTCGAGGATTCAGCCGTTACCACCCATTCCTAGTTTTCTTTGAAAGGAGCCGTCATGGCACCGCACAAGCAACCTTTCCTGATCACCGAGATCGGGATCAATCACAATGGCGATATGGCGATTGCCAAGGAAATCATGGACGCCGCGGCAGATGCCGGATTCGACGCTGTGAAGTTCCAGAAGCGCACGGTCGATGCGGTTTATACGAAGGACTATCTCGACGGTCCGCGCGAGAGTCCCTGGGGCACCACACAGCGTGAACAGAAGGAAGGCCTCGAGTTTGGCGCCGCAGAGTATGACGAGATCGACGCCTATTGCCGGGAGAAGGGTCTGCAGTGGACCGCATCATGCTGGGACCTGGGCAGCCTCGACTTCCTGCGCAAATATGACCCGCCGTTCCACAAGATCGCGTCGCCGATGCTTGGGCATATCCCCTTGCTGCGCGAAACGGCCAAGGATGGAAAGAAGACCTTCATTTCCACGGGTATGTCGAAACTCGAGGAAATCGACGAGGTCATGGAAATATTCTCCCAGGCCAACTGTCCGGTCGAGCTCATGCACTGCAACTCGACATATCCGATGCAGGCTGAGGACGCGAACCTACTTTGCATTCCCATGTTGCGCGAACGATATGGTGTCGATGTTGGCTATTCCGGGCATGAGACCAGCCTGGTGACGGTCTGCGTCGCCGCCACTGCCCTCGGTGCCACGTCGATCGAGCGTCATGTGACCATCGACCGAACCATGTACGGCTCCGATCAGGCCGCCTCCATCGAGACCAAGGCCCTGCGCAGCCTGGTCTCGGCGGTCCGCACCATTCCGGCTGCGCTTGGAACCGGTGAAAAGATTCTCGGATCCTCGGAACTCGAGGCGCGCGAGAAGCTGCGCCAGGACGTCCGGTCCTGAGGCGCAGGGAGAGCGTGACATGAGCAATGTCGCGGTAATCCTCGCACGCGGCGGCTCGCAGGGTATTCCGGGGAAGAATCTCAAGAATTTCTGTGGCAAACCGCTCGTCGCCTGGACGATCGAACATGCCCTTGATGCCGCGTGCATCGAGTCCGTATGGGTCAGTTCCGACGATCCGGAGATTCTTGCCGTCGGAGAGCGCTATGGTGCGCGGCCGATCGCACGACCGCCCGAGATCGCCGACAGTGCCGCCTCATCGGAATCCGGCTGGCTCCACGCCCTGGATGTGCTCGCGGACAAGGGGGTCGCCGTCACACGGATGGTAGCACCACAATGCACGTCACCGGTCCGCACCGCCTCAGATTTCGATGGCGCCTTGAAACTGTTCGAGGCTGAAAAACTGGACTCGATGTTCTCGGCCACATCGATCCCGGACTTCAACATCTGGCGACCGCAGCCCAATGGCGACCTGGACAGCTACACCTACGACTATCGAAAGCGTGAACGACGCCAGGAAAAAGGCGAGCAGTTTCTCGAGAACGGCTCGTTCTGGATTTTCAATCCCGAGGTCTTGCGTGAATCCGGCAATCGCATGGATGGGAAAATCGGCATCTGGCGCATGGAATTCTGGAAAAGCTTTCAGATCGACGAACCCGAAGACTTCGAATTCTGTGAAGTGCTCATGCGTGCCTATCTGTCCGAACAGATCGAATCCACAAGTTGACAACGCGCGCGTCGCACTCAGGTCCCTGGCTGATCGGCGGCGCAGGGCGCTCCGGCAAAACGACTCTGGCGAACATCCTCGCATCGAATTCGCGAAGTGTGGCTGGTTTTCCGCTGGAGGGGGTATTCCACGTCTATCTGCAGCGGCACTTTCCCTTTTTCCGCCATCAGCGGCCCCGCCTGTTGCGCGAATACCTTACCCGACCTCGATACATCGATGCCGCGCGTACACAGGTCGAGTATCCGCTCGACTATTTCGACGCCGATACCGAGAAACTTGCCGGTGATCTCCCTGACTCAATCGACAATCCAATCGCCCTGTTCAGCTGGCTGTTGGACAAATTCGCGGTTTCACAAGGCAAGCAAAGCTGGGCCGTTTTCGACCTGTTACCGGAACTGCGTTACCCGGCCTATCGGCAATTGATTCCCGGCATCAGAATCGCGGTCATGTGCCGCAATCCGCAAGAGGCGATCGCCGAGGGGCTGTTCTGGCGCACCTACCCCGATCCGCCAGCCGACAGGGACCGACGTTTTAAAAGCATGCTGTTTCAGTGGTGTCTTTCCGCGGTGGTCACCCGGTCGCTGTCGAGCCGTTTCGGTGAAGATGTGAAAAGCTTCTCGTTCAACCGGCTTTTAGCTGCGGATGTCAGCGAACAACAGCGACTGGCCGAAACATTCGACTTGGACAGCGCTGCCGTGAACAAGGCGTTCGACTTCGAACCACAATTTGCCTACCAGCCGGACCGGGGCTTCAAGGGGCCGGATGACATCTGGCGCGACTTGCTGACCGATCACGAGCATGAACATATCGCCGCCGCCGTAAGCGGAAAGGTTGCGTACCGGGACCTTCGTATCTTGCTGGCCCTCGCCCCGCGCATGCCGGTCCAGGCCCGGAGTATCGCTGACTTCACGATGTACCCCGGCGTGAACACCACACGCCGGATCAATGCTCTGCGCCAGCGCGCCCGGGACACCGTTGCCGGCATCCGCGCATATAGGGGGGAGGAAACCTATCACTAGCCGTCATCCAGCACCCCGTTTCTATGTTGTCAGTGGATCCCATGGCGTCGGCAAAACGACGGTGACGGCCCTCGTGCATCAGGTCCTGGCTGATCACGGTGTTGCGACATCGACGTTCCACCATCGTGCCGACAAGGCTTCAGCTGCGAGCACGCCTCAAGTTGACCGAACCGGCCCGCCTGGCTGGAAACGACGGCTGTGGCGGGTGTTGCCCATCTCTCTGCGCGCATGGCTGGTCGCAGCAAACGATGAGCTGCGTTATTCCCGCAGTGTCGCGCGCCGCATCACAAGCGCGGCCAGCGAGGGGCAGGCCGCAATCATCGACCGCTACGTCTATGACCGCCTGGTCGATTTGCGCCTCCACAATCGACCGCGCCAGCAAGTATGGGCCGTCGAAATCGCGTGCCGGCTTATGCGCAAACCGGATATGACATTTTTCCTCATCGACTCGCCGGAGCGTATCCATGCGCGCAAGGATGAGCTGTCCGTCGAACAGATCACCGAGTATCAGAGCGCACTCAAATCTCTCTTCATGCGCCTTCGCATTCCCCATCTCGAGATCGAGATCGACGGTCGCGAGGCTGCAGCAGTCGCGGAGTCCATCGCATTCTTTATCGAGAAGGCGAACCCTGAGGATTCGACACTCCCGGATGCCGCGCGGTGATCCACGTGAACTTCCCGATGCCGTCTTCGACTCTGAAACCATGAAGGCCCTTCGATGCGACAGTTGAAGGAGCTTGTTCTCTACACGCGGGTTTTCTACCGGTTCGCCGGTTGGCGTGTGCCAATGTTGGTGCTCCTGGCGCTCGTGAGCGGCCTGCTTGATGTGGTCGGCATCGTCGCGCTCCTGCCGCTGCTGCAGGTGGCGATGGGCGAAACCACCGACAATACGACGTCACAAGCTGCGCTTCATGTGATGACGACGCTCGGCATTCCAACCGAGTTCAAGTCGATGGCGTTGATCATCGTTGCCATATTCCTGGCCAAGGGCACGTTTGTATTCGCGCAATCTTTCTGGACCATTCACACGATCACGACGGTCAGAAAGAACATTCAGACCCGCCTTGCTAAAAGCATCGGTGACGCAAGCTTCACTTTTTATGCCGACCAGAACACCGGTCACATGATCAACGTTCTGACGAACGAAACCCGGCGCTTCTCCAGCGGGCTCAAGGTTTTCAGCCAGGTGCTTTTGGGGCTTATCTACATCGTCATCTACGTGCCAACCATACTCACGCTGCAGTTCAATCTTGCCCTGACGCTGGTCGTGGCAACATTGGTTGTGTTTGTCGTGGCCAGACCGTTGATCGAGAAAACACGGCTCCTGTCCATCCGCGCGTCCGAAGAGAATTCCGCACTCGCCGCCGAGCTTATCCAGTTTGTCCATGCCATCCCGTATCTAAAAGCCACCGCGACACTGCCAAACCTGCGGCGCCGTGTCCGGGAGCGCGTGAAGAAGATGGCCAGTCTCGACCTGCGGATGGGACTGCGCACAGCCATTCTGGGCGGATTCAAGGAGCCCGTCGCCGTTGCGGTTCTGATTCTCTATATCCTGGTCGAAGTCGAGATCGGCGGCGGTTCTCTGGCGAATGTTGCGGTGGTCGCACTTCTGCTCTACCGGCTGCTGAATCAGACTCTCGGACTGCCGGCGTCCTTCCAGCGGATAAACCAGCTGACCGGTTCGATCGATTTCGTGGTGGATTTCACACGCGACGTGACCAAGGCCGTCGAACAGGACGGTCCGAATGTCATTGATTCCGTGGACGCGGACATCGTGTTCTCCAACCTTCGCTTCGATCGTGGCGAACAGAATATCTTGCGGAACATCAACCTCAAAATTGAGCACCAGAAAACAATCGGTATCGTGGGCGAATCAGGGGCCGGCAAAACCACCTTCTTCAACCTTCTGACGGGCCTGCTGGATCCAAGCGAGGGTGAGATTACAGTTGATGGACAGGATTATCGAACCTTGACGCGCGCATCCCTGCGCCGGATGATCGGCTATGTGCCGCAAGATCCCGTGATCATAAACGACACGATCGCCAACAATATCTGCCTGTATGCCGGTGATCCCGAAACGCCGGAGTGCCGCGAAAAGATCATCGCTGCCGCCCGGGCCGCGAACTGCGAATCTTTCCTGCAGAACACCCCCGACGGCCTCGACACAATGGTTGGCGATCGTGGGATGCGGCTGTCAGGCGGGCAGCGCCAGCGCATCGCCATCGCCCGCGAGCTGTTCAAGGATCCGCATTTGCTGATCTTCGACGAAGCGACAAGCGCTCTCGATGGCCAGTCGGAAGCCTATGTTCAGGACAGCATCGATCGGCTTCATGGTGAGCGCACAATTGTCATTATCGCTCACCGATTGTCCACGATGCGGCGCTGCGACTGGCTGTATGTATTCGACGGCGGCACGGTGATCGAGCAGGGCAGCTTCAATGAACTCTATGACAAGCCCGATTCGACCTTCCGCCGCATGTGCGAGCAGCAGGGAGTGCGTCCCCTGGACGCAGCCCAAAACGGATAGATGAAGCGATCCCCACAGCGCCCGCTATGTTAGGCTTGTCGTGGATGGCTGCAATGTGCTCCGCCATCAACCAACGAAATGGAGAGTTTTTCTCGATGCCAGAATGCCTCAGGATTTTCAGTGCTGTCTTTGTTTCCGGCCTGTTTTGGGTATCCGTGGGAACGCATGCGCATGCACAGGATGCGGCTTCGAGCTGGAAGGATGACTGGTCCCTCGCCGTAGGTTTCTCGATTGAGGCGGATACGACCGGGTTTTCGTTCCCGTCCGACATCAAATTCGTTCCCAATCCCGGCTCCGCGCCCTCGGACCCCTTGTATTTCGTCCTGGAACTGAAAGGGAAACTGAAGGTTGTTACCAACGACAGGACAATTCATACCTTCGCAGAAGACTTCATCCCCATTCCGCTGAAGGAAAGCTTTCAGGAGATCGGCGCGGCCGGCATGTGTCTGGATCCCGAGCGGGGCTACGTCTTTGTGACCTTCGGATATCTGGACAACACACAGATATTTCGTAATGGCATGGTGCGTTTTTCAACGACACCGGACACGTTCGGCCTTGAATCGCGCGACCCGCTGTTCCTGCTGGACTTGTTCGCCGATGAACGGGCCGACACCAGTCACCAGATAGGGCCCTGCTCGATATCCGAAGGGGAGCTCTTCGTTCCTGTCGGATACGGCAAAGAGGCCGCCCAGAGCCAGAACCTCCAGACGACGCTCGGGTCGATTCTCCGGATGGATCTCAACCTCGAGCCGTTCGAGAGCAATCCATTCTTCACCGACGATGGCGAAACAACAGCCGTCGATTACATCTGGACCTACGGGCATCGGAACATTTTCGGCCTGAAACATGTCGATGATCGCCTTTACATCACCGAGAACGGCGGTTCGATCGACCGCTTCATGAAGATCGAGGGCGGCGAAAACTATCTCTGGCGCGGCGACGACTGGTCCTTCGCATCGCGCGCCGGCTTCATCTTCGGTCCTTCTGTTGGCCTGGTTCACCTCGACTATCTGCCGCCGGACAATGACCTCTTTCCCGAGCAGTACCGGGACCGATTCTATATCGCCCTCGCAGGTACACCCGGTGCTCCCGGCCCCGGCAAAAAGGGAGAACGCAGCGTCGCAATGCTCGAATACGATTTCGACGAGAACCGCGCAGCCACGCCGCCTGACCAGTTGCTGGCATATCGCGGCAGTTCCTTCCAGCTGCCCGTCTCCGTGGCGTTCGGACCGGACGGCCTCTATTTCGTTGCGCTCCTTCCTCAGAGCGACGGGTCCACACCTGTCATGAAGATCACATACGATCCGGCGCGCGGACATGCCCACGTATTGGGGCAGGACGTTCAACCCGAAGTTCTCATCAACGAATATGGCTGCCGTCAATGCCACCGTATCGGGCCAAGCGGGGGACGGTTCGGACCGGCCATAGATGCGGATCAAATCCAGCAGATTCAGCAACGGATCAACAGCGCAGACTATCCGCAACAGGTTGCGGAAATCGACGCACTCGAGAATTCACCCTTCGTAGAATTCAGAGAGGCACGAGCCGATATCCTTGGCGCCGAGGGACAGGAGCGCCTCCAGCTCTGGTTGGAGACATATCTGCAGGAACCGGTTTTCGACAATCCTGAAAGCAAGATGCCCAATCCCGAAATGTCAGCCGAGCATGCCGCCATCGTGGCCAGCTACCTGATTGAGATCACCTCCGAGAGCGCCGATGAAGAAGAGGTTCACGGCATGCTCGACGAGATTCGATTCATGATTGCCCGGCAGATTCCAGAATTGCGATACCGTCATCTGATCGCAGCCTTCGGTGTCGGCGGCGCAATCGGCCTGGTGGTGGCTCTCGGTCTGGTGCTGATTTTTCGCCGGCGAAATACCTCTTAAGCCCTGAGTTGACGCAGTTTCTTTGAGCTCCATAGTCCGCCTCCGCAATGAGGGCACGCAGAAGGTCGCGCGCCCTCCAGTTCCTGTGCCTATGGATCTTTCCACCATAGACAGTTCCGGGCTTGATCGCTGTCTTGGAGACCTTGTCTGGCCCAGCCCCTACGATGCGTATCACACGCTCTCGCGCAGCCTGATCGGGGCCCTGATGACGACGATCCGGGCGCTCGATCCGGGTCCGGACCCGGCCGCCGTCATCCGGGCCAAGACCTATGACATGGTCACCGATCTCGCCTTCGTGGCGCGGCTGGCCTTCGATATCGCAAACGCGCGGCGCGACGACCGGGCCCTGCACTACGACCCCAAGGCCAGCCCGATGCTGGCCTTCCTGGAAGCGGGCGGGGATCCGGCACGGTCGCCGGTGCCGCGGATCTGGCATCATCCGGTGGACCTGCGTGCACGGACCCGGCTGCGAAAATCGGCCCGGCGCACGCTTGCGCATATCCGCGCCATGCGCGCCGGTTCCCCCCGGATTGATGTGCACAATCGAAACAATCTGGTGAACACCCTGCTCGGAACCGACGTGCGCCCATCGGTCGATTGGCCGGTGACCAATCTCGACTGGACCCACGGCGGCGGCGTTCCGCCCGCCCTCACCGAAAGCGCAGCAGAAATCGGGCGCGCCTATTCGCGGGCGGTGGCACATTTCATCGACGACCCCGAACTCTATCGCACGCTCAGTCGTCTCGGTGAGTATCTGGTCTCCTACCATGGCGCCAAATGCTGGTCGGACTTTCAGGTCTTCGAACGGCACATCCGGTCCCGGCCCATGGGCGACATGCTCGTCAGCGGCACCCCCAAACATCTCGGGCGCCTTGCCGGCTGGTTCTATCGCCGGGACGGCAAGGAGGTGATCCGCTGCGCCCATGGCGGGGAGAGGGTGTTCTTTTCCGATCAGGAATGGGGCTTGGCCGAATTTCCGGATTGCGACACCTACTACGCCCACAGCGCGGGGGAACGCGACGCCCTCGCCCGGCGGCTGGCTGCGGGCGGCACCGAACTGGTCGAGCCGGATCGCGACATCACCTTCAAGACTCTCGGAAGCCCGCATCACCAGAACCTCCTGCAACGCTCCCGCACATTGCGGCGTAAGGGGCAAACCGGGACCATCGTCTATGTGGCCGGTGGCTATCTCGGCGAGCAGCTCGGCGATTTCCCAAACCGCAAACCGCCCGACCCGCTCTATCTCGACTGGCAGATCGACCTGATCCGTGCCCTCAAGGCCCTCGGCTATCGGGTGGCCGTGAAACTCCACCCGGCCGGAATTGCCCAGGACGCGCGCTATCTGGCGCACTACGCCGACGCCATCCTACAAGGCATCTTCGATCCGGCCACGGTGTCGGCGGATGCCTTCATTTTCGATTTTGCCGGAACCGCATTCTTCGATGCGTTGGCCACCGATGTGCCGATGGTGTTCGCCGATCTCGGCGTCCGCCCCTTCGACCCGACGGTCTATTACGATCTGATCCGGCGCTGCCCGGTCGTCCCGGCAGAACGGGATGAACGCGGGCGATTCCGGGTCCTCCGTGACCGGCTTGGCGAGGCCGTCAGCCAGTCCATCGCGATGGACACTTGTCCGACCGGCTTTCACGACCGATATTTCGGGCCATGACCCTGACCAGTACTGGCACTCCCCATGCGTAACGTTCGCCTTGTCAACGAGAACCGGAAAGCCCGCCTGCGTTCGAAGGTGGCGGATTCCGTCGCGCGCGTCCTGCCGCACTGGGTGTTCCGGAAACTGATGGAGAGCACCTTCATCAATTTCGGGGTGGAGACCACCAATCTCTGCAACGCGAATTGCTCGTTCTGCGGCTATCGCTTCATGCAGCGGCCCAAGGTCGATATGCCGATGGAGGTCTATGAGAAGGCCGTGCGCGAATATGCCGCCAATGGCGGCGGCAATCTGAACTTCACGCCCACGGTCGGCGATCCGCTGGTGGACAAGCAACTGGTCGAACGCATCAAGATGGCGCGCGCCCATCCCGAGATTCAGGAAATCTTCCTCTACACCAACGCCATTCTGCTCGAACGTTTCGGCTACGAGACCTTCCTGCAATCGGGCCTCTCGCGCCTGGCAATCTCCACCTTCATAGGCAGCCGCGAAGGCTATGAGCGCTATTACGGCAACGACAAATACGGGAAGGTTGTTGAGAATATCATCGAGATCGCCCGCACCAACCGCAAGCTGGGCCAGCCGGTGCGGATCACCTTACATCTGCGCGTGGAGGGTGAGCGTGCATCCTGGGAGGAAACCGAGACCTACCAGACCATCGCCGAACTGATCGGCGTGAACAACATTGACTATCTCGATGTCTATGACGCCTGGGGCGGACGCATCAAGAAGGAGGACGTTCCGGAAGGGACCGAACTCGACGCGCCAATTCCGCTCGAGGAAAAGATCAAGTCACCCTGTTTCGAGATGTATCGCCGCCTGCACGTTCTGGCAGACGGCAATGTGGGCGCCTGCGTTTGCGTGGATCTGGAAAGCGAGATCAAGGTCGGCAACGTCAAGGAGCAGACCCTCGATGAAATCTGGCGCGGCGAGAAACTACGCGAGTACCGATCCAACTGGGTCGAAGGAAATTTGCCGGAGGTGTGTAAAAGCTGTACCCGGTATCAGGCGGTGGACCAGTTCATCGATGAAAACCGCAAACGTGTGGTTGTCGATTTCACCCGCCGCCGGTTCCCCAAACTGCTGAAAGCCCTGACCCGCTAGGTCGCGCGCCATGGCCCGCAACATTCCCGATTTTAACCTGGCCGAGGCGATGACGTCGCTTTATCGGTCCGGCGACTATTTTGTGTCGGTTCCCGCCGGGGAGACCGCGCCCGAAGACGACACCTACTGGACCAAATCCATCGACCCGGACGGCAAGGAGCGTGACCGGTTTGGCGAACGGGATCAGTATATCGCCAACATCAAGCCAGAGCTGGACTTCATCGCCGGGCTGACACCTGGCCGTGTGCTGGACATTGGCTGCGGACCCGGCTGGCTGCTTTCCGCACTCGATCCGGCCTGGGAGCGGCACGGCGTCGAGCTGTCCACGGCGGCGGCCGAACACGCCGCCCGGTATGGCGAGATTTTCGTCGGGTCCTTCGAGCAGGCCGTCTATGAACCGGCGAGCTTCAATCTGATCGTGATGTATCATGTGATCGAACACCTGCCGGACCCGGTGGATGCCGTGCAGCGCGCCTTCTCCCTGTTGCGCGAGGGCGGGCGGCTGGTGCTCGGTACACCGGATTTCGATTCCGGCTGTGCACGCCGATACGGTAACCAGTACCGCATGCTGGACGACCCGACCCATATCAGCCTGTTCTCGAACGATTCGATGCATCGTTGTCTGCGTGACAACGGGTTTCACATCGACCAGGTCGAGTACCCCTATTTCGAGACCCAGTGGTTCAACAAGGAGAACCTCTTGCGGATGCTCGATACGGACGGCATTTCGCCGCCCTTCTACGGCAACTTCATGACCTTCTACGGAACCCGCCGTAAAGGCTGATCTGACCCTTTCGACATGTGCGGCTTTGTAGCGCTGAACGAGCCGGGGCGACTCTTCGACGAGTCGCTCCTCTCGGCCATGGAGTCCGACCTGCATCACCGCGGGCCGGATTCCGGCGGCATGACGATTGAGGCCGGCTTCGCGCTGGCCTTCCGCCGGCTTGCGATCCTCGACCCCGATGCCGGTTCCGACCAGCCGATGACCGACCCGAGCGGGCGGATCACTATCACCTTCAACGGTGAGATCTACAACTATCGCCGCCTACGCGCCGAACTGGAGGCAGCAGGCACCACCTTCCGCACGACCGGCGATACCGAGGTCATCCTCGCCGCCTACCTCGCCTGGGGGACCGAGTGCTTTGTACGGCTGGAAGGCATGTTTGCGATTGTCATCATCGATCGACAGACCAACGAGCTGATCGCGGCCCGCGACCCGTTCGGTATCAAGCCGCTCTATATCGCGCGCCACGGTCCCCTGATCGGACTGGCGTCCGAGATGCGGCCGCTCGCCCGGCTGTTTCCGGTATCAGTGGACCGGGATGCCCTGGCCGATCTTCTGGTCTTCCGCTTTGCCGCCGGACGGCTGAGCAATCTCTCGGGTATCGAATCCCTGCCCGGGGGAAGCTGTATGATGCAGTCACTCACCACCGGCGCCCACCGGACCCATCGCTTCAGCGATCCGCTGGACACAATTGCGCCCGACCCGTCCATCGACCGGGACACGGCCATCGCCCAGGCCCGCAGCGCCATCGTGGAGTCCGTGCGCGATCACCTCGCCAGCGATGTCGGCTACACGGTGCAACTGTCGGGCGGGGTCGATTCCAGCCTGGTCAGCGCCATCGCCCAGAACGAAACCGGCGGGCAGTTGGCCTCCTTCGGCGTCCATATACCCGGCTTTGCACAGGATGAAGCGCCCTACCGCAAACAGGCGGTGGACCGGATCGGCCTCGACCATCAGGAAATCGCACTCGACGGCCATGCCTTTGCCGATGCGTTGCCCCGTGCGGCCCGGCATATGGAAGGCCCGGTGCCCCACTATGGCTGCGTCATGCTGATGTTGCTCTGTGACCGCATCCGCGAACGCTCCAAGGTGGTGCTGACCGGCGAGGGTGCCGACGAAATGTTCGGTGGATACAAGCGCTATGGCATCTGGCGTGACCTGGCTGAGAAAGGCCGGCTGGCCAAACTGGTGCCGTCCTGGATGTGGCCGATGCTCCAGCGGTGGCGCGAAATCCAGCGCTACAGCGGACGCGACCCGGCGATTTTCGGTGCGGTCTATCACGACTTCCTGGCGCTGCACGAACTATTCCCCGAACTGGTGCCGGTACCCGGCGCGCGGGAAGCCGCCGCCGCGCGCTTCAGCGACTTTCGCGAGCGGATGTTTGCCGTCGATCAGACCTCCTATCTGCCCTCTCTGCTGATGCGTCAGGACAAGATGGCCATGGCGGCTTCCGTCGAGGCCCGGGTTCCCTTCACCCATATGCCGCTGGCAGAGGTGGTGAACCGCTTCCCGGCGAAACTGCGTGCGCCGGGCGGCGACACCAAACCGATCCTCAAATCCGTGGCCGAAGAATTCCTCCCCCACGACCTGATCCATCGCCGCAAGGTCGGCCTAGCGCTGCCGCTCGACGAATGGCTGGCGGATTCCGAAGGGCTCGGCCGGTATCTCGACCTGCTGACACAAGCCGACAGCCGGCTGGCGGCCTATACCGATCCGGTGAAACTGCGCCATGTGGTGGACCGGTTCCGCCGCGGCGATCACAACCGATTGCCACCACTCGCGCATCTGGTGAACCTTGAGGTCTGGTTGCGCAACCTGCCCGGCAGCCCGGCTGAGCGGCCCTAGCGGCCATGCTTCGAGTCCATCTTCTGACCCGTGGTTTTGCCACACCGAACGGGCGCGCCTTTCTGTTTCCGCTGGTGGTGCACCGCAGGGCGCTGGCGCAGGCCGGTCTCGACATTCGCGTCCTCAACGACCCGAAGGACGTCCGGGCCACGGACTGCGATCTTTTGTTTGTCGAGAGCCGGGTCTTCAGCCCGCGCTGGGCGGCAGAGGGCGACGAGCGGGTGCTCGCCGATATCGCGGAACTGGCAGATCATGCGCCGCTGGTGTGGTTCGATATTTCCGACAGCACGGGCTGGCTGCAATCCCAGGTGCTGCCGCTGGTGCGTCTTTACTGCAAATCCCAGCTGCTCGCCGACCGGTCGGAGTACACCCGCCCCCATTACGGCAACCGCATCTGGGCCGACCACTATCACCGCACGGATGGCGTCACCGATGACGAACCCGCCGAGCCCCGAATCGTCAACGATCCGGCGCTGCTGGACCGTTTGCGCGTGTCGTGGAACTCGGGCCTGGCCGATTACAGCCTGCATGGCCCCCTCCGCATGGCCATGCACCAACGCATACCGCTGAATGCGCTCTTGCGGTTCCCGACCGATTTCACGCCACCCGGCAGAGACCGATCGATCGGCTTCACCTGCCGGATGGGAACCGGCTATGCTCGCGATACGGTTGCCCATCAGCGCCGCCGGATTGCCGGTCTGCTCGCGGGGCGAATGGCGACAGACAAGCTTGACCGCCGTGCCTTCCTCGAAGAGATGCGCAACGCACGCCTCGTCGTCTCGCCGTTCGGCTTTGGCGAAATCACACTGAAGGATTTTGAGGCGCTGCTCTGTGGCGCGGCCTTGCTGAAACCGGATATGTCCCACCTGGAAACCTGGCCCGATCTGTTTCGCAACTGTGAGACCATGCTGGCCCACAAATGGGATCTTTCGGATTTTCTCGACTGCCTCGACGCCGCCGAGGACGGGGCATTCGACCTGCCCGCGATCGCGCAAGCCGGTCAGGAGACCTACCGGGCCGCGCTGTCCGGCCCTTCGGCGGGGGAGAATTTCGCCAACCGGGTCCGGCAGATTGCCGAGCAGGCACTGGCCATGCCCGAACGGACGGCACCGGCAGCATGACCGATACGCAACTGACCATCGGCATGCCGACCTCGACCTTCTTGCCTGCGCTGGGCGGCGTAGAGATCGGGCTGCACAATATCGCGACCCGGCTGCTGGCCCGTGGCCACACACCGGTGATCGCCGCCCCCGCCGGAAGCGTCCGTGCACTGCGCCAGACCGGGATCAAGTTGCCCTACAAGGTGGAAAGTTTTCCGCCGAAGACCCTGACCCTGATTCAGCACTGGCCTGACCTTGGAACGCGGTTTCTGGCAGGCTGGCTCGCCCGCTTCGAACGGCAAAACCGGATTAACGCCTGGCATGCCACAGTGGGGTTTCCGACCGGCGTGGCCACTATCCGCCACGCTGCCGGCCGGCGGCCGCATTTGGTGCGTTGCGCGGGCGAAGACATCCAGATCGCGCCCGAGCTGGGTTACGGCATGCGTCTCAATCCAAAGATCGACCGGCTGGTGCGCGACTGGCTGCCGCGTGCGGATGTTCTGGTCGCGATCACGGATTCGGTGGCCGAGGAATACAGAAAGCTCGGGGTCACGGCTGCGCATATCCGGGCTATCCCCAACGGGGTCGATCTGGACCGGTTCCGCCAGCCGGTCGATCGTGGCGCCATCCGCGCGCGCCATGGCATTAAAGAAGACACCTTTCTGTTTACCGCTGTCGGTCGCAATCACCCCAAGAAGGGCTACGGCGACCTCCTGACCGCCATGCGCGGCCTGATCGATCAGGGCCAATCCGGTTTCGTGGTGGCGCTGGCCGGAAAAGATACCGAGGCCCTGGCGTCCAAAGCCGCAGCGCTCGGCCTAGGCGACCGGGTTCGTCTGCTCGGGCCCATGGGGCAGCCCATGCTGGGTGACGGCCTGAAACTTCCCGGCGAGGATCTTGTGGACCTGTACCGAGCGGCCGATGGCTTTGTGTTTCCCTCCCATGTCGAAACCTTCGGCATCGCGCTGGTCGAAGCCATGGCCGCCGGCCTTCCCATCATCACCACGGACGGCCCGGGATGCCGGAACATCATCGAAGACGGGCGCTGGGGTGAAATGGTGCCGGCCGGCAACCCCGAAGCCCTGTGCACCGCGATGCAGAAATTGATGACCGAACCCGATCTGCGCCAGAAACGCACCGCGCAAGCGCACGAACGGGCAGAGGCCTTTTCCTGGGACGCCATCGTGGACCAGTATGTGAAGGTCTATCGTGACACCATGGCGATGGCGGGCCGACAGGAACAGGAAAACTCATGATCGTAACATCCGACGAACTCGACGCGCTCATCTTCGACTTTGACGGTGTCCTGACGGACAACCGCGTTCTTGTGTTCTCGGACGGCACCGAAGCCGTCATCTGCAACCGGGCCGACGGGCTGGCCTTCGATCACTTCCGGGCACAGGCCTTTCCGGTTCATATCGTGTCCACCGAGACCAATCCGGTTGTACGTGCGCGTGGTGCAAAGCTGCAGGTCCCGGTGATGGACAGCGTGTCCGACAAGGCGGCCGCCATCGCGCAACTGTGCCAGACCCATGGCTATGACCCATCCCGCCTGATGTTCGTTGGGAACGACCTCAACGATCTTCCCGCCATGGCCGCCATTGGTCATGCGGTGGCCGTCGCCGACGCGCATCCCGATGTTCTGGAAGCCGCCAACCATGTTTTGGTCACCCGGGGCGGCGATGGCGTGGCGCGGGAGATCATGGAAAACGTCATTGGCTTCGAGACACGATGATGAGGGCTCTGGCGTGACCCGGGACCGCATCGCCATTGTCATCGGGTCGCTGCAGATCGGCGGCGCCGAGCGTCAGATCGCCCAGATCGTTCCGCGGCTTGACCGGGAACGCTGGGACATCGATCTCATCACCCTGTCCCGGCCGGGGCCCCTTGCCGAAGAACTGGAGCATGCCGGATTCCGGATCTGGTCGCCGCCGCTGACCAGTGCGATCACCCGGACCGGCCTCGCGATTCGCCTTTTCAAGGCCCTGATCACCGGACCTTGGCTACTGCTCTGGTTTCTTCGCCAACGCCCTGCGATTGCCCATTTCATCCTGCCGGAAGCCTATCTCATCGGCGGACTATGTGCGCTCATGGCCGGTCAGAAGCGGATGATCATGAGCCGGCGCTCTCTGGCGCATTATCAGAGCCGTCATCCGCTGCTTTTCCGGATCGAGCGGTTTCTGCACCCGCGCATGTCGCTGATCATCGCCAACAGCGAAGCCATCCGGCGCGATCTGATACGCGAAGGGGCGCCCGCCAGCCGGCTCTGGGTGATCCGCAACGGTGTGGATTCGGACACCCTTAGGCCCGATACCGAACGCGGCGCGGCGGTGCGTCAGTCCCTGAACATCGCGCCCGATGCGCTGGTCCTGATGATCGTGGCCAATCTCATTCCCTATAAGGGCCATAACGATCTACTCGACGCGCTGGCCGGAATTCGCGACCAGCTTCCCGCTGGGTGGCAATTGCTGTGCATCGGTCGCGATGACGGTATCGGCGAATCGTTGCGCGCGCAGGCGGCGGCACAGGGCCTGGCCAATCACGTCCAGTTTCTCGGATCACGGTCCGATATTCCCGAACTTCTCAATGCCGCAGATATCGGCCTTCTGTGCTCTCATGAAGAAGGGCTGCCGAACGCCGTTCTGGAAACCATGGCGTCCGGAACACCCGTGATAGCCACCGAAGTGGGGGGCACCGGTGAAATTCTCGAGGACGGCGTCACCGGCATGCTGGTGCCGGCCCGCGATCCGGACGCCCTCTCCCGCGCCATTCTGGATCTTGCCTGTGACGACGCACATCGCCGAGACATGGGGGCGCAGAGCCGCACCGAAATCGAACGCTCTTTCGGGCTCGATATCTGTGCGCGCGCCTATGACGATCTCTATCGGCAGATCATGAGCCGCCCGCCACAAGGCAAAGCCTGATGTGCGGAATTGCCGGTTTCTGGTCGCCCGCCAATACGCGGGACGCGGCCGGGCTGGAACAGATCGCCACCGCCATGGGTCTGGCGGTGGCCCATCGCGGACCCGATGGCGATGGGACATGGGTGGATGCCGAACGCGGGATCGGATTCGCCCATCGGCGGCTCGCGATTATCGATCTTCGCGAAACCGGACACCAGCCGATGACCTCCGCGTCGGGGCGCTTCGTGGTGTCCTACAATGGTGAAATCTACAACTTTCCCGAACTGCGCGCCGATCTCGAAGCCCGGGGCATAACCTTCCGCGGGACGTCGGACACCGAGGCTCTGCTCGCACTCATCGAACAGGTCGGGCTGGCCGACGCGCTTCGGCGCACCAATGGCATGTTCGCCTTCGCCCTGTGGGACCGGGAGGAGCAGAAACTCTTTCTCGCACGCGACCGCTACGGCCAGAAGCCGCTCTATTACGCAATTCTTCGCGGCGGGATCGTGTTCGGCTCCGAACTGTCGGCGCTCCGCGCACACCCGGATTTCGTTCCGGCGGTCAGCCGCGATGCACTCGCCATGTTTCTGCGCTTCGGCAATGTGCCCGCACCCGCCGCCATCTTCGAGAACACCCACAAGCTTCTGCCGGGAACGATCCTCTGCCTGGATGCCAGCGCCGTGGCGAACGGGACCCAGCTGGCACCCCAATCCTACTGGTCCGCCGAACAGGTCGCGCGCGAAGGCCTGGCGGCACCATTTGAGGGCGATCCCGAAGACGCCGTTGACGAACTCGAGCGCCGACTCGGCGCGGCGGTCGAGCGATGCATGGTCTCCGACGTGTCCCTGGGCGCTTTCCTTTCCGGCGGACTCGATTCCTCAACCGTCGTTGCCCTGATGCAGGCCCGCAGCACCACGCCGGTCCGGACCTTCTCCATCGGGTTTCATGAGGCGCAGTACAACGAGGCCAATTATGCGGCGGCCGTTGCCGAACATCTCGGGACCGCACACACGGAACTCTACGTCACCCCCGGGGACGCTCAGGATGTGATTCCGGATCTGCCACGGCTCTATGACGAACCGTTTTCCGATTCCTCGCAGATTCCGACCTTCCTTGTCTCCAAACTCGCGCGGGACTCGGTCACCGTCTCCCTGTCGGGAGACGGCGGCGACGAGCAGTTCGTCGGCTACAACCGATACGCCTGGGGAGACCGGATCGGAGGTGTGATCGAGGCAATACCCCGCCTGGCCCGGCACATCGCCACCGGCGCCATGCGAACCCCGCCGCCCGAAATCTGGGATACACTGTACAGGACAGCCATGGCGTGGCGGCGCGGCGGCGGCAGACAGGTTCAGGTTGGCCACAAGGTTCACAAACTGGCCGGGCTCCTGCGCGCCGCCGACCGCCCGGCGCTCTATCTCGAACTCCTCTCGCAATGGAACGACCCGATTTCGGTCGTACCCGGCGCAGCGGAGGCGACCTGCTATGGCGGCGCCCCGACCGCATGGCCACAGCTCGGGAATTTCACGCTCGAGATGCTGCTGCTCGACACAACCGGATATCTGCCAAACGATATCCTGGTCAAACTCGATCGTGCCTCCATGGCGGTCGGGCTGGAAGGGCGCGTGCCTTTCCTCGATCATGAGGTCGGGGCCTTTGCCTGGCAACTTCCGCTGGAAATGAAACTGCGGAACGGCGACACAAAATGGCCGATCCGCAAAGTCCTGGAACGCTACGTGCCGCGCGACTTGATCGAGCGGCCCAAGATGGGTTTCGGTGTCCCGATCGGCCAGTGGTTGCGCACCGACCTGCGAGACTGGGCCGAAGACCTGCTATCGCCCATGTCCCTGCAGGGACATGGCCTGCTCGATCCGGCCCCAGTCCGCAAAACCTGGGACGAACATCTTTCTGGTCGGCGCAACTGGGAACACCGGCTCTGGGCCGTCCTGATGTTCCAGTCCTGGTATCGCGAGACAGGACTCTAGCGCAACGCGGTGATCATCGGCAGACTCCGGACACTGCGGGCCGATCATCCCGTATTTCCCGGCGAACCCAGCCTGATCAACAACGAGACGCGCCAACACCTCCATGACCGGCTCCGATCTTCTCAGACCGAATATCGTCCTTGTGGGCGTTGCCGCGCTGCTACCGTCTCTGGGCGTGTTCGCCCCGTCTTTCAGCTGGGTCCTGGCAGCACTGGCCGCCCTTCTGGTTGCCGGCCTGGCCCTCGCCACGCGCGCGCGCATGCCGCTGCCATCGCCCACGGTCCTGTTGTCGCTGGTCCTGCTGCTGATCTGGGCTGCGGCCAGCTTGCTGTGGAGCCCCGTGCCCGAACGGGCTCAGGGCGTGATCGGAAACGCGATCCTGTTTCTGGCCGGCGGGCTGCTGCTGATCTCCGTCGCCCGGACATTCGATGCAGAGAACCAGCGCCGGTTCGATATCGCCCTGAGCGCCGGATTCCTTCTTGCGCTCGGCCTGATCCTTTCGGAAATCATTCTCGGTGCCCCGATCAGCCGGTCGATTCACGGCGACGAACGCGCCGGGGCCTATGGCCTGGCCTTTTTCAACCGATCCTCGAGCGTATTGGTGCTGCTCACCTGGCCCTTCGTGCTTGTGACCTATCGCCGACTCGGCCTGGCCTTCGCGGTGGGCGCGCTGGTTGCCAGTCTTGTGGTTCTGGCGATTCTCAACACCGCAGCGCCGCTTCTGGCGATCCTGGTATCCGGCGCCGCCGTGGGCCTGATCCTGATCGCACCCCGCCTGGCCGCCTGGGCCATCCTGGCTGTCACGCTCGTCATCATTGCGCTTTCACCGGTCTGGAGCGGACTGGCCCCGAAAATTTTCGACCTTCTGCTGGCCAACAACGTGATCGAGCAGGGCCTGAACCACCGTTTCGTGATCTGGGGATTTGCCTCCGAGAAGCTGCTCGAACAACCGCTCTTCGGTTGGGGGCTGGATGCCTCGCGTGCCATCCCCGGCGGAACACAAACCATCGATATCCTGGTGAACACCAACGGTGACATGTCGGCCAGCGAGTTTCTGCCGCTCCATCCCCATAACGGATTTCTGCAGATCTGGCTGGAGCTGGGTCTGGTCGGAACGATCCTTGCCACGGTTCTGGTCGTTGCCCTGCTCAAATCAATCCTGTTCGACAATCCGCGGCCGGCCGATCGCGCCTTTGTCGGCGGCACGTATGTTGCCACCTTCGTTCTGTTCCAGCTGAGCTTCGGTGTCTGGCAAAGCTGGTGGATCGGCCTCCTCTGGCTGATCGCTGCGATCACCGTGGCGGCGGCCAACCGGAACCCGGAAAGCCCATGATTCACAACGCCATTCCGAATGTCGGCACAGACGACGCCAAAGCCGTGTAGGACGCTGTCGAACAGGGCATGCTCGCCATCGGGCCGGCCATCGGCGAGCTTGAAGCGCGGTTTTCGCAGCGAATGGGCGGGATCGAGACCGTTGCAGTTCAGAGCGGGACCGCCGCCCTCCATCTTGCCCTGCTGGCATCCGGCGTGACGGCCGACGACCACGTTATTGTGCCGGAATCCGCCTTCGTCGCGACCGTAACCGCTGTCTGTTATTGCGGCGCCACGCCACTGCTGGCCGATGTTGATTCGCAAACCGGTCTGATCGATCTCGCCGGACTGGCGCGGTATCTCGACGATCACTGCGAGACGGATCAGGGGCGTACCGTGGTGCGCGACACCGGCCGGGTGATCCGGGCCATTGTGCCGGTCCACCTCTACGGGCACCCGGTGGATATGGACAGGCTCACCGATCTGCTCGCTTCGCGCCACATCACCGTGGTTGAAGATGCCGCCAAAGCCCTGGGCGCCCTCTACCGCGATCGTCCTGTCGGCGGTCTGGGCCACACGGCGATTCTGAGTTTCAACGGCAACAAGGTGATCACCGGCGGGGCCGGAGGTATGATCCTGACGCCTGATGCGGAACTGGCCCATGCTGCCGCTACCTCTCCAGCCAGGCCCGCGATGATGCGCTCTACTTTCAGCATGGCGAGATCGGTTTCAACTACCGCATGCCGAACCTAAACGCCGCGCTGGTGCTCTCGCAACTTTCCCGGCTGGACGAGTTCGTCGCCCGCAAGCGTGATATCGCCGCGCGTTATGCCGAACGCCTGGCGGATCTTCCCGGCGTGGCCATGACCCCCGAAGCCGATTGGGCCACGAGCAGCTGCTGGATGTCGGTTCTCACGCTCGACCCGCAGATCTATCCGGACGGTGCGGAACCGGTCATCCGCGCGCTCTGCGCCCGAGAGATCGGTGCGCGTCCGACATGGATTCCGCTCGGCGATCTGCCGCCGCATGCAAACGCGCTGCGGATCGACGGTACCGGCCCCGATGACGGCGCCGGGTCCGACCCGGGCACCGGCGCCCACCACAACATCCCCACACACCGTCACGCCTGGAGCGATATGCGCGCCGGGGCCAATCTCGCTGTCATCATCGACCGAGGCCCGGGTGTTGACAATCACATGGGCTCCGATCTGCGCACCGGCGTTGATCACGGCGCCCGCATTGACGAACACCCCATCGGCCAGCGTGGCCGCCGAGGAGATGATTGCGCCGGGATGGCAGATGGTTTCGAAGCGGGCCGAAACCGAATTCAGCCGATTCACGAGCGACGTCTTTGCCACCGGATCGCTGATCGAAACATGAAAGCCGTGGGCCCGCACGAAATCAGAATCGTCGAGATGCTCATCGCCGCCAAGTATCGGCGCGCCGGCAAGGGTGTCCCCGGCTTCGCGCGCAGTGTCCAGCAGGCCATCGACCGTCAGGCCGCACGCCTGAGCGGCGTCCAGCATAACTCGCGCATCCCCGCCGGCACCGATCAACACAAGCCCCATGCATCACCTTCCCCAAAAGCGCATACTGCGCCAACGCGGACAGATTAGATCAAAGCAGCCCATGAGTGCATCCTTCACCCGGTCGCTTCGAAGCGCATACATTGGGCGCCAACACACGACGAGGCTCACCGCCACATGCCCTTGAAGATCTGCCAGCTCTGCACGGTCGATTTCACGCTTTATCATTTCCTGCGCCCGCTGATGAACGCGTTGCGGGACGAAGGGCATGAGGTTGTCGGCGTCTGTGCCGACGGCGAACTGGTGGACGCGGTCCGCCAGGATGGCTTTCGCGTCGAGACGGCCCCGCTCGTCCGCTCGATCAATCCGCTGCGCAACCTGCAGGCGGCCGGCGAACTGCACCGGCTGTTCCGCCGCGAAAGCTTCGATATGGTTCACACCCACACGCCGGTCGGGGCGTTTGTCGGACGGCTGGCCGCACGGTGCGCACGGGTGCCGCGCATCATCTACACAGCCCACGGCTTTTACTTTCACGACAACATGCCTGCGCCGCGCCGGGCGGCGCATATCGGGCTGGAGTGGCTCGCCGGCCGGGTGACCCACACGCTGTTTACCCAGTCACAGGAAGATGCAGAGACCGCGCGGCGGCTGGGGCTTTGCCGAACCGGCGACATCCGGGCAATCGGCAATGGTAGCGAGCCAGAGATTTTCAGACCTGACGTGAACCAACAGGACCGTCAACGAATCCGCGCCGCCATCGGAACGCCCGACGAGCGGGTTGTCATTCTGATGACCGGGCGCCTTGTCGCCGAAAAAGGCTATCGGGAACTCATCGAGGCCATGCACAGGGTCGATGCGGAACTCTGGGCCGTCGGTGCGCGACTACGCAGCGATCATGCCAACGGCATCGAGGATGTCGTTTCCGCAGCGGAAGACGACCCCCTGCTGCGCGACCGCGTCCGGTTTCTGGGCTATCGCCAGGACATGCCCGACCTCCTGCGCGCAGCGGATATTTTCACGCTCCCATCGCATCGCGAGGGTATGCCCCGCTCCATCATTGAAGCGATGCTGACCGGTCTTCCGGTCGTCGCAACCGACATCCGCGGCAGCCGCGAGGAAGTGGTCCAGAACGAGACCGGGCTCCTGGTTCCCGTCGAAGACAGCGACGCCCTCGCCACGGCATTGCAATCGCTTGCCGATGCGCCCGAACAGCGCGCGCGGATGGGCGCCGCCGGGCTGACGCGGGCGCAGGAACTTTTCGACGAACGTCTCGTGACCGCACGCCAGCTGGACCATTTGGGACTGCGCGCGAGCTGAGATCCGCAACACGGATGCGTTCCCCGACGGCCCGGCACCTTGCCGGGCCTTTGTCTTTGCCGGTACAAGCGCACGGACACGCAGGACAAAGCATCGCATCTTGATCTGGAACCTTGTCATACTGGCCCTCGCAACGGCCGTGGCCACGACCATTCTGGTCGGGCTGGTCCGCGGACAGTTGCTCCGCCGCGGCATTCTCGATCGCCCGAATGCGCGCAGTTCCCACGACACCCCGACCCCGCGGGGCGGCGGCATCGGGGTCATTGCCGTCGTTTTGCCCTTGTGGGTCATCCTTGCCTTTGTCTGGCCGGACGCCGCCCGCCGGAGCGCCACCTCTGCCGGCTGGGCCATTCCACTGGCCGCCCTGGCGCTGGCCGCGATTTCCTGGATCGACGACCTACGTTCGCTCGGCGCGCTTCCACGACTTTCAATGCAGCTTGTGACCGCCGCAGCAGGGGTGATGCTGCTCCCCGGACCGGTATTTCAGGGATTGTTTCCCGCCTGGCTGGATGCTGGACTGGCCGCCATCGGCTGGATCTGGTTCGTCAATCTGTTCAATTTCATGGACGGTATCGACGGCATCACCGGCATCGAAGCCGCCAGTATCGGCGCGGGGATACTCGTCATCGGGCTGGTTTCCGCCGCCGGGGTGGAACCGCTGCACCTGCACGCGCTTGTGGTCGCCGCCGCCGCGGCCGGGTTCCTGGTCTGGAACTGGCCCCCGGCGAGAATATTTCTCGGGGATATCGGCAGCGTCCCGATGGGTTACCTGCTGGGCTGGCTTCTGCTGGGTCTGGCCGCTACGGGAAACTGGGCTGCAGCCCTGATTCTTCCCCTCTATTACGTCACCGACGCCACCCTGACTCTGCTGCGAAGGCTCGCACGGGGAGAAAAGGTCTGGCAGGCGCATCGGGAACATTTCTATCAGCAGGCCGTGCAGAACGGACGTGGGCACGGCCAGGTCAGCGCGGCCGTCGGTCTAGTCAGCCTCGCCCTGATTGCACTGGCTGTCTTAACGACCTTTCCGTTTGCCGGGATGATCTGGTCGCTGGCCGCCCTCGCCGCGGCCTTTGCGCTCGTCACGGGGCTTCTGGTGTGGATGAAACGCCCATTGAGGCCCCACGCCAGGCCCATGTAGGCCGTTCCGGGGCTTTGTCCACGACGTCTTAGTGGTATAAGCGGGCAACCCAACGGGATGTCCGCGAATGCGCGCAAATCTGAGGCTCGGCCGGGCGAATATCGCCTACGGACACGACATTTTCATGGCGGCGGCGTCGTTACCGCTTTCGCTGTGGCTGCGCATGGGTGCGTCCATCGAGACGGTGCCCCAGGAATTCATCATCCAGAGCACGCTGCTTTTCGCTGTCGTGGCGGCTTGTGTGTTCTGGCCGATGGGTCTGTATCGCGGCATCTGGCGCTATGCATCGATGAACGACCTGATGGCGATCACCAAGGCGGTCAGCCTTGTTGTGCTGATCTTTGTTCCGATCCTGTTCATCACCTCCCGCGCCGAGTTCCTGCCGCGCTCCTTGCCGCTGATCAACTGGTTCGTCCTGATGGCACTGCTGGGCGGGCCCCGGTTTCTCTACCGCCTGCTCAAGGACCGGCATTTCGAACTGGTTGCCGAATCGAGCGGCAAACCCGGGGTGCCGGTACTTCTGGTCGGCGCGGGAAACGAAGCCGAAACCTTCATCCGCGACCTCACACGCCAGCCCGGTTCGACCTACCGCGTCGTTGGCGTGCTGGACGAGAAGGGGAGTCGCGTCGGCCGCCACATTCGGAACGTCCCCGTTCTGGGCACACCCGATGAATTGCCCGCATTGATGCGCCGTCTGGCGCTGCGCACCGAGCGGCCGCAACGCATGATCGTCACCAAGCGCGGCCTCGATCCGGCCTATATGCGGCATCTACTCGATCTGGCCGAAACCCACGGCATGGCCATGGCGCGCCTACCGCGGATGACCGAATTCGAGTCCGGGATCGGAGAAGCAATCGGGGTGAAACCGGTTGCTGTCGAGGATCTGCTCGGCCGCCCACAGGCCGTGCTGGACCGGCCCGCGATGGAGAGCCTGATCAAGGGAGCCCGCGTTCTGGTCACCGGGGCCGGCGGGACGATCGGCAGCGAGCTGGTCCGCCAGATCGCGGCACTGGGACCCGGCCGGCTCGACCTCGTGGACAATTCTGAGTTCAACCTCTACTCGATCGATCTGGAGATGGGTGAAGCTGCCGACGGCTTCAAACATCACGCGCACCTGGCCGATGTGCGTGACCGGACCGCCATGGCCGCCGTCTTCGCCGAAGCACGGCCCAACCTGGTCTTTCACGCCGCCGCCCTCAAACATGTGCCCATCGTCGAATCCCATGTGG
The DNA here is from genome assembly GCA_038137215.1 of Alphaproteobacteria bacterium. Taxonomy (GTDB): domain Bacteria; phylum Pseudomonadota; class Alphaproteobacteria; order UBA6615; family UBA6615; genus JABJAG01. Next base: position 70,265 of record JAYQBG010000006.1, read on the forward strand.
CCGAAGGGGTTCTGACCAATATCGGCGGGTCGCGGATTGTTGCCGATCTGTGCCGCGATGTCGGCGCACGGAAAATGGTCCTGGTCTCGACCGACAAGGCGGTAAACCCAACCAACGCCATGGGCGCGACCAAGCGCGTCGCGGAAAGCTATTGCCAGGCGCTGGACCGCGCACCCGGCGAGGCGGGTTGCCAGTTCATCACGGTGCGCTTCGGCAATGTGCTCGGCTCCACAGGATCGGTGGTGCCCCTGTTCGAGCGCCAGCTCGCGGCGGGCGGCCCCCTGACGGTCACCCACCCCGACATCACCCGATATTTCATGACCACGCGCGAAGCCGTGGAGCTGGTCCTGCAGGCCACCGCACTCGGCACCGAGAAGGCCGGCGGCATTTTCGTGCTGGATATGGGCGAGCCCGTCCGCATTGTCGATCTGGCCGAACAGATGATCCGCCTGACGGGGAAACGACCCTATGAAGACGTCGACATTCACTTTGTCGGCCTGCGCGATGGCGAGAAGCTATTCGAGGAACTCTTCCACGACGCCGAAAGCCTGGCACCCACCGGCAACGATGCCATCCGCCTGGCCATGCCGCGAGTGGCGGACCGGGCGGTCCTTGAGCGCGCCATCGACGAATTGATCAGCGCCGCACGAAACGGCGACAACACGACCTGCCGCGCCCAGCTGGCGCATCTCGTACCCGAATTCCAATCCGAAACCCCGCATCCCGATACGGCTGCGGCCAAATAAAGCGTTCCGTCCCTGGCCCGGAAAGAACCTCACCCCAGCACATACGAAGGACGATTACCGGTGCCCAACAATTCAGACGCGCAGATCACGCGCGCAATCGTATCCGTATCCGACAAGGCCGGCCTGACGGAGCTCGGCGCAGCCCTTGCCCGTCACAACATCGAAATCCTTTCGACCGGTGGCTCGGCAAAAGCGTTGGCCGAGGCGGGCGTCCCCGTGGTCGAGGTCGCCAACCACACCGGCTTTCCCGAAATCATGGACGGTCGGGTCAAAACTCTGCACCCCAAAATTCACGGTGGCATTCTCGCCCGGCGCGACCATCCCGAAGACCAGGCGGCCATGGAGAACCATGACATCGGGGCCATCGACCTGATCGTCATCAATCTCTATCCGTTCGAGGCGACCGTCGCGTCCGGTGCGGGCTATGACGACTGTGTCGAGAATATCGACATCGGCGGACCAGCCATGATCCGCGCGGCCGCCAAGAACCACGCACATGTGGCTGTCGTCACGGACCCGTCCGACTATGACGCGATCGTCGCCGCGCTGGACGCCAACAACGGCAAGCTGCCCGCAGAGCTGCGCCGCCGGCTGGCCGCCAAGGCCTATGCCCGCACCGCCGCCTATGACGGTGCGATCACCGCCTGGCTGTCGGGCGAACTGGGCGAAGATTTTCCCGAAACCCATGTCACCTCCGGCAAGCGTGCGGCCGTCCTGCGCTACGGTGAAAACCCGCACCAGAACGCGGCCTTGTATATCGGCGGACCGGCCCGGCCCGGTGTCGCCCAGGCCGAACAGGTCCAGGGCAAGGAGCTGAGCTACAACAATCTGGGCGACGCGGACGCCGCCTTCGAACTGGCTGCCGAGTTCGAATCACCCGCGATTGCCATTATCAAACATGCCAATCCCTGTGGTGTGGCCACCGGTGACGACCTGGTCGGGGCCTATCGCGCGGCACGCAAATGCGATCCGGTCAGCGCCTTTGGCGGAATTGTGGCCGCCAACAAGACCCTGACGGGCCCGCTCGCCGAGGCCATCACCGAAATCTTCACCGAGGTGGTGATTGCGCCGGACGCCGATGACGACGCGCGCCAGGTCTTTGCCGGCAAGGAAAACCTGCGCCTGCTGCTCACCGGAGAGATGCCCGACCCCCGTGCGACCGGCCGGATGCTCAAGCCGCTCGCCGGTGGCTTCCTGCTGCAGGATCGCGATGCCGGACACATCACGGCGAACGATCTCAAGGTGGTGACCAAGCGGCAACCGAGCGAACAGGAAATCGCCGACATGCTGCTGGCCTTCACCATCGGCAAGCACGTCAAGTCCAACACCATCGTCTATGCCAAGAACGGTGCCACCGTGGGCATCGGCGCCGGACAGATGAGCCGGGTGGATGCGGCGCGGATCGCGGCGCACAAATCGAAAGAAGCTGCCAAGGCCGCCGGCGAATCCGAAGCGCTGACCCAGGGGTCGGTCGCGGCCTCGGATGCGTTCTTCCCCTTCCCGGACGGGCTCCTGACCACCATCGAGGCCGGGGCCACCGCCGTGATCCAGCCGGGCGGATCGGTCCGCGACGACGAGGTGATCGCGGCGGCCGACGAAGCCGGAATCGCCATGGTGCTGACCGGCATGCGCCACTTCCGTCACTAGGAGCGAAATATGATCATTACGACGACCAGCAGTGTCGAGGGCCGGAACATCGCCGCGTATCTGGGCGTGTGCGCCGGGGAAGCCGTGGTGGGCGCGAACATCGTCCGTGACATGTTCGCCTCGGTCCGCGACGTGGTGGGCGGGCGCTCGGGAAGCTACGAGAAGGTGCTCGCTTCGGCACGCGAAGCCGCTCTCGAAGCCATCGAAGCCGACGCCGTCGCGCGCGGTGCCCAGGCCATCATCGGGCTGGGCGTCGACTATGAGGTGGTCGGGGACAAGGGTTCGATGCTGATGGTGGTGGCCACCGGCACGGCCGTCAAACTGTCGGGCTGAAGCCTAGACGTCTGTGACCGGCGCCTCGGGCGGAACGTCCCGCACGGTCAGCCAGAGCAGCAACCCGCCCAGAATCAGGAAGGGCAGGACCGTGGCCATGCCCCAGCGCTGGCTGCCGCTCGCCGCCGTGACCACCGCCACCATCCACGGCCCCACGAATGCCGTCGCCTTCCCGGACAGGGCATAGAGCCCGAACATCTCGCTCTCGGTTCCCTGAGGAATGATCCGGGCCATCAGGGACCGGCTGGCGGCCTGCACCGGTCCGAAGAAAATCCCCAGGGTTGATCCGAGCACGAAGAAGGCGAGCTTCGATTCAACCAGCAGCAACGGAATGCCAACGATCACGATGCCTACAATCCCGATCAGGATCGTCCGCTTGGCGCCGATCTTGTCATCGACCCAGCCGAAGGCAAAAGCGCCAAGGCCCGCTGTAACGTTCAGAATCAGCCCGAAGATAATCACTTCGGCCACGGGCATTCCGAAGGTGCCCGCCGCGAAGACGCCGCCAAAGGCGAACAGCGTGTTCAGACCATCGGTGAACAGCATCCGTGCCAGCAGGTAGCGCCAGAGCTGCGGGTAATGGCGCAAATTGCGAAGCGTGGAGCAGATTTCGACGAGTCCCGTCCGTACGGCCTTGCCCATGGGCAGTCCGCGCCCGCGGGGATCCGGGGTCCAGAGGAACAGCGGCAGACAGAACAACAACAGCCAGGCGGCCACCACCGGCCCGGACATGCGTACATTCTCAAGCTTGTCGGCAGCGGCACTCAGCCCGAAGGGCGGTGTTTCCACCTGCACGAAAACGAACAGCACCAGCAGCAATCCGCCGACCCCGCCCAGATAGCCCAAGCCCCAGGCCCAGCCGGATATCCGGCCGAGCCAGTGGGACGGGACAAGATTGGGCAGCAGGGCATTGCAGAACACCATCGACAGCTCAAAGGCCACAACCGTCACCCCGACCAGCACCAGCAGGAGCGTGGCGTCGGACTCATCGGGCGCGACAAACCAGAGAAGCAGCGAACCGGCCGCCATGACGAAGGTGAAGAAGGCCAGCCAGGGTTTTCGGGCCCGGCCCTGATCGGCAATCGCGCCCAGCACGGGGCTGAGCAGCGCAATCGCCAGGGCGGCGATCCCGGTCATCATCGCCCAGAGAGAGGTCGCGCGGGCCGGGTCGTCCATCACCGCCTGGGTGAAATAGGCCGGGATCACGAAGGTGAGAATCACCGCCGGAAAGGGTGAATTCGCCCAGTCGAACACACACCAGGACCCAATCGCACGGCGATCAAGCGGCGGTGGAGCACCTCGCGGATCATCAATTGCCATAGCTTGCCTCGCGTTGCGGCTGGTCCTGCAATTGCCAGTTGGTCAACAGGATCCCCCTGGCGATACAGGCCAGTCCGACCCAGACGCCGCTGGTAATGGTTTCATCGAGGATGATAGCAGCCGCCATAAGCGCGCCGACCGGGTTCATGGTCAGCCCGATGGCCACCCGAGTCGGGCTTGTGTGCCGCAGCGCCCAGAGCCAGAGGAAATAGGTCAGCGCACTGCCCATTATGCCGATATACAGCACCGCCCAGAATCCGCTGCCGGAAAGCGGTATCGCCGAAAACGAAACGCCGCTCGCAACACCGATCACCGAAAGCATCGCGGCGCCGGGCAACAGGTTGCAGACCACGAAGATCAAGGGCGGATATCGCCGGATCACCTTTAGGGTTGCCACGTTGTACACCGACAGAACCGCGGAGGCCGCGAGCATCAGAAGATCGCCACGCCAGCCGCCGGGAATGGCGCTCGCATCCTGCCAGAGCGCAAGGGCAACGCCGCCGGTGGCAACCCCGA
>JAYQBG010000006.1:74926-82150 GCA_038137215.1 Alphaproteobacteria bacterium
ACCCCGAACCCGATGATGACCCAGAAATCCCGGCCGCGTGGCCAGCCGCGCGCAAAAACAAGCGCCAGCGGCAAGAGGACCATCGCACCGATCCCCATACGCAGAATGGTGATCAACAGCGGGTCCAGCGCGTCCGAAACGAAACGGATAGCCCCGAGTGTCGTGCCGGCTGCAAACGGCGCAACGACAGCGGCAATGGCGGCCCAGAAAGCCAGACGGCCCGAAGATCCGGACGGCATGTTCAGGCCACCACTCTGCGGCGTAGCCAGTTGGCGGCCGCAATACCGGTGATCACCAGGACGAAGCACGCGATCATCTCGGGCGTCACATTTTCACCGAGAAGACCAGCGCCCCAGACCAACGCCATCAGCGGGTTCATAGGCAGTGCCACAGCCACGAGTGTCGGTGTCGTGTTCTGCAGTGCCCAGGGCCAGCGCGAATAGGAAATAACCGCGGCCCCGATGCCGAGAAACGCCATCGCGGCCCATCCGGTGGGAGACAGGTCCGGGGTGAATGCCGGTGCACCGCTGGCCATCACGAAGAGATAGAGCAGAAACGAGCCGGGCACGACACCGGTGACCACCGCCACCCGCGGCGAATGGCCTTTCAGGGCGCGGCTCGACCAGACCCCGTACACGGCCGTGATCAGGGCCCCACCAGAATCAACCCGTCGCCGATCCAGGCCCCCCCCCGGCGGCGCGCTGGCGCTCTGCCCCCGCGCCACGACCACACCGAGGGTGGCGATGACGATCCCGACAATCTTCTGCCGCGTCGGCGCTTCGATTCCGAAGGCGGCCGCGATCAGCAGGGTCATGAACGGCGCGGTGGTATAGGCCAGCGCCCCACGGGAAGAGTTTGTGTAGATCAGCGCATTGGAAAAGATGAACTGCCGCCCGCCAAAGAACAGCGCGCCCATGGCCCCCATCACCAACAGCTCGCGCGGGGTCGGCCAGCGCCGCACCACCAGCAGCGCGATCGCCGTCAGCACCACCGCAGCCACAAAGTTTCGCAAGAAGGCAATGGTGACCGGCTCGGTCTCCGTGACCAGAAAGCGGATCGCCACGAAAGCCGATCCCCCCAGCGCTGTCGAAAGACAGGCGGCAAGCGCTGCGAGAACCGCCAGGTTCCCGGCCGGAGAGGCAGGGTTTTGGCTCACGGACAGATCCGATTACGATCGCCGGCGGGATATGCCGACAACACGTCTTAACCCAGTCCCGCGATGCGCGCCATGCGCACCGCGCCGCGCTATTTGGCCAGCAGGCTCCGCAACTGCCCATTTGCCACGGACAACATCGCCAGATCGACGGTCTCGTTTTCACGCAACGTGTCGAGCAACTGGACCGTGCGTTCGACCGCCCCGTTCCGCGAATCGATCCAGGTCGCGATGACCCCTTCAGCCGCCCGGGCACCAAGCTTGCCACCGCCGGCAACATCCAGAACATGGTTGGTCAGGCCCGATTGGTGCCGGTAGCTGTCATCGACAATCGACTCGACAGCCAACCGCTCCCAGTCCGAGGCCGGCTCCACCGCACGCGCGGCATGACGCAACCAGTCGATTCCGAGCCGCGCACCGAGATCGAAATAGACCCGGCCCGTATCGAGCACCGGCACCTGCGAGTACCGCGAGATCTGCACAACATCGCCGCCCGCGGCCAGCACTTCCAGGCTGGACACCTTTCGGGCTAGCGCCTTGGGTACACCCAGCGCGATCATGCGATCGGTTTCGGTCTCAATATCCCGGCGATCCTCATCGGCCACAATCTCGGGCAGATTCTCCACCAGTTCACGAATACCCGGCGCATAGTGTTCGATGGTTGCTTCGATATTCAGCGGACGGCGCGCATGGTTCAGGAACCAGACCGTCATGCGCTCCACCAGCATCTCGAGCTCATGTGCCGTATCGAGCTGGACCGCCGCATCGACCTGCAGATCGAGGGATTCGATGTCACGCCAGACTGGGCGCAGCTCGAAGACATCGCGGGCAATGACATAAGCCCGCGCGATATCGTCCGGTGCGGCGCCCGAGCGTTCCTGCAAATCCTGCACGAATGTGGCACCCACCCGGTTGACCAGGGAGTTGGTCAGATAGGTCGCCACGATCTCGCGGCGCAGGCGGTGCCGCACCACCTGAGCGCTGAATTTCTCGCGCAGCGGCTTGGGAAAATAGCGCGCAAGGTCCTTGGTGAGATAGGGGTCGTCAGGCACTTTCGTCGGCAGCAGATCGCCGTAGAGCGCAATTTTCGCATGGGAGAAGAGCACCGCGTATTCCGGGCGCGTCAGCCCCAGATCGTCGGCCTGCAGATCGGCCATGTCTTCATCGTCGGGCAGATGCTCAATCGCCCGGTCGAGCAATCCCCGGCGTTCCAGCGCCCGGATCACACGCCATTGCGCTTCCAGGGAGTCCGAAGCCCGGCGCTCAGCCTGAGAGATGGTCTGGGTCTGGAGATAGTTGTCGTTGAGCACAAGGCCGGAGACTTCATCGGTCATCCGCACCAGAAGAGCGTCGCGCTGCTTCAGGGTCATATCCGTGTTCGAGACCACATCGTCGAGAGCGATCTTGATATTCACCTCATGGTCCGAGCAATCCACGCCGGCCGAGTTGTCGATGAAGTCCGTGTTAATTCGCCCACCATGGCGGGCGTATTCGATCCGCCCCCGCTGGGTCACACCCAGATTGGCACCCTCGCCGATAACCTTGCAATTGAGCGTTTCGGCATCGACGCGCAGGGCATCATTCGAACGGTCATCGGCATCACCATGGGATTCATCCGACGACTTGATGTAGGTACCGATCCCGCCGAACCAGAGCAGATCGACGGGCGCAACGAGGATCGCCTGGATCAGCTCATTGGGGGTCATCGAATCCCGTGACACGCCGATGGCTGCCTTCATCTCCGGCGTCAGTTTGATCGACTTCGCCTTGCGATCGAAAATCCCACCGCCCTTCGAGATCAGTTTGGTGTCGTAATCCGCCCAGCTCGAGCGTGGCAGTTCAAAGAGCCGCTCCCGCTCGGCGAAGCTCTTCGCCGGATCCGGGTCCGGATCGAAGAAAATATGCAGGTGGTTGAAAGCGGCAATCAGCCGGATGTGTTTTGACAGCAGCATGCCGTTGCCGAACACGTCACCGGACATGTCGCCCACACCGACCACCGTGAAGTCCTGGGTCTGGGTGTCGTGACCCATCTCGCGAAAATGACGCTTGACGGATTCCCATGCGCCCTTGGCCGTGATGCCCATCTTCTTGTGGTCGTAACCGGCCGACCCCCCCGAAGCGAAGGCATCGCCCAGCCAGAAGCCGTAATCCTGGCTGATGCCGTTGGCGATATCGGAGAAGGTGGCCGTGCCCTTGTCGGCGGCGACAACCAGATAGGGGTCATCGTCATCCAGCCGTACAACATCGGATGGCGGGACGATCTTGCCATCGACGAAGTTGTCGGTGATGTCGAGCAGGCCGCGGATCAATGTCGAGTAGGAGGCCACGACTTCTTCCTGGGTTGCCTGACGGTCGGCCTGGGGATCGCCGGTTGGCGCCGGAAGCGCCTTGCAGACGAAGCCGCCCTTGGCGCCCACGGGCACGATCACCGCATTCTTGACGGTCTGGGCTTTCTGCAGCCCCAGGATTTCGGTCCGGAAATCCTCGCGCCGGTCCGACCAGCGTAACCCGCCACGCGCAACATCTCCGCCACGCAGATGGCAGCCTTCCATGCGCGGGCTATAGACAAAGACCTCTTTCATCGGGCGCGGTTCGGGCAGGTCCTCGACGTTTCGGCTGTCGATCTTGAAGGAAGCGTAGGATTTCGGCTCGCCATCTTCCTCGGTCATGAAGAAGTTCGTCCGCAGGGTCGATTCGACCGCATTGAGAAAACGGCGAATGATCCGGTCTTCATCCAGATTGACGACGGCATCCAGGCCCTCGGCGATCTGTGCACGCAGCTTCTTGATACGCCGCGTCATGGCGGGCGTACCGGCCCGCTCCGGATCAAACTGCGCGAAAAACAGAGCCACGATATATCCGGCGAGCGCGGGGTTCTTCGCCAGCGTTTCTTCCATATAGGTCTGCGAGAACTGAATCCGGCTTTGCAGCAAGAATTTGCAATAGGCCCGCAGCACCAGAATTTCGCGCCAGGTCAGCCCGGCCCCCATCACCAGATTGTTGAATCCGTCATCGGCGATCTGTCCTTCGAGGACGCGGGCAAAGCACTCGTGGAACGGCTCGCGCACGGTTTTCAGATCGATCGCCGCGCCGCTGCTCGACTCCATCGCGAAGTCATGCACCCAGATCTCGCCGGTGTGTTCACCGTAGAGATAGTTCACTTCGAACGGCTCTTCGCCGATCACCTTGAGACCCATGTTTTCGAGCATGGGGATCACATCCGAAAGCGGCATCGGTGTGCCCGCACGATACAGCTTGAGGTGCACCGAGGTGTCCGGCTCGTCCTCGGGGCGATAGAGGTTGAGCTCCAGCCCGTCGGATATCCGGGCCGCATCGATCAGTTCGATATCAGCAACCCCGTCGCTCGGGCTGTAGCGATCCCGATAGGCAGCAGTGAAGGCCTGGCCGTATCGCTGGAACATCACCAGTCCGGATTCTTCGCCGCGCGCCGCGGTCAGGGCATCCCGCAGCCGGTCTTCCCAGGACCGGGTGGCCTCCCGGAGACGGGCCTCAATCTTTTCAATGTTGTAGGCGGGGATTCCATCGGGTCCTGTCTTGATCACGAACAGGATCTGGGCGAGCACCGATTCGGTTCCGAATTCCGGATAGAACGCCGACAGGGTACCCTCGAACTCCTCTTCCAGGATGGAGGCGAGCTTCACGCGCAGATCGGTGTCGTAGCGGTCACGCGGGACGAACACCAGAGCTGTCAGGTAGCGCTTGAACGGGTCTTCGCGCATGAACAGTGCGGTCCGCTGACGCTCCTGGAGATGCAGGATGCCGAGCGCGTTTTCCAGCAGGTTGTCCGGCTCGATCTGCAGCAACTCGTCACGCGGATAGTTTTCCAGAATATGCGCAAGCGCCTTGGCGTCATGGCTGGATGGCGGAAATTCCGCCTGGGTCAGAGCGGCCTCGATCTTGCCACGCAGCATGGGGATCGACATGGGTGAGCAGCTGTAGGCGGCCGATGTGAACAGGCCGACGATCATCCGCTCGCCGGTGACCTTGCCGCTGCTGTCATAGGTTTTCACACCAACCACATCCATATGCACCCGGCGATGCACCGTGGCGCGCTGGTTGGCCTTGGTCAGCATCACCAGCCGGGGCTGACGGATGAAGGAGCGCACGTCTTCGGGCGGCGGCGCATCATCGGCCCAGTTCTCGAAGATGTGACGGGACGCATCGCGCAGGACCCCCAGGCCACCGGGCCGGGTCTTGAGACGTTGTTTGGCACCCGAGCCCGTGAGGCTGTACTCGCGGTACCCCAGGAAGGTGAAATGATCGTCGTTCAGCCATTCCAGGAACTCGCGGGTCTGGGCAACCTCGGTCTTGGCAATCTTTTTCGGGGGCTGGGATTCGAGCTCCTCGATCAACTCGCCCACGCGCGCCTTCATCTCGGGCCAGTCTTCAACGGCGGCGCGGACATCCTCGAGCACCTGTTCGATCCGCGCGGTCATGCGTGCCAGAACGGCGGGGTCAGTTTGTTCGCTGACCTCGATATGCATGAAGCTTTCGGGCTTGCCCCCGGCCCCGGTGCCCGGCACGAAATCGGTCAACCGGCCCTTTGAGTCGCGCGTGATGCAGAAAATCGGATGGATGACCAGGTGAACGATCGACCCCTGATAGTTCAGTTCCGCGGTCAGGGAATCGACCAGAAACGGCATATCATCGGTCACAACCTCGATTACCGTATGGGAGGATTCCCAGCCATGGGTCTCCTGACGCGGGTTGAAGACCCGGATCAAAGGTTCGCAGGGCTGACGTTTCTGGGCAAATGCCCAGAAGGACGCCGCGGTGCCATAAAGGCTTTCCGCATCAGAGGACTCGATATCGACCGGCGGCACATTGGCGTAGAAGGCCTTGAGAAAATCCGCACAGGCCCGGCCTTCTTTCGCACCAAGGTTTTTCTTCGCCAGCTGAGCCGATTTGTTGACCAGCTTGTTTGTTCGGGTCTGGGTACGCGGTGCCATGAAAGCATCCCTCCGAATTGATCTGCGGCCCGTGTCGGCATGACGTAGGCACCGACCGATTTCGCTGTTTCGGCAAAACTAGGTTCTGCTTCGATAAAACATGGTTAACATCGGCAAGTATTCCTTAACCATGTTTTTCCATACTGCCACGTGAACACAACGCTGGCTGGACCATTCCGGCCCGGGGGCTGACCGACAGGGTGCGTCACGAGGGCGTGGCCGAAGCCCGGATCGCGCGCGACGCGATCGACCTGCAGGCACCCCTGCCCAACCCGCGCCGCCTGCGGGACTGCGCCTGTTTCCTGCAGCACCTCCGCAATGCCCGCCAGGTCCGATACACGCGCCTATCCGAACGCGAGGATGATCCCGCCGCGGCGATGGATGTGCCGCCGGATGGATTACGAACTGGAATGGGCCATGGTGAGCGGGCGCGCCGGCGTGAACATTCGCGCCGAGGACGCCGGGCAGCACATCTTCGGCTACACCATCTTCAACGATGTTAGCGCCCGCGACATTCAGGCCGTCGAGATTCGCTCGGGCGCCGGCATGGGCGGTCCGGGCAAGGATTTCGATGCGGGCAACGCCATGGGACCCTGCATCGTGACGGCGGATGAACTTCCGGACCCCTACAACCTGACCATGACCGCGCGGATCAACGGCGAGGAATGGAGCCGGGGCAACACCGGCATGATGGATCACAAATTCGAAGGCGTGCTGGCCCATCTCAGCCGCAACCAGACGATCCAGCCCGGCGAGATTTTCGGATCCGGCACCGTGCCGAGCGGCTGCGGCCTGGAGCACAACAAGTATCTGTCGGACGGCGATACCATCGAGCTGGATGTCGAGGGGATCGGCGTTCTGCGCAACCGTATTGTCAAACCGGCCGACTGGCGCGACCGCCAGACACCGGACAAGAACTGAGGGGAAGAATTCATGCCACGCAATATCCGCCGGGTGATCACCGGCCACGACGATGACGGCAAGGCCGTTGTCATCATCGACGAAACCATGACGCCGGATATGGGCCATGTGCTCACGCCCCAGGGCCAGGAGAATGTACGCCTATCCGATGTCTGGCTGAGCCGCTCCATTCCCGCCGGC
>JAYQBG010000006.1:82250-115967 GCA_038137215.1 Alphaproteobacteria bacterium
GCCGGATTCCCAGCGCAACTACGATCAGATGAAAGAGTATTTCGAGAAAATGGGCGCAGGCGAGCGGCTCGACGGGCGTGAACACCAGGGCATGCAAAAGACCAGGACGGTCGACTATCTCATCGTCATTTCAGGCGAAATCTGGCTGATCCTCGACGATTCGGAAGTCTGCCTGAAGGCCGGGGATATCTGCGTTCAGCGCGGCACCATCCATGCCTGGTCGAACCGGACCGAGGAACCGTGCCTGCTCGCGGGCATCCTGCTGGACGCCCAACCGCTGGAGTAGCGGCGCGATTAGCCGCATAACCGGACAGAATTTGTGCCCATTCGCCGGTTGAGACCGCAGACCGGCTGCGCCACAATCGCGCCAACGCAACACTTCCAGACACGGAGCCGAACCATGGGCCTGAACTTCATGGAACACATTCTGATCCTCACCCACGATCCCGACGGAACGCGCGACTGGTGGGTGGACAATCTCGGCTTCCGTTCGGGCGACCACCCGGAATTCGGGTTCCCCGTCCACTGGCTCTATATCGGCGACCAGGACGTGGTGCATATCGGCAAGGCCAATCACTCCGACCATCAGAACGAGTATCTGCGCCCGGGTGACGACAGCGCGGCAGCCGAAGCAGAAGCCAATACCGGTTCCGGCCGCATCGACCATGTGTGTTTTAACTGCTCGGGTCTCGTCGAATTCACCGAACGCCTCGACAAGAACGGCATCAAGTACAACGAGCGTCAGGCCCACGATCAGTCGCTCTATCAACTGTTCTTCATGGAGCCGATCAACGGCATCAAGGTGGAGTTGAACTTCTCCGCCGAGGAGGCCGCCAAGGCCGGACGCGAACCCACCCGCACAGCCGCGGATGCCGCCGAATAAGGCGGTGCTCGCGTATGGGTTGATTTCCTAAAATAAAATTTTTTCGTTTAGGCGTTTTCCCCCCGGCCATGACCCGCTAGAGTTTCGCGGTCATAAAAAACCAGAAACTCAAAATGGGATGGTTCGTCACATGTTCAAACTTAAGAAAGTACCGCTTCTGGCGGGAGCTGCACTCGCCGTATTCGGCCTGACCGCAGTGGGTCCGGCGTCCGTATCGGCCGCGGATTTCCCCAGCAAACCGGTCCAGCTTCAGGTGCCGTTCGCACCGGGCGGCGGCGCAGACCGCACCTTCCGGTTGTTCGCGCCGTACCTGGCCGAAGAACTCGGTCAGCCGGTCAAGGTCACCAATGTCGCCGGCGGTGGCGGCTGGGTGTCGTGGAGCCAGGTCGTCAACGACTGGAACCCGCGCCGGGACGACCACAAACTCGCCGTGGTCAATATTCCGCACATCTTCTCGTTCCTGAACCCGGACATGAAGCGTTCGGAAAAGCTGGAATCCTTCAACTTCCTGGCCTGGCACTCCTACGATCCGGGTCTGTGGCTCGTCCGTGCCGATGATGACCGCTTCAAGGACCTCAACGACGTCCTCGAATATGCCCAAAAGCAGCCGATCATCGTTGCGCCGGGCAGCTTCGGCAGCGATGACCACATCGGTGTGGCCTTCGCACAGCAGGCGGTACCCGGCTTCAAGGCGAAGTTCGTAACCAGCCGTGGCGATAATTCCAAAATCCAGCTTGCGCTGGGCGGTCATGTGGATTTGATCGCGGCCAATGTCGGCTTCTTCATCAACCCGATCGAAGAGGGCCTGTTGCGTCCGATCGCCGTGCTGCATCCGGAACGCTGGTCGTTGCTACCGGACGTGCCGACCTTCGAGGAAATCACCGGCAAGCGTAACATCACCTATGCTGGCCGCACGCTGGCCACGGCCAATGGCCTGGAAGAGGAAAAGCGTCAGATCTATCTCGACGCGATCAAGCGCGCCATGGCGAACCCCGAGTACATCGCCAAGGAAAAAGCCAACAAGAACCACCTCCAGTTCGCCGAAGGCGAGGAGATGTGGAAGCTTCTACGCGCGGGCCAGGAGGTCGCCGAGCAGGCCGCCTACTGGAAGCAGGAAGGCGTCCAGTAAGACGCACGCTTCGGCTTTGGGGGATGGGACAAATGCACGTCCCGGGCCGCACGCCCTGCCGGATGAACCGGCAGGGCGTGTGATCCCCTCTCAAGAAGTTCACGAGACATCCGGGGGGGAGATCTCATGACGAGACTGATGGCCGAGCGGATCGTTGCAGTAGCACTGATCCTTGCCGGCGGGTTCATGTACACCCAGTCAACAGGCTGGCCCCAGCGCTCCGGGGCCTTTCCGCAATTCGCCCAGATCGGGATCATGGTACTGGCCTTCGGGATGCTGCTGCGCAGCTTCACCGCGAAGGACCGGGAACGCCTGAAGGGCATGGTGAATTTCGATTTCTCGTATTTCGCCTGGAAGCCGTTCTACGTCATGATCGTCGGCGTGGCCTATGCCTTCGCCGTCTTCGAGATCGGCTTCTACGTCAGCTCCTTCATCTTCTATTTCATCGCGACCTACATGACCGGCCTGCGCGATCACAAGATGATCGTGCTCACCGCCGTGATCCTGTTTCCGTTGCTCTATGTGTTTTTCACGGTGGCTCTCGGGGCGTTTCTCCCCGAAGGCCTCCTGTTCTAGCGTCGGCGGAGAAAGATCATGGAAAGTCTTGAGTTTCTTGCCAACGTTTTGACCCTCGCCAATATCGGCGCGATGCTGGTCGGCATCATTGTGGGACTGATCATCGGAGCCATCCCCGGCCTCGGGCCGCCCATGGCGATCGCCCTGATGATCCCGATTTCCTTCAACTGGCCGGCCGATACCGCCCTCATCCTGATGGTCTCGACCTACGCCGCAGGCATCTATGGCGGCTCGTTTACCGCCATATTGCTACGTGCGCCCGGGACATCGGCCTCGGCGGCCTCGGCCATCGAAGGCTACGAGATGACCAAGCGCGGCCGGGCCACCGAAGCCATCCGCATGTCTACCTTTGCTTCGGTGATGGGCGGGCTGATCAGCGGGTTCGCGCTGATGTATCTGGCCCCGCCGCTGGCGAAGATTTCGCTGCTGTTCGGGCCGTCGGAGTTTTTCGTGGTCGCCCTTCTGGGCCTGACTGCGATCGCGGCGGTCTCCTTCGGCTCCGTCCTGAAAGGTTTGATTGCCGGGCTTTTCGGTCTGCTCGTCAGCACGATCGGCGTGGACGCTGCTTCAGCCTTTCCCAGATTCACCTACGGCATGACTGGTCTGCTTTCGGGCGTCGGCATTCTGCCGGCCGTGATCGGCCTGTTCGCATTTGCCCAGGCCCTGACCCTGTGTGAGGGCAGCCCGAAATCCAATATTTCCGGCACGACCAAACTGAGCTGGAACATCATGCCGCGCTGGAAGGAGATCATGCATTGCCGCTGGTCTCTGGTTCGTGGCTGGGTGACCGGGCTGGTGATGGGCATCGTGCCCGCTGCCGGTGCCAGTGTGGCCCAGTGGATCGCCTATGCCTGGGAAATCCAGCGCGGTAAAGCCGGGGACAAATTCGGCGAGGGCGAGGTCAAGGGCCTTGCCGCCACAGAGGGTTCCAACAACGGGGTCACGGGCACCTCCCTGATCCCGATGTTCGTGCTCGGGATTCCCGGCGGCATTTCCGCTGCGGTGATTCTGGGCGCCCTGATGATCCACGGCCTGCAGCCGGGCGAACGCCTGTTCCGGGATTCACCCGAAGTCATCTTCACGGTGATCTGGGGCTTCATCCTCGCCAACTTCTTCATGGGCGGGATCGCCGCCGTGATGGCGCGGACCATGGCCTATGTCACCCTGTTTCCCCGCGGTCTGCTGGCCCCGATCATCATGGTCTTCTGTGTGGTCGGCACCTTCGCCGCCAGCGGCAACCCGTGGGATGTCTGGATCATGGTGGCCTTCGGGATCATCGGATACCTGGCGCACAAGTACAATTTCTCGCCGGCGGGTATCCTGCTAGGCATCATCCTCGGCCCGATTGCCGAGGAAGGCCTGCGCAACGTTCTGATCGTGTCCGACGACAGCCCCTTCACCTTCATCTTCAGCCG
Source organism: Alphaproteobacteria bacterium (assembly GCA_038137215.1). Taxonomy (GTDB): domain Bacteria; phylum Pseudomonadota; class Alphaproteobacteria; order UBA6615; family UBA6615; genus JABJAG01. The sequence goes on from JAYQBG010000006.1 coordinate 86,254, forward strand.
CTGGATATCGGTGGTGATCATCGCCATGATCGTCATCGCGCTCTACTACGCCTTCAAGCCGAAGGCGTGGGACAAGGCCGTGGAAGAGGGCGAAGCCAAGCTGGCAGAGGGCGCCGTCAACAAGGATGATTAAGGTCTGATGCTGGTTGTTGTTGGGCAGGAGTCACAAACCCCGGCGCGTCCCGGGGACAGCTGATGCGTGAATATGGCATCGGCCAGTCGGTGCCCCGTGTCGAAGACCAGCGGCTGCTGACCGGTCAGGGCAACTATACCGACGATCGAAAGGTGCCCGGTGCCGCCACCATGGCGGTGCTGCGCTCGCCCCATGCTGCCGCCCGGATCACCGCCATGGACACCAGCGCGGCACAATCTATGCCGGGTGTGATCGCGGTGCTGACAGCCGAGGATCTGAAGGCTGACGGCATCGGCGGGCTTTCGGTGACCGTCAAGCGTCAGCAGCGCGACGGTTCGCCCATGGTCGAGCCACCCTATCCGCTGCTGGCCGATGGCGAGGTCCATCTGGTGGGACAGGCCGTTGCCGCCGTTATCGCCGAGACCTCTGCCCAGGCCGTCGATGCCACGGAGGCGATCTCGGTCGATTACGACATCCAGGACGTCATCACCGAGACCGGCCGGGCGCGCGAACCGGGCAGGGCACAGGTCTGGGACAATGTCGCGGACAATGAGAGTTTCGTGTTTTCCCTTGGCGACAAGGACGCCACCAGCGCGGCGATCGCGTCCGCTGCCCATGTCACCGAGCTCGACTTCACCATCAGCCGGGTCGCAACCAACACCATGGAAGTGCGTGCGGCCATCGGCTTCTACGATCCGCTTGAAGAACGCTACACGCTTTATGCCGGGGTCCAGTCACCCCACCGGATGCGTTCGGACCTCGCCAAGAACGTGTTCGGGATTCCCGAAGGCAAGCTGCGGGTGATCTCCCCCGATATGGGCGGTGGCTTCGGAATGCGGGGCAGCACCTTTGCCGAACACGGGCTTGTCCTCTGGGCCGCGAAGCGCACCGGACGCCCGGTTCGCTTCACCGCCACCCGCAGCGAAGCACTCGCCAGCGACTACCATGCCCGCGACAACGTATCGAAAACGACCCTCGCGCTGGACGAGAACGGTAAGTTTCTCGCCTTCCGGATATCGACCGACGCGGCGATGGGCGGCTTTCTGAGCAATGCCGGCCCCCATTCACCCACCAACAATCTGGGCGGTCTGTCGGGGGTCTATACAACGCCTCATGTGCATGCCGAAGCGCGCGGGGTCTATACCCATACGAGCCCCACGGCGACCTATCGGGGCGCAGGACGGCCGGAAGCCTCCTATGCCATCGAACGGACCATCGACCTGGCCGCCCACGAACTTGGCATCGACCCGGTCGAACTCCGCCGGCGCAATATGATCCCGCCCTCGGCCTTGCCCTACGACACCGGCTTCGTCTTCACCTATGACAGTGGCGAGTTCGAGGCCTGTCTCGACCGCGCGATCGCCGCTGCCGACCGGGATGGCTTCGAGGCCCGTCGGGCCGAGGCCGCCGAACGCGGCAAGCTGCGCGGCATGGGCGTGGCGAGCGTTATCGAGATCGCCGGTGGCCCGCTGCCCATCCCCAACGAGGAAAGCGCATCGGTCCGGTTCGACACCGATGGCGGCGTTTCCGTCCTGATGGGCACCCATTCCCACGGCCAGGGCCACGAGACCGCCTTCGCGCAGATCGCCTCTGAGAAACTGGGTGTGCCGTTCGATTCGATCCGGGTGCAGTACGGCGACACCGACCTGGTGCATCACGGCAAGGGCACTTTCGGGTCCCGCTCGATCAGCGTCGGCGGTGCGGCCCTGCTGCGGGCCTCGGAGAAGATCATCGACCGTGCCCGCAAGATCGCCGCGCATCTGCTGGAAGCTGCGGATGAAGACATCACCTTCGAGGACGGCGTGTTCACCGTGCAGGGTACCGACCGGGAGATCACGTTGATCGATGTGGCCCGGGCCTCCTATCAGGCCGCCAAGATGCCGCGCGAGCTGGAGATCGGGCTGTCGGAAAGCGCCATCATTCTGCCGCCGGGGCCCACCTATCCGAATGGCTGTCATGTCGCCGAGGTCGAGATCGACCCCGAGACCGGCACCACCGAACTGATCCGCTACACGGTGGTGGACGATGTCGGTGTCGCCCTGAACCCGATGATGGTGAAGGGCCAGGTCCATGGCGGCGTGGTCCAGGGTGCCGGACAGGCGTTGCTCGAAGAGATTGTCTATGATCCCGACAGCGGACAGCTTCTCACCGGCTCGTTCATGGACTATGCCATGCCCCGGGCCGACAACTTTCCGTCCTTCGATGTGATCGAGCACAACGTCCCGTCGAAGAACAATCCCATGGGCCTGAAGGGCGCCGGCGAGGCCGGTACCGTCGGCGCATTGCCATCGGTGATGAACGCCGTTTGCGATGCGCTGCGGCCCCTGGGGATCACGCATATCGACATGCCCGCCACGCCCGAACGGGTCTGGCAGGCGATTCAGAAAGCAACCCAAACCACGATGTAAACGGCCACGCGGCCGGACAGGTATCCACCCGAGGAGATAAAAATGGCGAACGCGGAAATTCACAACATGACCCTGTTGTCACAGGACACACTGGTCGGCTTTGGCGGCATGGGCGAAGGCATGGCCATGCAGGTCGCGCCGGACGGTCGCCGGATCATGTGGCTGGCCCATGAATCGGCACCCAAAAACTTCACCGGCGTCGATGTCACCGACCCGCGCAAGCCGAAGGTCATCGTACAAACCGATCTGCCGGTGATGGAAATGCGCTCCAACTCCCTGGAGGTCACCGGCGACATCATGGCCGTCGCCTATCAGACCCCCGGTGTGAACATGGAAAAGGTGGGTGTCGAGCTCTTCGATCTTTCGACCCCGGAAGATCCGAAATCGATCTCCTTCTTCGACTGCTCGGGGCCCCATTCGCGCGGCGTTCATCAGCTCTGGTTTGCCGATGGCGAGTATGTGCACTTCGCGGGCGGCTCGGACGATTTTGTGCCGACCAATCCCAAGGACGATCAGTTCTATCGCTGCATCGATGTGCGCAACCCGTCCAAGCCGAGCGAGGTCGGTCGCTGGTGGTATCCCGGCACCCGTGAAGGCGACAACGTGCCGCCGCCCCCGCGCCACCCGGATATCGATTCCGGCTTCCGTGCCCACAACACGAACGTGTACCCGCAACGGCCCGACCGCATGTATCTCGGCTATCTGGACGGCGGCACCTTCATCATGGACATCTCCGACAAGTCCAACCCGCAGGTTGTCGGCGAGTGGAACCCGCATCCGCCCTATCCGGGCTTTGCCCATACGGTGCTGCCCCTGTTCAGCAAGGACATCCTGATTGTCACCGATGAAAGCATCAAGGACGACGCCATGGACTGGCCGAAGCTGGCCTGGGTCGTGGATGCCCGCAAGGAAGACAACATGGTGCCCATCGCCACCCTGCCGATGCCGCCGCTCGACGACTTCCGCAATCGCGGCGGCCGGTTTGGCGCACACAATCTGCACGAAAACCGTCCGGGCCCGTCCTTCCAGTCGGATGACCTGATCTTCGGCACCTTCTTCAATGGCGGTGTCCGTGTTTTCGACCTGAAGGACCCGCTGCAGCCCAAGGAAGTCGCCTACTTCGTGCCGCCCAAGCCGGACAATTCCCCGGTTGCGACGGCGCAGATCAACGACGTCTATGTGGATGAAAACCGGATCGTCTATTGCGTCGACCGGCACGCAGGCGGGCTCTACTGCCTCGAGCTCAACATCTAGGGCTCAGCCGCGTAGCCCCGACAGGGCGCTGCGCACAAACGGATGCCGGGGTGCGGCGACGTCCTGCCAGTAATGCGCGACGTCGCCGCCCAACCCGGCCAGAAAGTCTTCGGGCGGCGCACCGAGCAACGCGTCATCACAAACAACACTGTCCAGGGCATCAATTTCCGGTGCGCCTTCGAAGCAGATGGCGAGCGGTCCGCTGTCGCGCCACAGCAGAACCGGAATCTCCTGCATCGCACCGTTCCATTCGAAGCGGGCGTTGGAAAGCGGCCGATACGCGGTGTAGCACCAGGCGCGGTGTGCGGTTGCCGGGTCAAGGCCCGCAACCGGAAGCAGCGATTCGGCATGCCGGTCAGCCTGAACCGGAAGCGCGTCGAAGTAACGGCCCATCCAGCGCCGCAGGCGTGTGTCGAATACCGGGCACAGGCTGAGATGCAGGGATTTGAGAAAATCCAGACACACATCCGGATCGGACACGCTGGCCGGTTCGGGCGCGCGAAACAACGGATAGGGTGCGCTGTTCAAACGCAGCGCACGCCCGGGCTCCACCGCAATGGTGTTGCTGCCGTCATAGGTAATTGTTACGGGCTGATTCATTTCGGGCTCAACAAAACGCTTTTCGATCCGGATCGCAAACCCGATGATACCCGAATGAAAGGATCGTCATGCACAAGTTGATCATCAATACCTTTCCCGGAGCCATCAATCTGCCGCTCTGGGTCGGCGAACAACAGGGCCTGTTCGCCGCACGGGGCATCGAAACCGAACTGGTGATGACCCCCAATTCCATCGAACAGCTGACCGGACTGGCCGCCGGCCGCTTCGATATCATCATGACGGCGATCGACAACATTATCGCCTATCGCGAAAAGCAGGGCGAGGTCACCGCCGAGGGCGACACGGAGCTGTTTGCCTTCATGGGATCGGACGACGCCTTCCTGCGGCTCGTCGTCCAGCCGGACATCCAGAGCTTCGAGGATCTGCGCGGCGAAATCCTGACCGTCGATGCCATGACAACCGGCTTTGCCTTCGTGCTTCGCCGGATGCTGGCTCTCAACGGCATCAGCGAGGACGAGATCGAGTGGATGTCCACCGGCGGCGTGCTACAGCGCTGGCAGGCCATGATGGAACACCCGGAACAGAAGGGCACATTGCAGGTCACGCCGTTCGAGGTGATGGGAGCTTCGAAGGGGCACCATATTCTCGCCCGCGCGCGCGACGTTCTCGACAGTTACCAGGGCCTGGTCGGAGGTGCGCGGATCGCCTGGGCACAGGAAAACGCCGAAACCCTGGCCGGATTCATTGCGGCCTATCTCGAGGCTGTAGCGTGGTGCTTCCAGGCAGAGAACCGCGAGAGATCCCTCGACCTGATCACGGCCGAGATGCCCCAGATGTCGCGGGAGGTCGCCAACGCTGCCTGCGAGGTCTTCCTCGATCCTGAAACCGGGTTTCAGCGGGATGGGAGCTTCGATATGCCGGGCATTCAAACCGTGCTCGATCTGCGGCGGACATTCGGCCCGGCCCCCGACGACCTGCACGACCCCGCGCACTACATCGACACGACCTATCTGGAGATGGCGAAGGGGCGTTAATGCGCGATCTCGTTCGGCGGAAGCGGAGCTGAAACTATTACATCCATTCCCTGCTTCGTTGTTCCCGTGAAGTCAGGAACCCATAAACACAGGTGGATGCCTTATTGAAGCACGGTGATAATGGACGCCCGCCTTCGCGGGCATGACGGGATGGGGTGATCGTCGCGTTAGCGCGCGATCAGCAGAACCAGCGCGCCCACGATTGCCACATTCGACAATAGAAACGACAGGTGCAGATGACGGCGCAGAGGGTCGTCCATGGTCCAGAACCGATGAAAGATCGCGGTTGCCAGGGCCGTAAAGACGATCAGGATCAGCGCGCCAACCTGCGTGTACCAGTCGAGCGCCAGCATCACGCTGCCCACGGCCTGTAGGGCAAACCCCGCCCACAGGGTCACATAGGGCATCGGTACATTCATGGCCGCCATGCGGTCGGCATGCTGTTTGACCTTGGTGGTCGCATTGACCGCCAGGGTGACGACAAACAGGCTCGCGACCAGAAGCTGGCCGACCGTCTCGAGAAGAGTGTGATCCTGATAGAACATGATGGTCAGATCAGCCGCGCTTCGGGTTCGAGCCCCAGAGCAATCCGGCCAAAGGTGGTCCCGGCAATATCCCAGTTGAGCGCCAGGTGACCGCTCATGGCGTGGATATCGCAGAATTTCCGCTGCGCGACGTGGTCGAGAAACACCCCCTGTCCCCCGACCGCCGTGAACAGCCGGTCCACCGCCTGACGGCACAGCCGGACCACATAGGCGTGGTCGCGGCGATTGCGGGCGCGTTCATTCATGTCGAGCTCAAGGCCCGCCTCCATGGCGGCCATGACTTCGCCCGTATCGCGCATCAGCAAAAGACGCGCACTGTCGATCTCGGCGGCGGATTCGACGATGTGCAATTGCAGGCTCTGAAATTCGGCAATCGGCACACCGCGTGTGGCACGCCCCTGCATTTTATCCGTGACCAGCGCCAGCAGGCTCTCCGCAATCCCCAAAGACGGCGTCACCAGCAGAAACGGCACGCAGGGCGGGTGCGGCAGCCGATACAGGGCCGGTCCTTCCATCTGATTGCGCCCGCGCCCGCCTGCAGCCGCGAGGCGTCCGGGCAGGGTCCGGTATGCAGGCACAAACGCGTTCTCCACAGATACGTTCTTGCTGCCCGTGCCGGCCAGTCCCATCACGCGCCAGTTGTCCTCAATCGTCACCTCGGACCGGGGAACCAGGCAGTAGTTCGGTTCCGGTCGGCCGTTTTCTCCGCTGGGCAACAAGGTGACCAGAATCAGCCAGGCGGCATGATCGCAGCCACTGGCCCAGCCCCACTGACCGGTCAGTTCCCAGCCACCCTCGACGGGTCGTGCCTGACCCGACGGCGTGAACCCGGCCGAAACCATCGCATCGAGATCGTCGCCCCAGACATCCTCCGCCGCGGCGGACCCGAACATGCCCACGAGAATCTGGTGATCGGTATAGACACCGGTGACCCAGCCGGTGGACGCGCAGGCGCCCGAGAGCGTGGCCACGATGTCACAGGCTTCATCGAGCGGGGTTTCAAAACCGCCAAACCGGGTCGGCTGACAAATACGATGCAGACCTGCTGCCTTCAGATCGGCAATGGTCGCATCGGGCAACCGGCGCAGCGCCTCTGTTTCTTCCGCGCGGGCCGCAAGCCGGGGGCCCAGATCCTGCGCGCGCGCGACCGGGTCCGGTTTCGGTGCAATTGTATCCGGGACGAGCTCAGACATCACAGCAGTGAACGGCGGGAGCCCGGCGCGGTCAAGTCCATTGGAGGGCGTCTCCGCATGGACTAGACTTGCAGCCCAGGGGAGAATCGCGGATGGACGGATCGACACCGCAATCGAAGGGCACCGATGTGTTCGCCGCACGGGCGCGCTACTACAGCCCGGCCAATATCTTTAAGGTGGAGCGCCCGCCGATCCCGCAGCACGCCTTCGTCGCCGAGCGCGACCAGGCCCTGGACCCCGAGACACCGACCGGCTGGATTGCCCTCGATATCGGCCGGCAGATCGGCCTCGATGAAGCGGCCACCACGCCATTGATGCTCGCACGCTACGCCCGGATCGCCGCCGGCGAGACCCTGTCCGGTGCGTTCCGCGCGAGCGGCGAATTCTATTATGTGATCGCGGGCGAGGGCCGTGCCGCCAAGGCCGGTGAAACCTTCGCCTGGCAAACCGGCGACGTGTTTTCGCTGCCCGGCGGCGGCGAAACCCGGCTGACCGCCGGATCGGCAGATGCCGTGCTGCTACAGGTTACCAACGAACCGGAACTGGCCTTTCACGGCCTCGATGCTCCGACACCCGGCAAAGCGCCGACCCAGGCCGTCCGCTATCCCATGGCCGAAATCCGGGCGCAGATGGATGCGGTGCGGGATGAACAATCCTCCGATCCCGACCGGTCGGGCCGGGCCCTGCACCTGACCAGCGAGCGCAACGGCAACGCCGATGCCGCCCACCCGTCAATCAAGCTGGCGATGAACACCCTCGATCCCCACAGCGTGCAGCGTCCCCATCGCCACAATTCGGTCGCGCTGACCCTGCCGATTCAGGTCGAGCGGGTGCATTCCGTGATCGAGGGCGAGCGTCTGGACTGGCACCAGTACGCGCTGATGATCACCCCGCCCGCCGAACTGCACGAACATCGCAACGAGGGCGACACGCCCATGCTGTCCCTGGTGATCCAGGATGGCGGCTTGTACTTCCGCTGCCGCACCATCGGCTTCAGCTTCGACTAACCCCGGACAAGGCCCCAACCATGTCGTTCTCCATGTATCAGATCTCAGTGCCTGTTTTTCAGCAGATGCTGACCAATCTCGACTATGTCCTGCAACAGGGCGCTACTTTTGCCAAAGAGAAAGGCCTCGACTAGGCAGACCTGATGGAGCGCCGTCTCGCGCCCGATATGTTTACGTTCGGGCAGCAGATCGTGCGGGCCTGCGAGCACTCCGCGGGCGCCACCGCGCGGCTGGCAGGAATCGCACCCCCGGATCTGCCGCCAGAACCCGATGACGGGATCATGCGCGCGCGGACTCGGATCGCAACATCGCTTGAATTCCTTTCTGGTATCACACCCGCACAGCTCGAAGGTAACCCGGAACGTCCGATCACGGTGACGGTACGGCTGGGCGAAGTGTCCTGGCCCGCCAGCGACTACCTGCTGCACTTCGCCAAGGGGCATTTCTACTTTCACGTGACGACGGCCTACGACATCTTGCGCGCCGAAGGCGTCGATGTCGGAAAGATCGACTATCTGGGCGCCATCCTGAAGGACAAGTTCCAGGGCCAGCGCTGAGCACCGTTCAGGAGCGCGGGCGCAGCACCCGGTCGTACATGGCGAAAATCAGCTCCCAGTCCCGCAGTGCCGCCTGCTTGTCATAGACATCCCGGTCCGGGATCGCATAGCCGTGGGCCGCGCCGGGATGCACCTCGTCGAAATAGGTCGCCGGCTGACCGTTGAAGGCTGCCCGCACTCCCGCAATCACCTCGGGCGGGGTGTAGTGATCGGTCTCGCCGAAACCGCTGTAATACTCACCCCGGACATTTCCGGCGTCGCGGTGGGGCGAATCCCTGCCTTCGACCACCAGCCGGGTCGGGTGCAGGCTGGCGCTCGCCTGAAACGTCTCCGGATAGGCGGCTGCCACCCGCAGGACGTGACGCCCGCCCATGCAGTAGCCGATGGAGCCGGCCGGACCCGGGCGAATGGAATCCTCCGCGCGCAGACGCGCCATCAGCGCGCCGGTGTCCGCCACCGCCATGGCATCGCTGAGCTGCAACCGGAAGGCCTGCAGCTTGTCCTGTTCGTCCTGGGGCAGGTCCTTGAGCGATGTTGTCGTGCCGTCGGGCCGGCGGTAGTCAAAGCTGGTATCGCCCCAGCGATAGTAGAGATTGGGCACGGCCACGGCATAGCCAACCGAGGCGATGTGGCGGGCGAGGTCAAAGAGCTGCTCGCGGACCCCCCAGATATCCATAAACAGAACCACGGGCGGGCACGGACCGCCGGAGTCCGGATGGGTCAGAAAGGTGTTCATCACCCCATCCGGTGTGTCGATATCGATTGTACGCTCCAGCATCTCCATCCCCTCCCAAGGCCGCTTGGCAAATCACCCCAGCTTAAATCGCCGTGTGGACAGCACAAAGCCGGTGCCATCAAAAATAATCTGGAATTTTTCCAGATCGCCCTTGAACTCTATTACATCATCCTAATATTAGAACCATTCCAAACAACAAACGGCGGCCCTCCCGCGGCCCCACGGAGAGAATTCGATGATCGGCAAGAAAGTTCCCAATGTTACCCTGAAGACCCGCGTGCGCGATGAATCCATCGGCGGCGACAATCCTTTCCGCTGGGAGCATGTCCAGACCGAGGACCTGTTCAAGGGCAAGAAAGTCGTCCTGTTCTCACTGCCCGGCGCCTTCACCCCGACCTGCTCGACCTATCAGCTTCCCGACTTCGAGAAGATGTATGGCGATTTTCAGGAGAACGGCATCGACGACATCTACTGCCTGTCGGTGAACGACGCCTTCGTCATGAACGCCTGGGCGAAGTCCCAGGGCCTGAAGAACGTCAAGGTGATCCCGGACGGTTCGGGTGAGTTCACCAACGGCATGGGCATGCTGGTGGCCAAGGACAATCTGGGCTTCGGCAAGCGCTCCTGGCGCTACGGCGCCGTTGTGAATGACGGTGTGGTCGAGCAGTGGTTCGAGGAGCCCGGCTTTGAAGACAATTGCGAGGACGATCCCTACGGCGAAAGCGCGCCGCAGAACATCCTCGAAAACCTGAAGGCCGCCTGAGCCTGCGCCTTCACCCGATGTGCACCGGAGCCTGGCCTCAAGCTTCGGTGCTCGTCTTTTTCCGAACCAGTGCCTGCAGAACCGGCCGCACCTTCAGGAACACCGGATAGGCCGTTACAAGCACCCAGACCAGCGGCGGGCGGCTGAACACGACGCCCAGCCAGCGCGTCCGGGGCATACGCGTCCACAGATAGGCAAAGGCCCGGCCACCCTCCAGAAGATCACCGGCTTCGGTGCGCACGTGAAATCGTGCCAGCGCCGTGGTTCGATCAAGATCCTGGCCCAGGTCCGTGTCCGACGAAACCGCGTGCACATCAACCCAGTCCACCGCCTGCGCGCGGTCGAGCTTCCGGTAGGTGTCGATCTCCCAGCGGCAGAGCGGACACGCCCCGTCAAAATAGACTTCGGCTTTCGAAGATCCTGGTTTCGAGCTCATTGCCCTCATCATTTAAACTTTTATTGATAGGAATGACTACGCATTTTGCGCGCTCTCGGATTGTTTCGGAAATCGGCCAGAAGACGGCACGAAAAAGGCCCGGCTGAATACCAGCCGGGCCTTCGTCTATCTGGAGCGGGAAACGAGATTCGAACTCGCGACCCTCACGTTGGCAACGTGATGCTCTACCACTGAGCTATTCCCGCGTCGTGAAGCCGGACATAACCGCAACCGGGCCATGATTTCAAGTGGTCATGTGACAATTCCGTCATCAGCATGAAAACGCTATATCCACCCCATGAACACCCATAACCCGATCGAAGAACCATTGCTGGACCGTTTTGCCGCGCTGGGCATCGAATATGCCATGCACCGGCACCCCGCCCTGCACACGGTGGAGGAGTCCCGGTCCCTGCGCGGCACCATGCCCGGCAGCCACATCAAGAATCTCTTTTTGCGCGACAAGAAGCGCAATCAGTGGCTGGTGACGGTGCCCGAGGATGCGGACGTGGACCTCAAGGCCCTGCGACATCTTCTCGACGCGCGCGGCAATCTGAGCTTCGGCAGTGCAGAGCTTCTGCAATCCTCGCTCGGGGTTCTGCCCGGCTCGGTGACGCCCTTTGCAGTGATGAACGATGACGAAGGCCTCGTGACGATGGTGCTGGCAAACAGCGTTCTGGAACGCGATCCGGTGAATGCCCATCCGCTGCACAACGAGGCAACCGTGGCCGTCTCCCGGGTCGACCTGTTGAGGTTTCTCGACGCCTGCGCCCACCCGCCGCTGCGGATCGATCTGCCCTGACCTCCGGCGCCGCAGCCACGAACCCTGCCTGGGGGCTTGATACCCCGCCCGCAACGCTCCATCTTCTGGACACAATCAAGAAAACCCGACACACAAGAGTGCCCGCTATGGACCCCATCGTCACCGACGCCAATGCCCCCATGACCGCCCCCGGCGGCGCGGACGTCATCAAGGACTCCAACCAGAACAACTTCATGGCCGACGTCATCGACGCCTCCCGCGAGATTCCGGTCATCGTCGATTTCTGGGCGACCTGGTGCGGCCCCTGCAAGACCCTGGGCCCGATCATCGAGAAGGTGGTGACCAATGCCGGCGGCGCGGTCAAACTGGTCAAGATCGATGTGGACAAGGCGCCGGATATTTCCGCCCAGTTGCAGATTCAATCGATCCCGACCGTCTATGCCTTCAAGGACGGCCAGCCGGTCGATGGCTTCCAGGGCGCACTGCCCGAGAGTCAGGTTCAGGCCTGGGTCGATGCGCTGATTGCCAAGCATGGTGGCGGCGCGAGCGCAGGACCTGATCCGATCGCAGAAGCCCTCGATGCCGCAGACGCCGCGATGGCCGAAGGCGATATCGGCAATGCCGGTGCCATCTATGCCCAGGTACTTAATCAGGACGCCGAGAATACGCGCGCCATGACCGGCATGATCCGGGCCTATCTGAAGGCCGGGCAGGCCGACAAGGCCCGCGCCATTGCCGACCAGGCGAGCCCCGAAGCCCTCAAATCCGATGAGCTGGCGGGCGCCATTTCCGCGCTTGAGCTTGCCGAAGCCGGCAGCGCGGTTGCCGGCGAGATCGACACGCTGCGCGCGCAGATGGAGGCTGACCCGGACGATCATCAGGCACGCTTCGATTTCGCCGTGGCTGCCTTTGCCTCCAGCGATACGGAAAGCGCCATAGACGCGCTGGTGGAAATCATTCGCCGCAAACGCGACTGGAACGAGGACGCGGCGCGGACAGAACTCCTGAAGATTTTCGACGCTCTGGGTCCGACAGACCCGATAACCATTGCCGGGCGGCGCAAGCTTTCGTCCGTTCTTTTTTCATGACCGGCGAAGCCGTCCTCAATGCGCTACCCGATGCGCTGCCGCTGTTCCCTCTGAACGGTGTCCTGTTGCTGCCCCGCGGCGGACTGCCCCTGAACGTTTTCGAGCCGCGCTATCTGGCGATGGTCGATGCCGCGCTGGCGACAGACCGCATGATCGGGATCGTTCAGCCCGCCGCCGACGGCGTGGCCGGGTTGAGCGCACCGGACGGCACCAACCTCTATCGGGTCGGCTGCGCCGGACGCATCCGCGCCTTCGAGGAAACCGATGATGGCCGCTACATGATCGAACTGCGCGGCGTCTGCCGGTTCGACATCACCGAAGAGCTGGAAATGCGCGACGGGTTCCGGAACATTCGCCCGGACTATTCACGCTTCGCATCCGACCCCTATCCCGATGGCGAATTGTCCATCGAGCGGAATCGGTTGCTCTCGGGCCTGAAGGGCTATTTCGAACTTCAGAATATTGCCGCCGACTGGGACGCCCTCCAGCAGACGCCCGACGAGCGTTTGATCACGACGCTCGCCATGGTCTGCCCCTTCGACCCGGCCGAAAAGCAGGTCCTGCTCGAAAGCCCGGACATTGCCCAGCAATGCAAGTTGCTGATCGGATTCATCGAAACCACGCTGCGGGCCGACAATGACAACGGCCCGTCATCCGTCAATTAGCGATCTGAAACCGAGGACACTCATCATGGCCCCGCCCGATGCCAAGACCGTTGACCCCAAACTGCTCGAGATACTTGTCTGTCCGGTGACAAAGGGTCCGCTCGAATACGACGCCGCTGCTCAAGAGCTGATCAGCAAACAGGCGGGGCTGGCCTATCCGATCCGCGATGGTATTCCGATCATGCTGGCCGAAGAGGCCCGCGAGCTGGATACCGGCGGGGCGTGACAGGCACGTGAACGACACCCCCCTTCACGTCACCGAACTGCGTTACAGCAAGGACGACAAGGCCCTCACCGTGACCTTCGGTGACGGCGTCAGCTTTGCCCTGCCGGCCGAATACATGCGGGTCTATTCTCCCTCGGCCGAGGTCCGCGGCCATGGTGCCGACACGCGCAAGATCATTCCCGGGCGGCGCCATGTGGGCATTATGAAGATCGTGCCCGTCGGCAACTATGCCGTACAAATCCATTTCGACGACCTGCACGACACCGGCCTGTTCAGCTGGGCCTATCTGCGCGAGCTGGCTGAGAAACAGGAAACCTGGTGGGCGCAGTATCTGAAGGACCTGGAAGACCAGGGCCTGTCGCGGGAGCCCTAAAGCGCCTCGCCGCGCACCAGCCGCGGCAGGTCGCCAACCACGCCCATGGCGTGACGCATGAAGAACCGGCGTGCTGGCGGGGTTGCGTTGACGGCCGCCAGCCCCAGATCGCGCGCCACCCGGAGCGGCGCGATATCATTGGAGAACAGCCGCGTGAGACCATCGGTGGTGACGGTCAGCATCATGTTGTCCACCCTGCGCCAGCCTTCATAGGCTGACAGGATGTCCGGATCGCCGATATCGAGGCCCAGACGCCGGGCATCGACCACCACCTCAGCGAGCGCCGCCACGTCGCGGATGCCCATGTTCAGACCCTGACCCGCAATCGGGTGGATCGCATGGGCAGCATCACCCACCAGCGCCAGACGCTGATCGGTGTAGCGGAACGCGTGCTGAAGACCCAGCGGATAGACCCAGCGCGGGCTGGCCAGAGCGATCTTTCCCAGAAAACCGCCGACGCAGTTCCCGAGTGCGGCTGTAAAGGCCACATCGTCTATGGCCCGGATGGCCGGCACCAGGTCGTTGGATTCGCTCCAGACCACCGAGGACTGGTGGGTCAGTCCGTCCACCGGTTCGGATAGATCGAGCATCGGCAGCAGCGCGAAGGGCCCGCCGGGCAAAAAGCGCTCATGGGCGATGTTCTGATGAGACACCTCATGGGCAATTGCACAGACGAAGCTCGACTGGTCGTATTTCCATTCGGTGATCCGAATGCCCGCCGCCTGCCGCACTGCCGAACCGCGGCCGTCGCAGGCGAACACCACCCGCGCGCGCAGGGTGTCCCCGCCCGCCAGTTCGACGCGCACACCGGTTTCGCTGCGGGTCATCGCGGATATGGCGGCCGGGGCGATCAGATGTAGGTTCGCGATCTTGTCGGCCTGCGCGAACAGCGCATGACGAATACGCTGGTTCTCGACAATGTGGCCAAGCGGGACGTCACTGGTTTCGCGATGATCGAAATGCAGGAACATCAGCGAATCCCCGTCGCTGACCCGGATTGTCTCGATCGGACAGGCATGCACGCCGATGCCGTCCCAGACTCCGATCCCTTCCAGCACGCGGGCGCTGCCTGCCGCAATTGCGGTGGTGCGACCGTCATGGCCGGCAGCCTGAAGCGCGCCGGGATCGGCCCGGTCGATCACCGCCACCTCGATCCCGGCCGAGGCCAGCGCATGACCCAGGGTCATCCCGGCCATTCCGGCGCCGACCACGACGGCTTCGACGGATTGCGATGTTGCAGCGGTCTCGGACATGACGAAACCATCGCGTTCCGGCCGATGTTTGTCCATGCGGCAGATGGCCCACTATTTGTGCATAAAATATAGGCAGTTTGGTATTTCTGCACATTTCGTGTGCGTAATATTTGAGCAGCTTGAGCCCGTAATCGCAACATTTTGTAGTAATGACAGAGATTTAGACAAAATCCTGTAGTGGCACGGCACTTGAAATGCTTCCCGCGTAAAACCGCATCCGAATGGTCGGTTGCGGCCACTGGCTCGCGCAGAAGGGGGCTTTCATGAAGCTAGTCATGGCGGTGATCAAACCGTTCAAACTGGATGAGGTACGCGAGGCACTGACCGAACTTGGAGTTCAGGGCCTGACTGCGACCGAAGTTAAAGGATACGGACGCCAGAAAGGGCAAACGGAAATCTATCGCGGTGCGGAATACGCCGTGAGTTTTCTGCCCAAGGTGAAGGTGGAGGTTGTCGTGGACGACAACCAGACCGATTCCGTCGTCGAAATCATCGCCAAGGCCGCCAATACCGGCCGGATCGGCGATGGCAAGATTTTCGTCATAGACGTTTCAAGCGCAATGCGGATTCGCACCGGCGAAACCGGCGCCGAAGCGCTCTAGGCTAAGGAGTACTCGAATATGTTTCGTCACACCAAGAAAGCGGTCGTCGGCCTGATGGCCGCTGCGGCCGTTCTGTTTGCCGCTGTGCCTGCCATGGCTGCGGTCGACCCGGAAACGGCTTACGTCTTCAACACCTTCTCGTTCCTCTTCAACGGCGCGCTGGTGATGTGGATGGCAGCCGGTTTCGCCATGCTGGAATCCGGTCTTGTACGTTCCAAGAACACGGCCACGATCTGCCTGAAGAACATCGCCCTCTATTCGATCGCGGGCATCATGTTCTATCTGATCGGCTACAATCTGATGTACGCCGATGTCAGCGGCTGGATTGGCTCCTTCATTCCGCTCTACAACCCGAGCGATGCCGAACTGGCGCTGCTGGGTGCAGACGAGGCGACCGAAGAGATGGTCGGCTCGGTGATCGAAGGCGGCTACTCGGTGGCATCCGACTGGTTCTTCCAGATGGTCTTCGTGGCCACGGCGGCCTCGATCGTTTCGGGCACCCTGGCCGAGCGCATCAAGCTCTGGCCGTTCCTAATCTTTGTGATCATCCTGACCGCCTTCATCTACCCGATCCAGGGCTCCTGGACCTGGGGCGGTGGCTGGCTCGCCGAGATGGGCTTCTCCGACTTCGCCGGTTCGACGATCGTTCACTCGGTCGGTGGCTGGGCCGCGGTGTCCGGGGCTTTGATCCTCGGTGCGCGTAAGGGCAAATATGGCCCGGACGGCCGCGTCAACCCGATGCCGGGCGCCAATCTGCCGCTCGCCACGCTGGGCACGTTCATCCTGTGGCTGGGCTGGTTCGGCTTCAACGGCGGTTCGCAGCTGGCGCTGGGTTCGGCGCTTGATGCCACGGCCATGGCAATCGTCTTCACCAACACCAACCTCGCAGCCGCGGGCGGTGTGGTGGCTGCCATGCTGATGACCCAGATCCTCTACAAGAAGGTCGATCTGACCATGGCGCTCAACGGTGCTCTGGCCGGCCTGGTCTCGATCACGGCGGGTCCGGATCTGACCAACCACCTGATGTCGATCATTGTCGGCGCCATCGGTGGTATCCTTGTGGTGATCGCCATCCCGTTGCTGGACAAGGTGAAAATCGACGACGTGGTCGGTGCCATCTCGGTCCATCTCGTGGCGGGTATCTGGGGCACGCTGGCCGTCGGCATCTTCGGGGCCGGCAGCATCGGCACCCAGATTGTCGGCATCGTCGCCATCGCGATCTTCGTGATCATCACCAGCTCGATTGTCTGGCTGGCGCTGAAGTACACGATCGGGATCCGGGTGAACGACGAAGACGAGGACTCAGGTCTCGACATGGTCGAGCTTGGCCTCGAAGCCTACCCCGAATTCGGGCGCGGCTCTCAACGCGGCTAACCAGCCAACTCCAATCCTCCCAACTGTCAGGGGCCCGGCGTCAATCGCCGGGCCCCTTTTCTTTGCCCGCGTCCTGCGCCACGTCGGGTTTTTTCTGCAAAAGCGACATAAACCTATGTTAAACATAATTATTCTCTGATTTACGGTCCTCAGTTCAAACTTTGAGGTCGGCGATTCCGCGCCGATTCGCAGTATCAGCAAGCATTTTTCTTCAGTGATTTATTAGCTGCTGGATACAACTGTCTGACTCTGATAGTCTTTTTCCGATTTCGTGCCGATTTGGCGCGAGAACGGCGAACCTTGGCATGCACAACGACATACTCGATTCCCTGTCCGACTATCCGTTCGACCGCCTGCGCGCGCTGCTCGGCACAACCGAGCCGCCTGCCGGTGTGGCACCGATCCATATGCAGATCGGCGAGCCGAAACACGACGCACCGGCGTTCATCGGACCGATCCTGACCGAAGACATGTCGGAATGGGGCCGCTATCCGCCCCCCAACGGACCGGACGACCTGCGCAGCGCCATCGCCGACTGGCTGACCACGCGCTACGACCTGCCCCGCGGCGCGGTCGATCCGAACCGGCACATCGCCATTGTTTCGGGCACCCGCGAGGCGCTGTTCATGGCCGCACTGCTGGCCGTGCCGACCCAAAAGGCCGGCACCACGCCTGCCGTGCTGATGCCGAACCCGTTCTATCAGGTCTATGTCGGCGCCGGCGCACTCGCCCGGGCCGATGTGGTCTATATGCCCGCCGGACCCGAAACAGGCTTTCAGCCTGACTTTACCCGGGTCGATGCAAAAGACCTCGCCCGGGCCGCTCTCGCCTATATCAATACGCCCGCCAACCCCCAGGGGTCGGTTGCGACGCTCGATCAGCTCGCATCCGCCATCGGTCAGGCACGCCAGCACGATTTTGTGCTCGCCGTCGATGAGTGTTATTCCGAGATTTACACCGGCGAGAAACCGCCGGGGCTGTTCGATGCCTGCCGCGAACTGGGCGGTGAGGATCCTTTTGCCAATACGCTGGTCTTCCACAGCCTGAGCAAGCGCTCCAACGTGCCCGGCCTGCGATCAGGCTTCGTGGCGGGCGATCCCGCATTGATCCGCCTGCTGCTGCGATTGCGCCAGTATGGCGGTGCGCAGGTGCCGCTGCCGGTGATGCACGCCTCGGCCGCGCTGTGGCGCGACGAAGACCATGTGCGAGCCAGCCGCGATCTCTATCGGGCGAAGTTCGATCTCGCGATCGAGATGCTCAACGGCAAGTTCGGGGCTTTCCGGCCCGGTGGCGGGTTCTATCTCTGGCTCGACGTCAAAGACAGCGAGGCCGCGGCCTACAAGCTGTGGACGGAAGCCGGCCTGCGGGTTCTGCCCGGGGCATATCTGGCCCGCGACAATGCCGACGGCACCAATCCCGGCGCGGCGTATATCCGCATGGCGCTGGTCCACGACATCGATACGACGCGTGAGGCAATCACGCGGCTTTTGAACACGCTCGCCTGACACCCGGGCGCAGACGAAGGACGAAGAATATGGCTGCTCGCACACATACAGGTCCCGCACAGGGCTTTGCACGCGGACTGGCACAACGGCTGACATTCCTGCCTGACCCGGTGCGCGACTTTCTGCGCCGGCGCACCTTCGAACTGGCCGGGCTCGGCCTCATCGCCATGGCCGTGATCGGCGCCCTGGCACTGGCCAGCTATGACAGTCTGGATGCCTCCCTGAACAACGCCACCGGCCAGAGCGCGAGCAACCTGATGGGGACTGCGGGCGCAACCCTGGCCGATCTGTCGCTTCAGGCCTTCGGTCTCGTGGCCGCACTTCCCGTGCTGGTGTTCATCGCCTGGGGCACACGGCTGGTCCGGCATCTCAACGTCCGGCGGTTCGGGTGGCGCCTGCTCTGCCTGCTGCTCGCCATGTGCACCGCAGCCTTCGCCCTGCAATACGCACCGGTTCCCGATGGCTGGCCCCTGCGTTCGGGCCTGGGCGGCACCTTCGGTGCCCTTACATTCGCACCGGTCGCCGCCGGGCTCGGCGGATGGGGCGTCCCGAATTTTGCCGTGGCGCTCGCCGCCGCCCCCCTCGCCGCCATGTTCCTGTTTATCGCCTTCGGCCTGTCACGCGAGGACTGGCGGGGCATGGGACGCGGTGCGGCCAGTGGTGTGCGTATCGGCGCCCAGGGCGCGGGCTGGTCCGCCCGGCATGGCGCCGAAGCCACCCGCCGCGGCGCCAGCGGCATGCGGCGGCTGATGCGCGAACGCGGCGCGGTCCGCGAGGAACCGAGCTTCAAACCCAGCCCCGCGCCGACGCGCCGTCCCGTCACCGATGACGCCGATGATGCCGAAGACACGAAAACCAAACCCGCCCCCCGCCGGGTTGCACCACGGGCCCAGAAGCCGAAGCCCGGCAAGCGGGCCGAAGAAGCACGGCAGCGCAAGCTCGATCTGCCGACCCCGGGCGGCGAGTACGAGTTCCCGCCCCTCGACCTGCTGGAGGAAGCCGACGAATCCGCCCGCGCGGCCGGGCGCGCTCAGGAAGATGTGCTGGAAGCCAATGCACGGATGCTCGAATCCGTGCTCCAGGACTTCGGGGTCAATGGCGAGATCGTGCAGGTCCGCCCCGGCCCGGTCGTCACCCTCTATGAACTCGAACCGGCGCCCGGCACCAAGACCTCCCGCGTGATCGGCCTGGCCGACGACATCGCCCGCTCAATGAGCGCCGTCTCGGTCCGCATCGCCGTGGTGCCCGGCCAGAACGTTATCGGGATCGAGCTTCCTAACGCCTCGCGCGAGATCGTTTATATCCGCGAACTGCTCGCCTCGCGGTCCTTCGAGAAGGCCGGCGGGGATCTGACGCTCGCACTGGGCAAGGATATCGGCGGCGAGCCGGTCACGGTCGATCTGGCGCGCATGCCTCACCTGCTGATTGCCGGCACCACCGGCTCGGGCAAGTCGGTGGGCGTCAACTCGATGATCGCCTCACTGCTCTACCGCCTGAAGCCCGAAGAATGCCGTTTCATAATGATCGACCCGAAGATGCTCGAGCTGTCGGTCTATGACGGCATCCCGCATCTGCTCTCGCCGGTCGTCACCGACCCCAAGAAGGCGGTCGTGGCCCTGAAATGGGTAACCCGCGAGATGGAAGAGCGTTACCGCTCCATGTCCAAGCTCGGCGTCCGCAACGTCGCCGGCTACAACCAGCGGGTCGAGGAGGCCCGCAAGAAGGGTGAGATTCTGTCCCGCAAGGTGCAGACCGGCTTCGACGAGGAGACCGGCAAGCCGGTCTTCGAGGAACAGCCCCTCGACATGAATCCGCTGCCCTATATCGTGGTAGTCGTCGACGAGATGGCCGACCTGATGCTGGTGGCGGGCAAGGATGTCGAGGCCGCGATCCAGCGCCTGGCTCAGATGGCGCGTGCGGCGGGCATCCATCTGATCCTCGCGACTCAGCGCCCCTCGGTCGATGTCATCACCGGTACGATCAAGGCCAACCTGCCGACCCGGATCAGCTTCCAGGTCACCACCAAGATCGACAGCCGGACCATTCTGGGCGAGCAGGGCGCTGAACAGCTGCTCGGCCAGGGCGACATGCTCTATATGGCCGGCGGCGGTCGGATTACCCGCGTGCACGGACCGTTCCTGGCCGACACGGAGGTCGAAGACCTCGTCGCCTTCCTGAAGGCGCAGGGCGAACCGGACTATCTCGAAGAGGTGACCGAAGACGAAGGGGCTGCCGACGGCATCCCCGGTTTCGAGCCGAGCGGCGAATCCAGCGGTGATGATCTCTACGATCAGGCCGTCGCCCTGGTGGCCCGTGAACAGAAGGCCTCGACCAGCTTCGTCCAGCGCCATCTGTCCATCGGCTACAACCGTGCGGCCAAGATCATCGAGCAGATGGAAAAGGAAGGCGTGGTCGGCCAGGCCAACCATGTCGGCAAGCGCGAGGTGCTGGTCAGCGATCACGGCGGCGGTTGAAGATTCCTCAACAACCTGCAATCAAACCGGCCGCCATAACGCCAGCCCAAAGCTGTCATTGCGAGCGCAGCGAAGCAATCCAGTCCCTGTGCCGCGTGAAGGGATGATCTGGATTGCCGCGGTGCCTGCGGCACCTCGCAATGACAAGGCAGTTGAAAATCCTCATACCGCCACAAAATCGCCACTCGCACTCGCGCGCGCGAGGCCTTATCTATAAGCCATGATCAAAATGAAGACATGGGCGCTAATCGGCGCATTTCTGCTGCTTTCCGCCTTTGCGGTGCCTGCGAGCCACGCCCAGGCCGTGCCGGCGGCCCTGTCGGAGGCGGACCGTGCCGACCTGGCGCGGATCGAGGCCTATCTCAATCAACTCACCACCATGGAAAGCCGGTTCATACAGTTTTCCGAGCAGGGTGTGGTCGAGGGCCGGATCTTTCTCGACCGCCCCGAACATCTGCGGATCGAATACGCCCCGCCCACACCGGTGCTGATGGTTGCCAGTGATATCATTCTGATGTTCCACGACACCGAGCTCAAGCAGACCTCCTTCCTGCCGGTCAGCGAAACCCCGGCCGGTTTCCTGCTCGACGACGAGATTGAGCTCGGCGGAGATCTGACCGTGACCGACTTCGAACGCGGCGCCCAGGCCTTCCGGGTGACGGTGGTCGAAACCGATCAGCCCGCGACCGGGTCGGTCTCGCTGATGTTCGAGGACAACCCGCTTCGCCTGGCCAAGTGGCGGGTCATCGACGCCCAGGGCACCGAGGTCGAAGTCGCCCTGAGGGAGCCGCGCTTCGGCGTGACCTTCGACAATCCCCGTGATTTGTTCTCGACCGTCGATCCCAACACCTCTATTTCTGTAGACTGATATTTGCCCGCGGCACGCTGGGCGCCTCCCGGAACCGCAAGAGTTTTGCATGGCCCGCTCCGAAAAAATCCGTCCGCTGATTGGCGTCAATGCCGAGCTCAAGGACTATAACGGCTTCGACATGCTGGCGACCGGCTACAAGTATGTCGCCTCCGTGATTGAGGCCTGCGGCGCCGTGGCCGTGCTGGTCCCGACCATGGGCGATGCCGAGCATGGCGGCGACTACCCCGTCGATGACGTGATCGATCGGCTCGACGGCATGGTGCTGACCGGCGGACGCAGCAATGTTGAGCCGCATCATTACGACGGTGAACCGTTCCGGCCGGAAACCCTGCGCGATCCGCTGCGGGATTCGACCACCCTGCCATTGGCACGCAAATCCATCGAGCGCGGCCTGCCGATCTTCGGGATTTGCCGCGGCATCCAGGAAATCAACGTCGCATTGGGGGGTTCGCTGCACCCCTATCTGTGGGAGGTTGAGGGCTTCAACGATCACCGCATGCCCCAGACAGACACCATGGCGAACCGCTTTGCGCCCCGGCACAAGGTGAAATTGTCGGAGGACGGTCTGTTCGCCGAGATCGCGCGCCGTGCCGGGATCGAGGGCCACGAGGTCACCGTGAACTCACTCCACGGCCAGGGCCTGAACCAGGTGGCCGACGGCCTGGTCGTCGAAGCCGTCAGCGAGGACGGGGTCGTCGAGGGCATTTCCATGCCCGACGCTCCGGGGTTTGTCATCGGCGTCCAGTGGCATGCCGAATTCCGCACCGAAGCCCACAGCTTCAACCGGGCGCTGTTCGAAACGTTCGGTGCGGCCGCGCGCCGCCGGGCCGCCGCCCGCCTGGGTGCCGACGTCGCCTGACAGAGCTGTTTCGCCCACAACTCTTTTTCCCGTTTGTCCTCCTTCTGGCGGGTGACAAGCAACCAGTCGGCGCACTACAAAGACGGCTACAGCAACCCTTCAGGAAAGAGGTCAGGGATGGATTTCGTCATTCCGGCACCCGAACAGGTGTCCGTCGCCGTTGTCGGCGAAAGCAAGCGTTTCCCGGTCCGCCGCATCTTCTGCGTCGGCCGCAACTATGTTGCCCATATTCGCGAGATGGGCGGCGACGAGCGCGATCCGCCCTTCTATTTCTGCAAGCCCGCCGACGCCATCGTGCCGACCGGCGCCACCATCGATTATCCGCCCCAGACCAACAATTTCCATTTCGAGATGGAACTGGTTGCAGCCATCGGCAAGGGCGGTGCGAACATTTCCGAGGACGACGCCCTCGACCACGTCTATGGCTATGCCACCGGGCTCGACATGACCCGGCGCGATGTCCAGATCGCCCATCGCGAGAAGGGCCGCCCCTGGGATATGGGCAAGGGCTTTGACCAGTCCGCCCCCTGCGGCGACATCCATCCGGTGTCCGAGGTCGGGCATTTCCCGGAAGGCAATATCTGGCTGAAGGTGAACGGTGAGACGAAACAGGATTCCGATCTCAAGCTGATGATCTGGAACCTGCAGGAAACCATCGCCAATCTCTCAGGCCTGGTCACGCTGGCCCCCGGCGACCTGATCTACACCGGCACGCCCGACGGCGTCGGCCCGGTGGTCTCCGGCGACAAGATGCACGGTCACATCGACGGTTTGAGCGACATCGAAATCTCGGTGCGCTGATCCGCCATGCGGATTGCGACCTGGAACATCAATTCGGTGCGGCTTCGGGCGCCGCTGTTTGCGCAGCTCGAAAAACAGGCCGCACCGGATATCGTCTGCCTGCAAGAAACCAAGGTGGTCGATGAGCTGTTCCCCCATAACGCCCTGAGCGATCTCTATCCCCACCGCCATGTGCGCGGGATGAAGGGCTATAACGGCGTTGCCATCCTCGCGAAGGTGCCCTTCACGGCCACCGGCGGGAACGACTGGTGCGGGCGCGAGGACACGCGGCACATCTCGGTCAGGATCAAGGGCGGTGTGGAAATCCACAATTTCTACGTCCCCGCCGGGGGCGATGAACCCGACCCGGACAAGAACGAGAAGTTCGCCCACAAGCTCTCCTTCCTCGACGAGGTGACGAACTGGTGGCAGGAGACGGCCACGCCCCGGGCCAAACGGATCATGGTCGGCGACCTGAACATCGCCCCGCTGGAATCCGATGTCTGGTCCCACAAGCAGTTGCTCAAGGTGGTCAGCCACACGCCCGTCGAAGTCGAGCGGCTCGACCGGATGATGGCAGCCCATGACTGGATCGACGCCGTGCGTCACTTCGCGCCCGAACCGGAAAAGCTCTACAGCTGGTGGAGCTACCGCTCGAAGGACTGGCGGGCCGGGGACCGGGGCCGCCGTCTCGATCATGTCTGGGTGACGCCACCCCTCAGGAACAAGCTGCGCGGCTTTGAGATCATCAAGGACGCCCGCGACTGGACCAAGGCCTCCGACCACGTCCCCGTGATCGTCGATATCGACCTCTAGTCTCACACACCGTCATACAAGGGCTTTTCCGAAAACCCTCATGCTGAGCTTGTCGAAGTATGAGGGTGCGCCTTCACCCTTCGTCAGGCTTCAGGGTGAGGGCTTCGTGTGACGGGGCCTAGGCGGGCACCCGGTACATAAAATAGCGCTCGGCGGGCACACCCTCGGGCAGGGGCAGGGGTTCCCATCCCGTGTCGGGGAACGGATTGTTTGCCACCAGCACCGCGCCCGGCACCAGCAGCGGCCGCAACAGCGGGATGAGCGCGGCGGTGAACGGTGCGTCCTCGGCGGTGTCCGTGCCCAGATCGGAATGGACCAGCGCGACGCCGCCGGCGAAACGGTCGGCAACCCGGGCCAGGCTCTCCGTCGCATCCCCGAGGATCATGTGATCGGAATCGGGGGTCGATTTCGGATTGGCATTCACGGCCCGGTCGAACACGAAAATCTCGCGCGACGGCAATATTTCACGCAGATGGTCAAAGGTGCGGCCGTTTCCCAGCCCCAGATCGAACACCACGCCGGGGACATCCGAAATCATCCGGGCGGCCGTGTTCAGGCAGTCGCGCTGGGCCTGCATGCGGCGAATAAAGCTGTCGAGACGGCTCATGACGGGGGAACGGCGCCGGTCAGGCGTTCTGGGCCAGGGCTTCGCGCAACTGCTGGGTGGTGTGCTCCAGTCGCGAGGCCAGTTCGCGCATGATCTCCACCGACATCTCCGGGAACTCGGCCACCAGACGGAAGAACAGGTCCTTGGTGATCCGCAGGGTCACCGTCTGGGCTGTGGCCTGGACGGTTGCGGTGCGTGGCACGTCGCAGAGGATCGCGATCTCGCCGACGAAATCATTTCGGGCCAGGGTCGCCACCTCGATCTCGCCCTGGTCAGTATCGACCAGAATCTTCGCCTATCCATCGACGATGATATAGGCCGCATCGCCGACATCGCCCTGCCGAAACAGCACCTGATCGGCCTCATAGGTGATCCGCTCGGCCGTGAAGGCCAGAAGCTTCAGCTTCGATGGCTCGAGCTTGGCAAAGAGCGGAATGTTCCGCAGCAGTTCGACTTCTTCGTTCAGGCTCACGTCTTTGTCTCCCGATGGCCGCTGACCGGCCCCCTGTCACATTCCGGCATCAGGCGCTTTCCAGCAAACCGCGCAATGCCGTCCCATCCTTGTCGAGTTCGCCGAAGGCCCCGTCCTCGGCCACGCGGCCGTCATCGAGAACAATCACCCGGTCGAACCTCGAGGCCATCCCGGCCCGGTTCACGATCCACACAATGCCCCGGCGCTCACGCGCCTCGAGGACTTTCTCCGCCAGCCGGTCCTGGGCCAACGGATCGAGGGCCGAGGTGGATTCGCTGAGGATCATCAGGTCCGCGCGTTTGAGCAGGGCCCGGGCGATTCCCAGCTTCTGCCGCTGACCCGTCGAAAGACGCGAGCCGCCGACCCCCACCTCAAACTCCAGTCCCGCCTCGAGAACGGCGCCACGCAGGCCGCCACGCCCAGCCCGGCGCGGAGCAGATCCGCGTTCAGATCGCGGCGATGGTAGCGGAGTACACTCATGGGGCGGGAAACATCTCTTCTGCAGCCAGCCACCGTACCGCGCCATGGGCACGTGTCCGTGCGACAAACTCACTCAGGAAGTCGGTGGATTCTCCGTCGAGCACAGCGTGGTGCGTCATCAGGCCGGTGGCCTCTTCCCGATCGGCCGCGCCGGTGCGACGGGCAGACAGATGGGCGACGGTGTTACACAAAATGGTTTCGACCCCGAGAAATCCGCCGGCGCTTCCCGTGCGCTTGCCGCGCCAGTCCACCAGATCGACATGCACATTGTTGGCGCGCAGCCCGGCAATCGGATCGGGCCGCGTCCGCGCACCGATGGTGCTCAGGCCGCGAAAGCCCAGTTCGGGCAGGAACGGGATCAGATGCGCAGCGATCCGGTTCCAGGGGGGTACCAGAACGGGCAGGTGGCCGGGGAAGGATTCCAGCGCCTGGGCGCCGGTTGCCAGGTCGCCGATCACATAGGCAGCCGGACGGCTGTCATCCAGCTCGATCTTGCGGGCCTGCGGGTCGGCAAAATTCTTGTGGGAATATCCGTGCTGCAGGACGCAGCAGTCATTGGTATCTCCCAGGCGCGTGTGAAGGGCGGCGGTGGCCCGGGCCGGGATCACGGCCAGCGCCAGCGGCACATCAAGTGTGTCCCGCAGGTTCAGCAAGGTGTCGAGCGCGTCGGTGTGGTCGGCCGCGTCGTCGTCGCGCCACCAGAATGTGGCAGTGCGCCCGGCCTCCTGCCAGAGGTCGAGCTCGCGCGTGAGGGCTTCCCAAGCCATTTCCGGCTTCTGCGCGCCTTTGGTCAGCGCCAAGGCCATGGATCTGTACAACTCTCCCTGCATATCCGGGCCCCTCAACCCGGATAGACTTGCTGTATGTACAGTAGCCGGATCAGGCCTCGGGGGTCACCTCGTTTTCGTCAGTTTCACGTCCGATTTCGGCATTTCGATGAATTTTCAGGGCCTCTCGCAGGGCGGCGCCGGCGAAATCAACTATTTCAACAAGGGACAGCCGGTCGATGTGCTGGGCCTCAAGAGACGCGAGCTGAAGGATTTCCGGCGCCGCATCCAGTTCATGTTCCAGGACCCCTTCGGCTCCCTGAACCCGCGCATGACCGTCTATGACATCATTTCCGAACCGCTGGTGATCCACGAGATCGGCACGGCCCAGACGCGCGCCGACACCGTGCGCGAACTGATGCGGCTAGTCGGGCAACCCGACACCCCTGACCGTCGAAACAAATCGTGACAACATCCCCCGGACCGTCCTTTCATGACCGCCGCACCGGCGCGCGCATGTCTTCCAGAGCACCATATGGGCATGGCGCAGAACACGCACCTATCAAAGCAGCGTGATCGAGCGTCAATGCGCGATCACCGGGTTGCAGGAGAATCGGTGCCCCGGTTGCGCCGGCTAAACCGTCAGCGTCAGGCCTTCACGCGCGACGACCGTGTTTTCAAAACCGTCGCGGGCCTCACGCTCCACCTGCGCCATGAAGTCGTCGTCATGGGAGGGGTCGTGATGGAAGGGGACAAAGGTCTTCACG
Source organism: Alphaproteobacteria bacterium (assembly GCA_038137215.1). Taxonomy (GTDB): domain Bacteria; phylum Pseudomonadota; class Alphaproteobacteria; order UBA6615; family UBA6615; genus JABJAG01. Next base: position 113,623 of record JAYQBG010000006.1, read on the forward strand.
CCCGCCATCTCGGCCAGCGCCGCGCCTTCCTGCCATGTCGAATGACCCCAGCCGCGATAGGTGGGGTACTCTTCGGCGGTGTAGGTGGCATCGTAGATGAACACATCTGCACCCTCGATCAAGCCGAGAATGTTTTCATCATGGGTGCCCTCGACGTGCTCGGTGTCGGTGACATAGCAGATCGCCCCGCCGCCATATTCGATCCGGTAACCGGTCGCGCCATTGGGATGATTGAGCGGACAGGTCCGCACCTCCGCACCGCAGGACAGGGTGAAACTTTCCCCGGCGCGGAAATTAATGAAGGTCTTGTCGGCCGCCATCACCCCCATGGGGATCGGAAACAGCGGGTCGGTCATCATGGTGCAGAGCACATCCTCGAGCGGGCGTTCGGGCGCGAGATGCCCTGCCCAGAGACGCATGCTGCTGCCCGGCGTATAGGCCGGTGCATAGAACGGAAGCCCCACGATGTGGTCGAGATGGGTGTGGCTGAGCAGCAAATCGGCATCGACCGGCGTGCCCTTCTCGAAGGAATTGCCCAGCGGGCGCAGGCCGGTACCGGCATCCAGGATCACCCGATGCTCACCGCACAGCACCTCGACGCAGGAGGTGTTGCCGCCATAGGTCGTGGTCTCGGGTCCCGGGCAGGCAATGGAACCGCGCACGCCCCAGAAGCGCACGGACACGCCGTCGGCGGCGCTCATCGGATCACACCCTGGAGCACACACACGCAGAATGCGATTGCGCAGGAAACGGCGCTCTTTGGCGCCTGCTGTATCGGTTTCAGGACCATCGGAGCGGAGTTTGCATGAACGTGCTGCAAACCGAAAGTGCCGGTCCGATATAGCCGGATATCAAAGATTATCGTCATTTCCGGGGACTTGTGCGGTGCATCCCGGCACGACATGATCCGCGCACGCCCAGATCGGAAGCCTCTCATGTCCAATCCCGCCACACAGACCACCGACACAAACTGGGCCGGCGTGTCCTATGGAATCGTCCTCGGGTTCGTGGCTGCCTATTTCCAGTTCAAGGTGCCGCCGGTCCTGCCGGTGATGTTCGACTTGTACGACCACGAGATACACGTGACCTTTGGACTCACGTCGATCTTCGGATCCTCGTTCTCATGGTTGTCGAACATGGTGATTAGCCAGACAATCGTGGCCGGCGGGTTCATGTCGATCTTTGCCGTCGCGGGCATGCTGGTCAGCGTGCGGGTCGGGCGCGGCATCCGGAGGGACGGTGCCAAACGCTATCTGTTCGGTGCCTTCGCCCTGATGCTGACGGGTACGGCCATCGGCCTGATCTGGCCGGAGAGCGGGACGGTCATGTTGATCTCGCGCACCATCGAAGGGTTCGGGGCCGCCGTGCTGGCCGTCTGCATGCCGGCCTTTGCCAATATGAGCGCGGGCACAAAACACCTGCCGATCATCATCGCCGCGCAGGCAACCTGGATTCCCGTCGGCCAGCTGACCGCCAATATCGTCGCCCAGCCTGCCGTGGCCGAAGGCACCTGGCAGGCCGCCTGGTGGTTCGGTGCGCTGGCCGTCGTGCTGGTTGCGATCTGGACCGGCTACATTCTCGCCCGCGGACGGGTCGCCGGGATGGCGCATGTCCCGCGCGAGAGCGCGGCTGCCGAACCCGATCCGGCCGCGCCTGCAAAACGTGAGGCGGCACCAGCCCCCATGACCCGCCCGGAAAACCGGGCATTGTGGCTGGCCGCCGTCCTGTTCTTTCTCTGGCAGGCCCAGTTCATGGGTTATTTCACCTGGCTGCCGGTCTATCTGGTGGATGTGCGCGGGTTCACCGCGGACGGCGCGGTGCTGACGAACCAGATTCCGGTCATCGTGCTGCTGATCTTTGCGCTGCTCGGCGGCGTGATCCTGAAAACCGGCCTCAGTGTCATCAAGCTGCTGACCGTCGCGCTCAGTCTGCAGACCCTTGGCTGGGCCATGATTCCCTTTGCCGACAACCCGGTGATCGGTCTGGGCAGCCTGATTGTCTGGGGGATCGCAGCCGGGCTGACCCCCACATCCCTCTGGGCCCTGCCCTCGACACTGCTGGGCGGACACCGCGCCGGAACGGATGCCTTCGCCGTGGTTCTGACCGGGCGCTATCTGGGAATCCTGATGGGTCCGCTGATTGCGGCCGCGGTGTTCGAGGCGACCGGAAACTGGATCGTGGTCGCCTATGCCTTCGCGGTGATTGCGCTGGCCACGATCGCCGGCACCCTGCTCTTTGGTGTACAGCTGCGGAAACTCCGCGCCGCGGGCTAGAGCGGTATCGTTTCAGGCGGAAACGACGAGCCTTGGTGAGGCGGCAGCGATGCCGAACCCAACACGTCATTG
>JAYQBG010000007.1:0-115079 GCA_038137215.1 Alphaproteobacteria bacterium
TAGAGTTGCCTATGGTCTTCCTCCCGGTTGGAGAAATCAGCGCTTTAGCCAGTTTGCGATATGCTAACTAACTGTTACGGCTGGATTAGCGAGGCTCGGCCCGAGCCTCAAGAGATCGAAAAAGTTAGGCGTTCACCGTCAGCATGATGCGACCGAAATGCTTGTTTGCGGCCGCGCGCTCCAGCGCCAGGGCGGCTTCAGCGAAATCAAAGGTGCTGTCGATCGGCATCTTGAAGACCCCGGCATCGAACGCGTCCCACAAATCGGCTTTCGCCTTGCGGAACACCTCCGCATGTTCCTCGAGCGAGCGTGTCCGCCCGGTGGTCCCGATATAGGTCAGGCGTCGTTCGGCGAGCATGTTGAAATCGAACTCTCCCTTTTCGCCGCCCAGACGGCCGACATTGATGATCCGTCCGTGGATTTTCGTCGCGGACATGGTCTGGTTGAAAATGCTGCCGGAAATCTGATCGACCACCAGATCGACCCCCTTGCCGTCCGTCACTTCGAGAACCTGGTCAACCCAACCCGGATCACGTGAATCGAGGGCGAGGTCGGCCCCGAACTCCGCCAGTCGCTCGCGACGCTCTGGATTGGTCGAGGTGCCGATCACGAGTCTCGCCCCCAGATGCTTTCCGATCTGCATGCCCATGATACCAACACCCGTACTCGCGCCCTGGATCAGGATCGTCTGGCCTTTCCGGAATTCGCCATTGGTGACGATCGCGTCGTGCATGGTCAGAAGCGCAGATGAAAACGTGCCGCCCTGCAGCAGGTCCATACCCTCGGGGACCGGCAGTGTCCGCCGATAATCGGCAACAGCGTATTCGGCCCAGCCGGCTGCGCCCACCGCCATAACACGGTCACCGACGGAGACACCGCTGGTGTCTGACCCTACCTCCACGACCTTGCCACAATAGGCCGCACCCATCACCTTGGCCGCGCCGCCAACATGGCCGTAATTCTTGCCCTGCGTGGTCAACAGATCGGACCGGTTCACACTGCAGCTCGCGACCTTCACCATCACCTGGGTCGGCTTCAACTCGGGTACATCCACTTCGGCGAGACCGACGCCGTTTTCGCCCAGTATGACGGCTTTCATTTTATCTTGTGGCATTGCTTCCCTTTCAGACCCGACTCATTCACACAAGAGGCTGGGTCGGTGAAATTTGACTTAGATTACTTTCTCAGGACCTCATATTGCCAATATGTTCTCTGTCATCTCGCGCCAAACGCAAACAAGTAATCCTGCGCGTTCAGACAAAGTATTCTTATGTGTTCGATATGTATGACCCACCTCCCCTCAACGGTTTGCGCGCTTTCGAATCTGCGTTCCCGATCAGGGGCTGGCAACGTCCTTCTACATTTCAGCACTTGGTCTGACGCGTGATCCCTACATGATGACCGGCGTTGACAACATGTGGGCGAATGTCGGTCTCAGTCAGTTTCACCTGCCCACGCGGGGAACCCATGTCCTGCGCGGTTTTACCGGACTTATCCTGCCCTGGTTTGACACCCTACCCGATCGGTTGAACGCGGCGGCGTCCTTGCTGGCAGACACGAAATACGCGTTTGAAGCGCACAACTCCCACATCGATGTTACCTGCCCCTGGGGCAACCGTATCCGGTGCCATCCGGCCGGACCCGAATTCGGGAACATGACCGTGGGCATGCCCTATTTGGTACTCGATGTGCCAGTTGGTACCGCCGAAGCCATCGCGGATTTCTATCGAACCATCTTCGTTGCACCTGCAATCGTCATGGAATTCGAAAACGCCCCCGCGACACAAGTAAATGTGGGTCCGAATCAGAGGCAGTATTTCCGGGAGACCGATGTACCGCTGCCCGATTTTGACGGGCATCATATCCAGATCTATATCTCGGATTTCTCCGGGCCGCACAAACGCCTGCTCGAGCACGATCTCACTACGGAAGAATCCGATGCTCACCAGTATCGGTTTGAAGATATTCTCGATCTGGAAACCGGGAAGAAGTTCTTTGCGCTCGAACATGAAGTCCGCAGTCTGCTGCACTCGCTTTATGGCCGTCCGCTGATCAATCGAAATCCGGTGCAGATGCTTTCCAATTACGTTCCCGGACAGGACGCGCTCTATCCCAACCGGTAGGACACGCGGCGATGTCGACTCAATCTGCATCGCGTTGAACCAGAAAAGAAGCCGACAACGGAGAAATAATCAGATGCATATCATCGATCTCAGCCGTGAAATTCACCACCGTGCTCCCGCACACCCGTCACACCCGCCGGTGATCGTGACCGTCTGGAATGACCATTCCGAGATCAAACGCGCCGGAGATACCGAATTCACCTCCAAATCGCTGTCGATCACGTTGAGCGACCATTCCTGCACCCATGTCGACGCGCCGGTGCATTTCGATCCGCGTCCCGATGCCCCCTCGATTGACGAAGTTCCGCTGGAGAACTTCTACACCGAGGCAATCTGCCTGGACCTCTCCCCCGCGCCGCGCCGCCATGAAGCCACGGTCGAGGAAATGGAAGCTGCGCTTGCCGCATCGGGCGAGACGATCAAACCCGGCGATACGGTCATGATCCACATGGGCATCCACAACGAGTTGTTCGGTTCCCCCGACTATGTGCACGAATTTCCGGGCCTGTCCGTAGCTGCGGTTCACTGGCTGGCAGACCACAAGATCACCATGTTCGGAGTCGAAGCGGTCAGCCCTGCGCCGGAAGGCGAACCGAACTATCTCGCGCATCTGGCTTGTGCCGAACGCGGGATCACCCATATGGAATGTCTGATGAACCTCGATAAGCTCGTCGGAAAAGGCCGGTTCCGTTTCGCCGGTTTTCCCCTGAAAATCAAAGGCGGCACTGCAAGCCCGATCCGCGCTGTCGCGATCTTTGAGGATTGAATGCGAACACAATGTCGATAGTTGCAAGACATCTGTTGCGAATTGAGCCGGGTTTGATATAACCGCGCGCTCTAATCCGGTGTAGCTCAGTTGGTAGAGCAGCTGACTGTTAATCAGCGGGTCACAGGTTCGAGTCCTGTCGCCGGAGCCAGATTCCAAGGCCGACCCTCACCGGGGTCGGCCTTCTCTCTTTGGCACATGATGTATTCCAAAAAAAATGGAGATGTTTCTCCTCTGTAGTAGTAATGTGCTCAAAAACGAACTCCGATGAACGGTGTCGAGTCGGGGAGCAACATGGTCGAAAATCTGGCAACACTGCCTCCGGGCGGCTCCCTTCGAGACTCCATTGATGAATCCGTTCGTGGCAAAGTCATCGAACGCGGACTGGCTTATTGGAACTCAAAGCTTCAGGGCGACGCCATACCGGCGCGGCGTGACATTGAGCCGCTCGATATCCCCGAGCTTCTGCCCCAGGTCATCCTGCTCGACGTCGCCCGCGACCCTTGAAACTTTCGGTTTCGGCTGATCGGGACCAATGTGGTTTATCATCTTTCCCAGGACTGGACCGGAACGTGGTTGCGCGAAATCGGCCACATGGCACCGCCCAGCCGCATCTTCAATGCGTGCGTGGAAGTCGCGGCGTCCGGCAAGCCATTGCGCAGTCAGACCCCCTATGTCGGACCGCACCAGAATTTCATCACGGCCGAAGATATCATCCTGCCACTGGCCGATGACGGTCAGACGGTGGATATGCTTTTGGTGTTTGTCGAACACTTCTCCAGGTTCGACTAACCGAATTTGATTGGCGTAATGCGCCCATGCCCGCCATATTCGCTGCGTGCGTTTTATTGCAACACTTGTCTTTACGGCAGCGCTGGCCTGTCTGAACCCCGCTGCAGGTCTGGCGAACGACCCCCTGCCTGTCGATCTGGAACTGGTTCTGGCCGTCGATGCCTCGGCGAGCATCGACACCCGTGAAGCAGCACTACAGCGTGCGGGCTACATCTCAGCACTGAAAGACCCGCGTGTTCTCGCGCGCATTGCCAAGGGATCCTTCGGCCGGATCGCGGTGGCCTATGTCGGATGGGCCGGATCTCAGAAAACAATCGTCGACTGGACGATAATTGAGGACAAGGCCTCTGCCGAGGCCTTCGCGGTTGCCTTGCGAGCCGCGCCCTTTCACACCGAAACAGCCACTTCAATCAGTGCGGCCCTGGAGTATTCCGAGCGCCTGTTCGAAGACAACAACATCGACAGCCTGCGTCGAGTGATCGATATCTCGGGAGATGGATTCAACTGGGCCGGGCGACCGATCGATATCGCGCGGCCCGAGATCGTCGCGGCCGGAATCACGATCAATGCCTTGCCGATTCTGCGCTTCGACGAGGCCGGCAGGATCACCAATCCCGGTCTGGACAAGTATTATCGCGAACGCGTGATCGGCGGTCCGGGCGCGTTCCTTATCCCGATTTATGGAACCTCGGCATTTGCCGAGGCGATCCTGCGAAAACTTATCATCGAGATTGCCGGCCTCTCCGCTTCAGATCCTACGCAACTCGCGCATCTGCCGGGCCCTGCGCTCACGGTGGAGTATATAGATTCCACTCGCCGCGATAATGGCGGCACCCACAAAGGTCCCGGTGCCGGGAAAATCCCCGAAGAACGCTAGACCCAGGATCGTCGCCCAGATGAGTTCGGTATAGGCGAACGGCGCGACCAGAGGTGCTTCGGCGCGCTGATAGGCGAGGATAATCGCAAAGTGCCCCAAACCGCCCAGCAGGCCGGCTCCCATCATCATGCCCCACTGCTCCGGTGTGGGAGTTTCCCAGAAAAAGGGAACAATCGCCGACATCACGATGGCTCCGACAATGGCGGTATAGAAAACGCTGTTGATGGGGTCCGTCCGGTGACTGATCATTCGTGTGATGATCTGATAGAACGCGTAGAAGACCGTTACCGCGATGGGCAACAGGGCGGCCAGTTGAAACAAGCCGCCGCCCGGCCGCACGATCACAAGCATTCCGGCAAAACCGAAGAACACGGCCATCCAACGGCGCAGACCGATCTTTTCACCGAGGAACGGGACTGAAAGCGCTGTGATCAGAATTGGCGCCAGAAACGTGATGGCGATGGCATCCGCCAGGGGCATGAGACCCACCGCGGTAAACATGCAGGCTGTGGCGAGCAGGACCAGAACGGATCGCGCAAGTTGCCAGCCCTTGTCGGAGCCCGACATCAGTGTCGGGACACGTCGGGGAAACAGCGCCAGAACAATGATCGTATGAAAGAAATATCGCCCCCAGATGATTTCAACGAGAGGCAGCTCCTGGACGCGCAGTTCCTTGACGAACCCGTTCATGGACGCAAAACAGGCGACCGCAAAACACATCATCAGAACTCCCCGAATCGGAGCATCCGCCGGCCGGGATGAATCAGCGGTCATGATATGCCGGACCGGTTCGGTGAGCTGGCGATTCTGACGTCACTTGTGTCCTCTTCCTTCATCGGGGACAAACTATCCCCTCGCCCGAACCGAAGGAAGAAACATGAGCAAGGACTATCAGGCCATCTCCGATGCACAGGACAAGCGCGCTGCCGAACTCTTCCGTGCCGCGCCTGAGATCATGCGCGGTCATCGTGCCGTGACCCAGGCCGCCCAAACGCCGTCGGCACTGGATGTGAAGACCACGGAACTTATGGCTCTCGCGATCGCCATCGTTCAGCGCTGTGAGGGCTGCGTTGTTTATCACACCAAGCAAGCCGTCTCGCATGGCGCGCGCCGCGAGGAGGTCTGCGATGCCATTGCCGTCGCGATCGAAATGGGTGGCGGCCCTGCAACGGTCTATGGCGCGGATGCGCTCGGTGCCTTTGATTCGTTCAGCGGATAGACCATAGCAAAAATTGCGACGACTCATCGTCAGTTGATACGCCTTGTCCATGCGATATCGTATATTCTATCATGCCCATCTCTATATCGGCCTGATACTGGTGCTAACCCTGGCTGCCTGCGCCCAGGGAGCAAAACTTCAGCCCACTACGAGCAGCGAACAAAGTGCCGTCGAGAAAAGCTTCTCGCTGCTTACCGATGTTCCGATACCGCCGAACGCGACCCTGGACGTGGAACGCTCTCTGATCCTTGGCGATCTCGATCGCTGGACCGGTCGTATCATTCTCGATGTGGGACAGGCTGCCCCTCAGACCTTTGCGCTCTATCAGAGCCAGATGTCGAATTTCGGGTGGGAGCCGGTCATGAGCGTTCAGGCCGAGGTCAGCGTGTTGTCTTTCACGCGCGGTGACCGGGCCGCCACGGTTCAGATTGAGGGTCGAACACTGGGCGGCAGCACTGTTTCCGTGACGGTCGCGCCGCGGCAAACCGGTCCGGTACCTGGTACCGCTCCTTCGACACCCCCCGCCCGGTAGCCGTCGATCAGTTGCCCGTCAGCGCGCTCAGGCGCCGCGTGGCCCAGGTGGACGCCAACACCGCGCCCGAAAATACGATCGCTCCAATCTGGATGTCCGCACTCGACAACAGGCGCCCGTCGGCGACCAGAACGATGAGCGCAATAATGAAAACATCAAGCATCGACCATTTGGACAGAAACGCCAGCCAGCCGATAACCGGCCGTGCATAGGCATCCGTCGCATCCAGGACGTACCAAAGGGCAAGACCCGTCACGATTTTGACGACGGGAAAAACGACTGAGAACAGAAAAGTGATCAGAAACAGGAACCAGTCGCCCTGATCGAGAAACTTCAGCACGCTCTCGATCAGAGAGAAATCCGTTGCGAAGAACAGCGAACGGATCGTGATCGCCGGAAGGACAAGCCCAACTACCAGGGCAACCAACGAAGCGGCCAGAACAAGGCCGACAACGCGGTCTGATCCCGTAGCACGCCGTGACAACGGTCCGGGCATGGTTGATCTCATGGCACTGTCTTTCCTGCCGAACACAGAGAACAAAAAGGTTTGCCCGGTTTCGTGTACAGATAGCAATATAGATAGCCCCTCATTTCACCTGAACATCGGATCGAAATTCCCGATCAAGGACAGAACCCATGGCCCAGCACCGGAACCGCCGCGTCATTCTTGCCGAACGCGCAACAGGACTGCCGCAGCCCGAACTCTTCGAGGTCGTCGAAGACGATGCCCCCAGTCCGGGTGACGGCGAAGTTCTGATCAACAATGTCTATGTGTCCGCGGACCCCGGCATGAAGGGATGGATCGGGGTCGCGCGCAACTATGCCAGCGTCGAGACCGGCGCGACCATGAAGGCGTTCAGCGTCGGCGTGGTCGTGGAGTCCAATCACCCCGATGTTCAGGAGGGCGACGTCGTGGCCGCCAACACCGGTTGGGCCGAGTACGTGACCGCCGATCCGGACTCCCCCACATTTCGAAAGGTTGACCCCGATCATGGTCCGATCTCGACCGCTCTGGGTATCCTGGGGATCAATGGCTTCACGGCCTATTGCGGGCTCCTGGAAGTCGGCGCGCCGAAAGCGGGGGATACGGTTGTAGTTTCAACCGCCGCCGGCGCTGTCGGCAGCGCTGTCGGGCAGATCGCCAAGATCAAGGGTTGCCGGACGGTCGGGATTGCGGGTGGCGCAGAGAAAACCGCGCTCTGCACGGATGTTTTCGGGTTCGATGCCGCAATTGACTACAAGGCAACCGACGACCTCGATGCCGCCCTTCGTGAGGCCTGCCCGGACGGTGTGGATGTCTACTATGACAATGTAGGCGGCGAGACCCTCGATATTCTGCTGGGTCAGGTGAACCTGCATGGCCGCGTGGTGATCTGTGGCACGGCGGCGACCGATTCATGGATCCCGCAGCCGACAGGCCTTCGCCCCGAACGCAATCTTCTGGTCAATCGCATCCGGATGGAAGGGTTTCTGACCTTCGATTTCGTCGACCGCTATGCCGACGCTCATGCCGATCTGCTGGACTGGGTCAGACAGGGCAAGATCAAGTACCGCGAAGACATCGCGGAAGGCCTGGAAAACGCCCCGGCGGCCCTGGCCGGTCTCTATGAGGGGCGCAACAGAGGCCGACAGTTGATCCGGGTGCGCCCCGATCCATTCCTTTAGATCGGGCCTCCGAGGTCAGCCCGCTTCCTCGCGACGCGGCGCGAGCGCCTGTTCCTCCACCCGGATACGCCAGGCCAGCATCAGGGCGTTGGCGATGCCGAAAACGATTGCCAGTTCCCAGACACTTGCGATGAGCGGCACCACCATCAGTTCGGCCTGAACAATCAGGTAATTGGGGTGCCGCACCAGCCGGAACGGTCCGCGCTTGACCAGCGGGCGGCCGGGCACCGTGATCACCCGCGTCGTCCAGTAGCGCCCCAGCGAAGACAAGACCCAGATGCGTCCCAGTTGCAGCAGAACAAACACCGCCAGCAGTACCGGATGAAGAATCGCGTCGGCCGGCACAAACACCACGAGACTCACAAGCCACACCGTGTGCAGCAGAACGATCAGCGGATAGTGGTTCGCTCCATGCTCAACCGCGCCTTCAGCGAGCAGCCGCTTCGTATTGATCCGCGCAATGGCCAGTTCGATCAACCGCTGCAGGACGATCAGGGCAACGAGCAGGTACTAGATACTCATGATGCATCCAGCAGGGCAAAGGTTGCGGTGAAACCAGGCCCCAGCGCCGACATCAGCCAGGGTCCCGGATCGTTGTCGCGCATGGTTTCCGCCAATACAAACATCGCCGTGGCAGCCGACATATTGCCGTTGCGACGCAGAACCTCGCGGGCGGTCTTCAGCCCGCCGGGCGGCAGTTCATAGAGTTCTTCCAACGCATCGAGCACCTTGGCACCACCAAGATGGCAGGCAGGGCGCACGATATCGGCCGGTGTGAGCCCCTGCCCGGCCAGAAACGCCTTTGCCGGCTCACCAAGCCGGGTGCGGACAAGATGGGGAATGTCGCTGGAAAACAGGACACCCAGCCCGTCGTCATCGATCTCCCAGCCCATGACATCGAGAGAGTTCTCCCAGGTGTGCTCGCCCCAGGCACTTACGGCCGGGCCCTCGAGATTGCATCCCAGCAAGGCACCTGCCGCACTGTCACCGAACAATGCGGTCGCGATGATATTGCTCTTCGAGACATCGTTGACCCGAAATGTGAGACCACAGAGTTCCACGACCAGAAACAACACGCGGCTCTCCGGGCGGGTCATCGCCAGCTGAGCGGCCCGCGCAAGGCCCGTGACGCCGCCGCCGCAACCCAGGCCGAATATCGGCAACCGCTGAACGTCGCGCCGAAACGGTAAACGCTCCAGCAGCAGCGCATCCAGGCTCGGCGTGGCAATCCCCGTGGTGGAGACAACCACCAGGCCGTCGATGTCGCCGGCTCCGATGTCAGCATCCTCGAATATCTTCTCGGCAACTTCGGCCAGAAGCTCGACCGCGTTCTCGATAAACAGATCGTTGCGTTCGGAAAACGGATGGGGCTTCGAATACCATTCGATCGGGACACAGGAATGACGCGTATCGATCGCCGCGTTGCGATAGGCATCCGTAAATCTGTCAAACCGGGGCACATCCGGGGCGAACATCTGCCGGGCCTCGGCGACGACGGCGGCCTGATCCAGCTTACAGGGCGGCGTGGCGGTCGCCACACTGGCAATGCGGACATTGGGATAGCTGGATGACATCAAACGTCCTTGTCGGCCTGAAGGCGCGCACGCGACAGAGCACGCTCGCGTAAAGCGATATAGGTTGCGCTGGCGAAAATCATAGAGCCACCGAGCCACGTGTAGAGTGTCGGTAGCTCGGCAAAAATCAGATACCCGAACGCGGCCGACCAGATCAGTTTGAAGAAATCCATCGGCATCACGACCGCTGCATCCCCAAGCCGGAGGGCTTGTGTCAGGGTCAGATGGGCCGCTGTTCCCATCACGCCCATGATCAGCAGGACACCGAGTTGTTCCCAATTGGGCCAGACCCAGACGAACAACGCAGGAATCAGCGCGATGGGCGACATGAAAAGGACCATGTAGGTCACAATGGTCGGTGTCGCGTCACGCTTCCCGAGGGTCTTGATGATAATCAGAATGACCGCCCAGATCGCAGAGGACACCAGAACGAGGATCGGCCCGGTTCCGACCTCGACAATTCCCGGACGGATAATGACCAGCGTTCCGGCGAACCCGAAAATAAGCGCGGCCCATCGTCGCCAACGAATGGTTTCACCCAAAGCGACCACGGCGAGAACCGTGGCAAAGAGCGGCGCGGTAAAGGCCAGAGCGTTCGCAGTTGCCAGAGGCGTCACGGAAAGCCCCAGAAAGAAGAGCATCATGGCCGCAACGTGGCCGAAAGAGCGTATTCCATGGACCTTGATCTGATCCGTTTTCAGGATCCCAAGGCCGTATTTTATCAGCAGAACGATGACCACGGGAAACCCGAAGAAGGTCCGAAAAAAGCCGATCTGAAACGGATGAAGTCCTTGCTCTGCAAGGTCCCGTATCATCGTGTGCATGGTCACGATCAGAACCGTCGTGACCAGCATCCACATCATGCCCTGAAGGTTTGCACTCAACCAGACGGGACGTCGGCTTTCGAAAAGGGTCACGCAGAAACTCCGGCGCAGGCATTGGTTGTGTAACCTTGGCGATTGCCGCACAATGTCCGAAACAATTGTGTAGAATCTCATGAGAGAACAACGATGATTACGGCACTTGTCCAGTTCAAAGTCAAAGACGGCACCACCCAGGAAGAAGTCTTCACCAACATGAAGAATGTGGCCCCGAAGTTCGAGGGCATGCCCGGTCTTCTGCGCAAGAATTTTGTGTTCGATGGTGAACGTGGCGTTGGCGGTGGCGTCTATACCTGGGAGAACCGTGAATCAGCCGAAAAGGTCTATGCTGAGGGCGGACCGTGGCGTGAGGCCATTCGCAATCTCTACGGTGTCGATCCGGATATCACGATCTTCGAAACCCCTGTCGTGGTGGATAACGAGCAAGGCAAGATCACGACCTAGCCAGGTCCGGAACCCTGGCCATGCCCGAGATCAAGAAAGCCGTTCAGTTCGCGCGCACCGGCGTCCCGTCGGAGGTGGTTGAACTCATCGATATGGAAACCGCGCCCGTCGGAGACGACGAGGCCCTGATCAATGTCGAGGCGGCCGCGATCAACCCCTCGCACCTGCTGACCCTGTCCGGCGGATACGGCGTACAGCCGGATCTGCCGGCCGTACCGGGCGCCGAGGGTATCGGGATCATCGGCGCCGTCGGCGCGAACGTCACGAATGTGAAGATCGGCGACCGGGTCATGATTCCCCCCTATTCGGGAACATGGCGGCAGCAGGTTGTGGTCAAGGCCGACAGCATTGCCGTGAAATTCCCGTCCGAGGGCGATCCCATCCAGTTTGCCATGATCATGGCCAATCCGCCGACGGCGTGGCTGCTGCTGAAAAGCGTGATCGACCTCAAGCCGGGCGATTGGGTCATTCAGAACGCCGCCAACTCCGCAGTCGGCCAATACGTCATGCAGCTTGCCAAAATCTACGGCCTAAAGACGGTGAATGTGGTCCGCCGTGACGGCCTCGACGACTTCATCGCCCGGGCCGGCGGCGATGTTTGCGCGGTTGACGGCCCGGATCTGGGTGAGCGGGTGAAAGAGGCAACCGGTGGCGCTGAGATCAAACTGGCGATTGATGCCGTCGCGGGTGATGCCACGCAGCATCTCGCCGATTGCCTGTCCGACAAGGGGACAATCGCCAACTACGGCCTCCTGTCCGCGGAACCGTGCCGGCTGCTACCCGACGACATCATTTTTCGGGAAATCACGCTGACCGGCGTCTGGCTGACGCTTTGGATTCGGCGCGACTCGTCCCCCGAAGAGCGCCGCGAGGTTTATAGCGAGCTTGCCGGCTATATTGCGGACGGTCGCATGCGCGCGGCTGTGGAAGCCACCTACCCCCTGTCCAGGATCAAAGATGCGGTCGCCCACGCCATGCAGGGCGAACGCAACGGGAAGATCGTGCTGCTGCCCAACGCCGACGCATGATACCCCGACGCCTGTTTCTGGCTTCGGCAATCCTGGCCTTCTTCGCTCTCGCCGACACCGGCATTGCCAGCGAACCACCCATTCTGGCGACCGGAACATTCCGCGATGGCGATCCTGTGCACCGGGGGTCGGGTGAACTGCGCATCACCGACAGCAGCCCTCCGTCAGGACTGAGACAACTGGGAATGCTCGACATGAAGATCGTGTCCGGCCCGAACCTCCGTGTTTACCTGGTTCGGGAACCGGATCCGCTGTTCTCCGAAGACGTCACCGCAGGCTTCCAAGACTTGGGTCCGCTGCAAAGCCTGACCGGAGATCAGACCTACGCCATCCCGGCGGATATCCGCCTGGCTGAGTGGGGCAGCGTGGTTGTCTGGTGTGACACCTTCAAAACGGCCTTTGCCATCGCCACCCTGGTCCGGCGCTAACCGCCCATTGCCCGGTCAATGGGTTCCACAAAACGATTGAATTTTGCACTCAGCCAGCCGAGCGGGCGCGACCAATTCAGTCTCGTGAACAGCAGCAGAAACGGCAGCATTGTCAGTGCAGCGAGCACCAGATGCCATGTCTCACCGAGCCCCAGTTGCGACGGCCACCAGAGCCCGAACTGCAAGACCGCATAGACGCTTAACCCGACGACTACTGCAATACAAAGCGCGAACGCCCCCATCACGACCACGCGTGTCAGGCGCAACAGGGCTCTGCGCATGAACGAAAGACCCCTAGAACTTCTCGACCCAGGGACGCAGTTCGAGTTCCCAGGCCCAGGCGCTGCGATGCTGCCTGTGGAACTGCAAATAGCTCTCGGCAATCGCATCAGGGTCCAGCATGCCGTCGTCTCCACGGGCTGCAGCGCGCTCATCGCCGGATTTCTTCTCGATTCCTCCATCGATCACAAAATGGCCAATGTGGATGTTCTGGGGATGCAGTTCGCGGGCCATGGACTGGGCCAGGCCGCGCAGCCCGAACTTCCCGATGGCAAATGATGATGAGTTCGGATAGCCCTTCACGCTGGCTGAGGCGCCGGTAAACAGGATGGTCCCGCTGCCCCGGTTCAGCATCAACTCTGCTGCTTTCTGGGCCACCACAAACCCACCGTAACAGGTGATCAGCACCGCATTCCGGACAGCTGCGCGGTCCAGTTCCGTAATCGGGCCACGCGCGCGCGCGCTCGGGTTATAAACCACGAGGTCCGGTACACCCTTCTCGGCCACGACGGCATCGTACATCGCATCGACGGAATCTTCGTCGATGACATCACAGCCATAAGCGCTCGCGTAGGTGTCCGCACAAATGTCTTTCAGCTTGTCGGGATTGCGAGACGCGACCGCGACGTCCATTCCCTGATCTGCACAAAGCCGCGCCAGAGAGGCGCTCAGCCCCTCGCCTGCGCCCACAATCAGTGCCACTTCCTTGTCCGCCATAACCTGCCTCTTCTTAAGCCTGCGAGAATTTCGTTGTTCGTGAGAAACTATATAGTTCCAAAGTGATGTACATCACGTTGCTGTCACAAGACTTTTTGTAATCTCTGCCTTGCGTCTCGAAAGCCCGTTCGCCAAAGTTGCGCCCATGGCCGATAATACAGTTTCAAACAGTTTTCTCAGCCGAACCCGGGTATTGCTCCGCCGCGCCCTGCGCGATGTGGTTGACGGTGCGGCCAATCTGGCGCAACGCGGCGAGCTTAACGTTCGGCCCGACCTTCCCGATGATGATCTGAGCCGCTTACAGCAACAGATCGACGCCAGCCTGTCCGGGCGTGGTGGGGAAGCATCTGCGCGATCAAACGCAGCCGGTCTTGCACGCTGTTATCTCGGCCTGAACGAAGAAGGCCGGGTGCGATTTCTGCGCCTGCTGAACTTCGAATACGGCGTTGAGCCGTCCTACCTCAACAACGCCATGGATGCCGTGCGTAACGCCAGCGATGACCCCCTCGCCTACGGCAAGGCGATCACCGGATTGCGCGAAAGCCTCGAATCTCCGAGGATGAAATTATTCCGTCAATTCAATGACTTGGAACATGGAATCAAATTTCTGGTTGATCTGCGGGCCGATCTTCGCGATCTGCTGAGCGACAACCCTGATCTTCGCCCCCTCGATGCCGATCTGAAGTTTCTGCTGTCCGGCTGGTTCGATGCCGGCTTCCTTGTGCTGCACAGAATCACATGGTCCGCACCGGCCGATCTTCTGGAAAAACTGATCGCCTATGAGGCGGTGCATGAGATCCGGTCCTGGAACGACATGAAGAACCGGCTCGAATCCGACCGTCGATTCTTCGGGTTCTTCCACCCTTCCATGCCAGATGAACCACTGATTTTCGTGGAGGTGGCTCTGGTCAACGGAATTGCCGACAACGTGCAGGCACTTCTGGATGAATCGGCCCCGGTTCAGGACCCCGAACAGGCCGATACGGCGATTTTTTATTCGATCTCCAATGCCCAGCGCGGACTGTCTGGCGTGAGCTTTGGCGATTTCCTGATCAAACAGGTGGTCGAAAGGCTCTCGGCCCGGCTTCCCAACGTAAAAACCTTCGCAACCCTCTCCCCCATTCCGGGGTTCAGGCGCTGGCTCGACGGTCGCATCGCGGATGGTGCCGAACTGCTCAACCATGAGCAGGAAGATGCCCTGCGGGCCGTTGCGGGGGATATCGAACCCGAGCAGTCCGCGCTTCAGGTTTTGCTGGACCGTCCGGACTGGCACCAGGAACCAGCGGTCGCTGAAGCCCTGAAATCGGTGCTGACCCATCTGGCGGCAGGGTATCTTCTCTATCAACGCCGTGAGGCTACCGGAACGGCGCTTGATCCGGTTGCGCACTTTCACCTCAGCAATGGTGCACGCGTTGAACGAATCAACTGGCTGGGTGACATGTCCAAAAAGGGCTTCGAGCAATCTGCCGGGATGATGGTGAACTATCTGTATGATAAGTCCCGGATCGAGCAGAACCACGAATCTTATGTCAGCGGCAGCGAAATTCCGGCCTCGAGTACGGTGCGGAACCTTCTCTAGCGCCAGACCGCCTACGCGGGAGCGACCCCATGCATGAAACGACCCTGGACATCGCAACCCGAGACGGCGCGATGGAAACCTTTATCTGTCGCCCGGAACGTGGCGATCCCCGCCCGCCTGTATTGATGCTGATGGATGCGCCGGGCATCCGCGAAGAGCTCTATGACATGGCGCGGCGCCTTGCGACGACAGGCTACTGTGTGCTGCTGCCCAATCTCTACTACCGTTCAGGACGCGATACGAAATTCGGGCCCGAGGTTATGGTCAAGGAAAGCGACACCTGGCGGCGGATGCGGGAAATTCGAAGTAATCTCATGATTCCGCCCGTTGCTGACGATGTCAGCGCCATGATTGCGTTTGTGGATGATCATCCGGAGATGGCGCGCGCGGGGACCGTCGGTGTTCACGGCTACTGTATGAGTGGTCCGTTCGCTCTGGCGGCCGCGGCGCGCTATCCGGACCGGATTTCGGCTGTGGCATCCTTTTACGGCACCTGGATCGTGTCGGATGCAGAGGAAAGTCCGCATCTGAACCTCGCGAGGATCAAGGGCGAGGCCTACATCTCCTGCGCGGAAATCGACGATCTGGCGCCCTTGCCGATGGTTGCCGAGTTGCAGGCACTATTCGATGCCGCAGGCACCAAGGGTGAGATCGAAATTCACCCCAGCGTACACCATGGGTTCGCCTTCCCCGAACGCAACATCTACGACAGACCCGCTGCTGAACGGCACTGGGAGCGGCTGATCGAACTTTACCGGCGCAACCTGACCTAGCCCCCTGCTCCGGTCAGGCGACGCCTGCCGTTCTGACAAAGGCGCGAATGATCTTGCTCTCGAAAAGATTCACTTCCTCGTACGGATCCCGCGCTGTGATCGCGGCGGCTTCGTCGCGATCCGCTGCTTCAATGATCCAGACGCTACCGTTCATGTTGCCATCGTCATCCATGGTGGGGCCTGCGAAATAGAGCGTATCGCCCAGCTCATCGGCAAATTCCATATGCGCCGGACGGGTTTGCATGCGCAAATCATGCGTGCCCGGCTTGTCGGCCCGATGAACAAAATACAACATTGATTATCCTCTTCATGATTGGCGCGACACGCAAACAGTTCAGCGCCCGGATGGGAAAAACCCATATAGAGAATCGACCGGCTTGAGGGAACTTGCCCTCGCGTACCTGATGTTCACCCGAGGAGGCGCCCCATGCCCAAAACACGCAATATTGACCGATTACTCGTTGTTATGGCGCGTTTGCGCGATTCGGAAAACGGCTGCCCCTGGGATGTGGCGCAGGATTTCGCTTCGATCGCGCCCTACACGATCGAAGAGGCCTATGAAGTGGCCGATGCCATAGACCGCGAGGACCTGACGGCATTGCGCGAGGAACTCGGCGATCTGCTGCTGCAGGTGGTGTTTCACGCACGCATGGCCGAAGAACAGAAATCCTTCGACTTCGAGGACGTGGCCGGAGCCATCGCCGACAAGATGATCAACCGGCACCCGCATGTCTTTGACCGGGAAAACCATGATTCCTCAGTCGAACTCCGTGAATCCTGGGAAAGCCTCAAGGCCGGCGAACGCGCCGAGAAGGCTGCCGGCAAAGGTGAAGAGGCCAGCGTTCTCGACGATGTTCCCGTGGCCTTCCCGGCACTGATGCGCGCGGAAAAGCTACAAAAGCGCGCAGCCCGAGTCGGCTTTGACTGGGCCAGCATTGGCCCCGTGGTCGAGAAGATCGAAGAGGAAATCAGCGAACTGAAGGCCGAGATTCAGAACGGCGGATCGGCCGAGCGGTTATCGGACGAAATGGGTGATGTACTGTTTTCGTGCGTTAACCTGGCGCGCCACCTGAAGATCGATCCGGAATTTGCCCTGCGTGGCACGAACAACAAGTTCGAAACACGGTTTCGCCATGTTGAAGCAGGTCTGCGGGCAGACGGAGTCCGTTTCGAAGATGTCGATATCGACGAATACGAAGCCCGCTGGCAGACCGCCAAGGAACGACCCTCAGAGACCTGAGCGGGTTTCTCAGTTGCGCTAGTCGTTGGCGAGCAGGTGAATCAGACTCGACGTATCCCAGCGCGTTCCGCCACGGGCCTGAACCTGAGCATAGAATTGATCGACCAGCGCCGTTGTCGGCAACCGCGCTCCGCTCCGTTCCGCCTCAGCGAGACAAATGCCGAGATCCTTCCGCATCCAGTCCACAGCGAATCCGTAGTCGAATTTTCCGGCAACCATGGTTTCCCAGCGGTTTTCCATTTGCCAGCTCTGGGCCGCGCCCTTGGAAATGGTGCCGATGACCTTCTCCATATCGAGCCCGGCTTTCATACCGAAGTTCACCGCCTCAGAGAGGCCCTGCACAACACCCGCGATACATATTTGATTGACCATTTTGGCGAGCTGGCCGGATCCGGCCGGTCCGATCAGGGTGCAGGCCTGTGCGTACGCATCAATGACAGGTGCGGCCGCCGCGAACGTATCTTCGTCCCCCCCGACCATGACAGTCAGCACACCATTCTCGGCCCCGGCCTGCCCACCCGAAACAGGCGCATCGAGAAATCCAATGCCCGCGTCTGTGCAGATTTTCGAGAGTTCACGGGCAAGGTCCGCTGACGCTGTGGTGTGATCGACGAGCGTCGCACCGGACGTCATTCCTGCCAACACTCCATCATCGCCGATAACGACGCTGCGAACATCGTCATCGTTGCCCACACAGACAAACACGAAATCACAGCCCTGGGCTGCTTCGCGCGGCGTGGCAAAGGCGGTCCCACCATGCTCTCCAGCCCATGATTCAGCCTTGGCTTCCGTCCGGTTGTACACCGACACCTCGTGCCCGGCTGCACGGAGGTGGCCGGCCATCGGATACCCCATCACTCCCAGTCCAATGAATGCGGTTTTCACACTCTCGGGCATCTCACGCTCCCCCTTTGTTTTACGATTTTATTCTGGTGTCGGCTGGTCGAGCACAGCACGAATATTGTGCCACATCTCGGAACTCGCGGCCGTCAGCAAATCACCATCCGGGCGCAAAAAATCATACTGGCCTTCGTCAAGCAACGCGCTGTAGCCGCCGGCTTCGGTCACCAGGAAGCTGCCGGCCACATGATCCCAGGGCATCAGTTTCGTATAAGCCGAGAAAGCCCGCTCTCCCGACAGGATCAGGACATATTCGTGACCGGCGCAGTTGGGACGATGGACCTGCGAGATAATGTCCGGTCGCGCTTCCGCCCGCTCGAACAAGTATCTCGCGGCCGTGCCGACCACCTCTCCGGACCATTCTGCCCTGTCGAGACGTATCGCCTCTTCATTCATCACGACTCCGGCGCCGCGCATGCCGGTCACCGTGAGCTCATGTACCGGCTCATAAATCCAGCCGCCAATGACTTCGCCTCGGAAAACAAGCGAGATCATCACCGCGAAAATCGACCGGCCATGTGCAAAATTCCAGGTTCCATCGATCGGATCGATGATCCAGACCGGTTCCTCGTCAGCCAGACGGTCAAAAACAAGTTTGTTTTCAAAAACGGCTTCTTCACCAACGACCACGCTGCCCGGCAGAAGGTCCGGCAGACGCCGGGTGAGCCACTTTTCAGTTTCGATATCTGCCACGGTGACAAGTTCACCGCCGTCTTTTTCATTGATCTCACCTTCGGCGAGTGCGCGAAACCGGGGCATGACAATCTCGGCCGCGGCCGTTTTCATCAGGTCGAGGACGTGCTCTGGCTCGACGTCGCGTGGGCTCATTTCCCGTGTGCCTCTTGCGCGTCTTGCGACTGCTGCTTGCGAAACCGGGCCAGATCGTGCGGTGCCAGCCGTACGGTCATTCGACTTTGCAGACCGTCATCCTCCCGCTTGAGAACTTCACCACGCTCGTACAGCCAGGCCATGGTCGCACCATCGCTCAAAGAGATTTCGATATCGGCGACGGAATCGGATTCCGCGAGGGCGGCATCTATCTTTTCAAGCAGTTCCTCACATCCCTGCCCCTTGAGGGCGGATGCCAGGACCAGGCCTGACGATCTGGCCGCGCGTTCTTCCAGTTCTGCGGCTTCTTCCCGATCGAGCAAATCCGCCTTGTTCAGAACTTCGATCAGAACCGGTTTCCCGTCGCCATCAGCTTCATCATCACGCTCCGCCAGGAGGTTCTTCAGAATGTACTCGACATCCTGCCGCTGCGCTTCCGTATCCGGGTCGGCAACATCACGCACATGGAGAATGATATCGGCCGCCACCACCTCTTCAAGGGTCGCGCGGAAAGCGGCGACCAGATCATGCGGCAACTCTGATATGAAACCGACGGTGTCTGACAGTATCGCCAAGCGGCCCGAGGGCAATTCGAGGCTCCGCATTGTTGGGTCCAGGGTGGCAAACAGCATGTCTTCGGCAAACACTTCAGCGCGGGTCAAGCGATTGAACAGCGTGGATTTGCCCGCATTGGTATATCCCACCAGGGCAATAAGCGGATACGGCACCCGTTCGCGGGCCTGACGATGCAGTCCCCGGGTCCGTTTCACCTGATCGAGATCTTTTTTCAGGCGCGCGATCCGTTCGTCGATCATACGCCGGTCGAGCTCGATCTGGCTTTCACCCGGACCACCCACGAAACCAAAGCCGCCACGTTGGCGCTCAAGATGGGTCCATGAGCGGACCAGACGGCTGCGCTGGTATGTTAGAGCCGCCAGCTCCACCTGAAGCTGACCCTCACGCGTTCGGGCCCGCTCGCCGAAAATTTCCAGTATGAGCCCTGTACGGTCGATGACCTTGCAGGACCACGCACGCTCCAGATTGCGCTGCTGCACCGGTGTCAAAGGCCCACCGACAATCACCAGACGCGCATCCTCGGCCTCGATACGGTCGTGGACCTCGGAAACAACCCCTTCACCGAACAAAGTGGCCGGCCGGGGCCTGTTTAGCGTGACAGCGCGGCAACTCACAAGGTCGAGCGAAATGGCGCGCGCCAGCCCTGCGGTTTCTTCAAGCAGAACATCGGAATCGCGGGCAACAGTCTGCACGCCCCGTTCGCGCAAAACGGGTTGCAGTAAAATCGTACGCGTCGGTTCGTCACCGATGCGGTTGTTGGATTGATCTAGGTCCTGGCCCAAAACGAGCTACTATTCCGCTGCTGCGGCCTCGGGCTCGTCGTCTTCGGTTTCCGGTTCGAACAACTGGACGGGCATGGACGGCATGACCGTCGAAATCGCATGCTTGTAAACCAGTTGGGAATGCGCATCGCGACGAAGCATCACACAGAAGTTATCGAACCAGGTCACCACACCCTGCAATTTGACGCCGTTTACGAGGAATATCGTCACCGGTGTCTTCTGCTTACGGATATGGTTCAGGAATACATCCTGGACATTCTGTGACCGTTCTGCAGCCATCTTATAACCTCAGCCTTGTTCTTGTTACGGTTGTATTATCTGCGGTTTCGTGCGGTAACCCGCGATGCCGGTTTCAACACCAGACATTGCTGATCTTCGCCGAACCTATACGTGATACTTTCGCGCGCGGATTTCCAGTCCAAACGGTTGCAAATATTCACAAATACGAAAAATTCAGTCGATTTTGGCGAATTCGGTCATAAACCGGACGTATCGATCATGCAGAGCGACGCTCAAACTGCCCGGATCACCATTGGCGACCGGACGATCGTCAATCCGGGTCACCGGTGTTACGAAATGCGAGGAATTGCTCAGAAACGCCTCACGTGCTTCGTAAGCTTCGTCCGGCGTGAAACTTCTTTCCTCAAACGGAATATCGAGTTCTGAAGCCAGGTCCAGGATAACCTCCCGGGTAATTCCGCGCAGAATATTGTGCGAAGCCGGCCGCGTGACCAGGACACCCTCGCCCGTCACGATCCAGGCGTTTGAAGAGGTGCCCTCGGTCACCAGTCCGTCCTCATCAACCATCCAGGCCTCGTAAACACCAGCTTCTGCCGCCGCTTGTTTGCCGAGCACATTTGGCAAAAGTGACACCGACTTGATATCCCGCCGCGCCCAGCGGATATCCGGGATGGTGATGACACCCACGCCCTCTGCACGCATCTGGTCGGGAAACTCGGGGATAGGACGTACCGTCATGACGAGTGACGGCCGGGCCTGTGCCGGAAACCTGTGATCGCGCGGCGCAACCCCGCGCGTGACCTGGATGTACACAAGCCCCGTTGAAAAGCGATTGCGCCGTACGGTTTCTCGCATCGCCACCCGGAGGCCTCCCCGGCTCATGGGCCAGGATATCTGCAATTCACCCAGCGAACGGTCCAGCCGGTCGAGATGCGCCTCCGCATCGACCAGGCGCCCGCGAAACAGATGAATCACCTCATAGACACCGTCGGCAAACTGATAACCGCGATCCTCGACATGCACCGCGGCATCACGATGGTCGACATATCGTCCATTCACATAAACAGTTCGTGGCACGCCAAACTCCGCAAGACCTAGAAAAACTCGAGCTTGACCGCAAACATCCGCTCCACCTTGCGGACCGCGTCCTTGGTGGCAAACAGGATCACGTTGTCACCGACATTGATGACCGTGTCCTTGTCCACCATGAGAACTTTCTCGTCGCGCACGATGGATGCCACGATCACACCCGCGGGGAGTTTGGCGTCCTGGATCGGCTTTCCGACAAGGCTCGACGTCTCCAGCGCTTCGGCTTCGATAACCTCGCCGAAGTTTTCGCCAATCGAGTGGACCGAACGAATCCGGCCACGCCGGATCACCTGCAGAATGGTCGAAACCGTGATGACCCGCGGATTGACCACCACATCGATACCCAGGGGCGCCAGCAACGGGTTGTAGGTGTTGCTGTTCACCAACGTGACAGCCCGTTCTGCGCCGTATCTCTTGGCCAAGAGTGAGGCGAGAATGTTAACCTCGTCGTCATTCGTGACAGCCACCACCGTACTCGCCTTGTTGATATTGCCTTCGGCCAGAATATCGGGATCAAGCGCGTCCCCGTTGATAACCGTGGTCTTGGAAAGCGCGTGGGCGGCTTCCTGTGCCCGGGTTTTGTCAATTTCAATCAGCCGTGCCGTTACACCGGAGAACTGTTCCTCAATATCCTTGGCAAGGCTTTCCCCGATATTCCCGCCACCGATAATCACCACCCGGCGCGCCTCGGGTTCGTCGTGGCCAAACGCTGCCATGGCGCGCTGAACGTGCTCTCCGTCGATGACGATATAGACCTCGTCATTGATCTCCAGATGGTCATCACCCGACGGCACAATCGGCTTGCCCTCGCGGATGATGCCGATGATCGAGAGCCGCAAATCGGGAAACAGCGTGGTGAGCTGGCGCAACGGTGTGTCCAGAATCGGACAGTTCTCCTCGCACCGCACACCAATCAGACGCAGTCGGTTCTTGGCCAGCGGTATCATCTCGAAGGATCCAGGCACCGTGAACCGGCGGCCGATGGCGCGTGCCACCTCGATCTCCGGCGAAATGATGACATCGATCGGCATGTGGTCGCGCGAGAACAAATCCGCCCAGATCGGATTACGATAGCTCTGGGCGCGCACCCGCGCGATTTTCATGGGCACATCGAACAGGGAATGTGCAACCTGACAGGCGATCATGTTGACCTCGTCGGCAAAGGTCACAGCCACGATCATATCGGCGTCCCGGGCCCCGGCCGCCTCGAGCACGTCGGGGTGGGACGCGAATCCCACCATCGTCGTCACATCGAGCGTGTCGCGGATCCGGCGAATCAGATCGGGACTCTGGTCGATCACGGTCACATCGACACGTTCTGCCGCCAACTCGCGGGCGATGCTGGAGCCGACCTGGCCGCCACCACAAATAATCGCTTTCATGACCTAATCCCGTTTTCTATCCGGCAATCCCACATGCATCACGTGCAACAGTGACCGGCGCCTATTCCGAGCTGCGGATCGTCGGCCCCTGAACACCGAGCGACTTCAGTTTGCGATGGAGGGCCGAACGTTCCATTCCCACAAAGGTTGCCGTCTTGGAGATATTACCACCGAACCGGTTCACCTGGGCTTCAAGATATTGACGCTCGAACTCTTCCCGCGCATCGCGCAGTGACAGACTCAGGAACTCCGTCTGTCCGGCCCCCTGCAGTGCGCGGGGCGCCCGCTCTATCAGTTCGGGCGGCAACATATCGGACCGTATCGGTTGTTGCGGGTCACTGGGCGCCATGATCATCAGCCATTCGATCACATTACGGAGCTGACGCACATTGCCGGGCCAGTCATGCGCCTGAAGCGCTGTCATCGCGTCCGGACCGATACGGCGCACGGGCATGCCGCCGGTTTCTGACGCACGACGCATGAAGTGTTCGGCGAGTTTGGGAATGTCCTCGCGGCGATCGGCCAGATCCGGAACCTCCAGAGGCACCACATTCAGCCGATAAAACAGGTCCTCCCGAAACCGCCCCTCCGAAATCTCTTCCTGCAGATCCCGCGTGGTTGTTGCAACAACGCGCACATCCACAGCGATCTTATGGCTTCCGCCGACCTGCTCGAAGGTCTGATCCTGTAGGACCCGGACGATCTTTCCCTGGGTCTCGAAGGGCATATCGCCAATCTCATCAAACACGAGCGTGCCGTTATGGGCCTGCTCGAACAATCCGATCTTGCGACCCGCGCTATCCGAAGAGCGTGCGGCCTCAACCCCGAACAGCTCAGATTCCATGCGTTCGGGCGCCATGGCAGCACAATTGACGATCACAAAAGGCTGATCCGCACGGCGCGAGCGCGCATGGAGCATGCGGGCGGCAACTTCCTTGCCTGAGCCTGCTGAGCCCCGGATCAGGACACGGCTGCCGGTCGGGGCTACCTTGTCCACGGCCTGGCGCAACGCGACAATGGGGGCAGCTTCCCCCACCAGTTCCGTTTCCGGTCCGGCACGCAGGCGCAGTTCACGGTTTTCCCGGCGCAGGCGAGATGCCTCGATCGCCCGGCTGACGATCAGGATCAGACGATCGGTCTTGAACGGCTTTTCGATATAGTCATAAGCGCCGATCTTAATGGCCTGGACGGCGGTCTCGATCGAACCGTGTCCGCTGATCATGACCACCGGCACTTCCGGATGCTCGCGGCGGAGAATATGAAGTAGTTCCATGCCGTCAAGCCGGCTTCCCTCGAGCCAGATATCGAGGATCACAAGGCTTGGACGACGCGTGCCGATCTGCTCAACCGCATCTTCGGCGCTCGCGGCCTGCCGGGTTTCATAGCCCTCGTCTTCGAGAATGCCGGAAATCAGAAGCCGGATATCTTCTTCGTCATCGACTATCAGAATATCTTCGGCCATGGCCCTAACTGTCCCGGCCCCTTGCCGGCTTCCTGGGTTTCGAATTCTGCAGATCACGCGGCAAGGTCATCGTCACCTCGGCCCCCGTAACGGTCTGTCGGTCGGACAATCGCAACGAGCCGCCATGCTGCTCGACAATACGAGCGACAATCGCGAGTCCCAACCCCGTTCCCTTCGAGCGGGTTGTCACATAAGGCTCCGTCAGACGTTCACGTTCCTTGACCGGCAATCCCCGCCCGTTGTCTTCGATGACAATCGACGCGTTTTCACCCGAGTCGATCAAACGCAACGCAATCCAGCCCTTGGGGAGGTTTTCACCCTCCCGCCCCCCGATGGCATCGACGGCGTTCTGAAGCAGGTTGGTCAAAGCCTGGCTCATCAGTCCGGCATCACAGTCGATCTTCAGCCCGTCATCGGGCAGCACCGTCTCGAAGCTGATATCCCGGTGTGCCTGTTGCTGCAAAAACAGAGAATCACGGCAAATCTTTGCAAGATCGGCCGGCTTGACCACCGGGTTGGGCATCCGGGCAAATGACGAGAACTCATCGACCATCCGACCGATATCACCGACCTGCCGCACGATCGTATCGGTGCATTGGGCAAAGACCTCGGGATCACTCTGCACTTCCTTGAGGTACTTGCGCTTCAGGCGTTCGGCAGAGAGCTGAATCGGCGTGAGCGGGTTCTTGATTTCATGGGCGATCCGGCGTGCAACATCTGCCCAGGCCGCTGTACGTTGTGCCGATTGAAGTTCAGTCACGTCATCGAAGGTCACAACGAAACCGATCACTTCTTCCTGGGCATCACGTTCCGCTACGATCCGAACGCGCAATGTCCGCGTCCCGGCGCCGGTCTCCACGGTTACTTCGTCTTCGACGAGACGATTGGGATCAGAGACTGCGCGATCCACAGCCTCGGCAAAGGCCGGGATCGTTTCTCCCAGCGGTCGCCCCATCAGCTCCTCAAGTCCCACATCGAGCAGTGCTGTTGCCGGCCGGTTCGGCAAGCTGACCCGGCCGGACCGGTCCAGCCCGATCACACCGGCCGAAACACCGGCTAGCACAGCCTCGGTGAAACGCCGCCGATCTTCGAGCTGGCGATTGGCTTCGGTCAGTTCCCCGCGCTGTTCATCCAGTTGGCGCGTCATACGGTTGAAGGCACGCGTCAGCATGCCAATTTCGTCGTCGGACCGGGAGGCCTCTTCCAGCCGAACCCCCAGGTTCCCCGAACGCACCATCTCTGTCGCATGGACAAGATTGGCAATATGCCGTGACAAGCGGTTTGCGAACCCAAGCCCGACACCCACTGCGGTCAGCAACAACAACAAGGTCACCACAACGAAAATGGCGGCCAACTCAAGTTCCAGGCGCGAACGACGGGATTCGGCCTGGGCGTATTCGTTTGCTGCGCGGGTCGTCGTCTCACGATACCGCAGGATATTCGGATCGATGAACCGTCCGACATACAGAAACGCCTGGGGGCGCGTGTTCAGGCCGATCAGGGCACGCACCCGATCCTCGTTCTCACTTGTCAGAACCACTGGTTGCCCACCCGCTGCATCTGCGATGGCCAGCGTGGGCGGCAAATCGAACAGGAGCGACGAGGTGAACCCGGCCCGTGCAATCACGCGTCCGCTCTGGTTGAAAATGACGGCGCCGGGCACGGATCGTTTCTCGGCTTCATCCTCGATGATTTCCCGGGCGCGCTGACTGTCGAGTGTCAGTCCCGGCCAGACAAGATTGAGTTCTGCTGCGATCGCCAGCGCATCGGATCTGATCGTCTCGCGATGTTCATTCAGATAGGCCTCGGAAACCAGGACCGAGCTTTCAACGGCGGTTCGCACCCTCTCGCTGAACCAGCTCTCGATCACCAGATTGAAAAACAGGGCGGACAGAACGGCCACAACTATGGTTGGTGTGATCGCAACGACCGAAAACAGCCCGACCAGCCGGATGTGCAGACGTGCACCGGCCAGTCCGGCCCGGCGCTGGACCCAAATCCGGACAAGCCCCAGGCTAACAGCCGCCCCCAACGCCAGTACCAGGCAGAGGTCGATGATCAAGAAAACGAAGAGCGCGTTCTCACCAAGCCCGAAGGTGGAGTTCCCGGTCAGCGTGAAGAAGGTCCCCAGACCCGACGCCACAGCGCAGATCATGAGACCGATGACGACCCGGCGTCCGATGCCCGCGCGCTGCCCCCAGGAGAGAAGGTCACGCATCAATCCGGGTTTGCGGACCACGGAGCCGCCGGGCAAATCCGAAGGCGTCTCCGAAGTCACATACAGACCGAGGCGATGTTCCTTATCGGGAGATAGCTCGTCGCTCATCAGATGCTCGATAACACATGTGCGATTCCGCGCTCGATACCAAGCATATCCGCGTATAGCGCACCAATGGTTATTTTACGCTGCGCACCACATCAATGTCTAACTCGCGGATTTTCTTGCGCAATGTATTGCGATTGAGGCCGAGCAGGCTGGCCGCCTGGACCTGATTGCCGCGTGTTGCCTCAAGGGCGAGACTGATCAGCGGGCGCTCCATCTCATTAAGCACACGACCATAGAGCCCGGCGGCCGGCAAACCGTCCCGATGGGCCGAGAAATAGGTGCGCAGATGCCGTTCGATGGCATCGGAAAGCGATTCCTCATCTGCTGCCGCTTCTGCCGCTGAGCCCGGCGCAGACTGAGCCAGTTCGGCTTCAACGGTTTCCAGTGTGATGACGTCCTGGGTGTAAAGCGCCGACAAACGCTGCACGAGGTTTTCCAGTTCACGGACATTCCCCGGCCAGCGGTAGTCCTGCAGCCGTGCCATAGCGTCGGGTACGAGGGTCTTGGCAGGCATCCCGTCGGCCTCGGCGCGCGAGAGGAAATGTGTGATCAGCTCCGGGATGTCTTCCGACCGTTCGCGCAGAGGCGGAATCCGCAAGGGCACAACGTTCAGCCGGTAATAAAGGTCTTCGCGAAAGAGTCCCTGCCGCACAGCGGTGCGCAAATCCCGATGGGTTGCGGCAATGATCCGCACATTGGTCGAAATCGCCATCCGGCCACCGACCGTCGTGTACTCCCCTTCCTGCAGAACACGCAGCAACCGGGTCTGCGCCTCGATCGGCATATCACCGATTTCATCGAGAAAGAGCGATCCGCCCTCCGCCTGTTCGAAACGCCCGGCATAACGGTTCGTCGCCCCTGTGAAGGCGCCTTTCTCATGACCGAATAATTCGCTCTCGATGAGTTCACGCGGAATGGCAGCCATGTTGATGGCCACAAAGGGCCCGAAACGGCGTTTGCCGTAGTCATGCAGCGCACGGGCTACGAGTTCCTTGCCGGTCCCTGATTCACCGGTGATCATCACGGTCAGATCCGTGTTCATCAGCCGCGCGAGCACGCGATAGATGTCCTGCATGGCCGCCGAACGGCCGATTAGGGGCAGTTCCTCTTCGTCAGCAGGGTGATCTGCGGCACTGGACCCGCTGCGCGCTTCGCGTTCGGTCAAAGCACGCTGCACCACCTCTACGACTTCCTTCAGGTCGAAGGGTTTGGGCAGATACTCGAACGCTCCACGCTCGGTCGCCCGCACCGCAGTCAGAAGCGTGTTCTGGGCACTCATCACGATAATACGAAGATCGGGTCGTATCTTTCGAATGCGGGGAATGAGATCGAGCCCGTTTTCATCGGGCATCACCACATCGGTGATGACGAGATCCCCTTCGCCGTCCGAGACCCAGCGCCAGAGATTTGCCGCCGTGCCTGTTGTGCGGACGTCATGCCCGGCACGCCCGAGCGCCTGACTCAGAACCGTGCGTATGCTGCGGTCATCATCCGCCACAAGAATTGTCGAGCTGCTCATGATGTCTGAACTTTCGGGCTGGTTTCCATGGGAAGCATGACCTTGAAAGCTGTCCCGCCTTCATCACTGTCGAGATCAATGACACCGCCATGATCGCCGACGAGCTTGGCGACCAGAGCCAGACCAAGGCCTGTTCCGTTCTTCTTGGTGGTGACAAACGGATCGAAGAGGAACGGCTGAACGTCCGGCGGCACGCCGGTCCCGTTGTCGCGAACCGTGATTTCAATTGGCAAATCCACACGTTCTCCGCTTCCCGGTATGGAGAGGCGCATACCGTGGCGATACCGGGTTTCAAGCGTGATCTCGCCGCGATTAGCCGGCACGGCTTCGGCTGCGTTTTTCACCAGATTGAGGAAAATCTGGATCAATTGATCCTGGTTGCCATGGACGAACGGCAGGGACGGATCAAACACGGCATCGAAGGTGACGTGACGCCCGAAACCGTTCTCTGCAATCTTTTTGACACGATCGAGCACCTCGTGAATGTTCACCGCGCTGCGTTCGGGCAGTCGCTCATCGGAAAACGCCTCCATCCGATTGACCAGAGCAACAATCCGGTCCGCTTCCTCGCAGATCAGCTGCGTCAGTTCGCGTGACTCATCATCGGCTTCGTCTTCCAGCAATTGGGCCGCGCCGCGGATACCCGAGAGCGGATTTTTCACTTCGTGCGCCAGCATCGACGCCATAGCCGTTACTGAACGGGCAGCCCCGCGATGCACCAGTTGGCGATCAATATGCTGAGCGAGTATTTGTTCGCGCAGCGAAAGAACGATCAGCCCCTGACTGTCGAACCAGGGCTGTGCCTGCACTGAAACTTCACGCTCTTCCAGGCGCGGACCGTAAAGCCGCACACTTCGTTCGGAATAGCTCGCGCTTTCGTTTCGTGACTTTTCCAATATGAAAAACAAGGGGTTGTCGGGCGATATGAACTCTTCGAGAGAGTTCCCGATCAACATAAACGCGCCCATACCGAGCATTTGCTCACCGGCATAGTTTACGTAACGAATTTCATTCCCTTCACCGACAGCAATCACGGCATCGCTGAGAAGATTGAGGATGGCCGACGGATCGATATCCGTCAGCGGCTCTGCAAGTCGAGTGTTGGGCAACCGGGTCATCACGTCACGCTTATTGCAGCTGCATCGCGGAACATCGTCAGTTCACGCGCGATCACAGCGGGATCGAGAGTGTTGTTCACAACATTCCGGAACTCCGCCGCACCGGGTACGCCGGTGAGGTACCAGCCGATATGTTTCCGGGCGTTGCGAATTCCGACACTGGCACCATAAAGCGCCATCATCTCGTCGAGATGCTCGCGCATGATCGACCACCTCTCCTGAATGTCGGGCTGATCGCGCACCTCACCCCTTGCGAGAAAATGCGCCACATCGCCGGGGAACCACGGGCGGCCCTGCGATGCCCGCCCAATCATGACGGCATCGGCGCGCGTGACCGCGCGGCAGCGCACCGCATCCTCGACACTGCGGATATCCCCGTTGGCGATCAGGGGAATCGAGACCGCTTCTTTCACGCGCGCAATGTAGTTCCAGTCCGCCGTCCCCGTGTAAAAATCGCATCGGGTTCGGCCATGGACCGTCAGCATGGCGACGCCGAGATCCTCGGCAATCCGTGCCAGTTCGATCCCGTTACGGCTTGACGCATCCCAGCCGGTCCGCATCTTGACGCTGACCGGAACATCCACGGCCCGCACGACAGCATCCATGATCGCCGTCGCCAGGGGCACATCGCGCATCAGAGCCGACCCGGTCGCCTTCTTGACCACCTTCTTTGCTGGACAACCAAAGTTGATATCGACAATGTCTGCGCCACGATCGACTGCCAGCCGGGCGGCGTCGGCCATGACATCCGGCTCCGTACCGGCAAGCTGGATGCTGACGGGTCCCGCATCGGCATCGAACAGCATGCGCCGCGCCGACTGCCGGGACTCCCTGAGCATCTCGCGACTGGCCACCATCTCGGAAACAAGCAGGCCCACGCCAAAACGCGCGGCCAGCCGGCGAAACGGCAAATCGCTGACCCCGGACATGGGTGCCAGAACGACCCGATTGGGAATCTTGACCGGACCTACGAATAGTGGATCAAATTCTATCGCGCTCATTTGCCTAATAAATATGCAAAACGAAAAATTGGTTATTGATTGTGCAGTCTAGGCAAAATTGTGCAACGCAACAAGCCCCTTCCGTGCACCCCTACGAAAGAATTACATCTGTCACAAATTTTACGCCGGGAAAGGCGAGCGTCATCAGCAGATAGCTGATCAAAACCAGCTGGGCTGCACGCCGCCCGCGCAATCCGCTGCTCTGCTGCAGCAGAAGCAAAATACCGAGGAGCAGGAAGGCGGCGACCGACAGCACCGTCTTGTGATCGAACACGATCACCAAGCCGCTCTCCACAAACTGTGTTGCCGCCCCGCTGAGAAGACCAGCAGCAAGAACCAGCTCTGCAGCAATCAAAAGCCGGAATTGCAACCGTTCACCATCCGCAACCGCCGGAAGTGCTCCGATCCACAGCGATGTATCGCGTTTGCGCAGGGCACGTTCTTTCAACCACACCGAAAATCCCGCCGTCGCCGCCACGGTAATCAGGGCATAGGTGACAACCGAAACACCGATATGAATTTGCAACCAAGTGGTCATGCCAACGCCAAGCGTGCGCCCTCCGGGAACCGAGGACCACAACAGCGCAATCAGCGCCAACAGCAGGAGATATGGAAGCAGCAACGGCCGCAATTGCCGCGCGGCAACCGAGAAAAGCGATACCAGAAAATACACCAGCATCGTGGACGCTATGATTGTCCAAAGTGTCGTACTAAACCCCGTACGCCAGACCCCCTCGCCCGCAGCGACTTCGAGCGCGATGGGACCAACAGCCGCGATCCCAAGGAGTAGCCAGAACTGCACTCCGTACACGGCTGCACCCTGCCCGTCACGCCGTGGGCGGTACACGGCAGCGGGCAACAGGGTGATCAGTGCTGCAAGGCCAAAGAGGAGGGAACCGTTCATAGGGGCATCATAGTCCCGCACGATTGACGGGTCACTTTCTGCGCGCACACATATTTTTAGCCACCTTGGCAACAACGAAGCGTGCGATTAACGTGCCGCGACCCCTTCCTCGAAGGATCGAATGTGAGCAAAACCACAGCCCTTATTGTCGCCGCGGGCCGAAGCCTTCGGATGACCGGCGATGTTCCGAAACAGTACCGGCAGCTCGCAGGACGCATGGTTCTCCGACACTCGCTTCGGGTGTTCGAGAATCATCCGGCCGTGGACCAGGTCGTGACCGTCATTCATCCTGACGATGAAGGCCTGTATAGCGAGGCTGCCCAAGGCATGAACCTGGCACCCGCTGTACATGGTGGCGCGACACGACAGGACTCAGTCCGGCACGGGCTCGAGGCGCTGTCCGGGACGGGCGAACCTGTCAGGGTCTTGATTCACGACGGAGCCCGGCCCTTTGTTTCTGACAACCTGATTGACCGTGTGATCGAAGCCCTCGAGACTCATGATGCAGTAATCCCGGCTCTGGACGTTCACGACACCCTAAAACGCGCCGATGACGCACGGGTCGGTGAAACCGTCGATCGCAACAACCTGATCCGGGCGCAGACTCCCCAGGGATTTTCCTTCCGGGTTATTCTGGAAGCTCATCGCAATTGTGCGAGAAAATCGCTCACCGATGATGCGGCCGTTGCCGAGGCATCGGGTGTTCATGTCGCGACTGTGCCGGGTGCCGAGGAGAACTTTAAAATCACTCAAGACGAAGACCTCCGACGCGCGGAAAATATCATTGGCAGAGACCGGGAGACATGTGTCGGGACCGGGTTTGATGTGCATCGTTTCGAAGCCGGAAAGCATGTCAGGCTGGGCGGGGTGGATATTCCGCACGGCCGGGCTCTTGCCGGTCATTCCGATGCGGATGTGGCACTTCACGCGCTTACCGATGCACTTCTTGGCGCCATGGGCGACGGCGATATCGGGTCCCACTTTCCGCCGAGCGATCCGAAATGGAAGAATGCCGATTCTGCACAATTTCTGGAACACGCCGTCGCACGTCTCGACGCGATCGACGGGCGCCTGATTCATGCCGACCTGACGGTCATCTGTGAAGCACCGCGCATCGGTCCGCACCGCGACGCTATGCGCACACGCATCGCTGATATTCTGCGGACGACTGAGTCCCGGATATCTGTGAAGGCGACCACGACCGAGGGACTCGGATTTACCGGGCGCGCCGAAGGCATCGCAGCGCAGGCCGCTGTCACAATCAGTCTCCCGCTCCGATGAACGAACACCCAAGCCCGGCCCCGAACCCGTCCGAACCACGCCTGGCCCGCATCATCGCCACATGGTTCGGCGCCCTGCCCGGCGCACCCGGCACCTGGGGTTCACTGGCCGCCCTGCCCTTAGCCGTGATCATTGTCTTTCTGGGCGGTCAGACCCTGCTGGCGGCGTTTGTCCTGATCGCCTTCATTGCCGGGGTTTGGGCGTCGGGAAAGCTTGCCAGGTTTCATCGGCTGGAAGACCCCCAACGAGTTGTGATTGATGAGGTGGCGGGCCAGTGGCTTGCCATCCTTCCGGTCGCACTGGACTGGCGCTACTACCTGGTCGCCTTCCTGCTGTTCCGTTTCCTCGATATCACCAAACCCTGGCCCCTCAAGAATTTTGAGCGCATGCCGGGCGGCCTCGGCATCATGGCCGATGATATCGGCGCCGGCGTCTATGCCGGAATTCTGACCTGGCTGATCGCGTTCTGGCTCGGGACCGCCGGAACACTTCCCTCTCTCTTCGGATAATCCATCATGTTCGACACACAATTGCTGGCCGATGCCGCAGAGCTTCTGGAACTCTGCCGGCGCGCAAAACTGAAGATCGCCACAGCAGAATCCTGTACCGGCGGACTGATCGCCGGTTGCCTGACGGAAATCGCGGGATCCTCCGATGTGGTCGAACGGGGCTTCGTCACCTATTCCAACGAAGCCAAGAACGAGATGCTCGGCGTTCCCAAGATGCTGATCAACCTGCACGGGGCTGTCAGCGAAAAGGTGGCCGTCGCCATGGCCGAGGGGGCCCTGGCCAAATCTCTCGCGGATATCTCCATTGCGGTCACCGGCGTGGCCGGTCCCGGTGGAGGCTCGAAGGAGAAGCCGGTCGGGCTGGTACATTTTGCCTGTGCCGGTCGCGGGCGCCCCACGGTCGTGAACCATCAGGTCTTCCCCGGCGACCGCGCCGATGTACGTGACGCGACAGTCCAGACCGCCTTCACAATGCTGCGTCGCGCAGCCACCTTGGGCTGACGCCTATGGCCAACCGTGACACCAATCAGGCCGCCTTCGACAGCCGCGACTTCTCGCCGATTTTCGATCATGTCTCGATCGGCGTGAACGATATCAAAGCCGCCTGCAGCTTTTACAAGCCCTGCCTAGCAGCGCTGGGGCTCGAAGTGGTGATGGACAAGGGCTTTGCCGTGGCCTTCGGCGATGGTTCCGGCCGTCAGTGGCTGTGGATCAGCAAACCGATCGACAAGGGCCAGCCGGTTACCCGGAACAACGGTGCGCATTTCGCGCTGATCGCCCCAGACCGGGCGACTGTTCGGGCCTTCTATGACGCAGCGATGGCCCATGGCGGCACAGATGCCGGCGCGCCCGGGCTTCGGCCGGAATACATTCCCACCTATTACGGTGCCTTCGTGCTGGATCCGGACGGCAACAAGATCGAAGCGGTCTGCCGGAAAGCAGAAGAGGCCTGAACCTTAGTCTCCGTAGAGAGTATCGGCCCGTTTTTCGAAGGCGCCAACCATACGCGTGACGGCCTCGTGGAACAGCGTACCGATCAGCTTCTGAAAGATGCGGTTCCGGAACTCGAACTCGACATAAAAATCGATTTCACATCCGCCGTTCTCACCGGGCAGAAACACCCAATGATTTCGCAGAAACTTCAGCGGGCCATCGACATACTCCACATCGATCCGGGCCGGTGAATCCCCTTCAGCCATGGGTGAAAGACGAACCTTGGACGTGAAGCGCTCACGAATCAGTTTGAATCCGACCACCAGATCGGACCAGACGACCTCACCGTCCCCGGTGTTTTCGCGCTTGCGGTTCCGGGCTGCCAGACACCAGGGCAGAAATTCTGGATAGCTCTCGATATCGGCGACCAGATCGTACATCTGGTCAGGCCGATACGGCAGAACTCGAATTTCCTTGTGTGAGGGCACGAAAGAACGAAAGACGTAATCGCTATTCGGCCGTGGCCAGCTTGGCCTCTCGGGCCGCACGCAGCTTCGCGAAATCCTCGCCCGCATGATAACTCGACCGGGTCAGCGGCGTCGCCGAAACCAGCAAGAAGCCCTTGCCGCGCGCGAGTTTTGCATAACCCTCGAACTCATCGGGCGTGACAAAGCGGTCGATCTTTGCGTGTTTCGGCGTGGGCTGGAGATACTGACCGATGGTCAGAAAATCGACATTGGCCGAGCGCAGATCGTCCATCACCTGACCGACTTCTTCGCGGGTTTCCCCCAGGCCAACCATAATGCCCGACTTGGTGAAGATGCTCGGAACCTTCTCCTTGATATCGTGCAGCAGATTGAGGCTGGTGAAATAGCGCGAACCCGGCCGGATCGTCGGATACAAACGCGGCACGGTTTCCAGATTGTGGTTGAACACATCGGGCGGACTGCCGGCCATGATCTCCAGCGCGCCCGGCTTGTCCTTGAAGTCGGGTGTGAGAATTTCAACCGTGGTGTCGGGTGCCGCGTTGCGGATCGAACGCACGACTTCGGCGAAATGGGCCGCGCCGCCGTCTTCCAGGTCATCACGGTCCACCGATGTGATGACAACGTGTTCAAGGTCCATCCCGCCGAGCGCGATGGCGACATTGGCCGGCTCCATCGGATCGAGCGGCTTCGGCATGCCCGTCGCGACATTGCAGAACGCACAGGCGCGCGTGCAGGTATCACCCATGATCATGATGGTCGCGTGTTTTTTTGCCCAGCACTCGCCGATATTCGGGCACGCAGCTTCCTCGCAGACGGTCGCGAGGTTCAACTCGCGCATCATCTTGCGGGTCTCGTGATATTCCGGGCTCGTGGGCGCCTTCACCCGAATCCAGTCCGGCTTGCGCTGGATCGGATTGTCCGGGCGGTTCTGCTTCTCCGGGTGCCGGTGAGCCGGATCGGTTTTCTTGTCGCGGATCGGTGCTGTTGTCATGGGCTAGAAGTGGATCGTGCGCCCGTATGCGTCAAGCACGGATTCATGCATCATTTCGCTGAGCGTCGGATGCGGGAAGACCGTGAGCATGAGTTCCTGCTCAGTCGTTTCCAGGGTTTTGGCGACGCTGTAGCCTTGAATTAACTCGGTCACCTCCGCCCCGATCATATGCGCACCCAGCATTTCGCCGGTGTCAGCATCGAAGATCGTCTTGATCATGCCTTCGGGTTCACCCAGCGCAATCGCCTTGCCGTTGCCCTGGAACGGGAAGCGCCCGACCTTGAGCTTATGGCCAGATTCCTTGGCCTTGGCTTCCGTCAGGCCGATCGACGCAACCTGTGGGTGACAATAGGTACAGCCCGGTATCCGGCTCTTATCCATCGGATGGATATCCTTCGACCCGGCGATCTTCTCCACCACGATGATGCCTTCATGCGAGGCCTTATGGGCGAGCCACGGGGCACCTGCCACATCGCCGATGGCCCAGATCCCCTTCTCACCCGTCGCGCCCCACGCGTCGGTCACGATGTGCGCCCGGTCGACCTCGACCTTGGTTCCCTCAAGCCCGATATTCTCGACATTGCCGACAATACCCACGGCCATGATGAGCTTTTCAGCCGTCACTGTCTCGGTCTTGCCGTCTTTCTCGATGGTCGCGGTCACGCCGGACTTCTTCTTGTCGAGGGATTTGACCGTTGCACCGGTCATCAGCTTCATGCCCTGGGCCTCGAACGCCTTGGCAGCCATGGCCGAGATCTCTTCGTCCTCCACCGGCAGGACCCGATCGAGCACTTCAACAACCGTCACCTCGGCACCGAGCGTACGGTAGAAGGAAGCGAATTCGATCCCGATGGCGCCCGAGCCGACAACAAGCAGCGATTTCGGGAACGACTTGGGCGTCATGGCTTCCTTATAGGTCCAGACCTGATCGCCATCGGCTTCGAGACCCGGAATATCGCGCGCCCGTGCACCCGTGGCCAGAATCACATTCTTCGCAGTGACGTCAGCGATCTTTTTGCCGTCTTTCTCGACAGCCAGCTTACGCGCGCCTTCTTTGCCACCGTTCAGCTTTGCCCAGCCGTCGATCACATCGACCTTGTTCTTTTTCAGGAGATAGCCGACGCCCTGATTGAGTTGCTTGGCCACGCCGCGCGAACGTTCGACAACCTTCGCCACATCGAAGGAGACATTGTCTGCCTTCAGGCCGTAATCGGCCGCATGGGTCATGTAGTGATAAATTTCCGAGGTGCGCAGCAGCGCCTTAGTCGGGATACAGCCCCAGTTCAGGCAGATGCCCCCGAGATGGTTGGCCTCGATGACGACTGTCTTCATGCCCAGCTGGGCCGCGCGAATGGCTGCGACGTATCCACCGGGTCCACCGCCAACAACGGCAAGATCGTATGTTTTATCGGCCATTCAGGCCCTCTCAATCATTTTTCGTCTGAAAATCTGCCATGGTCTCTTCATGGTTTACCAAGCCAAACGTTGCCAACGCTGCATACCCGCGTTCTTTCGGCTTCACAGCGGCGGCCATAACACCAAATACCGCCAGACCTTTTTATCTTGGTCCCGTTAGGCATTTGATTTCGTTCAGTTTGGCCGGATGGCTTTCTCCCGAACCCTCACAAAGCCCATTGCTCACTTCGTCTTTGTAGAAACGGGCGAATGTCGGAGCCAAGCGCTCCGGTGCTCCGAATTCTTTCAAATATGCACCACATGTCGGTCCTCTTTTAAGAGCAAGGATGAAGTCGAGACCGCCACTCACGATCATTACAGCGTGGAGCACGTTGGGATCGTGTCGACGGAGCGGTTCCGGATTTATAGGCAAGGCTCTCCATGACTTCAGAGAGGAAGCAATTTGCCCGGGGTCTTCGAGCATTGTTCCGCAAACGTTCAGCGCAACCGAAGCAAAAGTCGCTCCTCCTTCTGCGCTGGAATCGTCAGCGCGGGCGGTGTCCGCTACGACAGTGAAGACCACGAGTACAAGCGCTATATGCCGAACTACCAATTGAGTGAGTCCATACTGCACCATCGAATCTAGAGCAGCAGGCCCATCGGATGTTCGATCAGGCCCTTGAGCACCGAGAGATATTCGGCGCCGATGGCCCCATCGAGAGCCCTGTGATCGACCGAAAGCGTCAGCGACATCACCGTCGCCACGGCCAGCGCGCCATCCTTGACGACAGGACGTTGCTCCCCGGCCCCCACGGCCAGGATCGCGCCCTGGGGCTGGTTGATGACGGCTTCGAAGTGCTTCACGTCAAACATCCCCAGGTTCGAGATCGAGAAGGTCCCGCCTTGGAACTCCTCGGGCATCAGCTTGCCCTCACGCGCCTTTGCAGCGAGTTCGGACATCTCTTCCGAGATTTTCCGCAGACCCTTGGTTTCGGCGCGACGAACGATGGGCGTGATCAGCCCGTCATCAATGGCAACAGCCACCGAGATATCGGCGCTCTTGAACCGCTTGATACCCTCATCGGACCAGGCGGCATTCGCGGCCGGCACCTGCATCAGGGCGACCGCAGCAGCCTTGATGACCATGTCGTTGACGGAAATCTTGAATTCGCCGTCCTTGGCGCGGGCGTTCAGGTCCTTGCGCGCGGCCAACAGCTTGTCGATCTCGCAATCCACGGTCAGGTAAAAATGCGGAACCTCCTGCTTCGAGGCGGTCATGCGCTCGGCGATGACCTTGCGCATGTTGGACGGCTTGACCAGTTCGTATTCCGCATCGCCATCGGAGGCCGGCTGCGAAGCAGGCGCAGATGCCGCACCCTGCTTCTCTTCGGCCGGCTTGCCCTTCTGCGAACCGGCATAGCCTTCGATATCTGCCTTGACGATACGACCATGCGGACCCGAGCCGCTGATCTCGGAGAGATCGATTCCCTGTTGCTGCGCCAGTCGGCGGGCCAGAGGACTCGCGAAGATGCGGTTGCCGTCGTCATCCTTCGGGGCCGGCGGAACATCCCCACCCTGATCGGGCTCGGACGACTTACCGCCGGACTTTGACGTATCTTGTCCTTCGGAGCCGGCTTCGGTCTCGTCCGCCGCGGGCTGATCCGGCTCTTTGGGTGTCTCGGATTTCGTAGTCGAGCCTCCGCCGCCCCCGGCGTCAAAACCGTCGAGGGCCGATTCGTCCTCGCCGTCTTCAAGCAGGATCGCGATCGGATCGTTCACCGGAACATCCTCGGCACCTTCAGCGACCAGAATTTTTCCGATCGTGCCTTCATCGACCGCTTCAACCTCCATCGTCGCCTTGTCGGTTTCGATTTCCGCAATGACATCGCCGGGGACAACGCTGTCACCCTCCTGCTTCAGCCATCGGGCCAGGTTGCCCTCGGTCATCGTCGGCGAAAGCGCCGGCATAAGAATGGAAATAGGCATCAGATGTCCCCCTGAGACAATAACGCCGGCAGAATAACGCCGTTGGCATCAAGAAAAGTTGCAAACATACTGACTTGCACCCCTCTAGACGCAAGATTCCGGCAATTTTGCACTCGTATCGCGCGACTTCTGCCAAAATTATCAGAACTGTTGGAATTCAATCGACTAGCCCCGATAACAGACGCGCTTGGCAGCTTCCGCGATCCGTTCGGACTGCGGCAATGCCAGCTTTTCCAGA
The DNA here is from genome assembly GCA_038137215.1 of Alphaproteobacteria bacterium. GTDB lineage: Bacteria > Pseudomonadota > Alphaproteobacteria > UBA6615 > UBA6615 > JABJAG01. The sequence continues at coordinate 38,866 of JAYQBG010000007.1, forward strand.
TTTGCAGCATAGGGCATCGGCACGTCCTCACCGGTCACGCGCATCACCGGCGCGTCCAGGTAGTCGAACGCTTCCTCCATGATCTGCATCCCGATTTCCGCACCGATACCGGCAAAGGGCCAGCCTTCCTCGACCGAAACGACCCGATTGGTCCGTTTCACCGATTCCACAATGGTCTGGGTGTCGAGCGGACGGATCGTGCGAAGATCTATGACCTCGGCCTCGATCCCTTCCGATGCCAGCATCTCAGCCGCCTCAAGTACCTTTCCGACCATGATCGAGAAGGCTGTGATGGTCACATCGTCACCCTCGCGCAGAACCTTGGCCCGGCCGATGGGAATCGTGAAGTCCGGATCGGAGGGAACCTCGAAACTCTGTCCGTAGAGCATTTCGTTTTCGAGGAAGATAATCGGGTTCGGGTCGCGGATGGCCGATTTGAGCAGACCTTTCGCATCCGACCCGGAATACGGCGCCACCACCTTAAGGCCCGGACAATGGCCGTACCAACTGGCGTAACACTGGGAGTGCTGTGCACCGACACGTGACGCGGCGCCGTTCGGCCCCCGGAACACGATGGGGACATCCATCTGCCCGCCGGACATGTAGTGGGTCTTGGCGGCCGAATTGATGATCTGGTCAATCGCCTGCATCGCGAAATTGAAGGTCATGAACTCGATGATGGGGCGCAAACCGTTGAACGCAGCGCCGACACCCAGGCCTGCAAACCCCTGCTCGGTGATGGGCGTATCGATCACGCGCTTGTCGCTAAACTCTTCCAGCAGACCCTGGCTGACCTTGTAGGCCCCCTGGTACTGGGCGACCTCCTCGCCCATAAGGAAGATATTCTCATCCGTGCGCATTTCCTCAGCCATGCCGTCACGCAAGGCCTCGCGCACTGTCAGTTCCGATGTCTCGCCGTCATAGTCGGGTTCGGTTGCCCGGGTATCGACCGTCGCCGGAGCCGTCCCGGCTCTCTCGTCATCATCGGAATCCGCGTCATCCGAATTTTCGTCGTCTTTCTTGGCAGACTGTCCGGCCTCATCGCCATTGCCCGACCCGCCCGATTTCGAAACCTCGATGTCGTCCGCGCTCTCTCCGTCTTCCAGGATCACAGCGATGGGAGTGTTCACCGCAACGTCTTCGGCGCCTTCCTCGACAAGGATCTTGCCCAACACGCCCTCATCGACAGCCTCGACCTCCATCGTGGCCTTGTCCGTCTCGATCTCGGCGATCACATCGCCCGGCGAGATCGTGTCACCTTCGGCCTTGAGCCAGCGGGCGAGGTTTCCCTCGGTCATGGTCGGCGAAAGCGCCGGCATCAGAATTTCAATCGACATAGCTACGTTCCTCTTCCCTGTACGAGTCAGGCTTCAAGCAGGACGTCCGTGTAGAGCTCCTTGGGATCGGGCTCCGGACTTTCCTGGGCGAAATCTGCCGCAGCGTTGACTTGTTCCCGCACGGCCTTGTCCATGGCCTTGAGCGCATCTTCATCCGCGTGACCGAGGCTGATCAGGGTTTCCTTCAAAGTCTCGATCGGATCCTTTTCGGTCCGCATTTTCTGGACCTCGTCCTTGGTCCGATACTTGGCCGGATCGGACATGGAGTGGCCGCGATAGCGATAGGTCTGCATTTCCATCACATACGGGCCTTTACCGGCTCGTACATGTTCGAGGGCTTCCTGGCCGGCTTCGTGCACCTTGATCACGTCCATGCCATCAACCTGCTTGCCGGGAATACCGTAGGCCTCGCCGCGTGCCACGAAATCGACTGAGGACGAAGCACGCTCGATTGAGGTCCCCATGCCATAGCGGTTGTTTTCGATGATGTAGATCACCGGCAACTTCCACAGAGCGGCCATGTTGTAGGATTCATAGACCTGGCCCTGGTTGGCCGCACCGTCGCCGAAATAGGTCAGGCAGACGCCGCCGTCACCCTTGTATTTGTGGGCGAATGCGATCCCGGTTCCCAGCGGAAGATTGGCACCGACGATGCCGTGGCCACCATAGAAATTCTTCTCTCTCGAGAACATGTGCATCGAACCGCCCTTGCCTCGGGAGTATCCGCCCTCGCGACCGGTCAGTTCGGCCATCACGCCATTGGGGTCCATCCCACAGGCCAGCATGTGGCCATGGTCGCGGTAGGTGGTGATGACGGAATCCTGCTCGTTGAGGGAGGCCTGCATGCCGACCACCACGGCTTCCTGGCCGATGTAGAGGTGACAGAAACCACCAATCAGCCCCATGCCGTACATCTGACCCGCCTTCTCCTCGAAACGCCGGATCAGCAGCATCTCGTGGTAGAACTCGCGCAGTTGATCGGCGTCGTAATTGCTATAATCGGGTTTCGCGCTTGCCGCTTTCTTACGCCGACTGCCCGTGCTTTTCGAAGCTGTCCGAGATGATTTCGTGGCCGGTTTTCGCGCCATATTCGATCCCCCTGAAACGTGATTGTGCATTTACGCGTTCACGACAAGTAGGCGAACAAGACCGGATGGACAAGTAAAGACTTCGCCGAACACCCTAGTATTCTGCGAAAAATTGCGAATTTACTGATTTTCAGTTAATTCGTCTGTTTGTCAGCGAAACAATCATTCCGAAGCACCGCAGCAAAATTCACTGATCTTGCGTGGCGTTCTTTTCCTGCAGGATCACGATTTCGTTCGGATGCGCAAAGTTCAGCATCACCCGTGCGCGCTCCTCGATCATATCCGGATCGAGATTGTCGGGACGCAAAAGCGCAACTCGTGATTCAAGCTCCAGCCGTTCCAGACGGAGAGACGCATGCAGAACCTCGGCCGTCTCAACCTTGGACTGAAGCTGCAGCAAGGACAGAACACCCTGCTGCCCCTGGACCATGTGATAGGAGAAATACGCGAGCAACAATGCCCCGATAATCGGCCAGAGGGCCGAACGGGCGCGGTAGCGGATTTCATCAATTACAGCCATAACTGCACCGAATCACAGCCCGAGTCGTCAGGTCAAGCAGGGAATGTTGTTTGTTTTCAGTTCTTTGCCCGGAACGGGGAAACTGTTGCAAACAAGACTCAGAGTTCTCGTTTTGGACTCACGGTTTGCACGGAACAGGCGATCGCGAACGTCCGTCCGGTCAGGAGATTTTGAGGAAACTCCGCCCGGCATATTGCGCGGCCGGCCCCAGGGCCTCCTCGATCCGGATCAGCTGATTGTACTTGGCCAGACGATCCGAACGGCTGAGCGAGCCGGTTTTGATCTGCCCGCAATTGGTCGCCACGGCCAGGTCGGCAATGGTTGCGTCCTCGGTTTCACCTGAACGATGCGACATCACGGCAGAATAAGACGCCTTGTGCGCCGTCTCGACGGCATCGAGGGTTTCCGAGAGCGTGCCGATCTGATTGACCTTGATGAGGATCGAGTTGGCTGCGCCCTTCCCGATCCCGTCACGCAGACGCGCGGGATTAGTCACAAACAGATCATCGCCCACCAGCTGAACGCGATCCCCGATCGCTTCGGTCAGGGCCACCCAGCCATCCCAGTCGTCCTCAGCCATGCCGTCCTCAATGGAGACAATCGGATAGCGGTCACACAGATCCACCAGATAGGCGACCATTTCATCGGCGCCCAGAGTACGCCCTTCCCCGGCCAGTTCGTACTTGCCGTCGGCATAGAATTCGGTCGAGGCGGCATCCAGCGCCAGCATCACATCGTCACCCGGCTTATAGCCCGCTGTTTCGATGGATTTCATAATAAAACCAAGAGCTTCATCCGAACTCTTCAAGCCTGGCGCGAAACCACCCTCATCACCCACATTCGTACCATGACCGGCGTCTGAGAGCTGCTTCTTAAGTGTTTGAAATATCTCGGAACCGATCCGCACTGCATCGGCGATTCCATCGGCCCCGACCGGCATGATCATGAATTCCTGAATATCGATCGGATTGTCAGCGTGTTCACCGCCATTGACGATGTTCATCATGGGCACCGGGAGCGCCCGGGCGTGGCTGCCACCGACGTAGCGATAGAGCGGCAAGGCAGCATCGTCAGCCGCGGCCTTTGCGATCGCCAGCGACACGCCGAGGATCGCATTCGCGCCGAGACGCCCCTTGTTGTCAGTGCCGTCCAGATCGCGCATCACCTGATCGAGATATTCCTGCTCGTCGGCATCCATGCCCGACAGGGCCTCGAAGAGTTCCGTGTTCACGGCCTCAACAGCGCCCAGAACGCCTTTGCCGCCAAACCGTGCCTTGTCCCCGTCCCGGCGTTCCACCGCCTCGTGGGCACCGGTCGAGGCCCCCGAGGGAACCGCAGCGCGGCCGAAGGCGCCGCTTTCGAGTGCAACATCCACCTCCACGGTGGGATTGCCGCGACTGTCGAGAATCTCCCGACCGATGATATTGACGATGGCGCTCATCGTTGTTTCCGTTTCTTGTTTGAGAACTGGTTATTGAATGGCGACCGGGTTCGCCTTGGCGATCCGGTCGATCTCGAGCAGGGTTTGGAGGATGCCCGGCATATCCGAGAGGTGGATCATGTTGGGACCGTCGCTGGGCGCGTTGTCCGGGTCTTCATGTGTCTCGATAAAGACCCCGGCAATGCCAATGGCCATGGCCGCGCGCGCCAGGATCGGCGCGAACTCGCGCTGACCGCCGCTGGTATTGCCCTGTCCGCCGGGCTGTTGCACCGAATGGGTGGCATCAAAGACCACCGGGCAGCCGGTTTGCGCCGCCATGATCGGCAGCGCTCGCATATCGGAGACCAGCGTGTTGTAGCCGAAGCTGGCACCACGCTCGCAAACAAGCACCTTGTCGTTACCCGCCTCAAATGCCTTGTTGACCACGTTCTTCATGTCCCAGGGTGCGAGGAACTGGCCCTTCTTGATGTGCAGCGCGAGGCCGGTTTCCGCCGCAGCGACCACCAGATCGGTCTGCCGGCACAGAAACGCAGGGATCTGCAGAACATCGACAGCCCCGGCAACGGCGGCACATTGCTCGGGGGCGTGCACATCCGTGATCACCGGAAGGCCAGTGGTTTCACGGATTTCTGCGAAAATCGGCAAGCTTTCTTCCAGCCCGAGGCCGCGCGCGGTCTTGATCGACGTGCGGTTGGCCTTGTCGAAGCTGGTCTTGTAGATCAGTCCGATGCCCAGCTTGTCGGTCATCTCTTTCAGCGCCTGGCTCATTTCAAGCCCATGCGCGCGTGATTCCAGCTGGCACGGCCCGGCGATCAGTGTGAACGGCAAATCCTGGCCGATCTCGAGGTCGCGAACGGTGACATGTCTGCTTTCCGTCATGGCCTACACCAATCGGGACTGGTTGAGCGCGGCCGCAATGAAGGACTTGAACAACGGGTGCGGATCGAAAGGTTTGGACTTGAGCTCGGGATGGTACTGCACCCCGATGAACCAGGGATGATCCTCAAGCTCGACCGTTTCCGGCAGCACGCCGTCGGGTGACGTGCCCGAGAATTTCAGGCCTGCCTGCTCAAGTTGTTCGCGATAGTTGATATTCACTTCGTACCGGTGCCGATGGCGCTCGGCCACCTCGTTGATGCCATAGATCTCAGCGATATGTGTCCGCGGCTGCAGATGGGCCGGATAGGCCCCCAGGCGCATCGTTCCGCCAAGATTGTCATCAGCATCGCGGACTTCCTTGTTCTCGCCGCGCTGCCATTCGGTCATCAACCCTACAACCGGGTGCTCGCAAGGTCCGAACTCGGTCGATCCCGCGCCGGTCAGACCGGCCATGTTGCGGGCGGCCTCGATCACGGCCATCTGCATGCCAAAGCAAATCCCGAAATACGGGACATTGTGTTCGCGCGCGAACTGGACCGCCTGAATCTTGCCCTCGGCGCCCCGTTCCCCGAACCCGCCGGGCACCAGAATCCCGTGAACCCCGTTCAAATGCTCGACAGCGGCCTCTTCCTCGAAGATTTCCGATGAAATCCAGTCGAGACGAACCCTGGCATTGTTGGCGATGCCGCCATGCACCAACGCTTCAGACAAGGATTTGTAGGCATCCGGCAAATCGGTGTACTTGCCGACCACCGCAATGCGGACCTCGCCGTCAGGCCGGCGGATTCGTTCGACGATTTTCGCCCAGACCGACAGATCGGGTGCGGTTTCGGAATCGAGCTGGAAATGCTCGAGAACCTGGGTATCGAGCCCTTCGTAGTGATACTCGATCGGCACCTGATAGATGGTATCGATATCTACTCCCTGCACCACGGCTTCGGGACGAATGTTGCAGAACAGCGCGATTTTGTTGCGCTCTCCATCCGGAATCTGCCGGTCACAGCGGCACAAAATGACATGTGGCCGGACCCCGACCCGCTGGAGTTCCATCACCGAATGCTGGGTCGGCTTGGTCTTGAGCTCACCCGAGGCCGCAAGATACGGCACCAGTGTGAGATGCACGAACATCGCCCGCTCGGTTCCCAACTCGTTGCCCAACTGCCGGATGGCTTCGAGGAACGGCAGGCTCTCGATATCGCCCACCGTGCCGCCAATCTCGCAGATGACGAAATCTTCGCCGAGCAGATCGGCCGTGACAAATTTCTTGATGGCGTCGGTAACATGCGGAATGACCTGCACGGTTCCGCCCAGATAGTCGCCGCGCCGTTCCCGACCCAGGACGTCCGAATAGATACGCCCGGTGGTCACATTGTCCGACTGGGTCGCCGCAACGCCTGTAAACCGCTCGTAATGCCCGAGATCCAGATCGGTCTCGGCACCGTCATCGGTGACGAAGACTTCGCCGTGCTCGAATGGACTCATCGTTCCCGGATCTACATTGAGATAGGGATCCAGTTTGCGCACGCGCACACGATATCCACGTGCCTGGAGCAGCGCCCCCAACGCGGCAGACGCAAGACCCTTACCCAGAGAGGAAACGACACCGCCAGTGATGAAAATAAACCGTGTCGCCATGCCCACTTTTACTCAATTTGATCAGCGTCCGCCAAACCGGAATAGTCCACAGCCTGCAAGCCGTTGAGATACCGATACTTGGCGTGAAAAAGGCGGCCCGAAAGGCCGCCTTTGAGGTTCGACTCGGAGGGCACCGTCGCCTATTCCGTGGTCGGAACGGTCGGTGTTTCCGGCAGGGTCGGAACCGGTGTCGTGCTATCGCTCTGCGACGCGGCAGGTGTTTCGTTCACGATGGGCGTACCACCGCTATGGCTGCCCGCGAGCACCGCCAGAGAGATGCTGGTCGTCATGAAGGCCGCTGCCAGGACAGCCGTGGAACGGGTCAGCAGGTTGGCAGTCGTACGATTGCCGAGCAGACCGCCCATGCCGCCGCTGGCGCCACCACCGCCACCGCCGCCAAGACCGCCGAGGCCGCCTTCCGAGCGTTGCATCAGAACCACGCCCACAAGCGCAATGCCGATCAGCAGATGAATGACCAGGATAATGGTTTCCATAATTCCGTCGTCTTTCGGATTTTGAGCCGCAGCTTCAATCAATTGCGCGGCTGACCCGCGGGTATTTAGTCGGTTGTGTCACGCAATTCCAGTGCAAATCCGGTCAATGTGACCAAACGCATCTGCGCGCCGATGATCTGTGACGAGGTATCTCAGTCCTCAGCCGCCCCGGCAATGGCCAGAAAACTGTCTGCGGACAGGCTGGCGCCGCCGATCAGTCCGCCATCGACATTGGCAATGGCCAGCAACTCTTCGCCATTCTCGGGCTTCATCGAACCGCCATAGAGAATGCGCACACTGGCGGCCTCGTTCCCCATGCCGCCCTCCAGATGCGCGCGGATATGGGCATGTGCGGCCAGCACTTCCTCCGATGTCGGCGTCCGCCCAGTTCCGATCGCCCATACCGGCTCATACGCGATCACCGTGTTCGCCCCATTGATGGCAAACCCACGACCCCCCATCGGGATTGAACCGTCGAGCTGTCCGGCCAGCACATCCAGGGTCTGCCCCGAATCACGCTCTGTCTCGGTCTCGCCGATGCAAAGGATCGCAACAAGCCCCGCGCCGTGTGCGGCCTTGACCTTGGCGCAAATCCGCTCGTCGGTCTCGCCCAGCCCGTGGCGTCGCTCGGAATGCCCCAGGATCACATGAGACGCGCCGGCATCACGTACCATCGATGCGGAAATATCACCAGTAAATGCGCCGCTCTCGGCCTCGTGACAATCCTGGGCCCCCACCGCAACGCCGCTGTCGTTCACGATTTCGGAAATCCGGGACACGAGCGTGGCCGGCGGGCAGAGTAACAGATCGCACCCGACATCACCGGCTCCGGCCGCAATGTCGCGAGCCAGCGCTGTCCCATCGGCGGACAGCATGTTCATTTTCCAGTTCCCGGCGATAAGCTTCTTCAACGCGGCCATATCTTCACCAAAATGTTGCTTTTTTTCTGGATTTGCATGTCGTTACAACACACTTATCGTGCTCTAACACACCGGTGTCAGACGCGCCAATAGCGGTTAAATATCTGAACGTGCCGCGTGCTTGAGGCGCTTCGGGTCGATCACTATGATGCGCCGCTTCGGGCGGCCTCGTCATCCAAACAAGAACGGTAGAAACACAATGCTGTCAGCCTTGAGAAATGCCTCAAAAAGCTGGGTTATGAAGGGGATTCTGATCCTCCTCGCCGGCACCTTCGTGGTGTTTTTCGGCGGCGACATCGGCGGCGGCGGCGGCCACAGCGGCGGCGGCAACACGGCATCTGTGCTGGAAGTCGGAGACCAGAACTTCACGATCTTCCAGGTCACCAACGAGTTCAACAACGAGGTACAGCAGGCCAGCGCACGCGCCGGCGAGCGAATCGATATACAGACCGCGATCAATCTCGGGCTTCTGGACCAGACGGTATCCCGCCTTGCTTCGCAAAGCCTCTTCGATCAGGCAGCTCAGGACCTCGGTGTCACGGCCTCGATCGATTCTGCCTCCGAGTTCATCCGCAGCCTGCCCCAGTTCCAGGATTCCACCGGACGGTTCAGTCGTGAACAGTTTCAGGCGGTCCTGGCCCATCAGGGACGCACCGAGGCCGATTTCGTGAACGATGTCCGCCTCGATCTGCTGCGCAAACAATATGTCGGCACGATCCAGAACGCGGTTCACGTGCCGAACCCGCTTGGCGAAGCCCTGCATGCCCGCCTGGCCGAACGCCGTGTCGCGGATGTGGTGACGATTCCCGCCGGGACCGTGTCGTCGGTGGGGCTTCCCGACGAAGCGCAACTCTCGGAATTCTATAACGAGGCCAAGAACGCCTTTGAAACGCCGGAATTCCGAAAGGCCACCCTTGCCACGCTCGATGTGGAGCGTCTGGCAACGACCATTGCCGTTCCCGAGGAAGACATGCAGATAGAGTATGAAGCGCGCGAACGGGAATTCGTGATTCCGGAGACCCGCGACGTCGTCCAGGCCAGCCTGCTCTCACGTGACGATGCCGAACGGGCCCTCACTCTGATCCAGAGCGGAAAAACGCTGGCGGAAGCCGCCGAGGAAGTCTACGGACTGACGCCGGTCGATCTCGGCACGGTCAGCCGTGCCGATATCGCGTTGCCCGAACTGGCCGACGCCGCGTTTTCCCTGACGGCCGGAGAAATCAGTGCGCCGGTGGAAAGTTCACTGGGCTGGCATCTGGTTCAGGTGTCCAACATCTTTCCCGGACGCACCATCCCCCTGGCCGAAGCACGTGCGGAAATTCGCGACAATCTCGCCCGCACGGAAGCTGTCGAACGTATTTTTGATGTGCTGAACGACGTGGAAGACGGTCTGGCAGGTGGGGCCTCGCTCGACGAGGTCGCCCGGGATTCAGATCTGGCCGTCACGCAGATCGACGGCATTGCGCGGACCGGAGAAAGCATCACCGGCAGCCCTGTTGATGATCCGGCCATGACCATTGAGGTGCTGACACGGCTGTTCGAACTCGACACCCCCGGCAGCACCGAAGTGGTCGAAAACCGGGCCGGCACATTCACGGTGGTCCGACTTGACGAGATCAAGGCTCCGCGCGTACCCGAACTCGCCGAAATTCGCGAGCAGGTCGTCGAGGCCTGGCAAACCGAACGCGCCAATGCGCAGGCAACGGATATCGCCGAAACCATTGCCGAGCGGGCGCGAAACGGTGAAAGCCTTGAAACCCTGGCCAATGAATTCGGTGGCAGCTATCAAGGCACCGAACCGTTTGACCGGACAGGCAATGGCGCCATGATCCCCGATGCGCTGGTGCCCCCTCTCTTTGATGCTGCGGAAGGCGACGTCGTGGCGCAACCGCTCGACAATGGTGCCGCCGTCGCAAAGCTGTCCCGGATACAGGCCGCCGACCAGAATGCCCCGGAGCGGGAAAATCTCGATCAGGCGATCTCGGGTCAGTTGGCCAATGAAATCGTCAACCAGCTTGCCGCAGCCCTGCAGCAGGACTTTCCGATTGATGTGGACCGTCAGACCATCATCTCGGCGTTGACCGGCCAGTGAGCGCCCTCCCCGACAGCGCAAGGGACGATTTCACCGCTCGCTATGACAACGGGGAACCCCAGCTTGTCTGGACCGAGTTGGTGGCGGACCTAGAAACCCCGGTTTCGGCCCTTCTGAAGCTCGCCGGAGACGAACGCCACAGTATCCTTCTGGAATCGGTCGAAGGCGGCGCGGTGCGGGGGCGCTACTCAATCCTGGCCTATGCACCCGACCTCATCTGGCGCTGTCACGGTGACGCCGCAGAGATCAACCGCAATGCGGAGACCGATCTCGACAGCTTCGAACCGATACCGGGTAAGAGCCTCGACACGCTGGCCGAACTACTTGCGGAATCGCGGATTGACATCCCGCCCGAATTGCCGCCCATGGCGGCCGGGCTGTTCGGCTATTTCAGCTACGACATCGTCCGGCAGGTCGAGACTTTGCCCGACGACAATCCCGACACGATCGGTATTCCCGACGCCGTCTATATCCGCCCGACGATCATCGCCGTTTTCGACAATGTTGCCGACAAGGTCACGCTGGTGACACCTGTCTGGCCGCGTGACGGTATGGATGCGGAAACGGCTCATGCACAGGCTCAGGCACGGCTAGCCGAAACCGTATCCCGGTTTGACCGGGGCGTGCCGCGGACAGCCAGTGTACCGGCGGGGTCCGAGGTAGAGCTTGCGCTGACGTCAAACCGCTCCCAGAGCGAGTATCACGCGATGGTCGAGGAAGCGAAGGAGTACATTCGGGCGGGCGAAATCTTTCAGGTGGTCCCGTCTCAGCGGTTTACGGTTCCCTTCGATCTGCCGCCCTCAGCGCTCTACCGCTCACTGCGACGTCTCAACCCCTCGCCGTGTCTTTTCGTTCTGAACGTCGGAGACTTCGCACTGGTCGGATCGAGCCCGGAAATACTGGTCCGTCTGCGCGATGACACGGTCACAATCCGCCCGATCGCCGGAACCCGGCCGCGTGGCGCAAACGAAGCCGAGGACGAAGCCCTGGCCGAGGATTTGCTGTCGGACCCCAAGGAACTGGCCGAACACCTGATGCTGCTGGATCTGGGCCGCAACGATGTCGGTCGTGTCTCGGAAATTGGCACAGTGGATGTCACGGAGGAATTCGTGATCGAGCGGTACAGCCACGTGATGCACATCGTCTCGAACGTCCAGGGCACCGCGAAACCCGGTGTCGATGCCATCAAGGCGCTGTCAGCCGGTTTTCCGGCCGGAACGGTTTCCGGTGCGCCGAAAATCCGTGCCATGGAGATCATCGACGAACTCGAATCAGAGCGCCGCAGCTTCTATGCCGGGGCCGTCGGCTATTTCGCCGCCGATGGAAGCATGGACACCTGCATCACCCTGCGCACAGCCCTGATCAAGGATGAAAAGATGTACATCCAGGCCGGCGGCGGTGTGGTGGCGGATTCCGACCCCGAAGCGGAGTATCAGGAAAGCCGTAACAAGGCCCGCGCGCTCATCCGCGCCGCCGAACAGGCACACCGCTTCGTCAATTAGCCTGTCTGCCCGCTTGCCCGGCTAACCGCCAGCTTGGGTCCGCAGCGCGATCGCACTTACGGGCACCAGCATAAAGCCGCGCGACTGCACATCCGGTAGCCATTCCGAAAGCGCGTTGATCGTCGCGTCCTTGGGATGCCCGATGGCAATGGCGAACCCCTGACGCTCGGCAACCTTCTCCACATCCAGCAGCGCCGCGCGCACGGCAATCGGCGATGGGTCATGATCGAGGAAAACATCCCGGCGGAGCCCCGGAATTCCGCTCTTCAGGGCCACATCCTGCGCCACCGTTTCACCGGAGGTCCGGCTGTCGAGGAACAGCATGCCGCGGGCCTTCAGGGCTGCCATGACCGTCCCCATCATCTCCCGGTCCGCTGTCGCCTTGCTGCCCATATGGTTATTGATCCCCACGGAACCCGAAAACTGGGACAGGTTCCACGCGATCCGTCGGGCCAGTTCTTCGGGCGAGAGCGCTGTCAGGAGGGCATTCTGCCCGGGATCCGTGGTCGCGCTGCCCGGCTCCATCGGGACATGCACGAGCAACTCGTGCCCGGCCGCACGTGCCGCGCCGGTCTGGGTGGCGAGGTCTCCGGCATAGGCCAGATACGCCAGTGTCAGCGGCCCGGGCAGATCCACCGTGCGCTGGCTGCGTTTGCGGTCCAGCCCCATATCGTCGATCACCACGGCGATCATCGGCTGGCCCGTGACGGCTACAGGGACGGCATTGCGCTGCCAGGCCGGTTTGGGCGACGGCGGTACCGCGGCCACCTGCGGTGCCGGCGCTGTCTGGGGCGAAACCGGCGGCAATTGCGCAGGAGCGGGCTGTGCCTGGGGTTGCGGGGCCTTCGGTTTGGGAACGGCCACCGTCGCAGCCGTGCTGCGAGGCGCATCCGGTTTGGGCGTGAACACCACCAGCCCGGCCACAATGACGGCAGCCGTCAGCAGCACCCCCAGCGCGACCCGGGCCAGCCGCGCATGCCCGCCGGTTGGCGGCGGCACAGCCTTCTTTTTGCGCGCCTGCTGCGCCCGCTTGCGGGACTTTGCGGGTTTCTTTTTCGCTGTGCGTGCCATCGCTGGCGGAACGTCCTTTCCGGAGCCTTCAGATCGAGGGGTCGTGCGGTCGAGGGGTCGAGGCCGAGTATGGGTTCGATTGGGGCAGGCTTGTGGCAGATTCGGCCAGCCCTTCTACACCCCCTACTGGCATGAACGAACATGGCACCATTCCCATGTCGCGCGTCTTTGCCGCCCGGGGCAACGCTGTTATAAGACTCCGCCCTTTCCGCTCTGTAATGCGCAGGCGGGGAATGACTTCCGAAAACCGGGTAACCCGCTGGTATGTTTCTGTTAATCGACAACTATGACAGCTTTACCTACAATCTCGTTCATTTTCTGGGTGAGTTGGGGGTGACCTGTGACGTGCGGCGCAACGATGCGCTGACGGCCGATGAGGCCATCGCGCTTGAACCCGAAGCGATCGTGATCTCTCCAGGGCCGTCCAACCCGGACAATGCGGGGGTTTGTCTCGATCTCGTCCAGAAAGCCGCCGACGTCCGGATGCCAGTGTTGGGTGTCTGCCTGGGCCACCAGACCATCGGACAGGCCTTCGGCGCAAAAATCATCCGTGCCCCCGAACCCATGCACGGCAAGGTGGACCGGGTCCGTCACAACAGCCAGGGCCCGTTTCGCGGGCTGACGAACCCCCTCGAAGCCACCCGTTACCACTCGCTGGCGATTGCACGCGACAGCCTGCCGGACTGTTTCGAAGTGACAGCCCACACCTCCGACGATGTGATCATGGGCATCAGCCACACCGAGCTCCCAATTCATGGTGTCCAGTTCCATCCCGAAAGCATTGCGACGGAAGCCGGACACGAACTGCTGGCAAACTTTATCGAACTCGCGACCGGACAGGCCGTGAGCAGTTACGGTGACGATACGCGCGCCGGGGAAATGATGGCGCTATGAACAGTGCAGACATGAACGATCTCAAGCCCGTGCTCGCTCGGGTCGCCGATGGCGAGACTCTTAATGAGACGGAAGCCGAGACGGCCTTCGACATCATCATGTCGGGCAACGCGACCCCGGCCCAGATCGGGGCCTTCCTCATGGCCCTGCGCCTGCGCGGGGAAACCGTCGCGGAAATCACCGGCGCGGCGCGCACCATGCGCTCTAAAGTCACCGGGATCGAAGCTCCCGAAGGCGCCATGGACATTGTGGGCACCGGCGGCGACGGCAAGGGCACCCTGAACATCTCCACCGCCTCTGCCATTGTCGTGGCGGGTTGCGGCGTACCGGTCGCCAAGCACGGCAACCGGGCGCTCAGTTCCAAGACCGGCGCGGCGGATGTGCTGACCGCTCTGGGCATCAATGTGGATGCGGATTTCGAGCTGATCCGTGAGTCTCTCTGGGAGAACAATATCGGCTTCATGATGGCGCCCCGCCATCACAGCGCCATGCGCAATGTCGCCGGGCCGCGCGTCGAGCTGGGCACCCGGACGATCTTCAACATCCTGGGGCCCCTCTCCAACCCGTCGCTGGTAAAACGCCAGATGACCGGCGTCTTCGCCCCGCAATGGACCGACACAATGGCCGAAGTGCTTGGAAATCTCGGCCTCGAGCGCGCCTGGGTGGTGCACGCTCATGACGGCTCGGACGAGCTGACCACCACGGGACCGGCGAAGGTTTCGGAACTTAAAGACGGCAATGTCTCCACCTATGAGGTCGCCCCCGAAGATGCCGGGCTGGACCGCTGCACGCTCGACGACATCAAGGGCGGCGATTCCGAATACAACGCCAGGGCGCTGCGCGCGATGCTGGACGGCGCGCCGGGCGGGTTCCGCGATTGCGTTACCCTGACGGCCGCGGGCTCCCTGATGATTGCCGGCAAGACCGACGACCTGAAATCCGGTGTCAAGATCGCCCGGGAGGCCATCGATTCCGGCGCCGCCCGGGATACGCTGGCGCGTCTGGTCGAAATCACCAACCGGGGGGCCTGACCATGAGTAACGTCCTCGACAAGATCTGTGACGACAAGCGCACGCACATCGCGGCCTGCAAGGCAGCGGTATCCCTCGCCGAACTCGAAGCCCGCGCGAACGCCGCCGGGGCGACCCGGGGCTTTGCCCGTGCGCTGTCCGACCGTGCCGCAGAAGGCCGGTTCGGCCTGATCACCGAAATCAAAAAAGCCAGTCCCAGCAAGGGGTTGATCCGCGAAGACTTCGATCCGCCGATGATCGCCCGCGCCTATGAGGCCGGCGGTGCGGCCTGCATGTCGGTGCTCACCGACACGCCGTATTTTCAGGGCAAGGACGAGGACCTGATCGCCGCCCGCAGCGCGGTCTCCCTGCCCGCCATCCGCAAGGATTTCATGCTGGACACCTATCAGGTGACCGAAGCCCGGGCGCTGGGTGCGGATTGCATCCTGCTGATCATGGCCGCGCTGGAAGACGGCCAGGCCGCCGAACTGGCTGCCGCCGCCCATGACTGGGGCATGGATGTGCTGGTCGAGGTACACAACGGCGAAGAACTGGACCGCGCGCTGAACGTGGACTCCGATCTGATCGGCATCAACAACCGCAATTTGAAGACGCTGGAGGTCGACCTGGCGACCACCGAGGAACTCGCCCCGCGCGTGCCCGAAGATCGCGTCGTGGTCTGCGAAAGCGGCCTTTTTACCCCCGATGATCTGGTGCGCATGTCCCATGTCGGCGCGCGGTGCTTCCTGATCGGGGAATCCCTGATGCGCCAGGACGACATCGCCGGTGCCGTGCGCGAGCTTCTGGCGCCCGGCGAAACCGGCCTGAAAGCTAGCGCCTGACCATGAGTGCCACGAATTCAGACAAAGGCGACACGCTCACCCACATTGATGCCGACGGCAACGCCCGCATGGTTGATGTGTCCGACAAGGACGTCACCCGGCGCACGGCCACCGCGGGATGCAGTGTCATCATGCAGCCCGAAACCGTCACGCTCATCCATGACGGCGCGGTTAAGAAGGGCGATGTTTTGTCCGTTGCGCGGCTCGCCGGCATCATGGGCGCAAAGAAAACGTCGGAACTGATCCCGCTCTGCCACCCCCTGCTGATCAACAAGGCCGATGTGGAACTCTCCATCGACGATGCCGCCAATGCGGTGAGCATCGAGGCCACCGTGCGCGTGGACGGCAAGACCGGCGTCGAGATGGAAGCGCTCACAGCCGCCACAGTGGCAGCACTGACGGTCTATGACATGGTCAAAGCCGTCGATCGCGGCACCCGCATCACCGATGTGCGCCTGCTCCACAAGGCGGGCGGCAAGTCCGGCACCTACGACGCGGAATGAGCCGGTTGGGCTCAGTAGTCCTGATGCTTCTTGCAGTCGTTGCCGCGCCAGTTGTGTTCCCTATTGCTAAATTAATGCTGATGAGCATCCCCTACAGCAACGTATACATCAGGCCTTCTTCGCTCTTTTACATGAAGAGTGCGGTGCTGCTGCTGATTATTGCCGTACCCATATCCACTTGGCTTATCAGGCAACGGGACTTCAACATCTTCAAACACACCGGCTCAGTTCCTCTCATTTTTGTTCTCTACTCGGCTTTAGAAACTTATTTTTTCCATAATCCACTCAATTTCTATTATGGGCTCCCGGCAATTCGACACATTAATCATGTCTTTTGGGTTTTTGGTCCCGGAGTTGTCTCTGGCTTGGTGTTCTGGCTCATAGCAGTCGCTCCACATCGACAACTCGACCGAGAAAGACAAAGCACAAGGAAAACCGCTCCATGAGTCAGCTCGCGGCCCTTATTTTGCTGGTTGTCGCCGCTCTGGCGGCACCGGGTGCAATCGTGCTCGCGGAATGGGCGCGCACCGTTCTGGCGCTTCCTGCGCTCGCGCCGGGAATTTCTTACATCACCAAAGGGTTTCAGGATTTCTATGTGTTTGTCGCGGTTGCGAGCGTGATTGTCGCCGTCCCCCTCGGATGGATGCGAATCACCCGGGCCGAATTCCGCCTGTCGAAGTGGATTGGCACCTTTCTGCTGATCCTCATTGTCTGGAAGGTTCTCGACGTGACGTTGTGGTCGGACCTGCCGCCGGGCGAAACCGGGGAGTTCGACACAGTCTCGAACCTGTTGATGACACTCGGCACCTTCGGCTATGCCGCCCTCGCTGCGGCGGTGTTCTGGTATATCGCCGTGCGTCCGCATCGCAGCCTTGCCGCCCGTGAAGGGGTAGCCTCATGAGCAATCCCCTGATGCCTGTTGCAGAGGCCCGTACGCGTATCCTCGCGAAACTTCCGGCCATGTCGAGCGAACAGGTTGCCCTGCCCGATGCACACGGTCGTGTACTCGCTGAAGACGTAGCATCGCGCGTCACCCAGCCACCGCTGGCCGTCTCGGCCATGGACGGCTATGCCGTACGTGCCGAAGACGTCGCAAATGTGCCGGCAGCGCTCAAAATCGTTGGTGAAGTGCCGGCCGGCGGCTTCCATGACGGCACCATCGGCACAGGCGAAGCGGTACGGATCTTCACCGGCGCGGCCCTACCCGCCGGAGCGGACGCGATTGTCATCCAGGAAGACACCGAACGCGACGGCGAAACCGTCACCGTGCAGGAAGGCGTGGCCGCGGGCCGCTACGTGCGCAAGGCCGGGCTCGATTTTGCCGAGGGCGAAGTACTGCTCACCGCCGGAACCGTGCTCAGCGCCCGGGATATCGGGCTCGCCGCGGCCATGAACCACCCCTGGCTGCAGGTGCGCCGCAAACCGCGTATCGCGCTGCTGGCTACCGGCGATGAAATCAAACTGCCCGGCGAGGCCCTCGGCCCCACCAGCATCGTCAGTTCCAACAACTTCGCGCTGGAAGCCCTGATACGGGCGGCAGGCGGCGAACCGGTCACGCTGGGGATCGCCGTCGATGACCGTGACGCGATCCGGGACCTCGCGGCACAGGCGCTGGGCACCGACATGCTGGTCACCACCGGGGGCGCGTCCGTCGGCGAGCACGATCTGGTGCAGGATGCGCTGGCCGATCTGGGCCTCGAACTCGATTTCTGGCAAATCGCCATGCGGCCGGGAAAACCCCTGATGTTCGGAACCCTCGGCGACACGCCGATGCTCGGATTCCCCGGAAACCCGGTTTCATCCATGGTTTGCGGCGTGCTGTTCCTGCAACCCGCACTGGCGCAGATGCTCGGCACCGGCGAAACCGAGCCGGTCCGTGGCACCGCGATCCTCGGCACCGATCTGGGCGAAAACGACCGCCGCGAAGACTATCTCCGCGCCACGCTGTCCCACCAGGACGGGAAACTGGTGGCAACGCCCTTTCCCAGGCAGGACAGTTCCATGTTCTCGCGCCTCGCCGCCGCCGACTGCCTGCTCATCCGCGCACCCTATGCAGATCCGGCGAATGCAGGGGATTCGGTTGAAATTGTCCGGTTGGATGGGAGCCACGTGCAGATTTAAGCTCGTTCTCCTCTTAGAGTTGACGATTCAAAAGAACATCTCTAGAACATGCGACAATGTTTTTGGTTTGTTCTATATCTTGTGGTACTAATGCACGAGAGAACAAACCCTGTAAATACCGCGCACGGGGGATTTTCGTCGCATGCTGACCCGGAAACAGCACCAGTTGCTGATCTTTATCAACGAACGCCTGAATGCGACCGGTGTCGCACCTTCTTTCGATGAAATGAAGGAGGCGCTTGGCCTGAAATCCAAGTCCGGTATCCACCGCCTGATCACGGGCCTTGAGGAACGCGGGTTTATCCGCCGCCTCGCCCACCGGGCCCGTGCACTCGAAGTCTTGCGCCTACCCGATGAAACCGGCGTCGATGCCCAGAAAACCAGTGCCAAACCCGACCGTTTTGCCCCGCAGGTGATCGAAGGCGGTCGCGACACCGGGTCGAACTCTGGTAGCGGCCCTATGATTGCCCCTTCCGAAATCACCGGCGCGGCACCAAGCGCCGGCGAGGTCGAACTACCCCTGCTCGGCAAGATCGCCGCGGGCACACCGATCGAAGCCCTGCGCGACCCCACCCGGCACATCAGCGTACCGCCATCGATGATCGGACGCGGCAACCACTACTGCCTCGAGGTCGAGGGCGATTCGATGATCAATGCCGGGATACTGGACGGCGACACTGTCGTCATCCGGCGCACCGAAAATGCGGACAACGGGTCCATCGTCGTGGCCCTGGTCGAGGGCCAGGAAGTCACCCTGAAACGGCTGCGCAAACGCAACAACTCGGTGGCGCTGGAAGCTGAAAACCCCGCCTATGAAACGCGAATTTTCGGCCCGGATCAGGTGGCGGTGCAAGGCGAGCTCGTGGGTTTGCTGCGCCTTTATTGACCACTACGTGGCGAAATTCCAAAAGCTTACAGCCACTAATTCGCCTACTACCTTAAATGCACACTACTGTTAGTGACTATTTCGTGGCCGGTCGCATCCTGGGGCCGTGCCGGATCACCGACCCGTGCCCTCCAGACTCGCCCGCCCTCGCCATTCTGCCCGAGCCAGATCGCGTGAGCACCGCCACGCCAGACGTCGAACCAGTCCATCACGAGTAGTGGTCCGCGGTAGGATCGCGGGGCTGGCACTTCGGCGATGACAATGTCGGCAGAGCGGCAGTCCTCTTCAAAGGCCAGCGGGTCGCTTACGAACGCAACGGTCTGATGACCGATCCGCCCGATACAGCCCTGCCCGTCGCAGCGCAGTGCATGGTCGCCTTGTCCGGCGCGCGGAAAAGCGGTCCCGGCTTCATGTCCCACCCGGCGATCCCAGATACCCCGCACAAAGGATTGCGCCCGGGGATTGGACAGATGCAGGGCATCGGGCGCGCTGCGAAACGCGATCAGCCGGGCGTTGTCGGCAATCATGATATCGGGCGGTGTGATCGATCCTGCACTGGCAAGTCCCAGAAAGAACGGTCCAGACCCGCCAGACGCCAATGCCCGCGCCAGAGGGTGAGCCACAGCCCACCCAGAACCAGCGCAATCAGACCGGGGGTGCCGGGTGCCGGCAGCGTGACTGCGGCGAGCGGCCAGGCAGACACTGAAGCGGCGACCGCCAGAATCACCTCGACTCCCCACCCCAGCAACGGCGTGACCAGCCCTTCCAGCCCCAATGGCATCAGAACCAGCGCCAGCACCTCCAACGGCATGACCCAGAGCGCTGCGACAGGTACCGCGACCAGATTGGCCGCAATCCCGAGCAGCGCCAGCCGGTTGAAGTGGTAAATCGCAAAAGGCGCTGTTGCGAGGCTGGCAATCAAGGTCGTGAAGGCCACGGCAAGAAAATAGATCGCAATACGGCGTATCAGGCGGCTTTCCCCACTTGCCACCCGTATCCGGCCCCAGAATGCTTCATAGGCCACCACCAGTGCGATGGTGGCCGCGAAGGACAGCTAGAAACTCACGCTCAGCAGGGATTCCGAACGCACCAGAAGCACCATGGTGGCGGCCAGCGCCACCAGACGCAGGGATATACCGCGGCGATTCGGCAGCATCGCGACCAGGACAACGGCCAACGCAGTGCCAGCCCGGGCCACAGCGCCAATCCGCCGCGCAGGAGTGTGAAGACGAACTCGGCAACGAGCCCGATATGCAGGCCGGATATGGCCAGCAAATGGGCCAGACCGGGATCCCGCATGTTCTGGCGAACCTCCTCAGGAATGTCGCCGCGCAACCCCGTGGCCAGCGCGGCGGCCACGCCCCCGGCGGGACCTTCGATGCGCAATGACAACCGGTCGGCGATGTTTGCGCGGGCCGCCGCAACGATCGTCATGATCCGGTTCCCCCAACCACCCGGTGCGGCGCGTTCGAGACGTTCGGCGGGGCCAAAGGCGAATCCGACGGTGCCCAGCCCGGAAAACCAGGCCTGACGCGAAAAATCATACCCGCCGGGATAGGATGCGGATGGCGGCCGTGCCAGCCGTGCGCGTACGCGGATCGTGTCACCGGGCCGTAAACGGGCATCATCGGCGTGCAGACGCATACGGATCCGGGGCGGCGTTTGCGCCGGTTCGAGCCGGGATATCGACAACACCTCCAGGATGACCCGTGGGCCGCGTTCGGACGGCTCCACCGCCTCGACCCGCCCTTCGATAGTCACGAAGGACATCGTCCGCTCCAGAACCGTGGCGGCCACGTCATAGGTTCGCCATCGCGCCACAACAAAGCCCAGGGCGAGCGCAATCAGCGCCAGCAAAAGCAGGCGAAGCGGCCAGACATTGCGAAACAACCCCGCAAGCAGAACAAGCGCTGCCAGAACCCCAAGCCCCGGAAATACCTAAGACTCGTATGGCAGCGCAAAATACAGCCCGATCCCCGTGCCCAGAGCGACGGGCAGCCACAGAATCCACCGGTCAGGCTCGGCAACGAACATGGCGTGCAAAGACGCCCCGATCCGGGAACTTATGCGGCTGCGCGCCGTAGCGATCTTCATGGTGGACCGGTAAGAGCGTCCAACAGCTTAAACGGGTGGTCAAGCGATCTTCTGCCAATCTTGTCCCCATCCAGAAGAAGAATACGTTGAAAACCCCGGCCCTTACGTTCATACGGAAGCCGAAAACTCTCTCCCGTTACGGAATTCTGCGCTTATGGACGTCGTCACCCGTTTTGCTCCCTCGCCGACCGGCTATCTTCATATCGGAGGTGCCCGGACCGCCCTGTTCAACTGGCTGTTCGCGCGTCATCACGGCGGCCGCTATATGCTGCGGATCGAGGACACCGACAAGAAGCGCTCCACCCAGGATGCCATCGACAAAATCTTCGAAGGTCTCGACTGGCTCGACCTGGACCATGACGGCGATGTGGTCTTCCAGTCGCGGAATATGGATCGGCACGCCGAAGTTGCTGCGCAACTGCTGGCCGAGGGTAAGGCTTACAAATGTTATTGTTCCCCCGAAGAATTGGCCGAAATGCGCGAAAAAGCGCGTGAAAACGGCAGCTCGGGCGCGTTTTACGACAATCGGTGGCGGGACCGCGATCCCTTCGAAGCCCCCGACGATGTGGCGCCGGTCGTACGCATCAAGATGCCGCTCGACGGCGAAACAACCATTTCCGATCTTGTTCAGGGGGATGTCACCCGGACCAACGACCAGCTCGACGACTTCGTGATTTTGCGATCCGACGGCACACCGACCTATATGCTGGCGGTTGTCGTGGACGATCACGACATGGGCGCAACCCACGTCATCCGCGGTGACGATCACCTCAACAATGCCTTTCGCCAGTACCACCTGTATCGGGCCTGTGGCTGGGATATTCCGGAATTTGCCCATATCCCGCTGATTCATGGCGCCGACGGGGCCAAAATGTCCAAACGCCATGGCGCGCTGGGGGTCGATCACTACGACGAGCTGGGAATTCTGCCGGAAACCATGCGGAATTATCTGCTGCGGCTTGGCTGGTCCCATGGCGACGACGAGATCATCTCGACCGCAGAGGCCATCGAATGGTTCGATCTGGATGCGGTGGGCCGCTCTCCGGCACGTTTCGACATGGACCGGCTGCTCAACCTCAACGCCCATTACCTCAAGGCGGCCGACCCGACGCGGCTGGCCGCGCAGGTTCTGCAACAGGCCTCGGATTCAGCCGACAAAGACCTGTCTCCCAACGCCGAAGAGCGGCTTGTCACCGGCCTTGCCGGACTGACTCAACGCGCCAAAACGGTCAACGAAATCGTTGAAAGTGCAGGACTTTATCTGTTCGACGCACCGCTCTCATTCAACGAAAAGGCGCAGACGATGCTTGCAGATCCGGCAGCGCTGGATCATCTTCGCGCACTGACCGGGATGCTGAGCGACGCTGCGTCCTGGGACGAAGAATCCCTCGATTCAGTCGTGCGCAGCTATGCCGAGGCCAATGCGTTGAAACTCGGCCAGGTCGCGCAGCCCCTGCGCGCGGCCCTGACCGGCAGCAACGTCTCGCCCGGAATCTTCGAAGTGATGGTGGTTCTGGGGCCCGAGGAAACCCTCAATCGGCTGCAACTTGCCGTGTCATAAGTGTTGTTCGGGTTGGAAAACCGACACTGCCGACATTGCTCGAAGCCCTCCGGCCCATTAGAGTGCGCCGCAACATATCATTGGCTCGCAGCGGGACGCATGCCGTGGACCGCGACAGAGATTTTTTGGGGAAGATATATCCATGAGTGACTCAAAAACCGCTGGCACCGCCACCTTGACCGTCGATGGCCAGACCATCGAACTGCCAATTCTCGAAGGCACGGAAGGTCCCAAGGTCATTGATGTCCGTAAGCTCTATGCCCAGAGCGGAATGTTCACCTATGACCCCTCCTACACCTCCACGGCCAGCTGCGATTCCGCGCTGACCTATATCGACGGCGAAGTCGGGATTCTGCGCCACAGTGGCTATTCCATCGAAGAGCTGGCCGCCAACAGCAGTTTTCTGGAAGTGTGTCACCTCTTGCTCCATCGCGAACTGCCCAACAAGCAGGAACTCGCCGATTTCGAGCATACGATCACCTATCACTCGATGATCCACGAGCAGATGCGCAATCTGTTCAGCGGGTTCCGCCGCGATGCGCATCCGATGGCCGTGATGATCGGTGTCGTCGGCGCCATGTCGGCCTTCTATCACGACTCAACAGACATCAACGATCCGCAGCAGCGCCTGATCGCATCGCATCGGCTGATCGCCAAGATGCCGACGATTGCGGCCTGGGCCTATAAATACTCTGTCGGTCAGCCCTTCCTCTATCCGCGCAACGATCTGGGCTATGCCGAGAATTTCCTGCGCATGACGTTCGGTGTCCCGGCCGAGGAGTACAAGCCCAGCCCCGCCATCGTCGATGCGATGGACAAGATCTTCATTCTCCACGCCGATCACGAGCAGAACGCCTCGACCTCGACCGTGCGTCTGGCCGGCTCGTCGGGAGCCAACCCGTTTGCCTGCATCGCGGCCGGAATCGCGACCCTCTGGGGACCGGCCCATGGCGGCGCCAACCAGGCGGTGCTCGAGATGCTCGACCAGATCGGTCACAAGGACAATATTCCCGAGTTCCTCGAACGTGCCAAGGACAAGGACGATCCGTTCCGTCTGATGGGTTTCGGACACCGCGTGTACAAGAACTACGACCCGCGCGCGGGCGTTCTCAAGAAATCCGCCGACGCGGTGCTTGAGGAACTTGGCGTCGAAGACGATCCGCTTCTGGAACTGGCCATGGAGCTGGAGAAGATCGCGCTGGAAGATGACTACTTCGTGGACCGCAAACTGTTCCCGAACGTCGATTTCTACTCGGGCATCATCCTAAAGGCGATCGGCTTCCCCACCAGCATGTTCACCGTGCTGTTCGCCCTGGCCCGCACCGCTGGCTGGATCGCCCAGTGGAAGGAAATGATTGAGGATCCCGATCAGCGTATCGGACGTCCCCGTCAGCTGTTCCTGGGTGCCACCGAGCGCGACTACGTGCCCGTGGACAAGCGATAACCGGTTTCACGAACGGTCCCGCGTGTGACACCAACGGAGCCTCCGGAAAACCGCGATCCCGGGCGTGTGCCCATCGCGGAAAGATGGGGACCCGTCGCCGGTCGTCAGCCCACCGGCAGCGGGCCGTCATTCCGGCGGCGCTGGCTCGCCGCAATTATCTGTATGCTGATCCTGATCGGCGTGATTGCCCTGCTGGGCTGATGCTATTCCGGATCGAAGGATGAACCGTCCTTGCGGGTGAAGTTCCGCTTCCCGTCCCGCACGGCATTGGCCATGTCGATATCGGGATAAACCACATCCTCATTGATCGGGCGGTCCCCGACTTCCAGCACGACCACATCCCTGTCAGACCGGTTCACGATCACATGACCGTTGGGATTGCCCGCCGGGAACCCGGCAGCCATGCCCGCGGTGAGCGGCGTATCGCCCTCATCGGTGACCAGCGTCGCCTCGCCTTCCAGCACATAGACAAACTCGTCCTGTTCGGTGTGCCAGTGACGGGCCGAGGACTGCGCGCCCGGCTCGATCCGCAGCACATTCACGCCGAACTTGCTCAGCCCCAGTGCGGGTGACAGGCGTGAGCGGTGCCGCCCGCGCACCAACTGATCATGGGGCGCAGGATAAGGCGTCCCGGATTCAACCGGCAGGTCTGCCGGATCGATAACCATACCCTTGCCCGCGCGTTTTTTGCCGGTCATATCGGGTCAGCCCTCGATCAGTTCGATCTTGTAGCCGTCCGGGTCCTCGATGAACGCGATCACAGTAGTGCCGTGTTTCATCGGGCCGGGCGCACGGGAGATGGTCACGCCTTCCTTCTCCAAGGCTTCACAGGTGGCGTAGATATCCGGAACCCCGATGGCCAGATGGCCGAAGCCGGACCCGTGAGAATAGGGTTCCTCCTGGTCCCAGTTGTAGGTGAGCTCCAGAACCGTTTCGGCGGATTCATCCCCATATCCGATGAAGGTGTTGGTGAAGCGCCCGCCTTCAAAGTCTTTCTGCCGCAACACCTTCATGCCGAGATGGCGTGTATAGAAGTCGATGGATTTGTCCTGATCCTTCACGCGGATCATGGTGTGGAGAAGCCGGAAATCCGATGGGTCTGACATGGCGGGATCCTTGTTGGGAGAACGACAAAACCTGTCTTAGCGGGTTCCGTCCCGGGCGACAATCGCACGCACCGCGCGCGCCGCCCGCACACTCGGCTTTTCACCATCGCCGGCGATCTCCTCGGCTATTTTCTGCGCTTCCCGTCCCATGGCGCGTGCAGCGTCCGGGTTGTCGAGCAAGTCAATGACTGCCCCGGCGATCTTCTCCGGACGACAGCGTGATTGCAGAAACTCCGGAAAAACCAGCCGGCCCGCCACGATGTTCACGATCGAGGCATGTTCGATCCGGATCATGCGGCGCGCAATTTCGCCGGTGACCTTCCCGACCCTGTACATCACGACGCTCGGGACCCCGGCATAGGCCAATTCGAGGGTGACAGTCCCAGATGCGGCAAGCGCCAGATCGGCGGCCGCGAAAGCGTCGTAGCGCTCGTGGGCTCCATCAACCACCAGAACGGGGTGCGTCCACTCGCCGCTCATCTGGTCGACGTCTGCGCGGACATTGGGCGCAGCTGGGACGGCGATCCGGACGTCCGGGTGTTTGCCAACAATCGCCTCGAGAGCGCGCGCTGCCACAGGTCCGAGGCGGGCCACCTCACCGCGCCGGCTCCCGGGCAGCAGACACAAGACCTTCTCTTCGGCACCGATGCCGTGGCGGGCCCGGAAGGCACCCCCATCACCGGCGCGCACTGCCCCTTCGGAAATCGGGTGGCCCACGAACGTACAATCCAGTTCTGCGGCCTCGAAGAGCGGCGGCTCGAACGGGAACAACGCCAGCAGATGGTCGAAATGCTTGCGGAACTTCTTCACGCGGCCCGCGCGCCACGCCCAGATGGTCGGCGCAACATAATGCACACGCGGACAGTTACGGCTCTTCAGGCGGCGGATGACACCGAACACGAAGCCCGGAGAATCGATGGTCACGATGATATCCGGCCGGGCACGCGCAATATCCCGCGAGGTCTGGCGCATGCGCTTGAGAATACGCGGGACGCTTGGCAGAACTTCCGTCAGCCCCATGATCGCGAGTTCACCATAGGGAAACAGACTACGCAGTCCCGCGGCTTCCATCTCCGGACCTCCGATACCGGAGACCTGCACGTCTCCCTCCGCCTTCAGAGCGTCGATCAGGCGTGCGCCGATGATATCGCCGGACGGCTCACCGGCGATCACATAGACATGCAATGGCGAAACAGTTTCCGAGGCGGCCGGGCTGGTGTTCATCAGGCCTGGTCGTAGCCTTCGACGTAGTCGTCGGGCCGGATACCCGTCACGAACAGCCCTTCCGCATCGGCCGCCGCGATCAGCCTGTCGCGGTCGAGAACCAGCGTGGCGCCGGCCCCCACCGCGATGCCAGCCAGTCCCGAGGCACAGGCCGCTGCCACCGTGTCCGGCCCGATGGACGGCATATCGGCCCGGGTCTCCTGACCCGGCTTGTGGAGCTTGACCATCACGCCGCCGCGTCCCTCGCGCAGCAACGGGCCGCAGCGTTCCAGCAAGGCATAGGTCCCCTCCGCGGCTTCCAAGCCCAGCACAATGCCCTGCTGCACGACGACGGCCTGGCCGATATCCAGCGGCCCTGTCGCCTGCAGCACGCGCACGCCATGGGCGATATCGGCCTCGACCTCGGCATCGGGGCGAAACTGCCCAAAGGGGCCGGCGGGAGCGGCTAGATCGTTGAGCACGTCCGAAGCCCCGACGACACGGAACCCCTCCTCTTCCTCGAGCGCGTGGACAATCGCGCCGAGCAGGCCGTCATCGCCCTTGTTCAGAAGACCCAGGCCGAGGAACTTCGCGGCCCGGCGATCCGGCCGCAATTCACGCAGGGTCGGGCGACGGACCGGCCCGGCCATGACAATCTCGGAGACCCCGGCATTGCGAAGCTGGTCGAGCGCCTCGCCGGCCGCACCCAGGCGCACCCAGGCATGGGGCGTGTCACCGACCACATCCGGATCGGCCTGGCCTTCAAAGGCGATGACAAAAACCTCGCGCCCGGTGGCACGGCAGGCTTCGACGAGATATCCGGGCAACGGGCCGCCACCGGCAAGAATTCCGAGCTTAGCCGCCATTGGTCGTTTTGGGCTGCAGGATCGCGCGCGAGGATTCCTGGCGGACGAAGTCAACAACCTCCATCACGACCTCATCTTCCGGATAGAGCGCAACCACGTCATCGACCCGTTCCTGCATCGTCCCCTCCTGGGCAAACAGGAGCCGGTAGGCCGTGCGCAGATTGTGAATTTTGTCGCGCGGGTATTCGCGGCGCTGCAGGCCGACAAGGTTCAGGCCGCGCAAGCGCGCCCGTTCTCCCATCGCGGACCCGTAGGGGATCAAATCCTGCTCGATCCCCGACATCCCGCCGATCATCGCATGCGCACCGATGCGCACAAACTGATGGACCGCCGACAAGCCGCCGATGATCGCAAAATCACCCACCTCGACATGACCGGCCAGTGTGGCGTTGTTGGCCAGGATGACGCTGTTTCCCACGATACAGTCATGGGCGACATGCGCGCCCATCATGAACAGGCAATCATCGCCGACCGTCGTGACCATACCGCCACCTTCGGTGCCGGGATTCATGGTCACATGCTCGCGAATGCGGCACCGCGCGCCGATCGTCAGGGTCGATTTCTCGCCCGCATATTTCAGGTCCTGGGGCGCCAGGCCGATGGATGCGAAGGGAAAGATCTCGGTGCCGGGGCCGATCGTGGTCCGGCCGCCCACCACAACATGGCTGTGCAGGCGCACCCCGCCGCCGAGAGAGACCTCCGCACCGACGATGCTGTAGGGCCCCACCTCAACATCCGCGCCAAGCTTTGCACCATCTTCAACAATGGCGGTCGGGTGAATTGCGCTCATTCAGGCATCCATAATCATCGCGGAATAAGTTGCTTCTG
The DNA here is from genome assembly GCA_038137215.1 of Alphaproteobacteria bacterium. Taxonomy (GTDB): domain Bacteria; phylum Pseudomonadota; class Alphaproteobacteria; order UBA6615; family UBA6615; genus JABJAG01. The sequence goes on from JAYQBG010000007.1 coordinate 67,203, forward strand.
CCACTGTCACGTCGCCGACTTTGGCAACGCCGTCGAATTTCCAGACATTCCGGCGATTGCGCTGAATGGAAACAAACAGTTTGACCTGATCGCCCGGCACCACTGGTTTGCGGAACCGGGCATTGTCGATGGTCATGAAATACACGAGTTTGCCAAGCGCTTCTTCCCCGAGCGTCTCGACAACGAGGACCGCAGACGTCTGGGCCATCGCTTCAATGATGAGAACGCCCGGCATGACCGGCCGGACCGGAAAATGGCCGGCAAAAAACGGCTCGTTGATGGTGACGTTCTTGATGCCGGTCGCGCTCTGGCTCACGACAATATCTTCGACCTTGTCGATCATCAGGAAGGGCTGGCGATGGGGAATCATCTCCATCACTTCGAGAATATCGACAGTGTCTCGCGCGATGCGCGCAGGTTGCGATTGTTCGACTTTTGTATCCATGGCTCGAGACCGCGCGATCCCCAAAAATAAAGTTCTCAGTCCTTACGGCCACGCTCTTTGGTGAGCTTTGCCAGAACCGCCATCTGACGAAAATACTCTTTCGCCGGGATGGCCGGATTGCCCGCAAGCCTTGCCCCCGCCTCGGTGTCACGCATGATGCCGCTGCGTGCCGCAAGCTGGGTACCCGGTGCAATCGTAAGGTGTCCCCCGACACCAGATTGTGCCGCCAGAACAACGAAATCACTCAACTCGGCGCTGCCGGCAACACCGGCCTGTGCCACAACGACACAACCGCGACCCATGCGGACGTTGTGCCCGATCTGCACCAGATTATCAATCTTGCAGCCATCCCCGATCACCGTATCCGGCCCTGCGCCCCGGTCGATGGTCGCATTTGCACCGATCTCGACGTCATCGCCGATTATCACGCGCCCCAGCTGCGGCACATTCAGATGCCCTTCCGGTGACATATCGAAGCCAAACCCGCGTGTGCCAATTCGCACACCCGGATGCAGTTCACATCTTGCGCCGATATCACAAAAGCCAAGGCTCGCATTGGCCCCGATGCGGGTCTCGGGCCCCACCGACACGCCTTGCCCGATGACGGCCCCCGGTCCGATCTGGACGCCGCGGGCAATCCGCGCACCGGCCTCAACCACCGCGTTCGGACCGATGGAAACGGCTTCGCCAATCTCGGCATGCGCGTCGACAAAGGCTGCGGCATGAACAACGGGTTCGGCCGGCGTGCCCGGATAAAAGGCGCTCGCGATGCGTGCATAGGCCCGATAGGGCTTCTCGGTCAGGATCAGCACCATTCCTGCTGGTGCACGATCGGCAAACTCCGGTGCCACGATACAGGCACCGGCCGCCGAAGCCTCGAAATCCGAGACGTATTTACGATTGTCGAGAAAGCTGATGGTGTCGCCCGTTGCATCCTGCAGTGCAGCGACATCCACAACCGACAGGGTCGGATCGCCTCGGACCTCGGCCTCCTCGCTGGCCAGAGCCGCGAGTTCGGAGACCTGAAACGGGCCCTTGTTTTCAAAGAAACGGGGATCGGCCATCGACAGATCAGCCGCTACTGTTCGTTGCGATCGAGCGCCATGTCGACCTTGTCGAGACGGGCATTCAACCGTTCCAGAGCCTGGTCGCTGATATTGAATGAATCCACCGCGACGACGATCTGGGATCGGGGCAGCACCAGATTTACCCCCATCTCCTCAGCCAGCTTGCCGACCTCCTCAAACAGGGTGATCTGAATCCGCTGCATGGTCTGCGCCATCCCGCGATCCAGTGTCTGACGGAGAGAGCGCGCGCGCTGCTGAAGGGCGGCTGCGCGTTCCTGCAGGGCCTGGCGTTCCTGAGCATATTTTTCCGGTGACAGAAGCGCGCGCTGTTGCTGCAGATTCTGTTCTGCCGTCCGCAGCTTTTCTTCCTCTTCGGCGATTTCCTGCTGCAGATCCTTGGCGATCACATCAATCTGGCTGCGCGCCGATTTCACGGCCAGCGACTGCCGCATCACGCCTTCCACATCCACAATGGCAATGGAGGGGACTGGAGGTTTCTCGGCGTTCTGCGCAAATGCCGATGACGCACTCAACGCAGCAAACCCGATGAGGAAGGCAGCAGCGAACCGCAAGCGTGACATTGATTTCACTCCGTTAGAACCGGGTTCCGAAACTGAAACTGAAGAACTCGGTCTTGTCGAAATCTTCTTTCAGAACTGCGCGGGTCAGATCAATCCGGATCGGACCGGCGGGTGACACCCACCCCAAACCGATACCGACTGAGGCGCGCAGGGACGACGAATCTTCGATATTGGGGAACGGATCGTCATTGCCCCAAACCGAACCGACGTCACTGAACACGGCGCCCTTGATATCAAACTCTTCAGGCAGGCCCAGAGGGAACTGCATTTCGGCCGAGGCCCGATAGAACTGTGTGCCGCCCAGGGAGTCATCGGTCGAGACGTCACGCGGCCCGAGACCACCGAGTTCGAATCCACGAAGCTTGGCGCCGCCCAGGAAGAACCGCTCGGAGATCCGAATTTCATCATCCAGATCGCTGATCAAACCCGCTGAACCGTCAAGACTGCCGACAATGGAGGTGCCGAACAGGCTCTCGAAAATACCGGCGCTGACCTCGTTGCGCAGAAACCGCTCTGTTCCGCCGAGGCCGGCAAGATCCACATCGTAACGCAGGAAATATCCATCGGTCGGCGTGAACCGGCTGTTGCGCGCGTCGTAGAAAAACTCATTGCCGATCGAGGATGTCGAGAACGTGCCTTCCTGTGCCCGGATGGCCGGTGATGCATCGGCCGCCAAATCATCGATTCTGTCGCGCGAGAACGTATAGCGGGCGGTATGGCGCAGCCGTGGGGTGAGTTGGTAACCGGCCCGCAAACCGAATCCGGCCTCGTCCTCCTGAAAGGAACTACGATCGCCGAAATCCGTGGTCCGATAAAACGCATCCACACCGGCCGCGAGTTCACGCTCCAGGAAATACGGCTCGGTGAAACTCAGATCAATCTGTTGCTGCCGGGTCGCCAGGGTCGTGCTCAGGCGCAGATCCTGCCCGCGACCCAGCAGGTTGCGTTCGCGAATGGTGAGATCGCTCAGGAGACCGGCTGTAGAGGAGAAGCCCGCACCGATCGAGAGTTCACCGGTCGACTGTTCCTGGACATCGACGCTGATCACTGTGCGGTCCGGCGCACTGCCGGGATTGTTGTTCACATCGACCCGCGCAAAGAAGCCCAGATCCTGCAACCGCTGGCGGGTCCGCCGCAGCTTGGCCGTGTTAAAGGCATCACCCTCTGCCAGGGTAAACTCGCGACGGATGACCTCGTCCAGAGTCCGGACATTGCCGCCGATATCGATGCGTTCGACAAAGACCCGCGGTCCTTCACGCACTTCATAGGTGACGTTGATCTTCAGTTCGTCCCGGTCCCGATCGACCCGGGGACGGACATCGACGAAGGCAAAACCACGTTCACCCAGCGTATCGGTGACGGCCTGAACCGTATTCTCAACTTCGGTGGCGTCGTAAATATCACCAGGCTCGGCATCGATCAGGCCGACAAGGTCTTCTGCCTCGACACCGCGCAACTGGCTGCTCACATCAAGCTCACCAAAGGCATAAAGCGGTCCTTCGTCGAGCGTGAACGTGACGATGAAATCTTCGCGATCCTCGGTCAGCTCGGCAATCGCCGAGACCACCCGGAAATCCGCAAACCCCTCCGACAGATAGAAACGCCGTAGCAATTCCCGGTCGAAGGACAGGCGATCCGGGTCGTAAGTGTCGTTCGAGGCGAGGAAATTGTAAAAGTTCGATTCGGTGGTCTGGATAACATCCCGCAAACTGCCGTCGGAAAACTCCACATTGCCGATAAAATTGATACTGCGGATACCGGTTGAACCGCCCTCTTCGATCTCGAACACCAGATCAACCCGGTTTTCCGGCAACTGAATCACCTTGGGATCTACCGTCGCGGCAAAACGTCCGGAGCGCCGGTAAACATCGAGCAGGCGTCGCACATCGCTCTGCACCTTGGTGCGCGTGTACACCACGCGGGGGCGCAAGCTCACCTCGGCCTGCAAAGTCTCATCATCGAGCCGTCGATTGCCCTCAAAGGCAATTCGGTTGATGATCGGATTCTCCACCACCTGCACGATCAGTGAATTGCCTTCGCGTCGCAGGGTCACATCGGCGAACAGGCCCGTGTTGAAAAGGGTTTTGAGAGAATCATCGACCCTCGCCGCACTGTATCGATCGCCCGGGTTGATCTGCATGTAGGAATTCACGGTTGCAGGATCGATCCGCTGCGTGCCCACGACCCGAATCTCGTCGATTACGGCACCGCCGCTGGACTGCGCGGAAACGTCTTCACCCGCACCAACTCCCGCGAGCAAGAGCCCAGCCAGTAGAATCGTGACAGATAGGTTGATTACGCGGGAGATCACACGCTTGTCCCTGTTACGCCAGTTGCCCGTTTCTGCTTTCCGGTCAGACCCTTAAGTTCAGGTCACCAGCGATACAATCCGCTGAACCACCGGAAGTCGAGCAATATCATTGAACGTGGCGAATAGCATGAGGCTAAGCACGAAAACCAGCCCGATTTTCAATCCGAACTCCTGCACCAACCGCCCGGGCGGCCTGCGAACGACCGCCTCATAGGCATAAAACAGCAGATGTCCGCCATCGAGCAAAGGAATTGGCAGCAGGTTTATCAATCCGAGATTGATCGAAAGAAATGCCGCAAAGACAAACAGCGTGATAATTCCGGCATCGGCCGCACTGTCGGACATCTGGGCGATTCGGATGGGTCCGCCGAGTTCCTTGGCGCTGCGTTCGCCGCCGAACATCTGGCCGATGGCGGTCACCGTGACCGAGACAAGCCGCACGGTTTCGCGAACCGATTGCCAGGCCGCCGTCGGAATGCTGTGGGTTTCATAGGCCCGCTCCAGCCCGCGCACTCCCAACACGCCCAGTCGCGCCTCGTCCCCCAACCCATCTGGCTGCATTGTTACGGTGGGTGTTGCGACCAGATCCAGGGCCCGGCCATCGCGGTCGATCGTGATCGGCACTGGAATTCCAGGATGCAGGCGGATGAGCTGCTGGACCTCTTCGAACCGTTCGATCGAGCGCCCCGCCACTTCAGTAAAGGTGTCACCGGGTTCCAGACCCGCTTCTTCCGCGGCCGATCCGGGCACCACCTCGGAAACGATGGCCGGCGTGAAAGGCTGGCCGGCCGTGGCAAACAGGACGGTGAAGATCAGGAGCGCAAACAGCAGGTTGGCGAACGGGCCCGCGGCAACAATCGCGGCTTTCTGACCCAGAGATTTCGCAAAGAACGCAACCTTCTTTTCGTCTTCGCTCAGCTCCTCCTCACCCTCATCGGGCTCAAGGTCGCTCTGACCGAACATTTTGACGTAGCCGCCGAAGGGAATAAGACTGAACCGCCACCGGGTGCCGGACTTGTCGGTATAGCCGAAGAGTTCACGCCCGAAGCCGACGGAGAACACCTCCACCCGCACACCGGCCCGACGCGCAAACCAGTAGTGCCCAAACTCGTGAACAAACACGAGCGGAGTGAGCACCACCAGAAAGTAAAACACCACTTCGACTGTCTCGAAGATTCCGCCCATGCGGACACTCTCCCTTCAACGCGTTGGCGCGAGCATATCGCGCAATGCTTGAATTGGCGTTAAGAACCGGATTTTACAAGCGTTTCAGCCATCGCTCTCGCTTCGTCGTCCAGGGCACGGAAGTCATCAAGGCTCGATATACGGCGCGCTTCCACGCGTTCGAGAACCTCAGAGACCAGCCGGGCGATGTCCAGAAATCCTATCAAATTGTTGAGAAAGCTCTCTACAGCCAACTCATTGGCGGCATTGAGAACCGCCGTGCTGCCATTTCCCGCATCCAAAGCACTGCGCGCCAGACCGATTGCGGGAAAACGTTCATCATCGGGATGTTCAAAGTCGAGCGAGCCAATGGCAGCCAGATCAAGCCGCGCAACCGGCGTTTGCATACGTGCCGGCCAGGCCAGAGCATGCGCAATCGGAACCCGCATATCGGGCGGCCCCAGTTGCGCCAGCATGGATCCATCGGTGTAGGCGACCAGTGAATGGACCACGGACTGCGGGTGGACCAGAACCTCGATATCGTCCGGTGCCACGGGAAAGAGGTATGCCGCCTCAATCAACTCCAGACCCTTGTTCATCATGGTTGCGGAATCGACCGAGATCTTCCGGCCCATATCCCAGTTCGGATGCGCCACCGCCTGTTCCGGCGTCGCTGCAACCATCTGTTCGCGTGACCATGTCCGGAACGGCCCACCGGAGGCGGTCAGTATCAGTTTTTCGACGTCACCTGCATTCTCGGTCTCAAACACCTGGAAGATCGCATTGTGCTCACTGTCGAGCGGCAGGAGCGTGGTTCCGGCGCGCGCGCATTCCTCAAGCACCAGATCGCCGGCACAGACAAGACATTCCTTGTTTGCCAATGCGACGGCAGATCCCTGCCGAATGGCGGCAATCGTGACATCCAGGCCCGCAGCCCCCACGATCCCGGCGACCGTCAGGTCGACGGCCTGCTGGCCGGCCTGAATGAGCGCATCAGCACCTGCCGCAACCTCGACACCGGTGTCTGCGAGCAACGATTTCAGTTCCGCGTAGCCGCGTTCATCGGCAACAACTGCAACATCAGGGCGAAATTCACGGGCCAGATTTGCCAGTTCCCCCACGCTGCGATTGGCCGTGAGGACGGAGACATCGAAGGAATCCGGGTTTTCCCGAACAAGGTCGATTGTGCTGGTGCCGATTGAACCCGTGGCACCGAGTATCGAGATGCGACGCCGGTGTCCCGAAACCAATGCGGTCTGTGAAACTTCGGTCACTGCCATTGCAACAAGCCCGCGCCAAAAAACAAAACAAATGCCGCCAGAATCGGGGCTGCGAAGAGTACGCCGTCCACCCGGTCGAGTACACCACCATGACCGGGAATCAGGGTTCCGGAATCCTTCACACCAAACCGCCGTTTGACCCAGGATTCGAACAAGTCCCCGCATTGCGTGGCAATCGAAAGCAGAACTCCCATGAGGAGAAATGGCTCCGGCGGGACCAATGTCACCCAAACCAGCCCCACAACACCGATCGTCACGAACACCAAGGCCCCCAATGCGCCCGACCACGTCTTGTTCGGACTGATCGCGGGCGCCAGGCGCGGGCCGCCGATCAGGCGGCCTGCAACATATCCGCCGATATCGGACAACCAGACAGCGCCGAACAGCAGAAACACCAGCTCGCGCCCCACCAGCGGTGTTTCGCGCAGATACAGCAGCGCCAGGCTCGCAATCCCGATATAGAGTACCCCCGTCACGGTCCATCGGCGGTCGGACCAGGGCGTCCCGAATGCCGAGACAGCCAGACCCACAACAACCAGAAGCGCAAAGATGCCGGCAGCCGGACTTGCCTCGGCCCCGATCACCACAATGAACAATGACCCCAGGATCAGGATCGAGCCGACACCACGCGACGCAAGCCCGATCATCTTTCGCCACTCTCCGCCGCCGGCAACAGACAACACAGCCAGCAGCGCTGCGAACCACAAATCTCCGAACCAGACACAGATCAGCGCCAAAGGCCCCAGGACAAGGGCACTGATGATTCTGAGGGTAAGGTTGCCGGCCCTTGTTGACGGAACCGGCTGATCTGGTCGCGTATCGCCGCTCAAAAGTCTATCCCGCAATCGCGCCGAATCTGCGCTCTCTGCGGTTGAACTCGGCGATGGCTTTCTCAAGCCCGTCCCGTCCGAATTCGGGCCAGTAATCGTCGGTGAAGACGAATTCGGTGTAGGCACTCTGCCAGAGCAGGAAATTGCTGATGCGCTGTTCATTGCTTGTCCGGATCATCAGATCGGGATCCGGAAGGTCACGGGTCCAGAGATGCTGGCTGAACATCTCCACGGTGATTGCGTCGGGCTGGAGTTCACCGGCTGCAACCTTTTCCGCCAGAACGCGGGACGCCGTCACAATATCCTGACGCCCGCCATAGCTGAGTGCTGCGGTGAGATTGAGCCCGTCATTCTCAGCCGTCATGGTCTCGGCTGCTTCGATCAGGGAAACGATGTCCTTGGGAAACCGGCTGCGGTCGCCCACCACCCGGATGCGAATGTTCTTGCGATGGAGTTCGGCCGTTTCGGATTGCAGATAGCGGCGCAACAACCCCATCAGCACAGAGACCTCCAGTTCGGGGCGATTCCAGTTTTCAGAACTGAACCCGAAGAGCGTCAGATATTCGATCCCGAACTCGATCGCGGCATCCAGCGTGCGCTGCACGGCTTCAGTGCCTTTCCGATGCCCCGCAGTTCTCGGCAAGCCATGCGCACGGGCCCAGCGCCCGTTCCCGTCCATGATGATGGCAACGTGTTCAGGCACTGTTGCCCGTTCATCAGCTTCGAGCGCCATCTTCGTCAGACCTGCATGATCTCCTGCTCTTTCGTTTCGAGCAGTTCATCGACCAGCTTGATGTGGTCATCGGTGAGTTTCTGAATGTCCTCACCCCAGACGCGATGTTCGTCTTGCGAGATTTCGCCGTCCTTCTCCATCCGCTTAAGCGTATCCATCCCGTCCCGGCGCACATTGCGCACGGCAATACGGGCCTGCTCGGCGTATTTTGCGGCCACTTTCGTCATTTCTTCGCGTCGTTCCTCGCTCAATTCCGGGATCGGCACGCGGATCAGATTGCCTTCGGTCTGCGGATTGAGGCCCAGTTCGGCGTCCTGAATGGCTTTTTCGGTTGCCTTGATATTGCCGTTGTCCCAGACCTGCACAGTCAAAAGACGCGGTTCGGGCACGCTCACCGAGGCCACCTGATTGAGCGGCATGGCGGAGCCATAAGCATCCACCTGAATATTCTCGAGCAGGCTCGTCGAGGCACGGCCCGTGCGCAGACCGGAAAATTCACGCTGAAGTGCTTCCAGCGCGCCGTCCATGCGGCGTTTGAGATCACTTTCGTCGGCAGACATTAACCTTCTCCCCTCACGGTCGTGAAACATCCTTCGCCGTGGAGAACCCGATGGACTTCCCCGGCATTCTGGATGGAAAACACGAGAATCGGAATATCGTTTTCCCGGCACAGCGTTATCGCAGCTGCATCCATGACTTTGAGGTCACGCTGCAGCACATCGAAGTGAGTCAGCAACTCGAAACGTTCCGCATTCGGGTCCTTTTCCGGATCTGCCGAGTAAATACCGTCAACCTTGGTGCCCTTGAGCAGACAATCGCAGTCCATTTCCGACGCACGAAGTGCTGCTGCGGTATCGGTCGTGAAGTAGGGATTGCCGGTGCCGGCAGCAAAAATCACGACCCGTCCCTTTTCCATATGCCGAACCGCACGGCGCCGGATATAGGGCTCACAGACGGTGGACATGGGAATGGCCGAGAGAACGCGGGTCGGCACGTCGATACTTTCGAGTGCACTTTGCAGGGCGAGCGCGTTCATGACGGTCCCGAGCATGCCCATATAGTCCGCTGTGGCACGCTCCATCCCCTGGGCTGCGACGGACACACCGCGAAAGATGTTTCCGCCGCCAACAACAAGGCACAACTCGATGCCACTGGCGTGGACTTGCGCAATATCGGCTGCGATACGATCAACCGTGTCAGGGTTCAGCCCGAATTCCCCATCACCCATGAGAACTTCGCCTGAAATCTTCAGCAGGACGCGTTTGTAAGGTCCTTCACCTGTCATCGTCCGACCGCCTCCCTGCAGCCGCGATGCCGGTCAGCCCGCGAGTTTCGCGACCTCATCGGCAAAGTCGTCTTCCTTGCGCTCGACACCCTCACCGACCGTAAACCGTTCAAAACCGATGATTTTCACAGGGCTTCCGATGTCCTTGGTCGCCGCTTCCACGAACTTTCCAACCTTGGAGTCCGTATCCATGATGAAGACCTGCTCCAAAAGCACAACCTCTTCATAGAATTTGCGCAGACGTCCCTCGACCATCTTCTCGACGATCTCCTCCGGCTTGCCCGATGCGCGGGCCTGCTCGGCCAGAATTTCACGCTCACGCTCGAGCGCTGATGCGTCCACCGACGCAATATCGAGGTATTGCGGCTGGGATGAGGCAACGTGCATGGCCAGCTTGCGACCGAGTTCGTTCAGCTTGTCCTTGTCGCCGTCCGATTCCAGAGCGACCAGAACACCGATCTTGCCCATGCCCGGCGCAACCTGGCCATGGATATAGCCGGAAACGATGCCGTTTTCGACGCTGAGGCGCGCGGAGCGGCGCAACCCGAGATTCTCGCCAATCTTGGCAACAAGATCGACAACTGCCTGCTCGACGGACGTCCCACCTTCGTATTCGGCGGCCTTCAGGCTTTCGAAATTGTCGCCATTGGCGATCGCAATCGCGGACACCTTGGCCACAAACTCCTGGAAGGTTTCGTTGCGACCCACAAAGTCCGTTTCGGCGTTCACCTCGACGAGCGCCCCGGTCTGGCCTTCGATGATCATGCCGACAAGACCTTCGGCAGCTGCACGGCCCGCCTTCTTGGCGGCCGCAGAAAGGCCCTTTTTACGCAGCCAGTCAATGGCCGCTTCCATGTCGCCGTCATTCTCCGTAAGCGCGGCCTTGCAATCCATCATGCCCGCGCCGGATTTCTCCCGGAGCTCCTTAACGGCCGCTGCCGTGATCTCAGCCATGCCAATACTCCACTTTCATAACTGGTGTTATTGTATTGATATAATTAGATTATGACGATGACGAATCGGGCCGCGCCGGCGCCACAGCCTTGGCTTCCGCCGGTGCCTCAGGTGCTGCCTCAGCGGCGGCGTCAGGCGCGGCTTCAGCCGACGCGGCGTCTGCTGCAGCCTCCGGAGCAGCCTGGTCCAGCGCCTCTTCCGGCGGGGCTTCGGCGGCACCGACATCCACGCCTGCGGCGGCCATGTCCTGCTGCAGACCGTCAATCACAGCCCCTGCGAACAGATCACAGTAGAGCTGAATGGCCCGCATGGCATCGTCATTGCCGGGGATCGGCATGTCGATATCGCTCGGGTTCGAGTTGGAATCGACCACGCCCACGACCGGAATGCCCAGCTTCTTGGCTTCCTTGATCGCGATGTCTTCCTTGTTGGTGTCGATGATGACGACCAGGTCCGGACGACCGCCCATTTCCTTGATGCCGCCCAGCGCCATCTCCAGCTTATCGCGCTGGCGGGTCAGGTTCAGCAGCTCCTTCTTGGTCAGACCGGCGATTTCATCGCCGCTGAGCTGCTCGTCGAGATCCTTGAGGGTCTTGATCGAGTGGGAAATGGTCTTCCAGTTGGTGAGCATGCCGCCCAGCCAGCGCTGGTTCACGTAATACTGACCGCATTTGCGGGCCGATTCCGCGACAATGTCGCTGGCCGCGCGCTTGGTGCCGACGAACAGCACCCGGCCACCCTCGGACGCCACGCTCCGCGCTGCGTTCAGCGCGGTGTAGAGCATCGGGACCGTCTGCTGCAGGTCGATGATGTGAATACCGTTGCGGACACCAAAGATGAACGGCGCCATCTTGGGGTTCCAGCGACGGGTGTTGTGTCCAAAGTGAACACCAGCCTCAAGCAGCTGGCGCATCGTGAATGTTGGGACCGCCATGGTCTCTCCTTTACCGGTTGTGCCTCCGCAGACTGTCGCTCCCGAGGGAGCACCGGATCGACGCGCGGGGATGTCTGTCCGCTTGCCGCAGGTCTGCGTGGGGATTTACGATTCGCTCATGCGATAACGAGCGCGGTGATACCCGCAGGGCGCACCAATTACAAGGACTTAATGGTGCGGCGTCAGCGTTTCTTGTACTCGATCTCCAGCGCCACCAGCGCAGCCTCGCCCTTGACCGTTACATTGTGCTCGAAGCCGCCCTCATAGAAGGTCGCCGCCCCCTCCTTCGAGACCATCACCACATCCAGGCCGTCTTCGCGGCTTACTTCGACTTCGCTGTCCTGGAAGTGATAGCCGACGTAATCATGCTCGTGGTAGTGCCAGCCCGACTGCTGACCCGGCTCAATACGATGAAACGTGATCCGGGTGGTCTCGTTGTCGATCAGAACGTCGTAGTGACCCAGCTTTTCGGGCGGTATTTCGGCGCGGGTCCGTTCTTCGAGCTTTTTCGACATACCCAGAAAACTCTAGGTTTTGTATTCGATTTCGGTGACCCGGATATCGACATCACCCACATTCGTCGCGTTGTGCTCAACCGGTGCATTGATCCGCACGGCTGTGCCGGGCACGTAGTCGATGGTACGCTCGGTGCCGTCAGCATGCTCCAGATGCAGCCGCCCCTTAGATTCCTGGATGGTGACATAGTCAAAGTCGTGCAGGTGCCATCCGGTCTGCTGGCCGGGCTTGAGGACCCAATGGGTGATCCGCGTGCGATCATCATCGATCAGCGTCGTATAGGCCGCGATTTCGCGATCTGCGGCCTCGCGGGCCGTCTTTTCCATGAGTTTCGTGGACATACTGGTATCTCCTGATGCGTTTGTGCGGAGTTTACACCTCAAGACCGTCCGGAGCTATAGTTCACGCACCTCGGACACCCCGGGAATCGTCCGCATCGCCGCACGAATCTGTGGCGTGCATCGGTACTTCCCGCTCAGCCGCACGATGATCTCCCGGCTGCCGTCCAGAATGGCCAGGCTGATACGGCCATTAGCGTTGTCATGGTCGCTCGGGGTCGCCTCGCGCTCGATCAAGGTCTTGAGCGAGGGCAGCGGCTCCATATCTTCCAGCCAGATACGGATCGCAACCGGCGCGGTGGCCGCTGCTGCCTCCAGCGGACGCACGCTCTGGGCAGACAAGCGCAACTGGCCCTGCTCAATCCGCGCGGCCGTCTGGATCAGTACCGGTTTGCCGCTTTCCAGAACCTCGCGCGAGGCCTCCAGCACTTCGGAGAACATCATCACCTCGAAGGTGCCCGAAGCGTCCGAGAGTTGCACGAAGGCATACTTGCTGCCCCGCTGGGATATGCGCTGCTGTACGGCGATCACCGACCCGGCAAGCGCGAGTGCCGCCGCGCCACCCTGGGCGTTGACCGTCGCTTCCATTTCCTTGCTGGAGACAATGCCCAGCTTCTGGAGGACGCTGTCATACTCATCAAGCGGATGGGCAGACATGTAGAACCCGACCGCATCGAGCTCGCGCTGCAATTTTTCGGATTGCTGCCAATCCATGCGGTCGGCCAGTTGCGGCTTGATGGCATTGTCACCGGCCATATCGCCGAGCAGGTTGAACTGTCCGCTTTCCCGCTCCCGCTGGGTGCTCTGGGCATGAGCCAGAATCTGGTCGATCCCGTCAAACACGCGTGCCCGGTTAGCATCCAGTGCGTCGAAGGTCCCCGCCTCGATCAGATGTTCGAGCTGGCGGCGGTTCATCACATGGGCGTTCAGCCGGCTCGCCACTTCAAACGGATCCATAAACGGTCCATTTTTCTCGCGTTCGGCCACCAATTCGGCCATGGCCGCCCGGCCAACGCCCTTGATGGCGGCGAGCGCATAGCGAATGCCCCCGATCGGCGGCACGACCTTGTCTTCGCCCTCTTCCACCGGCTCCGTTACGGGCAGATCGAGCTTCGCCACGCCGAACTCCACCCCGGATTCGTTCACATCGGGCGGCAGCAAGACGATGTTTTGCCGCTCGAGTTCCTGTTTGTAGATCGCCAGCTTGTCGGTGTTGCCCATATCGAGGGTCATCGAGGCCGCAAAGAATTCCACCGGGTGGTTCGCCTTCAGCCAGGCCGTCTGATAGGCGATCAGCGCATAAGCTGCCGCATGAGCCTTGTTGAAGCCGTAGCCGGCGAATTTCGCGATGGTCTCGAAAATACGCCGCGAGGTGGCCTCGGGCACGGCGCGCTCCTTGGCGCCGGCCACGAAGGTCTCTTCCTGGGCGTCCATCTCGGCCTTGATCTTCTTGCCCATGGCCCGGCGCAACAGGTCGGCGCTGCCCAGCGTATAGCCCGCCAGTTCCTGGGCCATCTGCATGACCTGCTCCTGATAGATCGGAATGCCGTAGGTCTCGCCCAGGCACTGTTCCAGATTCTCATGCAGGTAATCAACCTCCTCGAGGCCGTGTTTGCGCGAAATATAGCTCGGAATATTGTCCATCGGACCCGGGCGATAGAGCGCCACAACGGCGATGATGTCTTCAAACCGGTCGGGCCGCAGCCTGCGCAGCACATCCCGCACGCCCGAGGATTCACACTGGAACACGCCTGTTGTATCGCCGCGGGTCAGCATTTCAAAGGTCTTGGGGTCATCCAGCGGCAGAGTTGCCAGATCGACTTGGGTGCCGCTTTCGGCGAGCAATTCGACGGCTTTTTGCAGCACATCGAGGGTTTTCAGGCCCAGAAAGTCGAATTTCACCAACCCCGCCGCCTCTACGTATTTCATGCTGAACTGGGTGGCCAGGGTCGAAGACCGGGGATCGCGGTAGAGCGGGATGATGTCCGAGAGCGCCCGGTCGCCGATCACCACACCCGCCGCGTGGGTCGAAGAGTTGCGGTACAGCCCCTCCAGTTTCAGAGCGAGATCGAGCAGATGGGCGACGGCTTCGTCCTCATCGCGCATCGCCTGAAGCTGCGGTTCGCCGTCAATCGCTTCCTGCAGCGTCGTGGGGTTGGCCGGATTGTTGGGGACCTGTTTGGCGATACGGTCCACCTGCCCATAGGGCATTTCCAGTACCCGACCCACATCGCGCACCACGGCGCGGGCCTGCAGCTTGCCGAAGGTGATGATCTGGGCCACCCGGTCATGTCCGAACTTCTGCTGAACGTACCGGATCACCTCGTCCCGCCGCTCCTGGCAGAAATCGATGTCGAAGTCAGGCATCGAGACGCGTTCGGGATTCAGGAACCGCTCGAAAAACAGTCCGAAACGCAGCGGGTCGAGATCGGTGATGGTCAGCACCCAGGCGACCACCGACCCGGCCCCGGACCCGCGACCCGGTCCCACCGCGATATTGTTGGCCTTCGACCACTTGATGAAGTCGGAAACGATCAGAAAGTATCCCGGATATCCCATATTAACAATAGTTTCCAACTCATACTTCAAGCGTTCTCTGTACGGTTTGGCAGCCTCCTCACGGGCCGCGGCATCCATGTCTTCGGTGTAGACATGGGCTTCAAGGCGCTTTTCCAGACCGGCTTCGGCCTCGGCCCGCAGGGCCTCTTCCTCGCTCTTCCCGTCCGCCGTGGGGAATGGCGGCAGCATGGGCGGAGCTTCGGTCGGCATGAAGGAACAGCGCCGTGCAATCACCAGCGTGTTGTCGATGGCTTCGGGCAGGTCGGCAAACAGCGCCCGCATCTCCGCTGCGGACTTGAACCTGTGCTCCGGGGTAACCCGGCGGCGCTCTGACTGGGAAACATAGGCGCTCTGAGAGATGCACAGCAGCGCGTCATGGGCTTCATGCATGTCCTCATCGGCAAACATCGCCTCGTTGGTCGCCACCAAAGGCAGATCATGCTTGTAGGCCAGATCCAGGAAAGCAGGTTCCAGGCGATCTTCGGATTCGATGTTGTGGCGCTGTATCTCCATATAGAACCGGCCCGGGAACAGGCCGGCGAGTTCCAGCATGGCGGCTTCCGCCGCATCCGCCTGCCCTTCGGACAACAAGCGACCGGGCAGCCCAGCAACCCCGCCCGAGAGCGCAATCAGGCCGTCGGTGACGCCTTTGAGGTTCTCCATCTGAACGGTGGGCCGGGCATCATCGGCCATTTCCACAAATGAACGGCTGACAATGTTGAGCAGGTTCTTGTACCCGGCCTCATTCTGAGCCAGCAGAACCAGTTGATCGCCATCGTGATGGTGCGAAGCCCCGTTTCGTGCCTTGCGTGCCGTCTCCGGGTCGTCCTGTAAGGCCAGCGCGATCTGGCAGCCGACAATCGGCTGAATCCCGGCTTTTGCGGCCGCCAGCGAGAATTCCAGCGCACCGAACAGGTTCCCGGTATCGGTGATCGCAACGGCCGGCATCTGCTTTTCGCGGCACAATTCCACCAGTTGCGGAATACGCAGCGCGCCTTCGGCGAGCGAATAGGCGGAATGAACCCGAAGGTGGACGAAATCAGCATGTGACATGCAGGAATACTAGGCTGATTCTGGTCCGGTTTATCACGCGAAGAGCGCGAAAGACGGGGACAACTCAGGCCGCTTTGACCTGCCCGTCCCGCAGTTCCGGGTCCGCTCGGAATCGGGAAGGCCCGCACAGCTTTCACCGGCAACGACCACGTCACCCGCATCGGGACGCTCCAGCAGGCCGGCAATATGCAGCAGTGTCGATTTGCCGGCCCCGGACGGGCCGACCAGCGCCACGATCTCGCCACGGGCCAGAGCCATATTGGCGTCACGCAGCACCGACAGATCCCGCCCGCCCTGCTGAAAGGTGCGCGAGACGTCCCTGAGTTCGAGTGCGAGGTCACTCATTGCGCAGAGCCTCCACCGGGTCGAGGCGTGAGGCCCGCGAGCTCGGATAGAGCGTCGCCAGAACCGACAGACCCAGCGCCATACCCACAACCATCACGACCTCTCCGGAGTCGACTTCGGCCGGCAGCTGGCTGAGGAAATAGATTTCGGCTGCGAACAAATCCGTTCCGGTGAGCGATTCGAGCCCGCGCCGCAGGGATTCGATGTTGTGGGCGAACAACAGGCCCAGAGCAGTCCCCAAGAGGGTTCCGACTACTCCGATGCTGGCTCCCACAATGAAAAAGACCCGCATGATCGTGCCCCGGGAGGCCCCCACCGTGCGCAGGATCGCAATTGCCGAGCCCTTGTCCTTCACCAACATGATCAGGCTGGAAATGATGTTGAACGCCGCCACCAATATGATCAGGGTCAGGATCAGAAACATGACGTTCCGTTCCACCTGCAGGGCATTGAAAAAGCTGCTGTTGGCCTGCTGCCAGTCGAACAATCGATGCTCGGGATCGAGGACCGAACCAATCGCAACCCGCTGACGCAACAGGTTGTCCGGGTTCTCCACAAAGATTTCGAGCTGGCTGACCGTCTCACCCAACCGGAAGTACTGTTGGGCGGCCACCAGCGGCATGAAGATGAAGCTGTTGTCGAACTCGAACATGCCGACTTCGAAGGTCGCCACGACCGTATATCCCTGCATGCGCGGCACCGTGCCGAAGGCCGTCACTGTCCCCTGGGGCGAGACCAGCGTGACCTTGTCACCGACAATCACGCCGAGCGAACGTGCCAGCCGCGATCCCAGGACAACCGCATCCGTTCCCTGAAAATCGTCGAGGGTGCCGGTACGGATGTTCCCCGCAATCGAAGGACGAGCCGCAAGTGCCTCCGGCGTCAGGCCGCGCACCAATGCACCGGCCGACCGTCCGCCGCTGGTGGCCAGAATCTGGCCTTCGACGAGCGGGGTCACCGACAAGACGCCGTCCACCACCCGCACACGATCGGCCAACGGGTTGTAATCGGACACGGCCCCGGCCCGGCTGACGACGGCAATATGGCCGTTCAGACCCAAAATCCGGTCGAGCAATTCGATCCGGAAGCCGTTCATGACCGACTGACCGAAATTAAGCCCTCGGCCCGGCGCGCGCGCAAATAGCGCCACGCGATCATCCATTCGACCGCGGAAAACATCAGTCAGAAATCCTGCCGCTGAGAAAAAAAACAAGAAGCTGTCGGCACAATATGGCCACCCTATAACGCCGCCCGTACCGCGATCCAGTCGCCGATCCCGTCGAGCGCGATTTCGGATTTCTCGCCCGTGGCCCGCTGTTTGACCTCAACCTTACCGTCCTTGATCCCGCGCGGCCCGATGGTGAGCTGCCAGGGAATGCCGACCAGGTCCATATCGGCAAACTTGCCGCCGGCGCGTTCGTCCCGGTCGTCATACAACGGCTCCAGTCCTGCCGCCGACAGATCGGCGTAGATGCTCTCGCACGCCGCATCGCAATCCGCATCGCCAACCTTCAGATTGATCAGGCCGACCCGCCAGGGAGCGACCGATTCCGGCCAGATAATCCCGGCATCGTCATGGGACGCTTCGATGATAGCGCCCACCAGCCGCGATACACCGATGCCGTAACTGCCCATCTCCAGCGTGATCTGCTGCCCATCGGGACCCTGTACCATCGCACCGAGTGGTTCGGAATACTTGGTGCCGAAGTAGAAGATATGGCCGACTTCAATCCCGCGGGCGGTGATCAACTGATCGCCCGCAATCGGGCAGTCATCAGGATCGTGCTTTTCGTCTGTCGCCGCGTAGTGATTGGCCCAGGTATCGACGGTTGCCTGGAGATCCTGACCATAGTCCACATCGTCGCCGGGCGCAGCCAGTTCCAGCAGTGCCTTGTCGCAGAAGACTTCGCTCTCGCCCGTCTCGGCAAGGATGATGAATTCATGGCTCAGATCACCCCCGATGGGGCCGGTATCGGCTGCCATGGGTATGGCCTTCAGGCCCATCCGGGCATAGGTCCGCAGATAGGCCACAAACATCTTGTTGTAGGAGTGGCGCGCGCTCTCGTAGTCCAGATCGAAGGAGTAGTTGTCCTTCATCAGAAATTCGCGGCCCCGCATGACTCCGAAGCGCGGACGCACCTCGTCGCGGAACTTCCACTGGATGTTGTAGAGATTCTTAGGCAGATCGCGATAGCTGTTGATCTCGTTCGCGACGATGTCGGTGATCACCTCTTCGGCCGTCGGACCAAACAGCATCTCGCGATCGTGACGATCGACGATGCGCAGCATCTCCTTGCCATAATCGTCATATCGGCCCGACTTGCGCCAGACTTCCGCCGACTGGATGGTCGGCATAAGGACTTCCTGTGCCCCGGCGCGATCCTGTTCCTCACGAACGATTTGCTCGATCTTGCGCAGCACGCGATATCCCGCTGGCAGCCATGTGTAGATACCGGCCGCCGACTGGCGCACCAGACCGGCACGCAGCATCAGGCGGTGGGATGCGATCTGTGCCTCGGAAGGCGTTTCTTTCAGGGTAGGCAAGAATAACTGACTGCGCCGCATATCAGGTCTCTCCGGTCAGGCGTGGCGCGGCGGAGAGTAAGGAAAAGCGGTCGCGCCTGTCCATGGCATTCGACGACTATTCGGCGTCACCGAATGCCCAGACATTGACGGCCCCTTCCCGACCGCGAAGTTCAAGGTTTTCGCGGGGCTGGAAGCCCGTCAGAAGACCTTCGGCTTCATCCGGTGTCCCCGTGAGCGCGGCCTCTACAAGATCATTGCTCAACACCATCTTGCACCCGATGGCCCGCGTGGATTCCTCCAGCCGGTATGCGACATTGACGGTATCGCCGATGACCGCGAACTCCAGGCGCCGTTCGGTTCCGATATCGCCGACGACCACGTCACCGTAGTGCAATCCGATGGAAAGCTTCACGACCGGGAAGCCGGCCTCATCGCGGCGTTCGTTCCATTCATCGACCAGATCGAAAATTTGGCGCGCGCAGCGGATCGCGTTGATCGCATCGGACGGGCCCGGTTCCGGCGTTCCGAAGGTCGCCATCACCCCGTCGCCGAGATACTTATCGAGGGTGCCGCCATTGTCGAAGACCGCGGTTTCGATCCGGCGATGAAACGCGCGCAGCATTTCAATCAGTTCTTCGGGCGTCACCGTCTCGGCCAAACGTATGAAACCGACCATATCGACGAACATGACGGCCACCTTCTGGGTCCGGACAGTCCCCAGAACACTGTCGTGTCCGGCTATTTCCTCCACGATGTTCGGGGGAAAATAGCGGGCGAGATTCGATCGTTCCCGTGTGGCGTGTACCTGTTCGCTGACCAGGCGGCGTGCCCGCGCCACCGACGTCGCTAAAATCGCGGAGGTGAGCAAAAGCACCAGTGTTTCGGTGATCCGCAGGTCCAGCGAGACATAGACAGGGTCCAGAAAACGGTCGAGCCGCGCCTGTGGCTGATCAAAGCCGGGAATGTCGAAGCGGGTGTCGGGAAATGTCGAGATCCAGACGAGCCCCGCCCCCCACGCGAAGGTACACGCCGCACCGGCGAACAGCATCGCCCTGGCCGAATAGCTCCCGAGGGCGAAGATCGCGATCATCATGTAGTAGTAGTTAAAGTTGCCGAACCGAAACGCCATCTGCTCGGGCCATTCTAGCAGACCGGCTCCCAGCAGGGGATTGGGCGCCAGTAAGGCAATCGTGACAAGCGCCAAATCAACCAGAAAAACAGCAGCGCGTGAGCATCGCTGCGAAAGCCCCGGCGCGACGTAGCGTGGTACAGATAACCACTGACTACAAAGAGCAGGGTGATCGGCAGATAGAACCAGGCCGCCTGTCCGAGCAGCAGGAACACCCAGACCGTGACGGACAGCATCGCAACGGCGCGCAGATGCGCCGCGAGCTTGAGACCTTCCTGTTCCTGTTTCTGAAACGCGGTGTCGAGCCGGTTTTCGAGGCTGTCGCCGCCAAATGCCGCATTCTGGCTGTCTGGGACGGTCATTTGCCGCTCCACTGTTGGAAGCGGTTTACGCCACCTTTCCGGTGAAAGAAACCAGGATTGTCTATTGCGCGCCGATCACCTGGCAGCGCTTTGCCAGTTTGTGTTCAGCAGCGCCTGAGACCGGCTGGCCGTTGAAGGTGACCCGGCCATCGCTCGATACCTGCACCTCCCCGACTGTCGGACGGGCCAGGAAGGATGTGGGAATTCCCAAATTGGCGGACAGGTCGATGGTGACGGGGATGGAAATCGTATCCGGAACGCTGATCTGCGGCTGCGGGTTCAGATATGCGGGGGCAACAGCATTGCCGTTCACATCCACGCCCGCCGTATAGGCAACGTCTGCGGAGGCGACATGGGTCACCAAACGGTCACATTCGGCCTTCGTGATGACAATGGTCGTCTGTGCACGAGTTTCCTGACCCGTCACTGAAAACACCAACAAAGACATGAAAAACATAAATATTTTCATGATTTCACCATAGCAATAAGAGCTTAACAAAGCAGTAACGGCAGTTTTAAGAATCACGCTAGAGTTTTACTGTATGGGGGGTGTGGCCAGTTTTGGCTGGGGTGAGTTGGTCGTCGAGTGTTTCTCGCTGACATTCCTCGCATGGCGCGTAGCAAGGACAACCACGGGAGATACACCGCAATGTTCGAAAATCTGTTCAAGCTGTCGGAAAACGGAACGACAGTCCGCATCGAAGTGATGGCGGGCCTGACGACGTTCCTGACGATGGCTTATATCATCATTGTCAATCCGGACATCATGTCCACGACAGGCATGGACAAGGGCGCCTTGTTCGTCGCGACATGTCTGGCAGCTGCCGTAGGCTGTTTCATCATGGGGCTTTGGGCCAACTACCCGGTTGCACTGGCCCCAGGGCTCGGCCTGAATGCCTTCTTTGCCTTCGGCGTTGTCGGCGGCATGGGTGTGCCATGGCAAACGGCGCTGGGCGTAATCTTCCTGTCGGGCGTGTTCTTCCTGATCATCACAATCCTGCCGATCAGGGTCTGGATCATCAATTCGATACCAAAATCGCTGAAGATGTCGATTTCCGCGGGTATCGGTCTGTTTATTGGTGTGATTGCATTGGAAATCGCCGGCATCTCGGTCCAGGGCGACCCTGCACCGTTGGTCACTTTGGGTGCCATTACGTCCACCGAAGCCATACTTGTCGCGGTTGGTTTTGTTGCCATTGTCGGACTCGACAGACTGGGAATCAAAGGTGCGATCGTCATTGGCATCATAGCGACCGCGATCCTCGCACATATCTTTGGCGCTGCCAGCGGCACCAATATGAACTTTGAAATACCCTCGCTGGCACCGACCTTCCTGCAGCTGGATATTGCCGGAGCCCTTCAGCTCAGCATGATCTCTGTGATTATCGCATTCCTGTTCGTGGACATGTTCGATACCGCGGGCACGCTGATCGGCGTGTCACACCGGGCAGGACTTCTCGATGAAGACGGTAAGCTGCCGCGCATGGGCAAAGCCCTGTCCGCAGACAGTATCGCGACCGTCACCGGTTCGATGCTCGGCAGTTCCACGGTCACCAGCTATATCGAGAGTGCTTCGGGTGTCCGCGAAGGCGGACGGACCGGGCTGACCGCCGTCACGGTCGGGATTCTATTCGTTCTTGCGCTGATCCTGGCACCCATCATCGGCCTGGTGCCGCGCTTTGCCACGGCACCTGCACTGCTGTTCGTGGCGGTACTGATGGTTCGCGGCCTGACCGAGCTCGACTGGGACGACGTAACGGAATACGCCCCCGCTGTCCTCGCCGCGGTCGTCATGCCGTTCACCTTCTCCATTGCGCATGGGATCGCGTTCGGTTTCATCACCTACGCAGCGGCCAAGATCGTTTCGGGCCGGTTCAACGAGGCCAGCCCCGCGGTGTATGCGCTGGCTGTCGGCTTCGGGCTGCTCTACGGCTTCGATCTAATCGGCTAGCCGCACAGGGACATCAAGCGATACGGGCCGGGACATTCCCGGCCCGTTTTCGTTCGGCGTCAGCCGGTGACTGCCCAGGGCGGATTGTGTTTCAGGGTTTCGGCATAGATCGGGCAACTTTCCCGATGGGCCCCCGGGAGATATCCCGCACTCATCAGGAAGGATGTGGTGATTTCCCCGCCCGTGAAGCGGAAGGTCTTCTTGAACAGCTTCACCCATTGCTCTTTGTTCAATGGATGATGGGCATCCAGCCAGTTCGCAAAACCACCATGGCTCTCGCGAATGTCCCGGATTTGCCCGGCATTGTGGATCGCGGCATTGACCTTGAGCTTGTTGCGAATAATCCCGGCATCGGACAACAACCGCGCCCGATCTCTCTCGCCATACCCCGCAACCGTATCGACATCGAACCCGTCATACGCACGCACGAAGCCCTCGCGTTTTTTGAGGATGGTCAGCCAGCTCAAGCCGGCCTGATTGACCTCAAGCATCAGGCGCTCGAAGAGCGCGGCTTCGTCACGAATCGGAAATCCGTATTCGGTATCATGATAGGGCCCATGCCATTCATGCCCCGGCGCAATATCACAGTATCCCGACACGTTTTCCGCCCCTTATAGTGGCCCCAGTTTCCGACCCGGAGAGCATACCCATTTCCAGCGCCCCGCAAACCGATGAACGCCCCGGCGTTCTGAAGATTTTCCTGACCTTTCTGGTGCTCGGCGCCACGGCGTTCGGGGGACCGGTCGCGCATTTCGGATATTTCCGGACGGAATTCGTGGACCGCCGACGATGGATCGATGAACGCGGTTATGCCGATCTGGTCTCTCTCAGCCAGTTTCTGCCCGGTCCCGCATCCAGTCAGACCGGGATCGCCATCGGCATGTTGCAGCGCGGCTGGGCCGGCGGGTTTGCGGCCTGGCTGGGTTTCACCACCCCGGCTGCCCTGATCATGATTGGCCTCGGGTTTGGCCTGTCCTTAGCCCAGACCGCCGCGGGACAAGGGGTGATTCACGGCCTGAAATTGGCGGCCGTTGCCGTGGTTGCGAATGCGCTGTGGGGCATGGCCCGCAATGCCTGCGACAGCCCGCTCAAGGCCAGCTTTGCAGCCCTGGCCTGTGTTGCGATCCTGTTCGCCGGGTCCGCCTGGCATCAGGTTCTGGTGATCGCGCTCGCCGCCATTGCCGGGGCAATCCTCATTCATGATAATTCCGGAAATCCCGAAGCGGAGGTGGTCCGCAGAGGCAGCCGGGCTATCGGTTTTTCATTGCTGATTGTGTTTGCCGCCCTGTTGTTTGGCCTGCCGCTGGTCGCGCAATCGGTCGCGTCGGGCAATCTGGACGCCTTCACAGCCTTCTACCGGGTTGGCTCGCTGGTGTTCGGCGGGGGCCATGTGGTGCTGCCACTGCTGGAGGCCGAAATGGTCCCCACTGGCTGGATGACGACGGATGCGTTTCTCGCCGGCTATGGCGCGGCGCAGGCCATTCCCGGGCCGATGTTTGCGCTGACCGGCTATCTGGGCAATGTCATCGACCCGGGCGGCAGTTACCTCGGCGGCTGGATCGGCGGCGTGATTGCCATTGTCGCTGTTTTCCTACCCTCGTTCCTGCTACTGGGCGCGGCCCTGCCCTACTGGGACGCATTGCGCTCCCGCACCCGGATACGATCAGCCCTGAGCGGCGTCAACGCGACGGTGGTCGGTCTGCTTCTGGCGGTTCTCTATACGCCCGTCTGGACGTCGAGCGTGCACGATGCTTCGGATTTTGCCACGGTCGTGATTGCCGCGGTCCTCCTGGCCATGTGGAAAGCGCCGTCCTGGCTGGTCGTGTTGCTCGCCGCCATCGCCGGATTTTTCGGCGTCTAGCCGGGATCAAATCTCTCGGCCAGCTCCCGGAGCGAAAAGGCACCGGAGTCGATCACCAGATAGATGATCGCAAACGCCACCGCTGTGATCCCGGTGGTGACCAGAACTTTCCTGAAGACCATGGGTTTGGACGGGGCCCCGTGGTCGTGACCGGCTTCCGGGTTCTCCGTCCGGCTGACACCCCATGGCAACACCAGGAACAGGGTAACCCACCAGATGATGATGATGACAACGATGCCCGTGACAAGGTTCATGACGGTCTAGACCTGTTCGAGTTCCACAAGAGTGCCTGCGAAATCCTTCGGATGCAAAAATAGCACCGGCTTGTTGTGGGCACCGTTTTTCGGCTCGCCATCACCGAGGACGCGCGCACCTTCAGCCAGAAGCCTGTCGCGCGCTGCGTAGATGTCGTCCACCTCGCAACAGACATGGTGCATGCCGCCGGAAGGATTTTTCTCCAGGAACCCCGCGATGGGGGAGTTCTCACCCAGCGGGTACAACAACTCGATCTTCGTGTTGGGCAGTTCGACGAAGACGGTGGTCACACCATGATCGGGGAGATCCATCGGCGCAGAAACCTTCGCACCAAGCGTGTTGGCATAGACCGCGGTCGCCGCTGCCAGATCCGGCACCACGATCGCCACATGATTCAGTCTTCCGATCACTGCGTGTCTCTCCTAGTCGTCCAGGCGGACCAGATGTACATCTGTGGTCGGGCTTTTCCCCCGGCGGGTCCGGAAACTCTTGCGGACCGCCCGGCGCAGCAACTCGATCATGGCATCGTCATTGTCCCGCTGCTTACCCTTTGCACCGGCGAGCGAATCCAGGACGTCATCAATCACATCATCCATGAGATCGTAGTCATCATCACTGTCCCCGAGAAGACCCGGTGCCGAAAGCTGGGGTTCGGCAACAAGCTGGTTGTCCTCGTCGATCACCACCGTCAGCACGGCCGAGCCATTCCACAGCATATGGGCGCGCTCGCGCAGACTGGGATCGGTGATGCGGATGAGATCTGTCCCATCCAGCGCCAGACGCCCGGACTGCACCTGACCACAGATTTCCGCACCCTCCGCATTCAGGCGCAAAACATCGCCGTTGGAGATGATCGGCGTATGCTCCACGCCGCTTTCGCGCGCAATCCTGGCATGGGCGCTCAGATGCGGGGCTTCACCATGAACAGGCACCGCGATCTTCGGTTTGATCCACTCATACATCTGCCGCAACTCATCCTGCGCGGGATGCCCCGAGACATGCACGAAGTGATCCCGCTCGGTGACAACGTTGATGCCCTGGGATGTCAGCATGCTCTGCATCTGCCCGATCGGGCGCTCGTTGCCGGGAATGATACGCGAGGAGAACACCACGGTATCGCCTTCTTCGAAAGAGATATGCGGATGGTCGCCCCGGGCGATTCGCGGCAGAGCCGCGCGCGGTTCGCCCTGGCTGCCGGTGCAGATCATCAGGACATTGTCCCGGGGCAGCTGCATCGCCTCCTCTTCGCGCAGGAAAGGCGGCAAATCCTTGAGGTAGCCGGTCTCCCGTGCTGCATCGGTCATGGTCCAGAGCGAGCGCCCCACAAGCCCGACCGCGCGGCCATGCGCATGTGCGACTTCGGCCAGCGTCTGAACCCGCGCAACATTGCTGGCGAAACAGGCAAAGATCACCCGGTTTTCCATGGTTCCCACGAAATCCATCAGGCTGGCATGCACATCGGCTTCGGATCCGCTATGGCCTTCGACAACGGCATTGGTGGAATCACCGATCATCGCCAGGACACCGGCCTCACCGACCGCACGCAACGCCTCCTTGTCGGGCGTGACCCCGATCATGGGGCCCTCATCGAGCTTCCAGTCGCCGGTGTGATAGATCGTGCCCGCCTCGGTCCGGATGATAACCCCGCTGGGCTCGGGGATCGAATGGGTCATGTTCACCAGCGTCAGATCGAAGGGATCGAGCGGGATATTCCCGGACAACGGGACCTCGTGGATCTTCACCTTGCCGCCGATTCCGGCTTCGTCCAGCTTCCGGCGCAGGATCTTCGCCGTGAACGCCGTCGCATAAACCGGGCAGCGCAAGCGCGGCCAGAGATGGGCGACGGCTCCCACATGATCTTCGTGCGCGTGGGTGATCAGGATTCCGACAAGGTCCTTGCGGCGTTCCTCGATGAAGGTCGGATCGGCCATCATCACATCGACACCGGGCAGGCTCGGATCGCCAAACGTGACGCCGCAATCGACGATGAGCCATTTGCCGTCATGGCCATAGACATTGAGGTTCATACCGATTTCGCCCGTACCGCCAAGGGGTACGAACAGAACTTCGTCTGAACTGGGAACGAGAGACATGATGCGGGGAAACCTTATCTTCAGGCGATGCCGTTGCGGCGGGCGACTTCCCGCAGACCGATCAGGGTCAGGTCGGGTTCGGTCGTGTCGATAACATCGGTGACATCGGCGAACAGGGATGCCAGTCCGCCGGTTGCCACAACGGTCACCGGTTTTGCGTATTCCGCCGCAATTCGCGGCACGAGCCCCTCGATCATCGAGACATAGCCCCAGAAAATACCGGACTGCATGGCCGGGACCGTGGCTCCGCCGATGACCTTGTCGGGCCGCTCGATATTGACCCGGGGCAACAGCGCACCGGCGGTGTAGAGCGCTTCCACGGACAGGTTGATGCCGGGCGCGATGACCCCGCCGCGGAAGTTCCCCTCCGCATCGATAATGTCGAAGGTGGTGGCGGTTCCGAAATCGATCACGATCAGATCGCCGGGATATTTCAGATGCGCGCCCACGGCGGCCACCAGGCGGTCCGCACCGGCCTGTTCGGGACGTTCGATCATCACCTCGATGCCCAGATCGACATCCGAGTCGCGCACGACCAGCGGCGTGACGCCAAAATGCGATTCCAAAAGGTTGGTCAGGTTACGCCGCGTTCCCGGTACGACCGTGGTGACAATCGCATGATTGATATCGGCCACGGAAAGCCCCTTCAGCGACATCAGCTGAGTCAGCCAGACGGCGTACTCGTCCGCCGTACGCTGGGCATTCGTGGCAATCCGCCAGTTCCCGCGTTGTGTATCACCCTCATACACGGCGAAAACGGTGTTCGTGTTTCCACAATCCACGGCAAGCAGCATCACGACTCTCCTGTTGCGGGGTGGTTGACCGGGAAGACATCCCCGGCCGCAACATAGTGCAGGCGATCATCATACCGCAGGGCAAGGTTTCCGGCAGCATCAATCCCCTCAAACCGGCCCTCAATCGCGCCATCCGGCAACTTCACCGAGATCGGCGTCCCGAAATCGAATGCGAACGCGCTCCAATTGAAACGAACAGGCGCAAACCCGTCCTTGCGCCATTCGTCCAGCAGGGGCATCAGTTTCGCCAGAAACGCTTCGAGCAGTGTTTCAACCTCCACCTCAGCGCCTATCGAGCGCAAGCTCGCGGCATCGGACAATGCCTCGGGGATCACGTCCACGTTCACACCAATTCCGGCCACAACCCAGGCAACGCCGCCCTTGCCGTCATCGGCACTGTCCAACAGGATGCCCGACAGTTTCTTGCCGTCATGGACGAGATCGTTCGGCCATTTCAGTGTCACCGGCACATCGGTCAGGTCCCGGATCGCGCCTGCCATAGCAACGCCCAGAACAAATCCGATCTGCGGTGCCTCTACCACCCGGCAGGACGGTCGGAACAGAATCGAAAGGTAGAGATTGCCCGGCGGAGATGTCCATTCCCGGCCATGACGGCCCCGACCTGCGGTCTGTTCGCGGGCCCAGACGATGGTGCGGTCGGGCGCGCCCGCTTCCGCCAGACGCCGCGCTTCTTCGCTCGTGCTGCCGATCTGATCAAACGCGTGCAGTTCACACCCGTCGGGCACCGCCTGCGGTCGCGTCATGCGGAAAACAGAACCGCCGCCGCCGCTTCTGCACCTGAATAGACAGGCGCCAGACCAATGAAGAAGAACAGGGTGATCACGGCGGTCGCCGTCACCAGAACGGTGATTTCACGGCCCTGAGGCTTGTCGAACGCCTCATTGGCCTCATCGAAGTACATCACCTTGATGATGCGCAGATAGTAGAAGGCGCCCACGACACTGGTCAGCAGACCGACAACGGCCAGTACATAGAGTTCGGCATCAATGGCCGCGCGGAACACGAACAGTTTCGCGAAAAAACCGCCCAGTGGCGGAATTCCGGCCATAGAGAACATGAAGATCGCAAGCGCACCGGCCATCATGGGGTTGGTTTTGCTCAACCCGGACAACTCGTCGATATCTTCGACCATGCGCCCGGCCCGACGCATCGCCAGGATGCAGCCGAAGGTCCCGATATTCATGAACAGGTAAACCGTCAGATAGACGAGAATACCGGTTACGCCCTGTTCATTGCCGGCGGCCAGACCGACCAGGACAAATCCCATATGACCGATGGAGCTATAGGCCATCAAACGCTTGATATTTGTCTGCACGATGGCCGCAAACGAGCCCAGGATCATTGAGGCCAGCGAAATGAACCAGATCACCTGCTGCCATTCCAAAACGAGCGCGCCAAAGGGCTCGAGCATCACTCGAACAAACAGCGCCATGGCGGCGATCTTCGGGGCAATAGCGAAGAAGGCTGTGACGGGCGTGGGCGCGCCTTCGTACACATCCGGTGTCCACATGTGGAACGGCACCGCCGAAACCTTGAACGCCAGCCCCGCCGCGATGAAAACAAGCCCGACGATCACTCCGATCGACGGGTCCGTGTCGGCCACGAACAACTGCGCAAGAGCCTCAAAATTGGTTGTGCCGGCAAAGCCGTACACAAGCGTCATGCCGTATAGCAGGATCCCCGAGCTCAGGGCGCCGAGCACGAAGTACTTCAGGCCGGCTTCCGAAGACCGGAGGGTTTCGCGCCGGATTGCCGCAATCACGTAGAGCGAAAGGCTCTGCAACTCGATGCCGATATAGAGGGACATCAGATCATTGGCCGAAACCATCATCATCATGCCCAGCACGGCAAAGAGGATGAGAATCGGGAATTCGAACTGATCGATCCCCTCACGCAGATTGAACGGCACCGCCAAAATCAGCGCGAGCGCCGCGCCCAGGATCAGCAGAACTTTTGCAAAGACTGCAAAGTCATCGACAACGAACTGGCTTCCGAAAGCCAGCGAGGTTCCCGCTGGTCCGGCCAGAACAAGAAGTCCGGTCACGAACAGAACGCCCACACTCAGCCATGAGATGAAGCGGGCTGAATTTTTCTGACGGAACGCACCGAACATCAGCAACACCATGGCGGCGATGGCGACGAACAGTTCCGGGCGGATGACGGCCAGATCGGCAGCGATATTCATGTCTCGTCCCCTCGCCTAACGCCCGGCCACGCCAACGGCCACATCAACGGCCTCGCCCACGGCAAGGGCGGATTGATAGTTCTGCAACAGGTTCGACACGGTCGCATCAAAAACACTCAGGAATGGGTCCGGCCAGATCCCCATCCAGACCACCAAAACGATGAGCGGCGCAAAAATCGCAATCTCACGGGGTTCCAGATCAACAATCTGCTTGAGATGTTCCTTGTCGAGCTTGCCGAACACCACACGCCGGTAGAGATAGAGCATATAGGCCGCGCCGAGAATCACGCCGGTTGAAGCAAGCAACGCCACCCAGGTGTTGTCCTGGAACGCGCCGACCAAAATCAGGAACTCACCCACGAAGCCGCCAGTCCCCGGTAGCCCCACAGATCCGAGCATGAATATCATGAAGACAAAGGCATAACGCGGCATACGTTCGACCAGCCCGCCGTAATGCGCGATCTCGCGGCTGTGTTCGCGGTCATAGATCACACCGACGCACAGGAACAGAGCGGCCGAGATGATGCCGTGGCTCAGCATCTGGAACAGCGCGCCGTCGATCCCCTGCTGGGTCGCGGTGAAGATTCCGATGGTCACGAAACCCATATGGGCAACCGATGAGTACGCAATCAGCTTCTTCATGTCCTCCTGGGCGAGCGCCACAAGCGAGGTGTAGATGATCGCGATGACTGAGAGGGTATAGACAAGCGGCACGAACAATTCGGATGCAATCGGCAACATCGGCAGCGAAAACCGCAGGAAACCGTACCCGCCCATCTTCAGGAGAACACCGGCGAGGATCACCGAACCGGCTGTGGGCGCTTCCACATGAGCATCGGGCAGCCAGGTGTGCACCGGCCACATGGGCATCTTCACCGCAAAGGAAGCAAAGAACGCCAGCCAGAGCCAGGTCTGCATCTCCGGCGGAACGGCATAGGCGATCAAGGTCTGAATATCCGTTGTCCCGGCTTCGAAATAGAGCACCAGCAACGCTGCCAGCAGCAGAACCGAACCCGCCAGCGTGTAGAGGAAGAACTTAAAGGCCGAATACACCCGCCGCGGTCCGCCCCAGACACCGATGATGATGAACATCGGGATCAGAACCGCCTCGAAGAAGATGTAGAACATCACGAAATCGAGGGCCGCGAACGTGCCGATCATCATCGTTTCCAGAACAAGAAACGCGATCATGTATTCCTTGACCCGATTGGTAATGGCTTTCCAGGAGGCAAGCACACAAATCGGCGTGAGGAATGTGGACAGGATGACGAAGAACAGCGAAATCCCGTCAATGCCCATGTGATAGGCGATATTGAGTGTCGGTAACCACTCGAACTTCTCGACAAACTGGAAGTCCGAGGTGGTCGGGTCGAAGTTGAACCAGAGCAGCAGGCTGATGACGAAGGTGGCGAGCGATGTCCACAACGCCGCCCAGCGCGCATTGCGCGCAAGGATATGCTCCTCACCCCGGATCAGCAGAATGAACAGGACCCCTACCAGCGGCAGGAAGGTTGTCAGGGAAAGAATGGGAAAAGAATCCATGATGCGCCGCCCCTACCGGAAGAACCCAAGCAGGAACCAGGTCGCCAACAACACCAGTCCGATCAGCATGGCAAAGGCATAGTGATATACGAAACCCGACTGAAGGCGGCTCGCTCGGCCGGCAAGATCACGGGTCGCAGCGGCAATACCGTCGGGACCAACACCATCGATCACAGCTCCATCACCTGATTTCCAGAGCCCGCGGCCCAGAACGAAGGACGGGCGCACAAACAGGCGGTCATAGAGCTCATCGAAAAACCACTTATTGTACACAAATCGGTGGAGCGGGCGGATGCGCGCCACAAAGGCTGCAGGCCAGTCCGGCTTGAGGATGTACATCACGAAGGCCCCCAGAATACCGGCGATGCCGACAGCGATGGGAAGCAGCTTGACCCACTTCTCTACATGATGCGCGTCTTCGATAACCGTGGTCAGCATCAGGATCGAATTGCCCCAGAAGGCATCC
The DNA here is from genome assembly GCA_038137215.1 of Alphaproteobacteria bacterium. Lineage (GTDB taxonomy): Bacteria > Pseudomonadota > Alphaproteobacteria > UBA6615 > UBA6615 > JABJAG01. Next base: position 98,783 of record JAYQBG010000007.1, read on the forward strand.
ATGCTGTCTCCCACGAAGTACTCCTTCGCGAGGAAACCCGAGAACACCGCGCCCAGCGCCAGCACCAGCAAGGGTGCAATCATCACGGGCGGAGATTCGTGCGCATGATCATAGGTGTGGTCATCCGCGCGCGTGCGGCCATGGAAGGTAAGGAACAACAACCGCCAGGAGTAGAAGGCGGTCATCAAGGCTGCCGCGATACCGGCCCAGAACGCATAAAGTCCCAAGCCGGTGTGCGCGGCAAAGGCTGATTCCAGAATCATGTCTTTCGAATAGAACCCGGCGAAGAACGGAACGCCCGCCAGAGCCAGGCTGCCGATCCACATTAGAACCGCCGTGACCTTCATCTTCGAGAACAGGCCGCCCATCATGCGCATATCCTGCTCGTCATCCATGCCATGGATCACGCTGCCCGCGCCGAGGAAGAGCAAGGCCTTGAAGAAGGCATGGGTCATAAGGTGGAAAATCGCTGCCGGATAAGCTCCCACGCCAAGGGCGAAGAACATGTAGCCCAGCTGGGAACAGGTCGAATAGGCAATCACCCGCTTGATATCGAACTGGGTTAGCCCGATGGTCGCGGCGAAGAAGGCCGTGGTGCCGCCGATCACGACCACAACGCTCAACGCGATCGGTGCGAATTCGAACATGGGGGACAGGCGCGCGACCATGAAGACGCCGGCCGTCACCATGGTCGCCGCGTGGATCAGCGCAGAAACAGGGGTTGGGCCTTCCATGGCGTCTGGCAGCCAGGTGTGCAGGCCGATCTGCGCCGACTTGCCCATCGCACCGATAAACAACAGCAGACACAGCGTGGTCAGGATATCCACATCCATGCTCAGGAAGCTGAAGGACTGGCCGGCAATGTTCGGCGCTTCCTTGAACACGGCATCGAAATTGAGCGTTCCGAACACGAAGAAGACGCCGAGAATGCCCAGCATAAACCCGAAATCGCCAACCCGGTTGACCACGAAGGCCTTGATGGCGGCTGCATTGGCGGAGGGACGGTCGAACCAGAATCCGATCAGGAGGTAGGACATAAGCCCCACGCCCTCCCAGCCGAAGAACATCTGAACGAAGTTGTCCGCCGTCACCAGCATCAGCATGAAGAACGTGAACAGGCTGAGATAGGCCATGAACCGCGGCTTTGACGGATCATGGGACATGTATCCGACCGAATAGACATGGACCATCGACGAAACGACGTTCACCACGAAGACCATGACAGCGGTCAGGGTGTCGAAACGCAGCGCCCAGCTGAGTTCGAGTGTGCCGGAGTCGATCCAGGTGAACAGGCGAATGGTCTGTTCATTGCCCTGGAAGCCCACATCCCAGAGCAGATAGCAGGACAGCGCGGCCGCAACGAGCATCGGCAGCACAGTCACGAGTTGAGAGGCCCGGTCGCCCATGCGGGCACCAAAGAGCCCTGCTATGACGCCGCCGATCAGCGGCAGGAAGATCGCGAGTTCGATCATGTGCCGCTTAACCCTTCATCATATTGATATCTTCCACCGCGATAGAGCCACGGTTTCGGAAATAGACAACGAGAATTGCCAAACCGATGGCCGCTTCCGCAGCGGCCACGGTCAACACGAACAGGGCAAAGGCCTGCCCCGTCAGATCATTCAGATGCGCAGAAAACGCGATGAAATTGATGTTCACGGCGAGCAGCATCAACTCGACCGACATCAGGATAATGATCACGTTCTTGCGGTTCAGGAAAATCCCGAAAATGCCGAGCGTGAACAAAATCGCTCCGACGGTCAGATAATGAGAGAGACCGATTTCCAGCATCACACGCCACTCCCCGTCGTGATATCGCGGACCTCGATCACGTCGTCACGCTTGCGCTCGACCTGGTCACCAATTTTCTGACGGCGCACATCCGGCCGGTGACGCAGGGTCAGTACAATCGCACCGATCATGGCGACCAGCAGGACCAGGCCTGAGGCCTGGAAGAGATACACATAGTCGGTATAGATCAGCTGGCCGAGCGCATGGGTGTTCGTCACACCGCCCGCCGGCAATGTCGGTGCTGCCAGTGTCTGCGCGGCTTCGGGCGAGACAGCCCAACTTCCAAAGATCAGCACCAGTTCGGCTGCGAGGATGATACCGATCATGCCGCCGATCGGCAGATACTGCAGGAACCCATCACGCAATTCGGAAAAGTTGATGTCCAACATCATGACGACGAAAAGGAACAAGACGGCCACGGCGCCCACATAGACGACCACCAGGATCATCGCCAGGAACTCGGCACCGATCAGCACGAACAGGCCAGCAGAATTGAAAAAGGCCAGAATCAGAAACAGTACCGAATGGACCGGATTTCGCGCCGAGATCACCATCACGGCAGATGCCACGGCCACGGCCGCAAACAGGTAAAAGGCGAGCGCCTGAACTATCACGTCAAATCCCCCCCGACCCGGCCTAGCGATACGGCGCATCGGCGGCAAGCGCCGTGGCGATTTCAGATTCCCAACGATCTCCGTTCAACAGGAGTTTCTCCTTGTCGTACATCAGCTCTTCGCGGGTTTCCGTCGCAAACTCGAAGTTGGGACCTTCGACAATCGCATCCACAGGGCAGGCTTCCTGACAAAAGCCGCAATAGATGCACTTGGTCATATCGATGTCGTAACGCGTGGTGCGACGTGAATTGTCTTCCCGCGGTTCGGCTTCGATCGTGATGGCCTGCGCCGGGCAAATGGCCTCACAAAGTTTACAGGCGATGCAGCGCTCTTCCCCATTGGGATAGCGACGCAGAGCGTGTTCCCCGCGAAAGCGCGGACTGATCGGCCCCTTTTCATAGGGATAGTTGATCGTCACCTTCGGCTTGAAGAAATACTTCAGGGTGAGCCACAGGCCGGAGACAATCTCAGTCAGCAGAAGCGAGCGCGCGGTACGGTCGAGCATGGCCATGAAGTCTCTCTTTCCCGCCCCTAGTTCACAATGCCCGGATACCAGTCGAACACGACAATGGCACCGGCCGTGATGACCACCCAGGCGAGCGAAAGCGGCAGAAAGACCTTCCAGCCCAGGCGCATCAGCTGGTCATAGCGATAACGCGGCAGAGTTGCGCGGACCCAGAGGAACACGAACAACATCAACGCGACTTTCAGGGCGAACCAGACAATGCCGGGAACCCAGTTGAAGATCGCGATATCAAGCGGCGGCAGCCAGCCACCGAGGAACAGGATAACCGTCATCCCGCTCATCAGGACCATATTGGCGTATTCGCCCAGGAAGAAGAGAGCAAACGCCATGGCCGAGTATTCAACGTTGTACCCGGTGACCAGTTCGGCTTCGGCTTCCGGCAGATCAAACGGCGCACGGTTGGTTTCCGCCAGCGCCGAGATCACAAAGACGACGAACATGGGCAGAAGCGGAATGAAGAACCAGACATTCTTCTGCGCCAGAACAATGTCGGTCAGGTTCAGAGAGCCTACCGCCAGCAAAACGGTGATGATCACAAAACCGATCGACACCTCGTAGGAAACCATCTGCGCCGCAGAGCGCAAAGCACCCAGAAACGGATATTTCGAGTTCGACGCCCAGCCGGCCATGATGATGCCGTAGACACCCAGTGAACTGATCGCAAAGAGATAGAGAACGCCGACATTGATATCGGAGAGGACCCACCCCTCACTGACCGGGATTACCGCCCAACCGACCATTGCGAGAATGAAGGTGAGCATAGGCGCCATCAGGAACACGACCCGGTTTGCTCCGGTCGGAATGATAAGTTCCTTGGTCATCAGCTTCAGCGCATCGGCGAAAGGCTGCAGTAGACCGAATGGACCGACCACATTGGGACCCATACGCAACTGCATAAGGCCAATCACCTTGCGTTCGGCATAGGTCAGATAGGCCACGACGATCAGCAGCGGAACGACCAGGAACAGGATCTGGATCACGATCCAGATCGTCGGCCAGGCGTATGAGGACCAGAACTCAGCCATCGGTGCCCGTCCTCTCATCGCCGGCGTTCACGAACTCACGGGTGCAATCGGCCATGGTTTCCGAGGCCCGGCTGATCGGGTCGGTCATGTAGTAGTTCGCAATCGGGCTCTCGAAGGCTGCGTTGCTCATGGGGCCGGTTGTACCGAACTCACCCCAGGCACATGCTTCGACGACATCCACGGTGTTGAAGACCGGGTTGACCTCCGCCAATGCCGTGCGAACATCACCCAGGGTGACGTAGTCGAGCCCAGCATCGAGTTTGTCGGACAGCGCGCGCAGAATGGCCCAGTCTTCGCGGGCATCACCGGGCGGCTGAACGGCAAGACGGGCCAACTGGACACGGCCTTCGGTGTTCACATACGTGCCGTTCTTCTCCGTGTAGGCCGCGCCCGGCAGAATGACGTCAGCGCAATGGGCCCCGGCATCCCCGTGATGGCCCTGATAGACGACAAAGGCCTTTTCAAGCTTCGAGGTATCAATCTCATCGGCGCCGAGCAGATAGACCATGTCGATCTCACCCGCGGCAGCTCCATCGAGAATGGCGTTCGTGTCACGCCCGCCCGCACCCGGCACAAAGCCAAGATCAAGGCCGCCCACACGCGCGGCTGCCGTGTGAAGGACATTGAAACCGTTCCAGTCTTCGCGAACGACATTGCAGGTTTCGGCAAGCTTGCGGACCGCCCCGAGGACAGCGTCCCCGTCCTCACGCGTCAGAGCCCCGATGCCGAGGATCACAACCGGGCGCTCGGCGTCCTTCAACACCGCGGCGAATTCGTGATCACCGGTCGCCAGTGCGGACAGCGTATCCGGTCCGGCGCCGAGATATTCACTCGGATAGCTCAGATCAAGCTGCGGGCCAACAATCCCGATTCGGGCGCCGCCGTGCAGCCAGGCCTTGCGCAGGCGGGTGTTGACCAGCGGGGCTTCCCAACGCGGGTTCGTTCCCACGAGCAGGACCGCATCTGCCCTTTCCAGCGCCGCGATACCGGTATTCATCACATAGCCACTGCGAACATCCGGTGACAGTTTCGCACCGTCCTGACGGCAGTCGAGATTGCTCGAACCGAGCGCACTCATCAGTTGCTTGAGCGCGAACATGGATTCGGCATCGCACAAATCCCCGGCGAGTGCCGCGATACGGTCTCCCGATGTGGCTTTGACCTTTTCCACAATCATCGCGAAAGCATCGTACCAGCTGGCTTCACGCAGCTTGCCGTCTTCGCGGACAAAGGGACGGTCGAGACGCTGACGCATCAGACCGTCGCAGGCGTAACGCGATTTATCAGCCAGCCATTCCTCGTTCACGTCTTCATTCAGGCGCGGCAGAATTCGAAGAACCTCAGTCTGACGCGAGTCCACCCGGATGGCGGAGCCGACCGCATCGAGCACATCGACGGATTCGGTTTTGCTGAGTTCCCAGGGCCGCGAAACGAACGCATAGGGCTTTGAGGTCAGTGCGCCGACCGGGCACAGATCGATCACATTGGCGCTCACTTCGGAATCGAGTGACTTCTCGAGATAGGTCGTGATCTCGGCATGTTCGCCGCGTCCCAGCATGCCCAGTTCCGGCACACCGGCCACTTCGGTTGCGAAGCGCACACAGCGTGTGCAGTGGATGCAGCGGGTCATGATCGTCTTGACCAGCGGCCCCATGTGTTTGTCTTTGACCGCACGCTTGTTTTCTTCGAACCGGGAACCGTCGCGCCCATAGGCCATAGCCTGATCCTGAAGATCGCACTCGCCGCCCTGATCGCAGATCGGGCAATCGAGCGGATGGTTGATCAGCAGGAATTCCATGACGCCATTGCGCGCCTTTTTCACCATCTCGGAGTCGGTCTTGATCTCCATGCCATCGGCCACCGGCAGGGCGCAGGAGGCAGCAGGCTTGGGCGGCCCCGGCGCGACTTCGACCAGGCACATACGGCAATTGCCCGCGACAGAGAGGCGTTCGTGATAACAGAAGCGAGGGATTTCGACGCCGGCCATCTCGCAGGCCTGCAGGACGGTGATCCCTGCGGGGACTTCGATCTCGGTGCCATCAATCGTTACGTTCGGCATCGTTCGCCCCCCTACTCTGCGGCCTGCGCAGGCACAATGCCCTTGCGTTCATTGATCCGGCGCTCGATCTCCGGCCGGAAATGCCGAATCAGCCCCTGAACCGGCCAGACCCCGCCATCGGCGAGCGCGCAGATCGTGTGGCCCTCGATCTGCTTGGTGACATCCCAAAGCATGTCGATTTCCTCGATTTTCGCGTCACCGCTGACCATGCGGGTCATGACCCGATAGACCCAGCCCATGCCTTCGCGGCACGGCGTGCACTGACCACAGCTTTCATGTCGATAGAAGTGGCTCAGGCGCGCAATCGCCTCGACGATATCCGTGGACTTGTCCATCACGATCACAGCCGCGGTTCCCAGACCCGTGTTGTGTTCACGCAGGGAGTCGAAATCCATCAGGACATTGTCGCAGATGCTCTTGGACAGACAGGGTGTCGAGGAACCGCCCGGAATAACCGCAAGCAGATTGTCCCAGCCGCCGCGCACGCCGCCAGCATGCTTTTCAATGAGTTCCTTCAACGGAATGCTCATTTCTTCTTCGACATTGCAGGGATTGTTCACGTGACCGGAGATCGAAAAGATCTTCGTGCCCGTATTGTTCTCGCGCCCGAAGCCCGCAAACCAGGACGACCCGCGCCGCAGAATGGTCGGCACGACGGCAACAGTTTCAACATTGTTGACGGTTGTCGGACAGCCGTACAAACCGCAGGCGGCTGGAAATGGCGGCTTGAGGCGCGGTTGGCCCTTCTTGCCTTCCAAGCTTTCGAGCAGTGCTGTTTCTTCACCGCAGATATACGCACCCGCGCCGCGATGAAGGTAAACGTCAAAGTCCCAGCCGGACCCGCAGGCATTCTTGCCGATCAAACCCGCTTCATAGGCCTGATCAATGGCCTGCTGGAGATGCGAGGCTTCAGCAAAGAACTCACCCCGCACATAGATGTACGCAGCATTAGCGCCCATGGCGAAACCGCCCACAAGACAGCCTTCGACCAGCGTATGGGGGTCGTGACGAAGAATTTCCCGATCTTTGCAGGTGCCCGGTTCGGATTCATCGGCATTGACCACGAGGTAGTGCGGCCGGCCATCGCGCCGCTCTTCGGGCGGCATGAACGACCATTTCACGCCCGTCGGGAAACCGGCCCCGCCGCGCCCGCGCAAGCCCGACGCCTTTACCTCTTCGACCAGTTTTTCACGGCCGAGTTCCAGCAACGCCTTGGTGTTGTCCCAGATGCCCCGGCGGCGTGCGCCTTCAAGGCCCCAATCATCCTGGCCGTAAAGATTCTGGAAAATGCGGTCTTCGTCACGCAACATCACGCACCCTCAGTCGTCAGTGTCGTCAGGCCACCCTCGGGCTCGGACCCGTTGCGCCCGACCACGGAACCCGGCTCCGGCTTTTCACCCCGCTCCAGGGCCTCAAGAACGGATTTGAAACTCTCCGCCGTCAGGTCTTCGTAGTAGTCGTCATTGATCTGGACCATCGGGGCGTTACAGCACGCGCCCAGGCACTCCACTTCAACCACGGTGAACTTGCCGTCTTCGCTGGTTTCACCCAGGCCGCAACCTGTGACCTCTTTCGCCGCGGCGCGCAGATCTTCCGATCCGCGCAGCCAACATGGCGTGGTCCGGCATAGCTGGATGAAGTGTTCGCCGACAGGTTCCAGATTGAACATCGAATAGAAGCTCGCAACCTCGAGCACCCGGATTTTCGGCATCTCCAGATATGATGCGACATACTCGATCACATGGGTTGGGAGCCAGCCGCCAGCCTGACGCTGCGCCAGATCGAGCAACGGAATCACGGCGCTTTGCTTCCGACCCTCGGGGTAGCGCCCGATGATCGTCTGCGCACGCGCTTCATATTCGGCGTTGAATGCGAAGGTTTCGCTCACCGGTCCACCTCTCCAAACACGATATCCATACTGCCGATTACCGCCGGCACGTCTGCCAGCATATGCCCCTTGCTCAAAGGCGCGAGCGCCTGCATGAAGGCAAACCCCGGGGCCCTGATCTTGCACTTGTAAGGCCGGTTGGTTCCGTCGGAGACCACATAGACCCCAAACTCACCCTTCGGCGCTTCGACGGCGGTGTAGGTCTCGCCGGCGGGTACGTGATAGCCCTCGGTATAAAGCTTGAAGTGATGGATGAGCGCTTCCATCGACTGCTTCATCTCACCCCGGCGCGGCGGCGTCAGCTTGTGATTCTGGGTGATGACCGGCCCGTCGGGCATCTCGTCGAGGCACTGCTTGATGATCCGCAGGCTCTGACGCATTTCCTCGACCCGAACGAGGTAGCGCGCGTAGCAGTCGCCGGTCTTGCCGACAGGCACATCGAACTCCATCCGGTCGTACACGTCATAGGGCTGCGACTTGCGCAGATCCCAAGGCACGCCGGAGGCGCGGAGCATCGGGCCCGTCATGCCCCAATCCATCGCCTCCTCGGCCGTAAACACGCCGATATCGACCGTCCGCTGCTTGAAAATCCGGTTCTCGGTCAGCAGCGTTTCCATATCGTCGAGAAACTTCGGATAGGTCTCGCAGAAATCGGCGATGTCATCGAGCAGGCCCGGCGGCAAATCCTGGTGCACGCCACCTGGGCGGAAATAGGCCGCATGCAGGCGTGCGCCCGAAACGCGCTCGTAGAACTCCATCATGCGCTCGCGCTCTTCGAAGCCCCAGAGCAGCGGCGTCATCGCGCCCACATCAAGCGCATAGGTCGTCAGGTTCATGATGTGGTTGAGGATGCGGGTGATCTCGGAGAGCATCACGCGAATGTACTGGCCACGCTCGGGCACCTCGATGCCCAGCAGCTTTTCAACCGCCAGCGCGAAGGCGTGCTCCTGGCACATCGGAGAGACGTAATCGAGGCGATCGAAATACGGCACGGACTGCAGATAGGTCTTGTATTCGATCAGCTTCTCGGTTCCGCGGTGCAGCAGGCCGATATGCGGGTCGGCGCGCTCCACGACCTCGCCGTCCATCTCCAGGACAAGACGCAGGACGCCATGCGCGGCGGGATGCTGCGGACCGAAATTCAGGGTCAGATTCTTGATCGCAACTTCGGACATCAGGCGCCCTCGGCCTCCTCTTCAGGTTCGGCCTCGGCCTTTTCATCGCCCGGCAGGACATCACCCATCCCCTCCCAGGGGCTGAGGAAATCGAAACTACGGAAATCCTGGGTCAGGCTCACCGGATCGTAAACGACCCGCTTCTGGGTCTCGTCGTAACGCACCTCGACCCGGCCGGTGAGCGGGAAGTCCTTGCGCAGCGGATGACCTTCAAACCCGTAATCGGTCAGGATGCGGCGCAGATCGGGATGATCGGAGAAATAGATGCCGTACATGTCCCAGGTTTCGCGCTCATACCAGTTGGCAGCGCTGAAAACCTCCGAGGCGGTCGGCACGGCGACATCCTCGCTGACCGTCAATTTCACCTTGATGCGCTGGTTCTGACTGAGAGAGAGCAGGATATAAACAAGTTCGAACCGGTCCTCACGCTCGGGATAATCAACCGCGGTCAAATCAACGAAGACCTTGAACTGGCAATTGCTGTCGTCCCGCAAAAAGGTCAGCAACTTCGTCAGGGTCGCAAGCCGCCCCTGCACCACAAGCTCTCCATAAGACACCCGCGTGTCCACCACATCCTGCGGCAGTGCCGCAGCGATGTAGCTGCCAAGTTCGTTGAGCGCTTCGTCCATGCCCGTTCCGTATGCTTTGTTCAGGGCCGCGCTACCGCGCGATCGTTCCCGTGCGCCGGATTTTGCGCTGCAGCTGCATGATTCCATACAGCAGCGCTTCCGCTGTGGGCGGACAGCCCGGCACGTAAATATCGACCGGCACGATACGGTCGCAGCCCCGCACCACCGAGTAGGAGTAGTGATAGTACCCGCCGCCATTGGCGCACGAGCCCATGGAAATCACCCAGCGCGGTTCAGGCATCTGGTCGTAAACCTTGCGGAGCGCGGGCGCCATCTTGTTGGTGAGCGTCCCGGCCACGATCATCACGTCCGACTGACGCGGACTGGGGCGGAACAAAAACCCGAACCGGTCCATGTCATAGCGCGATGCGGCGGTGTGCATCATCTCCACCGCACAACAGGCCAGACCGAAGGTCATCGGCCAGAGCGAACCGGTCCGCGCCCAGTTCACCAGCTTGTCCATATTGGCGATCACGAAGCCCTTGTCGGTCAGCTCATCGGTGACCGCCTGGATGGCTGCATCCTGATCGGGGCCGGGATTAAAAACCGCGTCTGCGGGGTCACGAACGGTTATTCCCATTCCAACGCTCCTTTACGCCATTCGTAGATGAAACCGACCGTCAGGATGCCCAGGAAAACCATCATCGACCAGAAACCGAAAAGCCCGATCTCTGACAGGCTGATGGCCCAGGGAAACAGGAAGGCGACTTCAAGATCGAAAATAATGAACAGGATCGCCACGAGATAGAAGCGCACATCAAACTTCATGCGCGCGTCGTCGAAGGCGTCGAATCCGCACTCATAGGCCGAGTTTTTCTCAGGATCCGGTTTCCGCGCGCCGATGATCACCGACGCTAGAACCATGGCAATCGACAAACCGGCAGCAAGCCCGAGAAAGATCAGGATAGGTAGGTATTCGAGGAGAAGTTCTTCCATCGATGACGACCTGTAATTCAACCGCATTTTCATACGGTTACCGGGCTTCGAGAACCGTTCCGACATACTGCCGAAATCCACCCGCTCGATGACGGCAGGCTTACACCAGTGCACGCGGCCTTGGCAAGGCGCTGACGGTTCTGCGGAACACATTGTCGCGCCCCTGATTTCTCGCCCCCGCCCCGGAGATGCGGAGGCATATCGCGGGCGCAAAAAAGGCCCCGATTCGGGGCCTGTATCATGAAAATCGATCTTGGATTCGGTGGCGGGAGTGACGGGACTCGAACCCGCGGCCTCCGGCGTGACAGGCCGGCGCTCTAACCAACTGAGCTACACCCCCAAACCGAAGCCGGGATGTACTGCCGTGCCCCGGCCATGTCAAGCAACCGAACGCGATTATCGACGCTTCATTGTTTGAAAGCGTCACGAAGTCGCTCCGCGGCGAACATCTGCGCTGCCCCGCCATCGTCAATGACCGGCGCGAAGGAAAAGAACCCGTGGATCATTCCGGGGTAATTTCGATGTTCCACAGCCACGCCCGCGTCTTTGAGTGCCTTCGCGTAAGCCACACCCTCATCGTGAAGAACATCGCATTCGGCGGTGATCACCAGCGCCGGGGGCAGGTCTCCATGGTCGGGTGCCCGCAGCGGCGCGGCGCGCCAGTCGCTACGATCTTCCTGCCGGGCCAGATAGTGTCCTGCGAACCAGCGCATCCCCGCCGCAGTCAGAATCCCCGCCCCTTCGGCAAATGTCTCGTAAGACTGGGTATCGAACGCATAGTCGGCGACCGGATAGACCAGCAGCTGAAAACACAGACCCGGTCCACCTGATTTGCGGGCCATCAAGGCCACGACAGCGGCAAGGTTGCCGCCGGCGCTGTCCCCGCCAACAGCGATGCGCGCGGGATCGATCCCCATGGAGTCCGCGTTCTCCGCCACCCACCGGGTTGCAGCGAAACAATCTTCGGGCGCCGCGGGGAACCGGTCTTCGGGTCCCATACGGTAGTCCACTGAAACCACGGTACAGTCCGCGCCGACACACAGGTTTCGGGCCACGAGGTCATGGGATTCAATGCTGCCCACCACGTGTCCGCCTCCATGGAAGAACATCAGGGTAGGCTGCGGCCCGAGCCCGCCATGGGGCGAGCGGTAAATCCGCACGGGAATACTGCCTGCAGGCCCCGGCACCACGCGATCCTCGATGGCACCGACTTCCGTGCGCTCCTGATCGCGCACCTTCGACATCTCCTCCATCTGTTCCCGCGCTTCCTGCGGCGTCAGTTCGTGCGTCGGGCGCACCCCCGCTTCTTTCACGCGGTTGATCAGATCGATGACTTGGGGGTGCAGGTTCATGGAAAGATATCGCTGTGAAAGTTGCCGCGGGATCGAATTTGGGGGACGATAACGCAAGTTTTCCTGAGAGGGGATACCGGGAGGATAGATCGACATGACCGAGGCTGCTGCGCAATCCGGGACGACCGTTGAAGCCCTCAAACGGGAGCTGATCGACGGCTATCACATGCTGGGCCATGCCGGATTGGGCCTCGGGCTGCTGGCGCACCTCACCGCACGTGTTCCCGGCAGCGACAGCTTCTGGACCTACCAGCTCGGCAAAAGCGTCTAGTAGGTCGAGATTGAGGATCTGCGCGAAGTCGATTTCGCATTGAACCCGGTGGGAGTGCCAGGAAACGTCAATCCGACTCTGCATATCCATGGTGTGGTCTATGCCGCCCGACCGGACATCAATTGCATCGTGCATCATCATGGTGACAACGCGGTCGCCCTGGGCGCCATCGGACGCAACCTGTTGACCTTCGACCGGAATGCCGCACGGTTCCACAACGAGATCGATGTAATCGAGGATTACGACAACGCCCACCGGATCGCAGAACAGGGCGATGCGATTGTCGCGAAGCTCTTCGGCAAGCGCGCCCTCATCCTGCAGTATCACGGCGTGATCGTCGGCGGCCGCTCGATCCGGGATTCGGTAATTTCGACCATCGAGCTTGAACGCTCCATGGGGGTTCAACTCAAGGCCATGGCAGCGGGAAACCTGCACACCATGCGGGAAGAGGAGATCGAGGACGCCAAGAGCTTTGTGACCTCAGACCTGTTCATTGACGGCACCCGGGACTGGCGCCTGCGAGCCATGGCGCGCAACGGAGTGCACTAACCACCCAGAAAACCAACAATTTCGGGGAGGAAGTTCATGGGCAAGCCAAAAGTGATCGTTCAGTTATATCCGGTGTTTCCGGCCAAAGACGAACAAGATCGGCGCGCCAAGCGACCGATCGGCCGGGATTCCGACCTGTATTACAAAAAGGCCATGAGTGGTCGGAGTTCATCAAGGCAGCCGATGAGATGGGGGTATGGGGAATGTCCAGCATTGAGCATCACCTGCACTCGGAAGGTTACGAGGTCGGGCCCAACCCCGGCATCCTGAACGCCCATTGGGCGAGCCAGGTCAAGAACCTGCATCTTGGTACGTTCGGATATGTCATGGCGACCCAGGACCCGATCCGCGTGGCTGAGGAAACCGCGATCATCGATCACCTGACCCATGGCAAGTATTTCGTCGGGTTTGCCAGGGGTTACCAATCCCGCTGGGCCAATATTCTCGGACAGGCGGCCGGCGCTGTCGCAACCGTCTCGGATGGCGGTGCGAACGATCTCAAGAATCGCGAGATATTCGAAGAACGGGTCGAGATGGTCCTCGATTGCTGGACCAAGGATTCCGTCGAACTCAATGGTCAGTTCTATCAGGCACCCTTTCCGCACGACACGGGGATCGAGGGTTATGAAGGCTTTGAAATAGCCCGCGAGGCCGGCGCTGAGGGCGAAGTGGACAAAAACGGCACCTTGCGACGGATCAGTGTGGTGCCGAAACCCCTGCAGCAGCCGCACCCGACCTATTTCGTTGCTGTGGCCCGGTCACGCGCCACCATCGAGTTCGCGGCTAAGCACGGCTTCCCCCCAACCTACTTCAATCCCACCGACGGGGTGGTCGATCTGGCGCAGGTCTATGTCGAAGAAAGCGCCAAACATGGCCGCCCGGTCCAGTTCGGACAGAACCAGAATATCGTGCGGCACACACGAATTGCGAAATCCGCCGACGATTTTGTCCGCAAGCTGCGTGATTACGATCTGGATATCTTCAAGAACTTCTACAGCGTGTTCGGGAACCACAATATGGACCCGGTCAACCATGACGCCGAAGCCGCATTCCGGGCGATGAAGGAGCACAAATTCGTACTCGGCGGGACGGTAGATGATGCGATTGCCAACTGGCAGGACATCTATTCACGCATCCCGTGCGAATACATCACGCTGATCTGGCACTGGGCACAACAGCCCAAGGACGAACTCCTCGAAGAGATGCAACTCTTCACGGAGAAAGTCATTCTCGAGTTGGAGACACCCGACTTCGAGATCGCAGCCGAATAGTCCCGGCCTAGGCGGCGCGGGCCTGCTTCGCCACGCGGACCTTTGCCTTGATATCGTCGCGGCAGAAGGCGTGCAGGAAGCATGTACGCTCACCCACGCCCAGGATCTGCTGCGCGGTATCGTCATCGGTGCCCGTATCCAGATAGACATGGGTTTCAACCGGCATGGCCTCGCCAGCCTTCCCGGTCTTGCCCGAAGCCCCACCCAGTGAGAAATGGGTGTCCTGAATGATCCGGTACCCCTCCAGCGGCAGCTTGGCCATATGCGAGAAACGCCCCAGCTGCGTCATGAAGCACAGGCCGATACCTGCCGAGATCAGGGAGGCGGCATCCGGCGCACGCCCATCTTCGGAGGACAGGAAGCGCCAGGTCGGTGCTACCGGGCTGTACTGCTCCTTGAAGATTTCCTTCACACCATCGGGGCGCAGCTTACAACGTGTGTGCATATGCAGAAGTTGCTGGCCCTCGGGCAGCTTGGGCGCATCCGGCAGTTCCAGATCTGCATGGGCTTCACGCGCGCTGTCCTCATCGACCAGCATCGTGATCAGGTCATCGACGGCCGGCGTATCGGCCAACCGTTCCAGCTTGGGGAAATTGCCGCCGGTGTCGGCAAAGGGCTCGGCATTGAGCGGTGTCACCTGAGTTGGTGTGACCGTCTTGCCATTGTGCACGAGCGTGAACAGGCTCGGATGGGAACCGCGGGCCAGACCGTTCAGCGGTGAAGCGGCCACAGCCTCATAAAGCAGCGTGCTGAGCGTCTGATCGTCGCAATCCGCATCGCAGTGCACCTTGAGTTCCGGCCCCATGGCGCCGCTCATCATGGTCCCTTTCCGGAAATCCCCTTCCCGGTGGTAGTAGTTCTCCAGTTCGAGTTCCAGGTTCTCCATTGAAACACTACGCTGCTCGGCCAGGGCCGTGATTTCGTTCATGTAGGACGCAATCATCCCGGCACTGAGATAGGTCAAAGGGTTGGGGGCCTTGTTGAACCCGCCCAGATGGGCCCCTTCATCGCATGCAAACCGCCAGGCCGTGCCCGTCGCAGCGGAGACCACCAGAGCTTCCTTCTGCATGCCACCGGCCAGCGCCCTCACCCAGGTGCGCAAAGACTGCCCATGGGGGTTCGGCGGCACGGGAAATCCTGCCTCCTCGGCATTGGCGGCGATGAAATAGAGCGGCATACCCATCTCGTCGAGAGGCGTCGTGTCCATAGGAGGAACCCTTTACGTTCAGTGCTGCGGATCATTCATGGTGGGCGGTGACGGGATCGAACCGCCGACCCTCTCGGTGTAAACGAAAAATTTTTTTGGACCTTAGCCCCTCCCCATAACCTACTGCAACACCCCCTTATCCTATTGTTTTTATTAGAACAATTTGTTGTAAGCACATTCATGTTCCTCTATCGTGTCTCTAATAAACCCACCATTTGTGTGCCCCGTGTGTGCCCGAGACCGCCTTTGGAGGGCGACGTGTTAAGAAACCGCTTCGCTTTCAGCCAGTCCCGCTTCGCAAAGTTCACCGCTCCTGCGGAAGGGCGCAATGTTCTAACCGATACAGAAACAAAGGGCCTGGTGTGCAGGGTCACCTCCGACGGAGTTAAGACCCTCGGTGTCCGCGGTCGTATAAAAGGCGGAGACACGTTCTGGATAAACTTCAGAGACCCAAGCCTCCGCTCGATAAGCGAATGGCGTGAGAAAGCCCGCGCCATGATGGCGAAGGCACGAGATGGTATCGACCCTCGTATAAGTGATGAGGAAAACCTCACGTTCGCCGAAGCGCGTGACAGATACCTTGCTGAGCCACCCCCAGTGAGCCGAGGGGCTAGAATGGGCCAGCCTTGGTCCGCTGCTCACAAGCGAGAAGTCACACGCTACCTGACAAAGTGCGTCGATAGCCTGGAGCCCATCAAGCTCCGCCTTATCAAAAAGGCACACCTCGCAAGAGCGCTCGACGCTGGCCTGCCCCTGATCATGGGTCCAGTTGCTTTGAGAGAGTAGGGACGCTTTGAGGGTAATTCGATCTGACCATTGGCAGCAGATCGTGACCGGTGTTGTTGATCTATAGTCGAGCGAACTGTGCGGTGTTGAAGTGCTGTCGCCAACGTTTGATGAGCACCTTTGCCTCCTGTAAATCCCGCCGTGACGCTGTTCGCAAGGTGGCGTGATGTGGTTTCGGCGGCGGCGATGATTTAAGTACAGGGCGCGCAATCCAGCAG
>JAYQBG010000008.1:0-86256 GCA_038137215.1 Alphaproteobacteria bacterium
GGTCCGTTCCGTCCGGCAGATCGATCTCCGGACGGGACACATGCAGGAAGCTCCAGGGGCGTCCTTCAGCCATGGTCCTGGCTTCCGTAAAGGACATCACATCATAGGGCGCGGCCGCGACATCGGCGGCTTTTTCGGGTGTCGGACGCAATCCGGTGAAGGGTTGCAGGAGGCTTTCGGACATATCGGGACTCGTCTTTCATACGGGTGTTTCGTGGCGCCCTCTTCGCATATTGCAGCGATCCAGAAAAGCGTCCATCGGACAAAGCAAAACGGCGACGCCCGAAGACGCCGCCGTTGTCAGAGATCTTGTTCCGAGGTCAGTGCGCTACGCAGCTCACGACTTGCTGATGCGGACTGCCACAAATCGGCGATCGCCGTTGCGGTTGATTTTCAGCAGCACCGAACTGCGATCGGCTTCCCGCACTTCGCGAATTTTCTCGGCGATCTGGCCCGGAGAGCTGACTTCTTCCTGGCTCACCTCAACGATCACATCGCCGGGACGGAGGCTCTTTTCCGCCGCTGCGCTGTTGGGCTCCACACCCGTGATCACCACACCACGCAGATCGTCAGGAAGACTGAACTGCTGGCGCATATCATCGGTGATGCTGGTGACGGAAACGCCCAGATCATCGATCGTGGCCTCTTCGGGTTCGATGGCATTGCCCCGCGGACCAGTGGACGCCAGCACGGGAACCTCCTCGTCGAGCTGACCGACTTCCACAGAGACCTCGCGTTCGCGGCCATCGCGCCAAACCACAACCGGAACACTCTTCCCGATATCGGTTTCCGCCACGATGCGCGGCAATTCGCGCATGCTGTCCACGTCCTTGCCGTCGAAGGACAGGATAACGTCGCCGTCCTGTATACCGCCCGATTCGGCCGGGCCGTCCTCCGTGACAGAAGAGACCAGCGCACCGCGCGCCTTGTCGAGACCGATGCTTTCGGCAATCGCGTCGGTCACTGTCTGAATCCGGACGCCCAGCCATCCGCGACGGGTCTGGCCGTATTCCTCGAGTTGGGCAATCACGCGTGACACGATGGACGACGGAACCGCAAATCCGACCCCGACGCTGCCGCCGGTGGGCGAGAAGATCGCGGTGTTCACACCGATCACTTCACCATCCATGTTGAACATCGGGCCGCCGGAGTTGCCGCGATTGATCGACGCATCGGTCTGCAGGAAACTGTCATAAGGTCCCTGGTTGATGTCGCGCTGGCGGGCGGAAATGATTCCAGCGGTCACCGTGCCGCCAAGACCGAAAGGATTGCCGATGGCCACCACCCAGTCACCCACGCGTGACTTGGTGGAATCACCCCAGGAAACGGCCGGCAGGATGCGCTTGGCATCGATGCGTAACAGCGCCAGATCCGTTTTTGGGTCGCGCCCGACGAGTTCTGCCTTGTGCTGACTGTCGTCGGAGAGGGTGACCGTGATCTCGTCCGCGCCGTCGATCACATGGTTGTTGGTCACAATCAGGCCGTCTTCGCTGATGATGAAGCCCGAACCAAGCGACGTTGCGCGGCGGGGGGCACCCTGATTGCGGTTGAAGAACTCGCGGAAGCTGTCACCGAATGGCGAACCGTCCGGCAGTTGCGGCACCTGGCGGTCCTGATTGGAGCGATCCACCTGGGTGCTGGAAATGTTCACCACCGAAGGCAACAACCGGTCGGCAAGATCCGCAAACGAATCCGGTGCAGATCTCGCTGCAGCCGGTTGCGCGTTTAACACAATCGCCAGAGCAAACAGAAGGCCCAGCAGGAACGCACCAAAAATTTTGGTCCTGTTGTCGCTCAATCCGGTTTGCGCAAGGGTCTGAGATTTTAGGGTCGATTTCATTTTGCAGTCTCTCCCGTTACGGGCTTTTGATCTTGATCTCACCACAACGCTGAAGCTCTTGCGAGATATGTGATGTCGGGATTTTTAGTTCAAGGTACCGTCATTGTACGTGGTGAGATGGGACAAAGATTTGCCGCCGACCTCCATATGGAGGTCAAACGTGTTGGGAATGGGGCATCCGACCGGCGTATTTGGGGCGAATGTCCGCCAACAATGACATTTGCGTGAGGTGTAGGCGAAAAACGATCTAGAAGGCCTTGAGAGCCCAGAGCAGCGCGAAGCCGATCACCATGGCCACCAGCCCACCCGTGCGCAACGCGGACGCCGGAACATCCAGCATCCGCGTCAGGGTTTTCTTCATCCCCTCGGGGAAGAGCGCGTAGATCAGGCCTTCGGCTACCAGGATCAGGCCGACCCCGACAAGGGCAAAACTCAGCCAAACCCCCAATTGTCCCAAGGCGATATCCTACTGGCCCTGATTTCGTCCGCTGACCTGTTCGCGACCACCTTCAAGGTTTCCGAAATACTTGAAAAAGTCGCTGTTGGGTGACAGCACCATCGTCGTGCCTTCGCGGGCGAAGGTTTCCTTGTAAGCCTCCAGCGAGCGGAAGAACTCGAAGAACTCGGGATCCTGTTCGTAGGATTCACCCAGAATGGCGTTCCGCGTGGCATCCCCTTCACCGCGAAGGGTCTGCGCCTCGCGTTGCGCTTCGGCGACGATCACGACTTGCTGTGCATCGGCTTCCGCGCGGATACGCCGTGCGTTCTCTTCACCCTCCGCGCGCAACTGACTGGCCTGACGTTGTCGTTCAGTCACCATCCGGTTGTACACGGTCTGGGACACCGCCTCGGGCAGTTCGGAGCGCCCGATCCGGATATCGACCACTTCGATGCCAAAGCCTTCCGTGTCGTTGGCCACGCTGTCACGGATCGATTCCATGATATCGTTGCGCTGTTCCGACAGCAGGTCTTCGAGATTCCGCTGGGCCACAAACTCCTTGACCGTTGAAGTCAGGATATTGCCGAACCGGTTGTTGAAGATGGCTTCGTCATTCACCGTCTGAAAAAACCGACGGGGATCGGTAATCCGGTAACGCGCAAAGGCGTCCACGAAGATACGCTTCTGATCGCTCAGCAGCATTTCCTCGGCTTCCGGATCCACGCTCAGCACGCGCTTGTCGTAGGCCCGGACATTCTGAATGATCGGCAGCTTGAAATGCAGGCCGGGCTCACGGATGGTTTTCTTGTGCTCGCCGAACTGCAGAACCAGCACCTGCTCCGTTTCACGCACGGTAAAGAGCGACGAACTCGAGAGAATTCCGATGAGGATGATCAGGCCGCCAAGAATGGCGATTTTCGCGCGGCTCATTGCGTTCCTCCCGAACCGATCCGGTTCCGATTGAGTTCATTGAGAGGCAGATACGGCACAACCCCCTGTCCGCCCTCGGAATTGCTGTCGATAATGACCTTGTCGGCCTTCTCGAGAACATCGCGGAGAGTCTCGATATAGAGACGACGACGGGTGACTTCGGGAGCTGCTTTGAAGGTCTCGTAGATCTGATCGAAACGCGAGGCTTCACCCTGACCTTCCTTGATCACCCGATCGCGATAGGCCGCAGCTTCCTGAATGATTCCCGCAGCTTCACCACGCGCAGTCGGCACAATCCGGTTGCGATAGGACTCCGCTTCGTTTTGAAGCCGTTCCTTATCCTGACGTGCGCGCTGCACATCGTTGAAGGCGTCGATCACAGGCGGAGGGGCTTCGGTTTTCTGCAGCTGTACACGCTCGACCGCGATCCCGGCGCCGTAGCTATCGAGAATCCCCTGCAGCAGGTTCTGGGTCTTGCCCTGAACCTCTTCACGCGCCGTGGTCAGAAGGTCATCCAGCGGCGTCTGGCCAACGACCTCTCGCATGGAGCTTTCCGCAGCCGCTTTGACCGTCTCTTCAGGGTCGCGAATGTTGAACAAGAACTCACCAGCGTTCGAGATGCGCCACTGCACCGTGAAATCGACATCAGCGATATTCTGGTCGCTCGTCAGCATCAGGGATTCGTTGAGAACATCACGCGGCGAGGCCGAGCGACCACCAAGATCGGACGAATCGCGGAAGCCTATATTGAGACGGTTGATCTGCGTCACAGCCGGGGTCAGAACTTCACCGATCGGAGATGGCGGCCACCAGTGCAGGCCCGGCTCGGTCACCGACCCATTCCACTCTCCGAAGAGCAACTCAACGCCGCGCTGGTTTTCCTGGACCCGATACAAACCGGTCGCCAGCCAGAGCAGCAGGAGAATAACGAGGATCGCAATGATTGCCGTCGGACTGCCAAAGCCACCCGGCAACACGCGTCGGACCTTGTCCTGGCTGCGACGAAGCATTTCCTCAATATTCGGTTGCTGACCGCCGCCGCCGCCGCCGGTCGGACGCTGACCGCCCCATGGGCCGCCTCCGCCGCCGCCGCTGCCACCCCATGGGCCACCGCCGCCCCCTTGACTGTTCCAAGGCATACCGGAAATCCTTCGCCTGTTCTCTGACACGTTGTCGATCCGATTGCTCTGAACTCGAGCTGACCGCAACCTTGTCGGGTTTATAATTTGACTGCCCGGGCTTATATCACAATTCATTGCGAAACGTGATCGCACCCCGGCGACTGTTCCATCCCATATTGTCCGCCCAACCGGAGTTTTCAAGCATGTCCACGATATCTCAGGACGAAATTCGAAACGCATTGCGGACCGTTATGGACCCGGTCAGCGGAAAAGACCTCGTTTCGGGCAATCAGATTTCCGGATTGGTGATCAAGGATCGCAATATCGGCTTCGCGATCGAGATCGATCCTGCCGATGCCGAACGCATGGAACCGCTGCGCAAGGCCGCCGAACGCGCGGTGATGGCGCTGCCCGGTGTCTCGTCCGTTTCCGCCGTTCTGACCGCACATAACACGGCCCCTGCGCAGTCCCGTGAGAAACCCGCGCCAAAGGGCGCAACCCAAGCCGCCGGCGCGGAGAAACCCGCTTCGGAACTGCTGCCCGGGGTGAAGGCCATCGTTGCGGTGGCCAGTGGCAAGGGCGGTGTCGGCAAGTCCACAACCGCGGTGAACCTGGCGGTGGCGCTGGCCTCACTTGGCAAGAAGGTCGGCATTCTGGACGCCGATGTTTACGGCCCGTCCCTGCCCCGGATGTTCGGAATCACCGACAAGCCCCAGCCTCTGCCCGACAAACGGATCGCGCCGCTGGAGGCCTTTGGGGTCAAGGTGATGTCCATGGGCTTCATGGTCCCAGAGGACACCGCGATGATCTGGCGCGGCCCGATGGTGATGGGCGCGCTGGAACAGATGATGCGCGAGGTCGATTGGGGACCGCTCGATGTGCTTGTGGTTGATATGCCGCCGGGGACGGGCGACGCCCAGCTGACCATGGCACAGCGGGTTCCTCTCGCCGGCGCCGTGATCGTCTCGACACCCCAGGACATTGCCCTGATTGATGCGCGCAAGGGCCTCAACATGTTCGACAAGGTCAATGTTCCCGTGCTCGGCATCGTGGAAAACATGAGCACCTTCATCTGCCCGGAATGCGGCGAGCGTACCGACATCTTTGGACACGGTGGCGCGCGGGCAGAAGCCGAGAAGCTGGGTTGCGGGTTCCTGGGCGAAATCCCGCTGGACGTTTCAATTCGTATAACATCGGATTCCGGTCAGCCGATTGCCGCCACCGAACCGGACGGCCCGCACGCACAGGCCTATCGGGCCGTGGCCGAAGCGGTTCTCGCCAAAATCGATGGCGGGGCTGCATCACCGGCGCCGAACATCGTCATGGAGTAGCGCAGTACCCCGCTCACGGTTTCACGACGGCTGGTCGCGGTTTGTTGATCGATTCTCGGTGCAATTCGCGTTGTCATACCACCGGTCACCTCCCATCTCGGGTTTACGACGCGGGCAGTTTATTATGTGTCCGCGGGAGACGCCGGGCCGGCTTGGCCAGACCCCGCGCGCGGCAGGCCCCTTTGCCCCCCCAAAGGCCTGCCGCAGGTGCCAGCCGGTCCGGTGAATCTCCATCCGTCCCGATCACACCCTTCTGCGCAAATTCAGGGCGAGAATATTTCACAAACTGTCATGGAATGTTCGGGCCCGGTGGGTTGTTAACCTCCCGAACATCACATCAACCTGGGAGGTTCCACATGCGTTCGATTGCTCAGGCCACCGCCCTGCTGTTTGCGGTGATTGTCTTCATCACCCCCGCGCAGGCCGTCGATCCGGTCTTCAATGTCGATGGCAAGGCTATTCGCGGATACGACCCGGTCGCCTATTTCACTCAGGAAAAAGCCGTTCCGGGCTCCGGTGACCACACTTTCGAATATCAGGGCGCGACCTGGCAGTTTTCCTCGGCTGAAAACCGTGAACTGTTTGCGGCCAACCCTGAGAAATACGCCCCTGCCTATGGCGGATAATGCGCCTGGGCCGTGGCCAACAACTACACCGCCAGCATCGACCCGGGGGCCTGGTCGATCCGCGACGGCAAACTCTATCTGAACTACTCGAAAGTCGTCCGGGCGCGCTGGGCCCTCGACAAGAGCGGCAACATCGCCGCCGCCGACCGCAACTGGCCGGGCCTGCGCGTCGGCAGCTAGAAACTATACGCTGCGTTCCAGGGTCACGAAGCTGAAGGCGGGCGTTCCATCTTCAGCTGCGTGATCCTCGCGCGCGGTTTCGCGCCAGTCGTCACGTGAGAATTCCGGCAGACGGGTATCCCCCTCCGGCGCTGCATGCACTTCCGTCAAATAGATCCGCGACGCGTGGGGCAGCGCCATGGCATAGACCTCCGCCCCGCCGATGATCATGACCTCCGCAGCCTCCCCGGCTGCAGCCAGCGCAACTTCAAAATCAGCCACAACGGTGGCGCCTTCGGCTTCGAATTGTCGGTCGCGGGTCAGCACAATGTTGGTGCGCCCGGGCAGCGCCCGCCCGATGGACTCCCAGGTCTTGCGGCCCATGACGATGGGTTTCCCCATCGTGGTTTGCTTGAAAAAGCCCAGATCGGCCGGGATGCGCCACGGCAAATCGCCATCGCGTCCGATCACGCCGTTCGCGGCGACGGCTACGATTAGGGACACACCCACCGGTTCAGACCGCGACCTTTGCCGGGATATGCGGGTGGAACCGGTAGCCGTCCAGATTGAAATCCTCATAGGTGAACGCGAACAGGTCGGTCACATCCGGGTTCAGCGTCATCTGTGGCAGCGGATAGTGATCCCGGGCCAGTTGGGCATCGGCCTGTTCCAGGTGGTTCAGATAGAGATGGGCATCGCCGAAGGTATGAATGAACTCCCCGGGCTCGAGATCGCAGACCTGCGCGATCATCATCGTCAGCAAGGCATAAGAGGCAATGTTGAAGGGTACGCCGAGAAAGATATCGGCGCTGCGCTGGTAAAGCTGGCAGGAGAGCTTGCCGTCGGCCACGTAGAATTGGAACAGACAGTGACATGGCGGCAGGGCCATACTCTCCACATCGGCAACGTTCCAGGCGCTGACGATCAGACGCCGTGAATCCGGGCGCGTTCGGATCTGGTGCAGAAGGTTGGCAATCTGATCGATTTTCTGTCCGTCCGGGGTCGGCCAGGAGCGCCACTGATGGCCATAGACGGGCCCCAGGTCACCGTCCTCGTCCGCCCACTCATCCCAGATCGACACACCATTCTCGTTCAGATAGCCGATATTGGTGTCGCCCTTCAAAAACCACAGGAGTTCGTGGATCACCGACTTGGTGTGAATCTTCTTGGTTGTGACCAGCGGAAAACCATCCGAAAGATCAAACCGCATCTGATGACCGAACACCGAAAGCGTACCGGTGCCCGTGCGGTCGGTGCGTTCGTGACCGTTCTCGCGCACGAGGCGCATGAGGTCGTGATACTGCTGCATAATCGTCTCCGCCCGACCGGTCCCGATGGCAAATGTTCCGAACAGCAAACTAGCCGGTATTGCGAGTCGCGGATATCGGTCATGGCTGTGGAAAGTCGCGCGGATCGGGGATAACCGGCGGCAGACCTTTTAAAAACGGCCCTGCGGACCTATATTCCCGGTGTCGGGCTTGCCCGACTATGACGATAAACGTTTGTCGCAATAAACGTTCGGACCCGGGGGCAGTACCCGGCGCCTCCACCAATTTCTCTTAAGTCACGGCCCCGGCCGTGTCCCAGGGGGGGCGAAACAGGATCGACGGGCGCGTAAAGGGTAAACTTTCGTTCGGTATGGTACCACCGATATCGGGCCATATTCATAGGTGCCAACGACAATGTTGAAACCTTCGCTGTAGCTGCCTAACACGCAGAAACAAGCGCGGTTCGGGGGGCACCGGGCAACAGAAGCTCCCCACTATTCATAGGGTGCGGCGGTTCTTTGCGGTTAGGCATATCGCGAATCGTCGCCCTGCCGGAAACTGTACCCAAGTTTCTGCTCCTGAACCGTTGACCCGCGCGTCCCGGCGCGCTTCCATCGCGATGATATGACCGACGATCTGATGAAATATGACCAGATGGTGGAGGACGCCCTGCGCGGCGTCGTTCGCAAGGCCCTGCAACATGCTCTGGATGAGGGCCTGCCAGGCGACCACCACTTCTATCTGACCTTTCGGACGACGGCACCGGGGGTATCGATCCCGGACTACCTCCAGGACCAGTATCCCGAGGAAATGACCATCGTGCTCCAACACCAGTTCTGGGATCTGGTGATCGAAGACGAGCAGTTCACCGTCACGCTGAGTTTCAAGAACCGCCCCGCGGAACTGCACATTCCTTACAACGCGCTCACCGCGTTCGTGGACCCCTCCGTCAAATTCGGGCTGCAGTTCACCGTCGAATCCGGTGGCACGGCCAGCCTCCCGTCAATCCGTCCGGAAGGCGACCTGGTTCCCGCCTCCGACGACCCGTCATCCTCACAACCGGGCGAAGATACCGCCAACGAGGACGGCGAAGCCGACGGCGCCGAAGTGGTCAGCCTCGACCAGTTCCGCAAGAAGTAGATCAAGATGCCGACATGGTGTCGGACTCCGAATTTCCCGAACACATCATCGACCTGCTGTCTCAGGTCGGCCCTGCTTTTGCGGACTCAGCCAGATTGCGACGGATGTTCGGGGGCTACGGCATCTTCTGCGACGGCGTGATGTTCGCGCTGATCGCCGACGACGTGCGTTACCTCAAGGTCGATGCCGAGACCCAGCCGGACTTTGACAAAGCAGGCGCAGAACCCTTTGTTTACGAGAAGGCGGGCAAGCCGGTGGAAATGTCCTACATGACCGTTCCCGGTGCCGGCGAAGAAGATATCGAAACTTTTTCGGCCTGGGCGCATATGGCGCTTGCCGCCGCCCATCGCGCCAAAACGAAGAAGCCGGCAGGCAAGCGCTAGTCGAAACTGGATCTGGTTCACGCCCGGAACGACATCTTTGAACGGATACCCCTTTACCTGTGCGCGGCGGCGGGGATAATGCGCGCCGAAACTGGAGAGTGTGATGACTTACAAAACTCGAATTGAATCCGACACCATGGGCGAAGTCGAAGTTCCGGCTGACAAGTACTGGGGGGCACAAACCCAGCGCAGCATCGAGAACTTCCCCATCGGCAATGACCGCATGCCCACCGCCCTGGTCCGCGCGCTCGGCATCCAGAAACAGGCTGCTGCGAAAGCGAACCTGGCTTTGGGTCAGCTAGAGGAAGAGGTGGCCAACGCCATCATCGCGGCCGCGCAGGAGGTGATCGACGGCAAGTTCGACGACAACTTCCCGTTAGTCGTCTGGCAGACCGGCTCAGGCACCCAGTCGAACATGAACGCCAATGAGGTGATCGCCAATCGGGCCAACGAAATCCTCGGCGGCAAGCCGGGCGACAAATCGCCGGTTCATCCCAACGATCACGTCAATCGCAGCCAGTCTTCGAACGACACCTTCCCTGCGGCCATGCATATCGCCGCCGCCATCGAGTTCGAGGATCGCCTGATCCCCTCGCTCACACATCTGAAGGATGCGCTGGACGCCAAGGCGAAAGAGTTTGCCGATATCATCAAGATCGGCCGTACGCACACCCAGGATGCTACACCGCTGACGCTCGGTCAGGAATTCTCGGGCTACACAGCGCAGATGGAGGGTGTGATCGCCGGTGTGCAACGTGCCATGCCCGACCTGCTCCAGCTCGCCCAGGGCGGGACAGCCGTCGGCACCGGCCTCAACACGCCCAAGGGATTTGCGGAAGCCTTTGCCGCCGAGGTCGCCAAGATCACGGGTAAGCCGTTCGAGACCATGCCGAACAAGTTTGCCGGTCTGGCCGCCCATGACGCGATGGTCGCTGCTTCCGGCGCCCTGAATGTCGGTGCCGTTGCCGCCATGAAGATCGCCAACGATGTGCGTTTCCTCGGCTCCGGCCCGCGCAGCGGCATTGGCGAACTGAACCTGCCGGCCAACGAGCCGGGCTCTTCCATCATGCCGGGCAAGGTGAACCCGACCCAGTGCGAGGCGCTGACGATGGTGGCTGCCGAAGTGATGGGCAATCACATGGCCGTCACGGTGGCCGGCAGCAACGGGCATTTCGAGCTCAATGTCTTCAAGCCGGTGATCATCTTCAATGTGCTCCGCTCGGCCGGACTGCTCGGCGATGCCTGCCGCAGTTTCACCGATCGCTGTGTCACGGGCATCGAAGCGAATCGCGAACGGATCGGCGAATTGATGGCGCAATCGCTCATGCTGGTGACCGCGCTGAACCCGCATATCGGGTACGATAATGCCGCGAAGGTCGCAAAAAAGGCATTTGCAGACGGGAGTACCCTGAAAGAAGCCGCAATTGGCTTGGGTGTGCTGACGGACGAGCAGTATGATGAGTGGGTCAAACCGGAGAACATGATCGAGCCTGCATGATGCAAAACATCGTCGAGACCCTGCCCCACCAATCCGCGAACAAGAAACGTTCAGTGGTTGTGGCGGGCCATCGCACCAGCGTATCGCTCGAAAATGTGTTCTGGAATCACCTGCGCGCCATCGCCAAGTCGCGTCGCGTATCGGTCAACGAACTGGTGACAGAGATCGATCAGTCCCGTGACGGTTCGCTTTCCAGCGCCATTCGCGTCTTTATCCTGAACAACCTGCGCCACACCTAAACCGACCGTCCGGCCCGCTAACGGCGCTTGATGATTCCTTCGAGCAGGTTCTTGAACGGATCGGCAGGCGCCTGGTTTTCCGCCGGTGCCGAACCGTTGCCCGATGACGGCTGTTGCGGCTGCCGCGTCGCCCCGGGCAGCAATTTGCGGAGCGCTGTCCCCACGGCCTTGCCCGCCACGAACTCGTTGATCTGGTTTACATTCACCAGCCGTGTGTTCGGCGCATCGAGCGAGCCCTTCTGTTCGACCACAATGCCCGGAAACTCGGGATGTGCCGGGAAACCCGCGCGGGCCTGCAGATCGATCAGCCATTGAGGCAGATCCGTGGTCCCGGAAAACGATACGGCCGCACAATCCGGGTTGAGTTGCTGTTGCGGGAAGGTCGCCACGCCATTGGTAATGCTGAACCGCCCGTCAAAATTCGCGATCTTCGACTGGCCGCCCTGGGCCGAAGTCGCCAACCCGAGAAATCCTTCCAGACCATTCAGATTGTCGAGCTGATTGCTGATCCGGCACAAATCCACGCCGTCGATCACGGCATTGCTGAACTGGACCGCGCCCTCACCGCCGAGATTGGAAATCAGCTCGAACTCACTGCGGCCGCGCGCGGCCACATTCAGTTCTGCGCCAAGTGTTCCGGAGACAAGGCTGATGCTCGAAACCGGAAAGAGCAATTCGAGGGCAGACGCCGCACCCTTGTTGTCACCCGCCGAGGCACCGCCGAGGAACTTGGCCGCATCGGTGCCTTCCACTTTCAGCGCATAACGCATAGTGGGCACTTCACGGTCTGCAACCTGCGCGGTCATATTGAAGGCGCCGCCAAACGCATTGCCGGAGAGCTGGTTCAGGTCGAGGACGCCGTTGCGGAGAGTCAGCGCCAGCTGCGGCTGATCGATCTTGATATCGGTATAGGTGATGGCGGGCGCCGAGAGCTTGAGATCGGCATTGGCCGATTGCAGAGCCGAGAGGTCCAGGCGTTCACGCGACCAACGCGCACTGCCTTCACTCTTCGCGGGCGCGGCGCCACCGGCCACCGACGAGGCCGCCCCCGGACCTGAGGAGGATGTCTCCCCCGAAGACTGTACCGGCAGGAACCAGTCCACGATGATCTCGCTGGTGTTCAGTTCGGCTGTCACATCCGGGCGGTCTCCGCCAAGCCCAACACGGGCGGTCCCGGCATAGCTCACCGGTCCTGCCTGCCCTTCCAGCTTTGGCATGGTCAGCAGATCGGGCTGGAGATTGAGCGTAGTGTTGAGTGCGAACGGCCCGGCCTCGGCCAGAGCCGGGTTGTAGTCATTTGCGAAGGTGCGAACTACGTCCACCATATCGGGGTGACTGACATCGAGCAACAGCGAACCTGTCGGCGCGCCTGAGGCCAGATTGTCGAAACTTCCATCGAGGACGATCTTGCCCGGACCCACATCGACATTGGCGGCCAGGTTCGATGCATTGAGAGTACCGCGCGCCGTGACCAGAGCCACCAAGGGACCGGTTTTGACACCGGCTGCCGAGGCGTCTCCGGCAAGCCGGCCTAAAAAGGCAGAGGCATCGACATGTTTGAGGTCGACCGTCAGATCGTAGCGCGGCGGGACGGCAAGTGCCCCGACGGTTCCCACCGCCTTCAGGTTCGCACCGAGCGCCTGCACGGTCGTATCGACGTTCAGGTTTTCCAGATCACCGCGAAAGGTTCCGTTCAGCTTGCCCGGACCAATCGGTCCGGGCGGCGTGATGTCTGCGAGGGCCAGCAGCCGATCGGCATCAGGCGCATCGATATCTATGGTCAGGTTTGCCTGGGGCGTATCGGACAATCCATCGACCCGTCCCTTCACGGCGAGTTTGGCGCCTTCCAGATTGGATACGGAAGCATCGCGAAGATCGAGCACACCCGCCTGCAGAGTGCCGTCGACATTGATGCCGCGCACGCGCTGGTCGCGATAGACAAGTTCGCCGACCTTCAGTTGCAAATTGGCATCGAAGGTATTGAGCACCGCGAGTCCATCACCGGTCTGCGCCGGTGCCGGGGCGGTCTCGCTGCTGCGCGCCGCGGGCTGCGGGTTCGAGTCCGCGCCGGATGCAACCGCGTTCTGGTCGGGCAGATAGGCGTCGACGTTCAGCTTGTCGAGGGACAGACCGATACCCAGACCCGGCCGCTCGCGCAGGGTGATTGCCACGCCGCCGCGCAGGCGGGATACGTCAACACTGACATCGATGTCGGTCAGTGTCGCACTGTCAGGCCGCGCGGCGATATTGACCGAGCCGGTCATTTTCCGGAGGCGTTCGGCCGGCACGGCAGAAACATCGGCGCCCGCCCATTGCAGGAGTGAGCGCAGGTTGTCCGAGGCGACTTCAGCCTGACCATTGAACTCGGGACCGCTGTCTGCACTCGTTACCAGTCCGACCAGTGATGCCGACGTCCCGCCGGGAAGTTGTGCGAATGCACGCGAAATGTTCAGTGCCCCCTGCGCCAGTTCGGCATTGAGAACGACCTGGCGGATCACGCCTTCACGATAGATCACCGCATCGATATTGGTTTCAAGACTGGCGGAAATATTACTCGGAATCGTGAACCCGGCCGGCGCCGTGGCCGGCTTCGGATCCTCGGCAGAGTCTCCCCCCGAGGCGCTGCTGGCAGGAGAATCCGATCCTGGTTCGGCCGGAGCCGTTTCCGAGAGAAGCCGGTCCAGATCGAGCTGGGTCATGTTGAGCACGAGGTTTGCGCTCAGGTCCTCGCCAAGCGCAACATTCGCAGCGCCGGTTGCGGAATCGTCTCCGAGCCGAAGCGCAAGATCGTCGAGGTTGATCGCCGTCTGGGTCGCCGCGACCGCTCCGTCCAGCTCAAGCGCCTTCCCACGCAGGGCCGGCTGCGGCTCGTCCGTCACACTCGCGACCAGCCTGGAAAGATCGTCGGCACGCACCTCGACCTGGCCGGACACACGCGGCATTCCGGTCGCACCGGACAGGAAGCCGTTATAGAGCACCCGTGCGCCGGCGGTTTCCACACGCAGGTTGATCGGCGTGGCCTTGTCCGCAACCAATTCGCCGATCGTGGCACCCATGGTGATGTCAAATCCGCGCGCCGCGAGCGATCCTTCCGCAGCGAAAGGCCCTGCCAGGCTACCCGCGCCGAGCGTCATGTCGATACTCTCGACCCGTCCCGAGCTTTCGGGTGTACGATAGGTGATCGTTCCGTTCTCGATAACCACATTGTCGAACCGGACCGCAGGCGTCCCGGATGAGCCGGTGCTCTGCAAGGCTGAGGATGCTGTCTCGCTGGCCGGTGCTTGCTCGGCCTGGGGTTCGAAGGTCCAGTTGTTCGACCCGTCGGCATATTGTTCCAGGAGAATTTCCGGCTCGCGCAGAACAATTCGTGTGACCTGAACATTGCCGGAGAGCAGCGGCAGCAGCGCAACATCCACGGCCGCGTCTGCCACCTGCACCATCCCCTGAGTTCCACGTCCTTCCGGGTTGGACAGGGTGACTTCGCCGACAGAGACACCCGGCGAGGGCAGAATGCGGAAGCTGAGCCTTCCTTTGATCGACAGGTCCCGTCCCGTGGCCTTGCGAACCTCGGCTGTGATGTCGGATTTGATCGAATCCGTCGGAACCAGAAGTGGACCGGCAAAGGCCACCCCTACAAGAACGACAACAAGGACACCCAGGCCGATCAGTAGCTTTCGCACGTGCGTATGTCTCCAAATGAACTTCGCGTTCCCCATAAACAGGAAACGCCCGAAACTGGTTCCGGTTTCCCGTTGCGTGGACAGGCACAAGCTAATTCTCGCCCCCCGCAAACGCAAACCATCCTCTCTGCCATATAAGCGCAAACTTCTTGGCGAAGATGTGACGGAGCGCACAGTTGGGGATGCACCGAATCCGTGGCAGCTTGCCCCCATGAAACGGATTTGTGTCTTCAAATTTGCGGCATGTCTTTTCGCCACGCTCGCGGTGGCACCCGATACCGGCCTGGCCCAGTCACCCCAACCCGAGGATTCGACCGGTCGCGGAGATCACGCGCTCTCCTTTGCGGACCGGCATATGGTCGCCGCCGCCCATCCCGATGCGGTCGCTGCCGGGCTGGAGATGCTGCGAAAGGGCGGCAGCGCAGCCGACGCAGCCATCGCCGTGCAGCTCGTTCTCAATCTGGTGGAACCCCAGAGTTCGGGCATTGGCGGCGGCGCCTTCGCACTGTTCCATGATCGGAAAAGCGGCAAAACCATCGCCTATGACGGACGCGAAACCGCACCTGCCGAAGCGACACCGGAGTTGTTCCTGAAGGCCGACGGGTCACCCATGGGATTTGGAGAGGCGGTCGTGGGCGGACGGTCGGTCGGCACGCCGGGGACGGTCGCCCTGCTCGCAAGCCTGCACGCATCGCATGGCAAGCTCGACTGGCCGGAGCTCTTCGAGCCGGCAATTGTGCTCGCACAAAACGGGTTCACGGTGGGACCACGCCTCGCCGCGATGCTGCGGGGACCCCGGGCAGAACGGCTGAAAACATTTGCCCAGACACGTGACTATTTCTTTCCGGACGGGACACCGCTGGCCGCGGGCTTGCGCAAAACCAATCCGGCCTTCGCCGAGACCCTCGAACGTATCGCAGCAGATGGCCCCGACGCCTTCTATCGCGGCGACCTTGCGCAGACCATGGTCAGGGCCGTGCGGACGGCTCCCGTCAACCCGGGTTATCTGTCCCTCTCGGATCTGTCAGCCTATCATGTGATCCACCGGGAGCCGGTCTGCCACACCTACCGAGGCTATCGGGTCTGCGGCATGGGCCCGCCCTCCTCAGGCGGTCTGACCGTCGGGCAAATTCTCGGGATTCTTGAAAATTTCGATCTGCCCGCATTGGGTCCGGAAAGCGTCCAAAGCTGGCACCTGCTCAACGAAGCCTCAAAACTCGCCTTCGCCGACCGCAACCAGTACATGGCCGATTCCGACTTTGTGCCGGTTCCCGCCGAAAGCTTGCTCGACCGGGCCTATCTTGCTGTGCGTGCCGGGCTGATCCGCACCAACACCTCGATCATTCCGCCGGTGGTGCCGGGCTCGCCGCCCGGCACCCCGGAAAAGCTGCCGGCCGCCGACACCCAGAACGGACGTCCCGGCACCAGCCATATTTCGATCGTGGATACGGACGGGAACGCCATCTCGATGACGACCACCATCGAAGGCGCGTTCGGGTCGCAGATCATGGTCGGCGGCTTCCTGCTGAACAACGAACTGACCGACTTCTCCTTCCGCCCCGAGAAGGACGGCCGCCCAGTGGTCAACCGGCTCGAACCCGGCAAACGCCCGCGCAGCTCGATGGCGCCCACGCTTGTGTTCGATAAGGAAGACAACCTCCGCCTCGTGGTGGGTTCACCCGGCGGTAGCCGGATCATCGGTTATGTCGCCAGGACCCTTGTAGCGGTGCTGGACTGGAACATGGACATTCAGGCTGCCATCGATCTGGGACACCTGGTCAACCGGAACCGGTTTACCGACCTCGAAGCGGGCACACCGGCCGAGACCCTGAAAGCGCCGCTTGAGGCCCTGGGCAACCGGGTTCAGGTACGGGATATGAACAGCGGCTTGCACGGAATTGAAGTGATCGACGGCGTATTGCGCGGCGGTGCCGATCCGCGCCGCGAGGGCATGGCACGCGGCGACTAGGCCTTGTCACCACCCACTCGTGTCAGGAAGTTCGAACTCAAAAACGCGAGCACCGAGGCAGCCAGCATCACCACCGCCATGGGCAGCGGTGTGTCGTCCTGCACAACGCCTGCGAGTTGTGCAAACCCGGCGCCGATCAGCATCTGAATGAATGCCAGCAGCCCGGAAGCGGTCCCGGCAAAGCGCGGATTGATGCTGATGGCACCGGCCTGGGCGTTGGGCATCGCCAGACCATTGGCCAGCGCTATGCCCGCCCCGGGCAGGAAGATCGTCCAGGGTGACCAGAGACCTGCCAGCACAAAGGCAAGCATGACGCATCCGAACACGACGGCGAGCGCACTGCCCAGCCGCATCATCCGGTCGAGCCCGATCCGGTCACCGAACCGTCCGGTCAGAAAGGTACCGACCATGAATCCCGCCGAGATCAGCACGAAGAACAATCCGAATTCGGTCGGCGGACGTTCGAGAACATTGATCATCACGAAGGGTGTGGCGCCCAGGAACGCCATGAACATGCCCATGCCGAAGCCAACCTGCCCGGCATAGCCGAGGAAGGCGGGCAACCGTAGCAGGATTGCAAAACCGCCCAGCATGCCGCGAAAGGTCTGCACCCCCGATCTCGGTTGCAGGGTTTCGGGCACTTTGGGCAGTGCGAGCGCGAGCACCAGCGCGCCGACCACCCCGGCGAAGACGAACACCGCGCGCCAGTTGAATGCGTCATTGAGCAGGCCACCGATCAGCGGGGAAATCATGGGCGCCACGACCAGCGCGGTGATCATGTAGGCCATCAAGCGCGCGGCCGTGTCACGGTCATAGAGATCGCGGATGATGGCCCGGCTCAGCACCATCCCGGCCGCCCCGCCCACGGCCTGCACGATGCGCCCGAGAATGACGATCTCGATGGTCGGCGCGAAAGTCGAAATGGCGCTGCCAATGATGAAGATCACCAGCCCGATCACCAGAACCGGGCGGCGGCCATAGCGGTCCGAGGCCGGACCATAGACCAGCGTGGAAAAGGCGATGGTGAACAGCGCCAGCGACAGCGCGTATTGCACCGTGGCCGCCAGGACGTCGAAGGCCACCTGCATCACCGGCAGGACGGGCAGAATGATCTGCATCGACAGCGGGCCAAGCGCAGCAATCACGGCCAGAACGGCGATCAGCATTCGCGGATTGGCAGGCGGCGCGTTCATCTCGTTTCCGGATCCGGCATGTGCACTCCCATACGCGATAGGCCCTATCCGACCCGCAGTAAAGAGAGCTTCGTCCTGTATCTCACGCCGCGAAACACCACGGGCTCTGCATGCGGCCTATGCCGAGAGCGTCTGACTGCCATTCGCGACATCGTCATACCGGAACACGACGTCGCGGTCGGGCATGATCAGATCGTCGTCGCGGCCCTCGTAATCAAACCGGGACAGCAGATTACGGATCAGGTTGATCCGTGCTGTCCGCTTGTCATCGGTCATGACGATAGACCAGGGTGCAGCCGGGCGGTGGGTGCTCACCAGCATGGCATCGCGCGCGGCGCTGTACTCGTCCCAAAAATCCTGCGCCTTGGCATCGACCGGACTGATCTTCCATTGCTTGAGCGGATCGTCGCGCCGTTTCGCCAGCCGCCTTGCCTGTTCCTCGCGCGAAATATCCAGATAGTACTTGATGAGTGACACACCGCCATGCACGGCAATCCGTTCGAAGTCCGGGACGGTCTCCATGAAGACACGTTGCTCGGCCTCGCTGGCAAAGCCCATCACACGCTCAACCCCCGCCCGGTTGTACCAGGAACGATTGAACAGAGCGATTTCCCCGGCCGCAGGAAACTCCTCCACATAGCGCTGAAAATACCAGCTGCGCTGCTCGCGGTCGGACGAAATCCCCAGCGCCACCACGCGCGTGTCACGCGGGCTGAGATGCTCGACGATGCGCTTGATCACGCCATCCTTGCCGGCCGAGTCCCGGCCTTCAAGCACCGCCAGCACCCGCAATTCGTCGGCAATCACATGCCGCTGCAGCTTCACCAACTGAATCTGCAACGCTTCAAGCGTCGCCTTGTAGTCTTTCTTGTTAATGGGAGTTCTCCGATCGACTACCAAATCCGCCGCCGCCCGGCGTTTCGATCACAAAGGTGTCGCCGGGATGGGCGCGGGTCCGATCGGTGGCGGACATCTCCACCCGGGACCCGTCGGTGCGCTCCAACCAGTTGCGGCCCGGCGCGGCATCCTCCCCGCCCGCCAGCCCATAGGGCGGGATCTTGCGGCGATTGGCGAGCATCATCACGTCCATCTCCTCGAGAAAACGCACCCGCCGCCGGGCGCCATCGCCGCCGCGATGCTTGCCGTTGCCCCCCGAGCCCTCCCGGACTTCGAAACTCTCCAGCAGAACCGGGAAACGCCATTCGAGAATCTCCGGATCGGTGAGCCGCGAGTTGGTCATATGGGTGTGAACCGCCGAGGTGCCGTCAAAATCCGGCCCCGCGCCGGACCCGCCGCAGATCGTCTCGTAATACTGGTGACGCTCATTGCCAAAGGTGAGGTTGTTCATCGTGCCCTGAGCCGCCGCCATCACACCGAGCGCGCCATACAGCGCATCGGTGATCGCCTGGCTGGTCTCAACATTCCCGGCCACGACCGCCGCGGGATATTCCGGCGCCAGCATGGAGCGGGGCGGGATGACGATCTCGATGGGTTTCAGACAGCCCTCGTTCATCGGAATGTCGTCATCGACCAGCGTGCGGAAGACATACAATACCGCCGCACGGGCAATCGCCGTGGGGGCGTTGAAATTGCTGTCGAGCTGCGCGCTGCTGCCGGTGAAATCGACCGTCGCACTGCGTGAATCCTGATCGATGGAGACTGCCACCCTGATCTCCGCGCCATTGTCGAGGGGATAGGTGAAGTCGCCATCCTTGAGCACGTCGATCACCCGGCGGACGGATTCTTCGGCATTGTCCTGCACATGGCGCATATAGGCGTGGACCGTGGCCAGCCCGAACTGGTCGACCATGCGGCGCAGTTCCGAGACGCCCTTCTCGTTGGCGGCGATCTGCGCCTTCAGGTCGGCCACGTTCTGGTCGGCATTGCGGGCCGGATGAGCGCCCGAGGCGAGCAGGTCGCGGAAGTCGCCCTCGCGGAAATGCCCGGCATCGACGGCCTTGAAGTTGTCGATCAGCACGCCCTCGTCTTCGATCACCTTCGAATCCGGCGGCATGGAGCCCGGCGAAATGCCGCCGATATCGGCGTGGTGCCCACGGCTGCCCACATAGAAGAGAATGTCCGCACCATCATCATCAAAGACCGGGGTGATCACCGTGACATCGGGCAGATGGGTGCCGCCGTTATAGGGCGCGTTCAGGACATAGACGTCTCCGCGCACCATCGCCCCTTCGTTGTTGCGGATGACGGCGCGAATGCTTTCGGACATGGAACCGAGATGCACCGGCATATGGGGTGCGTTGGCGACAAGATTCCCGTCGGGATCGAAGATCGCGCAGGAGAAATCCAGCCGTTCCTTGATGTTCACCGAATAGGCCGTGTTCCGCAGGGTCACGCCCATCTGCTCGGCGATGGACATGTAGAGGTTGTTAAAGACCTCGAGCATCACCGGATCGACCTCGGTGCCGATGGCGGCAACGCGGTCGGCAGCCACCACCCGCTCGAGAACCAGGTCGCCGCGTTCGGACATGGTCGCGCGCCAGCCGGGTTCGACGACGGTCGTGGCCACGGACTCGCTGATGATGGCCGGTCCGTCGATGGCAGACCCCGGCGCCAGTGCCTCCCGCGCGAAGACCGGCGTGTCGTGAGATGCGCCCGCCATATGGGCCGCAACCCGGGCCACAGCTTGCGCCCCGCCACCCGCGGCAGCACCTGAACCGGTGCCAGCAATGCTGTGTTCCACATCCTCGTCAGACACACCCACCGCTTCAACCGCTGCGGTTTCCACGATCAGCGCCTTCTCCGACATGGTGAAGCCGTAGCGCTGCCGGTGCAGTACGGCAAACTGATCAGCCATGGTCTTCGCATCCCCGAAATCCACTTCGAGCGAGGTATCGGTTCCCTCATAGCGGAGATGCAATCGCTGCCGCATCTTGATCCGGGCATCATCGACGCCCTGGCCCGACACTTCGCCCCGCGCCGCGTCGGCCAGGCGCGCAAGCATCCCGGTTACGTCGTCGGAGACGGTGTCACCCAGCGGCACCTCGACCGACTGCTCGCGCAGAGCACGGATATCGGCCAGCCCCATCCCGTAGGCTGATAAAACACCGGCGAGCGGATGCAACAGCACCTTCGTCATACCCAGCGCATCGGCCACCAGACAGGCGTGCTGGCCCGCCGCGCCACCAAAGGCGCAGAGCGTGTATTTCGTGACGTCATAGCCGCGCTGGACGGAGATCTTCTTGATCGCATTGGCCATGTTCTCGACAGCGATCTTCAGGAACCCCTCGGCCACTTCGGCGGGGCTGCGCGTGTCACCCGTGGTGTTCCGGATTTCCTCGGTGAGCGCGGCGAACCTCTCGGCGACCACATCGGCATCCAGAGGTGAGTTCTGGTCCGGCCCGAACACGGCCGGAAAATGTTCCGGCTGCAGCTTGCCGAGCATCACATTGCAGTCGGTCACGGTCAGCGGCCCGCCCTTGCCATAGCTGGCCGGCCCCGGATCCGCGCCCGCACTTTCCGGACCCACCCGATAGCGCGCGCCATCGAAGAAACAGATCGAACCGCCCCCTGCGGCGACGGTGTGAATCTGCATCATCGGCGCACGCATCCGCACGCCCGCCACCAGCGTCTCAAAGGCGCGTTCGTATTCGCCGTTGTAATGGGTCACATCGGTGGAGGTGCCACCCATATCGAAGCCGATCATCTGATCGAAGCCGGCGGCCTCGCTCACCTGCACCGCGCCCACCACGCCGCCAGCCGGACCCGACAGAATCGCATCCTTGCCCTGGAACATGCGCGCATCGGTCAACCCGCCATTGGACTGCATGAACATCAAATTCACATCGCCCAGTTCGTCGGCGACCCGGCCCACATAACGCCGCAGAATGGGCGACAGATAGGCATCGACCACGGTGGTGTCACCGCGTCCCACCAGCTTGATCAGCGGGCTGGTTTCATGGCTCACCGAGATCTGCGTGAAACCGATGTCGCGGGCGATCTCTGCGCAGGCCGCTTCGTGATCGGGCACCCGGTAACCGTGCATGAAGGTAATCGCGACAGCGCGAATGCCGTCGTCATAGGCCGCCTGCAGCGACGCCCGCGCACCCTCTGCATCGAAGGGCACCAGAACCTCGTCCTGCGCGTTCACCCGCTCGTCGATCTCGACCACCTGCTCATAGAGCAGTTCGGGGAGAATGATCTCCCGGTCGAACAGCCTTGGGCGGGCCTGGTAGCCAATCCGCAGCGCATCGCGGAAACCGCGCGTGACGGCGAGCACCGTGCGGTCGCCCTTGCGTTCGAGCAAGGCATTCGTTGCCACGGTCGTGCCCATCTTCACGGCACCGATTTTTTCGGACGGGATCGGGTCACCGGCGGACAGGCCGAGCAGTTCGCGAATGCCCTGTACGGCGGCATCGTCATAATGCTCTGGGTTTTCCGAAAGCAGCTTATGGGTGTGCAGCGTGCCGTCGGGTGCGCGCCCGACAATGTCGGTAAAGGTGCCGCCCCGGTCGATCCAGAAATGCCACTGTCCAAAGCTGTCGTTTGCGGTCTGCTGACTCATCGAAAAACCCTATTTCGCAGACCGCGAGACTGGGTCTTCATCTGCCGAAAGTCAAAGGTGGCGATCTCTTATCAAACTCACCCGTTCCATCCCCGCCCGCTTTCCGGTAAAGGTCTGCCCATGAGTATCTGGGGCAAGGTAATTGGCGGCACGGCCGGGTT
This sequence comes from Alphaproteobacteria bacterium, assembly GCA_038137215.1. Classification (GTDB taxonomy): domain Bacteria; phylum Pseudomonadota; class Alphaproteobacteria; order UBA6615; family UBA6615; genus JABJAG01. The sequence continues at coordinate 22,500 of JAYQBG010000008.1, forward strand.
CGTGATCGGCGGACCGCTGGGCGCGTTGATCGGCGCAGGCGCAGGCCACCTCGTGGACAAGGCGCATGAGAACGCACCTGAGGCCATCGAGGCGGATCCGACCAGGCAGATCGGCTTTACCATTGCAGTCATCGCGCTGGGCGCGAAACTCGCCAAGGCCGATGGCGTGGTGACGCCCGATGAAATCCGTGCCTTCCGCCGGGTCTTCAAGGTGGCCCCCGAGGAAACCCAGAACGTCGCCCGGGTGTTCAATCAGGCCCGCAAATCCACCGCCGGATACGAACCCTATGCCCGGCAGGTCGCGGGCATGTTCACCGGCAACCCGGCCGTTCGCGAAGAGCTGCTGAACTGCCTGTTCCATATCGCCAAGGCCGATGGCGAAGTCCATGAGGACGAACTGGAGTATCTCCGGAACGTGGCGGCGATCTTCGGTTTTACCGAGACCGACTTTGCCCGTATTCGCGAACAGAATATGGGTCCCGATCAGGCCGACCCCTACACGGTGCTTGGCGTGGCCCATGATGCGGACAATGACACGATCAAGTCGGAATACCGCAAGCTTGTCCGCGAGAACCATCCGGACTCCCTGATCGCCCAGGGCATGCCCGAGGAGTTCGTCGAGGTGGCCAACGACAAGCTAGCCGCAATCAACGCCGCCTACGACAAGATTTGCGCCCAGCGCGGGATCAAGTAGACGCCCCGGCACCGATGGCCACAGATCCACCTGTTCTTGCCCTGAAGAATGCTGCCGTCGGTTTCGGCGGTGAGCCGCTGTTCACCGGTGCGGAACTGGTAATTGTACCCGGCATGCGCGCCTGTCTGGTGGGCCGGAACGGGTCGGGAAAATCGACCATCCTGAAAGTGCTAGCCGGGGTGATCGAACCCGATCAGGGTGAACTGTTCATCCAGCCCGGCCTGACCATCGGCTACCTGCCCCAGGACGTCCCGGTGATCGCCGGGCAGACCGTGGCGGAATTCGTGGCTGGTGCGGAAAACGCCCCGCGCCACGAAGTCGATGCCGCGTTGTCGCGGGTCGAGATCGACGGTGCGCGACAGGCCGACAGCCTGTCAGGCGGGGAAGCCCGCCGGGCGGCCATGGCGCGCGCCATGCTCGGCGATCCCGACGTCCTGCTGCTCGACGAACCGACCAACCATATGGATTTGCCGACCATCGAGTGGCTGGAACGCGAACTGGTCGACCGACGTAAGACCCTGGTGGTCATCAGCCATGACCGGGCGTTTCTCGAAGCGGTCACCACGGACACGCTCTGGATGGACCGGGGCAAGCTGAGCCACAACACAAAGGGCTATGCGCATTTCGATGCCTGGACCGAACAGGTCGCCGATGCCGAACTGAAGGCGGCCCAGAAACTCGACCAGAAACTGAAAGCCGAAGCCCGCTGGCTTGAACGCGGCGTGACCGCCCGGCGCAAACGAAATCAGGGGCGGCTCGAACGGCTCGGGCAATTGCGCGCCCAGCGCAAGGCGCTCCTGACCGGACAGGACCTCGTCAAATTCGAGCTGGAAAGCGGCCCGATCAGCAGCCGCATGGTGATCGATTGCGAAAACCTGACGAAATCCTTCGGCGACCTGAAAATCGTGGACGGATTTTCCACGCGTATTCTGCGCGGCGACCGGGTCGGTTTCATCGGACCGAACGGCGCAGGAAAAACCACGCTCCTGAAAATCCTGATCGGTGAAGAAGAACGCGACAGCGGCCGTCTGCGCCGGGCCAAGAACCTCTCCATCTCCTTCTTCGATCAGACCCGCAGCCAGCTGGATCCCAACGACACTCTCTGGCAGACGCTGGCCCCCAAGGGCGGCGATTCCATCAATGTGCACGGCACCCCGCGCCATGTGGTGGCCTATCTGCGTGACTTTCTGTTTGACGAAAAACAGGCCCGTGCGCCGGTCGGGACATTGTCTGGAGGCGAACGTAACCGGCTGCTGCTCGCCAAGATCCTCGCCCAGCCCTCGAACCTGCTGGTGCTCGACGAGCCGACCAACGATCTCGATGCCGATACGCTGGATGTGCTGCTCGACATGCTGGACAGCTATGACGGCACAGTGCTGCTGGTTAGTCATGACCGTGACTTCCTGAACCGGGTCGTGAGCAGCACCATCGCCGTCGAGGGCAATGGCGTGGTGGAGGAATATCCCGGCGGCTACGCGGATTATCTCAGCCAGCGCAAACGCAGCAACGCTGCTGCCAGTGAAAAGAAATCCGGCAGCGCGCCGAAATCCGTACGACCCCGCCCGAAAGACAGCGCACCGAAAAAGCTGTCCTTCAAGGAACAGCACGAACTCGACGCTCTGCCCGGCAAGATCACCGCGCTGGAAACGGCCAAGGCGCAGCTTGAAAAGGTCCTGGCCGATCCCGACCTCTTCGCTAATGATCGCAACGCCTATGAAAGCGCCGCGCAGAAGCTCGGCGAAGTGGAAACCGCGATTGCCGCCGCCGAAGACCGCTGGCTGGAGCTCGAAGCGTTGCAGGAAGCGATCGCCAGCCGGGCCGCGTCATGATCATCGAATACACTTCGCCGAACTTTAACGCCCGCAAGCCCGAGCGCGGCATCGATCCGGTGATCGACACGCTGGTGATCCACTACACCGGCATGATGCCGACGACCCGCGCCCGCGACTGGCTGTGCGATCCGGCGTCCCAGGTCAGCGCGCATTATCTGATCGACGAAGATGGTACCACCTGGCGGATGGTTGCGGAAGCCGACCGCGCCTGGCATGCCGGCGTCGGGGCCTGGCGCGGGTGGCATGACATAAATTCGCGCTCGATTGGCATCGAACTCTCCAATCCGGGACATGATTACGGCTACCGCCCCTTTCCCGAGGCCCAGATCGAAGCCCTGATCGAGCTCGCCCAGGGCATTCTCGACCGCCACCCGATCCCGGCGCGCAATGTGGTAGCCCATTCCGACATTGCCCCAGCCCGCAAGATCGACCCCGGCGAACTGTTCCCCTGGGCGGAGATCGCAAGCGAAGGAATCGCCTTCTGGACCGATACCATCGGGGACCCGATCCGTGAACATGATACGGCGTCTTATCTGCAGGCCATCGGCTATGACATGACCAACAACGATCCGGCGATTGTTCTCTCGGCGTTCCAGCGCCGGTTTCGTGCGCAGAACCATGACGGCATTGCCGATACCGAAACCCGCGGACGCATCGCCGCGATCCATGCACTGGTTGCAGAAACCCGCTCTTCGGCCTAAGGATCGGCTTCGCCAGGCGGTCGGATGGCCGCGCGCGGGCAATGGGGAAACCCGTCCGTGTGAGGAAAGTCCGGGCTCCACGGAAGTACGGTGCCGGTTAACGGCCGGCGGGGGCGACCCCAGGGAAAGTGCCACAGAAAGCAAACCGCCGGTCTTCGTGCCGGTAAGGGTGAAAGGGTGCGGTAAGAGCGCACCGCGCCCCCGGCGACGGGGGTGGCAGGGCAAACCCCACCGGGAGCAAGACCGAATAGGGGCTGCATATGGCGCACTTCCGCGCCGCAGCCCGGGTAGGTCGCGTGAGGCGTCCGGCAACGGACGTCCCAGATGAATGGCCATCTCCCGCGATTACTTCGGTAAGCGCGGAGACAGAACCCGGCTTACAGACCGCCTGGCGCTTACTTTCCAAGAAAAGAACATTTTGGGAACAACGTTCCGCCGCATCATTGCGCGCAGAATTTGTTTGGTCCGGCGCGGAACGTGAGCGGAGAAGATTTGGGTTACTTGATCGCCCTTAGATCAGCGCGATCAACACTCGAAAATATCTAGGTTTTTACTAGTTTTGTCGTTGACGACCCATAAAAACCCATGATATCCCAAAAAATCCCAATTTGGCGCGTATGCCAAGGCAAACGGAGGGGCTGGAGCCATCGGGTCAGACCGATGGCGTGCAAACACACAATGGCGTTGTTCCTTTCGACCACGATTAACAAGGTCGATCGCAAGGGTCGGGTCTCGGTCCCTGCGGCGTTCCGTGCTGTCCTGTCAGGGCAGGCGTTTCACGGCATTGTGGCGTTCCCGTCGTTCAAGCATCCCGCGGTTCAGTGCGGCGGCATGGAGTGGATGGAGAAGCTTGGCGCCGGGGTGGATGCCTATGACATGTTCTCCGACGAACACGACACCCTGACAGCCGCGCTCTTTGCCAACGCCCAGCAGCTCTCCTTCGATGGTGAAGGCCGCGTGCTTTTGCCCGAAAGCCTGATCGCCCATGCCAGCCTCTCGGATCAGGCTGCGTTTGTGGGGCGCGGGCCGCTGTTCGAAGTCTGGAACCCGGAAACCTTCGCGGCCTACCAGGCCGACGCGGTCAAGCAGGCGGCCGTAAAAGGCCTGACCCTGCGCCCGGGCACCCCGCCCGGCGGCGAAGGAGACCGGACGTGATGGTGGCGCGGTCATCGCGTCATCCCGACAACTCCGGAGTCCCCGTGGCTCCCGGACACACCCCGGTTCTTCTCAACGAAGTGATAGATGCGCTCGCACCGCGCGACGGCGGCATCTATGTCGATGGTACGCTTGGCGGCGGCGGCTATGCCCGCGCGATCCTCGATGCCGCCGATTGCACGGTCCTCGGCATCGATCGCGACCCCGATGCAATCGCCCGCAACCAGCCTCTCCTGGAAATCTACGGCGCGCGCCTGCGTCTCCTCCCCGGCCGCTTCGGCGATATGGATAACCTCGTGCGCGGACTCGGGATCGACGCCGTCGATGGTGTCACCCTCGATCTGGGTGTCTCCTCCCCCCAGATCGATGTAGCCGAACGGGGTTTTTCCTTTGCCAAGGACGGCCCCCTCGACATGCGCATGGAGCGTCAGGGCGAAAGCGCCGCCGATGTGGTGAACACCGCCAGTGAATCCGACCTGGCCCATATGGTGCGCACGCTGGGCGAAGAACGCCACGCGCGCCGCGTGGCCCGTGCCATCGTACAGGCCCGCACTGAACAGGAAATTCGCACCACCGGCCAGTTGGCCGAGATCGTCCGCGCAGTGATCCCGAAATCCCACAAGAGCCATGTGGACCCTGCCACACGGACCTTCCAAGCGATCCGCATTCACGTGAATGACGAGATCGGCGAGCTCGAGCGCGGTCTCGTCGGCGCGGAGGAGCTGCTGCAGCCGAGCGGACGCCTGGCTGTTGTATCCTTCCATTCGTTGGAAGATCGTCCGGTCAAAGCCTTTCTACGTACGCGCAGCGGTGGCGATGGCCGCGGTTCCAGACACATGCCCGACGAACCCGCAGGCCGCCCCCCGGCCTGGCGTTTGCCCTCACGGCGCGCGACTCAGCCCACCGACAGCGAAACCGCGCAAAACCCGCGCGCCCGTTCCGCCCGGTTGCGGGTCGGCGAGCGAACCGACGCACCCGGTTGGGGCCCGATCGGCAAGGGAGGGACCGCATGATCCGGCCGACCTCCTCCGTTCTGTTGTTGCTGGCCGCCGCGGCAGGTGGTGCCCTGTTCTATATCTCCTTCGAAGTGTCCGAGCTCGATGATCGCCTGGCGACTTTGAACCGGGACATCCGCGCCGACCGCGAGGCTATTCACGTGCTGCGCGCCGAATGGAGTTTCCTCAATCAGCCCGAACGTCTCGAGGAACTGGCCCGGCGCCATCTCGATCTGATGCCCGTAGCCGGCAACCAGCTCGCCGGGGCCGGGACTTTACCCGTCCGCCCGGACAGCGAACTGGACACACGCAACCGCACCATCGGCCCGGATGGCCTGGGCACAGAAATCGCGCTGCCGACCGCCACCCCGAAGGCGAAACCCACTGCCCCGGCCCGCTCGGCGGTAATCCCCGTGGCAACCGCGACAGCGCCCAAGCCCGAACGCTCCCGTTCCCTTGATGACGTTCTGCGCGAAATCGTGCGTGACGATGTCCGGACGGACACGGCAGGTGAGCGATGACGCGGCGGATCAGGATCGAAAGCACCAAGAAGCAGGCGATCGAAACCGCGCGTACGCGGCTGCTGATCGGGGGCACGCTGATGGCGGCCGCCTTCCTTGTGGTCGGGGTCCGCCTGTTCGACATCGTCGTGCTGAACGAACATGACGACATTCACAGTGCCGCGACGCGGGACATCGTGCGTCCCCAACCCATGTCGCGCGCCGATATCGTGGACCGAAACGGCGTTTTGCTGGCCACCAGCCTGCCCACGGCCTCCCTGTTCGCCAATCCCCGCAAGGTCACCGACCCGGCCGCGGCAGCGGCACGCATCGTCGAGGTGATTCCCGATCTGAGTGAAGAGGTGGTGGCTGCACGTCTGGCATCCGACCGGAGCTTTGTCTGGATTCGTCGGAACCTCACCCCGACCCAGCAATTCGAGATCAACCGGCTGGGTATCCCCGGCCTGGATTTCGAAGCCGAAGAGCGCCGCGTCTATCCCCATGGGCGCCTGGCCGGCCACATTGTCGGCTTTACGAATGTCGACAATCTCGGGCTCGCGGGAATCGAACAGAGCATGGATGCAGCAATTGAGGGTGCGAAAACACCGCTGCAGCTCTCCATCGACATTCGCGTCCAGCAGATCGTCCGTCAGGAACTCGCCAGTCAGATCGAAAAATTCAAAGCCATCGGCGGTGGCGCCATCGTTCTTGATGTGCGTACCGGCGAAGTGGTTTCCATGGTCTCGCTGCCCGATTTCGACCCTAACGCCCCGGCTCAGGCGCCCGACGAAACACGCTTCAACCGGATCACACTGGGCGTTTACGAACTCGGCTCGGTGTTCAAGATCTTCAATCATGCGATCGCACTGGAAACCGGCGCGGCGAGCATGAGCAAGACCTATGACGCGCGGAAGCCCATCCGTATCTCGCGCTTCCGGATTTCGGATTTTCACCCGGAAAACCGTGTCCTGACGGTTCCCGAAATCTTCAAGGTCTCGTCCAATATCGGCTCGGCCAAGATGGCGCTCGACATCGGCTCGGAACGCCAGCGCCAGTATCTGGGCCATCTCGGCCTGTTGCGGCGAACCAGTATCGAGCTGCCTGAACAGGCCCTTCCGATGATCCCGACCCAGTGGCGCGAGATCAACACCATGACCATCGCCTATGGCCACGGGATCGCGGTCACCCCGCTCCATCTGGCCAGCGCCGTGGCAGCCTCGGTGAATGGCGGAATCCTGCGTCCGGTAACCCTGATCCGCAGCAAGACGTCGGAAACAGGCGGCGTGCAGGTGTTCTCGAAAGAGACCTCGGACAAGATGCGCCGCCTGCTCCGTCTGGTCGTTGAGAACGGCACGGGCCGCAACGCCGATGCCCCGGGTTATCTGGTCGGTGGCAAGACCGGCACCGCGGAAAAACAGGTCAACGGCAGCTACAAGCGCAACGCATTGATTTCATCCTTCGTCGGGGTCTTCCCCGTCACCGAACCGCGTTTCGTCGTCTATGCGATGGTCGATGAACCCAAGGGCATCAAGGAAAGCTTCGGCTACGCCACCGGTGGCTGGACGGCCGCACCGGTGGTCGGCGCCGTCATCAAGCGCATGGCCCCGCTCTTCGGTATCGCACCCCTCGACGAGAGCGCACCGGAGATCATTCGCGCCCTGACGGTCAACGCCACGGACGGGCCCGCAGCCGGGACCCCGCGCCATGCGACTAACTGAGCTGCTGCCCGATATGATGACCATCGACCCCATCATGCGCGAAACGGAAATTTCCGGGCTCACCGCAGACAGCCGCCGGGTCAAGCCGGGTTATCTGTTCGCTGCGCTGCCGAGTGCAACCGAGAACTCGGGCACCGATGGCCGTGACTTCATCGATGATGCGCTCGCGCGGGGCGCGGTCGCTGTTCTCGCTCCCGACGGAACGACTATCGATTCCCCCGAGACCAGATCACCCTGCCTGATCACGGATGCGAACCCGCGCTGGCGCCTCGCCCAGTTCGCGGCGAAATTCTATCCAAAGCAACCCGCCACGGTGGTCGGTGTCACGGGCACGAACGGCAAATCCTCGGTCGCCGGATTCACGCGCCAGATATGGGCCTTGCTGGGCGAGAAATCGGCCAGCATGGGCACACTGGGCCTGGATGCCGACGGTTTCGAAGCCGGCGCCAGCCTGACAACCCCCGATCCCGTTACCCTGCATCAGACGCTCAGCGAGCTGGCCACTGCGGGGATCGACCGTCTGGCGCTCGAAGCTTCGTCCCACGGTCTCGACCAGTACCGGCTCGATGGTGTGCGTTTCGAAGCCGCCGCATTCACGAATCTGAGCCGCGACCACCTCGACTATCACAAGACCGAGGCCGCCTATCTGGATACGAAACTTCGCCTCTTCCGGTTCCTGCTGCCCGCCGACCATGCCGCGGTGCTGAACGCCGATTCCCCTTATTTCGAACCGGTCGCCGAAGCCTGCCGCGCCGCCGGACACCGCATCCGCAGCTTCGGCATCCAGACCAGCGACATCCATATCGCCGATGTGTCCGCATTGCCCGATGGGCTGCGACTGTGCGTCACCATGCGGGACCAGAGCTTCGAAACCCGGCTCAATCTCGTGGGCGGCTTCCAAGCCTACAACGTGCTTGCCGCGCTCGCGCTAGCAGTCGAAACCGGTGCAGACATGACCGAGGCATTCAGCACGCTTGCCCATCTGCGTGGCGTGCGCGGACGCATGGAACGGGTCGGCGCTCTCCAAAACGGTGCCCAGATTTATGTGGACTATGCCCACACCCCCGACGCGCTGAAGACTGCGCTGGCGGCGATTCGCCCGCACACACGCGGTCTGCTGCATGTGGTGTTCGGTGCCGGTGGCGATCGCGATTCCGGCAAACGTCCGATGATGGGCCAGGTCGCCGGAGAGCAGGCCGACCGGGTCGTTGTTACAGATGACAACCCCCGCCGCGAGGACCCGGCTTCCATTCGCCGCCAGGTGCTTGGTGGCTGCCCCGGAGCAACCGATATCGGTGACCGTGCGGAAGCCATTGCCGCCGCCATCGCCGCACTCGGCCCGGACGATGTCCTAATCATCGCTGGCAAGGGGCACGAAACCGGACAGATTCTCGGGAGTGAGACTCTCCCCTTCGACGATGCCGAGGTCGCGCACACAATCCTTCTCGAACATGGCGGCGAGGTGGCAAAATGACCGCTTCCGCGCCCCTCTGGCATGCCGAAGAGGTCGCCGCCGCGACCCATGGCCGCCTCAACACCGACAATTGGCAGGCAACCGGTGTATCCATCGACAGTCGCACCTGCCAGCCCGGCGACTTGTTCGTTGCCATCTCCGGCGAGCAGTTCGACGGACATGATTTCGTCGCCAGCGCCTTCGAGGCCGGTGCCGCCGCTGCGTTGGTCAGCCAGGAGCCCGCTGATCTGCCCAAGGATGCCCCGCTGGTGCAGGTCGAGGACGCCATGCACGCGCTCGAAGCCATGGGCCGGTCCGCCCGGGACCGGAGCAAAGCATCCGTCATCGGCGTAACGGGTTCTGTCGGAAAAACCGGCACCAAGGAAGCCCTCGGCATTGCCTTCGGCGCGCTCGGCACAACCCACGCAACGCAAGGCAACCTAAACAATCATATCGGCGTGCCTCTGACCCTCTCGCGCCTGCCGCGCGAAGCGCGGTTCGCGGTCATCGAGATGGGCATGAACCACGCAGGTGAAATTTCCGTTCTGAGTAAACTCGCACGCCCGGACGTTGCGATCATCACGACCATCGCCGCCGTGCATCTGGAATTCTTCGACAGCGTCGCCGGTATCGCCGATGCCAAGGCCGAAATTTTCGACGGTATGTCGGAGGGTTCGACCGCTGTTCTCAACCGGGACAATGTCTATTTTGCCATCCTTGCCTCCCGGGCCTGGGCGCATGGCGTTGAACGGGTGCTGGGTTTCGGCGCTCATCCCGAAGCGGATGCCTGCCTGTCGGCCTGTGCATTGTCGGGCGACGGCAGCGACATCACGGCACGGATCGGCGACCGAATCATCCGCTACCGCCTTCAGGTGCCCGGACGTCACTGGATTCACAACACGCTGGCGGTCCTTGCCAGCGTCCACGCGCTGGAAGGCGATCTGAACATCGCTGCCGAGGCCCTGGGCGAGCTTTCTGCCCCGAAGGGACGCGGTGCCCGCTTTCTTATTCAGTTGGAAGACGGTCCCGTGACCGTGATCGATGAGAGCTACAACGCCAGCCCCGCTTCCATGCGGGCCGCCTTTGCGGTGCTCGCGTCAAGTCAGCCCAAAACCGGGGGCCGCAGGATTGCAGTCCTCGGGGACATGCTCGAACTGGGCGAGACCGCACCCCGGCTAAATGCCGCTCTCGCACGAGACCTGGAAGCTGCCGATGTCGATCGGGTGTTCTGCGCAGGCCCCGACATGAAAGCGCTGGACGACGCACTGCCAGCCGCCATGCGGGGCGGCCATGCCGAAACATCCGACGCGCTCACCGCCGCCGTGCTGGACGACATTCACGCCGGTGATGTGGTGATGATCAAGGGATCCCTGGGCAGCCGCATGTCGGTCATCGTGGATGCCTTGTCCGGTCTGGACATCGGCAATGCCAGAACCCGGGAGGCCAACCATGCTGTTTAACCTCCTCGGCCCGCTCGCCGACGAATTCATTGTGTTCAACCTATTCAATTCGCTGACCTTCCGCGCTGGCGGCGCCGTGGTGACCGCGCTGCTGGTGTCATTCCTGTTCGGCCCGATGATCATCGGATGGCTGCGCCAACAGCAGCCCGGCGGACAGCCAATCCGCGAAGATGGACCCCAGGGTCACCTCAAGAAGGCCGGAACACCCACCATGGGCGGCTTCCTCATTCTGTTGGCGATCATCGTGAGCACGCTCCTGTGGGCCGATCTGCGAAACGGATATGTCTGGGCCGTGTTGCTGATCACCGTGGGCTTCGGCGCGATCGGCTTCGTGGACGACTATCACAAGCTGACCCGCTCCCACGCCAAGGGGATTTCGGGGAAAGTGCGGCTGCTGGCAGAAATCATTGTCGCGGGTGTCGCCACCTTCTGGATCATTCAGTTGGCGCCCGACCCGATCTCGACCAGCCTCGCCCTGCCTTTCGTGAAGAACTTCCTGATCGAACTGAGCTGGTTCTTTGTTCCGTTTGCGATCTTCGTGATCGTCGGGGCCTCCAACTCGGTCAACCTGACAGACGGTCTCGACGGCCTTGCGATCGTCCCCGTCATGATTGCGGCCTCCTGTTTCGGGCTCATTTCCTATGTGGCCGGCAATGCGGTTTTCTCGAACTACCTGCTGATCTTCGCGGTCCCGGGTTCGGGCGAACTCGCGATCTTCTGCGGCGCCCTGATCGGTGCCGGTCTCGGCTTCCTCTGGTTCAACGCACCGCCCGCCATGGTTTTCATGGGCGACACGGGTTCGCTCGCCATGGGCGGCGCGCTCGGCGGAATTGCCGTCGTGACGAAACACGAACTGGTTCTCGCCATCATCGGCGGGCTGTTTGTCCTAGAGACTGTTTCAGTGATCGTCCAGGTCACCTCCTTCAAGCTCACCGGCAAGCGGGTGTTCCGCATGGCGCCGCTCCATCACCACTTCGAACAGAAGGGCTGGGCCGAACCCACCATCGTGATCCGATTCTGGATCATCGCCGTCATTCTTGCCCTGCTGGGTCTCGCGACCCTGAAACTCCGGTGATGCGATGAACGGCACCACCACACATACCCCGCTCGACCTTTCGGCCTTCCATGGCCGCAGTCTGGCCGTTCTCGGCCTGGGGGTTTCGGGCATGAGCGCGGCATCGGCCCTTCGCGACGCCGGCGCAGAGGTTCTGCCCTGGGACGATCAGGAGACCCGCCGCGAACGGGCCAAGTCGCTGGGTCTGACGCCGACCGATCTGATGGATACCGATTTCTCCGGGATCGACGCACTGGTTCTCAGCCCGGGCATCCCGCACGGCCAACCGCACTCCCACCCGATGATCGAGCGCGCCCGGGAAGCGGGATGCGAGATTCTCTGCGACCTCGAACTGCTCACCCGCGTCGAACGCGATGCCCGCTATATCGGGATCACCGGCACCAACGGGAAATCAACAACCACCGCGTTGATCGGACACGTTCTCTCCGAACTGGGCATTGCCAGCGCGATCGGCGGCAACATCGGTGCGCCGGGCCTGTCCCTGCCGGCGCTGGGTGCCGAAGGCGTCTATGTCATGGAATTGTCGTCCTATCAGCTCGAACTCCTGCCCGGCGCCGTCTGTGACATCGCCATTCTGCTCAACATCACGCCCGATCATCTCGACCGGCATGGCGGGATGAGTGGCTACATCGCTGCCAAAACCCGAATTTTCCATGGCCAGCGCGCAGGTCAGACGGCCATTGTCGGTATCGACGACGCGCCCACCCGCACGATTTTCGACGATCTGGACAAGTCCAGCCCCGCAACGGTGGTATCGCTGTCGGTGGAAAAGACCTGCACGGGCGGTGTTTATGTTTCCGACGGCTGGCTGATCGACGACCGGGACAACAACGCGTCTCCTGTCCTCGAACTGACGAGCCTTGATGCCCTGCCCGGTCGGCACAACGCCCAGAACGTCGCCGCGGCCTATGCAGCCTGCACGACCGTGGCGAACGCCACGACAGACTCGGACCGCAACGCGGTCGTTGCAGCCATCCGGACTTTCCCGGGCCTCGTTCATCGGCAGGAACTGGTCGGGTTCCGCGACCAGGTGCGCTTTGTGAACGATTCCAAGGCCACCAATGCTGAAGCTGCCGCCCATGCGCTGGCCGCTTACGACAATATTGTCTGGATCGCCGGCGGCATCGCCAAGGACGGCGGAATTGAAGCGCTCGAACCCCTGTTTGAGCGCATTGAACACGCGTTCCTGATCGGCGAGGCCGCACAGGACTTTGCGCAAGTACTGAAGGGCCGCGTGCCTGCCGACATTTCCGGCGATCTCAGTACCGCCGTTGCCGCCGCCGCGCGCCATGCCGGAAACGGCCCCGCGACGGTGCTGCTCTCGCCGGCCTGCGCGTCCTTTGACCAGTTCTCCAGCTTCGAGGCCCGCGGAGACGCGTTCAAGGCCGCCGTGCGGGCGCTCGACGGCTTCACCGCGACGCAGGTGGGGGGAACGGCATGACGGTACCTTTCACACGTGCGGATACATCCATTCTCGGGCGCTGGTGGTGGACGGTGGATCGCTGGAGCCTGGTCGCGATTGCGGCTCTGATGGCTTTCGGCGCATTGCTCGCCGCAGCCTCCAGTCCCGCCGTGGCCGAACGGATCGGACTGGACGCGCTCTACTTCATCAAGCGGCACTTCATGTTGCTGCCGGTCTCCGTCCTGCTGATCATCGCCATCTCGGCGATGAGCCCGATCCAGGTCCGGCGATTTGCCGTGATCGCCTTCCTCGGCTGCCTGGTCCTGCTGGCCGCCACGCTGCTGTTCGGGGTCGAGATCAAGGGTGCGCGCCGCTGGCTGTCACTGCCCGGTTTCTCCCTCCAGGTTACGGAATTCGTCAAGCCCACCTTCGCGGTTGTCGCAGCATGGCTGTTTGCCGAAGCCGCGCACGACCCGCGCTTTCCGGGCCGGATCATCTGCACGGGGCTCTTTGCACTGGTCATCGGGCTTGTCATCGCGCAACCCGACCTGGGACAGGCCGTGGTCATCTCGGCCGTCTGGATGGCACAATTCTTCCTGGCCGGATTGCCCATGTGGCTGGTCGTCGGCCTGGTGATCCTCGCCGTCGTAGGGATCATCGGCTCCTACTTCACGCTGCCCCATGTCACCAGCCGCATCGATCGTTTCCTCGATCCGGATTCCGGCGACACCTATCAGATCGAACGCAGCATCGAGGCCTTCTCCAGCGGCGGTCTGTTCGGGCGCGGGCCGGGCGAAGGACAGGTCAAACAAGTCCTCCCGGACGCCCATGCCGATTTCGTTTTCGCGGTGGCGGGCGAAGAACTCGGACTGATCGTCACCCTGATGATCGTCTCGCTCTTCGCCTTCATCGTCCTGCGCGGTCTGGCCCGGGCGATGTCCGAGCACAATCTGTTCATTCTGCTGGCGGTGTCCGGCCTGCTCGTCCAGTTCGGCATTCAGGCCCTCATCAATATGAGTTCCAGTCTTCAGCTCATCCCCACCAAGGGCATGACGCTGCCCTTCATCAGCTATGGCGGCTCATCGCTGCTCGGCATCGGCATCGGGTTGGGCATGACACTTGCCCTGACCCGCAGACGCATCGGATCGGAGGGCATGACATGAGCATGACCTCCCGCCCCGTGATGATCGCCGCCGGCGGCACCGGTGGACACATGTTCCCCGCCGTCTCGCTGGCAAACGTGATGCAGGCCCGCGGACACGCGGTGATGTTTGTCACGGACCCGCGCGGGGCCAATGTCTCGAGCGATGTGCTCGGGCTATCGCCCGGAATTTCGCGGCACACCATCTCGGCGCGCGGCCTGTCCGGCGGTCCCAGGGGAATTCTCGCCGGCATCAGCGCGCTGGTGCGCGGTTTCTTCGAATCCCGTGCGCTGATCCGCGATCACAATCCGAGCCTGGCCGTCGGCTTCGGCGGATACCCGACCGTGCCGCCGATCATGGCCGCCGGGATGGCCGGTCTGCCGACCGTCATTCACGAACAGAATGCACTTCTGGGACGTGCCAACCGACGCCTGGCGCGTGGTGCGAGCGCGTTTGCGCTCAGCTTCGCCCAGACCCAGCGACTCAAATCCGCTGGACACGCCCGCGCCACCGTCGTCGGCAATCCCGTTCGCGCCGAAATCGCGGCACTTGCTGCCCGCCCCTACACACCCCCCAGCGTCGTGATTGATCTGCTGATTGTCGGCGGCAGCCAGGGCGCACAGGTCTTCTCAAAGATCGTGCCATCCGCCTTCAAGACACTTTCGGCACCCCAACGCGCACGCTTCCGCGTGGCCCAGCAATGCCGACCCGAAGACATTGAAGCTGTGCGGGCGACCTATGCCGAACTGAATATGCCCGTCGAATTGCAGACCTTCTTCGAGGACATCCCCTCGCGGCTGGCCGCAGCCCATCTCGTGGTGGGTCGCGCGGGCGCTTCAACAGTGGCCGAACTGACAACAGCCGGACGCCCTGCGCTTTACATCCCCTACCCGCACGCCGTCGACGACCATCAAATGGCCAATGCCCGCGCCGTGGAGGCCGCCGGTGCCGGCTGGGTCATGGCGCAGAACGAATTCACACCGGCGACCATGGCCGGCTGGCTCGAGGCCGCGCTGGAGTCGCCCGACGCACTGGCCCGGGTTGCTTCCTCAGCCCGTGCGCTCGGACATCCCGACGCCGCCGACAGGCTCGCCGATCTGGTCGAGCACCTTCTGCCCGCCAATGGCAACGACAACGGCAATGGCACAGATATGCGCGAACACCGGGAGGCTGCAGAATGAGAACGCTTCCTCTGGATATCGGCTTGATCCACTTCGTCGGCATCGGCGGCATAGGCATGAGCGGGATTGCTGAAACGTTGCACGCACTGGGCTATCAGGTTCAGGGCAGCGACATCTCCGACAATGCGAATGTGCGCCGTTTGCGCGATCTAGGCATCGGCGTGGAAATCGGTCATCGCGCCGAGAACATAGATGCGGTCTCGGTTGTGGTCGTGTCCACCGCCGTCAAGGCCGACAACCCGGAAGTCGTGGCCGCCCGCTCGCGCCTCGTCCCAGTGGTCCGGCGCGCAGAAATGCTCGGCGAACTGATGCGCCTAAAATGGTCCATCGCCGTCGGCGGCACCCATGGCAAGACGACCACCACGTCGCTGATTGCGTGCATGCTCGACTCAGCCGATCTCAACCCCACGGTGATCAACGGTGGCATCATCAACGCCTACGGCACCAATGCGCGTCTGGGAGATGGCGAATGGATGGTGGTCGAAGCCGATGAATCCGACGGCACCTTTACCAAGTTGCCCGCCGCTATTGCCGTCGTCACCAATATCGACCCGGAACATCTCGATTTCTACGGCGACTTCGATGGTGTACGCGAGGCTTTCAAAACCTTCGTATCCAACATCCCGTTCTACGGCTTCGCCGCCATGTGCATCGATCATCCGGAAGTGCAGGCGCTGATCCCGCAACTCGAGGACCGCCGCATCGTCACCTACGGTTTCTCACGACAGGCTGATGTCCGTGGGGTCAACCTGGACACCGACCGGAACGGCTTGTCCTTCGATGTGACCGTGGCCGAGCGCGGCAACGGGAAACAGCGCACCATCGAAGGCCTGCGCCTGCCCATGTATGGCGCCCACAACGCCCAGAACGCGCTTGCCGCTATCACAATCGCGCTGGAAATGGACATCCCTGACGAGGTGATCTGGAACGGCTTTGCCGCCTTCCGCGGCGTGAACCGTCGCTTCACCAAGACCGGCGAAGCCGGCGGCATCACCGTCATCGACGATTACGGTCATCATCCCGTCGAGATCGAGGCGGTCCTCGACGCCGCCCGCTCGGCCACGGACGGACGCGTGATCAGCGTGTTCCAGCCACACCGTTACTCCCGGGTCGAGAGCCTGTTTGACGACTTCTGCACCTGTTTCAACGACGCGGACATTGTTTTCGTGTCGGACATCTACCCGGCCGGCGAGGCTGCGATCGAGGGCGTGGACCGTGACGCACTGGTGGACGGGCTTCGTGCCCGCGGCCACCGGGACGTCCGGCCACTCCCCGATCCGGACCGCCTTGCCGAACTGATCGCGGCCAGCGCTGCCGATGGCGACATGGTGGTCTGCCTCGGCGCCGGCACCGTGACCGCATGGGCCCAGAAACTACCCGAAGATCTGGAACCTCTGGTATCCCGCAGCACGGGGACGGAGGGATGACGATGGCAGCAACCGCAACGCCCTCCTCCCTGCTCGACCGGCTTCCGCCGGTGCGCGGTCAGTATGAACCCGACGGTGCCATTGCGCGCTACACCTGGTTCCGCGTCGGCGGTCCGGCTGAGGTGCTCTTCCGCCCCGCCGATGTCGCCGACCTGGCCAACTTCCTGGCCGGAAAGCCCGATGATGTGCCGGTCACGCTCCTGGGGGCGGGGTCGAACCTGCTGATCCGGGACGGCGGCGTCTCCGGCGTGGTCATCCGCCTGGGCCGGCCTTTTGCAAATATCCGCGTGGACAGCACCACCATTCAGGCCGGCGCCATGGCGCTCGACTACAACGTGGCCAAAGCCGCGCGGGATGCGGGTGTGGCCGGGTTCGAATTCATGGCCGGGATTCCCGGAACGATCGGTGGCGGCCTGCGCATGAACGCCGGCGCATATGGGCGCGAGTTCAAGGATGTGGTGCGCGAGGCCACAGCGCTCACGCCGCATGGCGAGACCCGTGTCCTGACCCCGGAAGACTGGGGACCGCGCTATCGCGGCTCCGCCGTGCCGTCCGACTGGATCTTTGTCGGCTGCACTATGGACGGTGTCTGGGGCAATCCGGCCGAAATCGCGAAAGCGATGGAACTGGTGCAGGAATCCCGTGAGGAAACCCAGCCGATCCGGACCCGCACCGGCGGCAGCACATTCAAGAACCCCAACGGCCACAAGGCCTGGGAACTTGTGGACAAGGCGGGTTGTCGCGGACTGAAGCTCGGCGGCGCTCAGGTGTCGGAGAAGCACTGCAACTTCCTGGTGAACACCGGCGGTGCCAGTGCCGCCGACATCGAGGGACTGGGCGAGGAAGTCCGCCGCCGTGTCCGCGAATGCACCGGTATCGAACTGGTCTGGGAACTGGAACGCATCGGGATTCCGGCGGGAGGCGATTCATGACCGCCCGCACCCATAATCAGATCGCCGTCCTAATGGGCGGAACCTCTTCGGAACGCGAGGTCTCGCTGGAATCCGGCCGGCAATGCGCGGACGCACTGCGCGAAGCCGGGTACGAAGTACGCGAAATCGATGTGATATCGGATATCGCGGCCCTTCTGGCTGCGCTGACACCCCGGCCCGATGCCGTGTTCAACGCCTTGCACGGTCGCTCGGGCGAAGACGGCAATATCCAGGGTCTGCTGAATCTGATCGGAATTCCCTATACCCATTCCGGCCTGCTCTCCTCTGCCATGGCCATGGACAAGGCGCTCTCGCGCGACGTCTTCGCCAAGGAGGGCATGACGGTCGCCGAGGGGCGTATCGCCACGCGCGACGAAATTCTGGCTGGCGATGTCCTGCCGCGTCCTTACGTGGTGAAACCGAACAACGAAGGCTCTTCGGTCGGCATTCAGATCATTCACGACGGCGACAACGGCCCGGACCCCGATGCCATCGATGCCGACGAGTTACTGGTCGAGGCGTTCATTCCCGGGCGCGAATTGACGGTTGCGGTCATGGGTGCCCCCGGCGAAGACCCGAAGCCGCTCACCGTGACCGAACTGCGCCCCACCAAGGGCTTCTACGATTACGAAGCGAAATACACCGACGGGATCACCGAACATTTGATACCCGCGCCGATTTCCGACGACCTCAGCGCCAAGGCCATGTCCTGGGCTGCACAGGCGCACCAGGCACTCGACTGCCGCGGCGTGACGCGCACCGATTTCCGATACGACGATAGCTCGGATTCGCTCGTCGTCCTCGAATTGAACACACAACCGGGCATGACGCGACTCTCGCTGGTGCCTGAGCAGGCGGACCATTGCGGGATCGCTTTTCCGGATTTGGTGAGTTGGATGGTGGAGACGGCGCAATGCGATTGATGCCGCATTTTTTTAGAACAGAGGACCGCAAGGCCCGCCGCCCGCAAGGTGGCAAACTGCGCCGTTCCCTGATCAAGGCAGGCGTGGCGTTAGCTGCGATTGCCATTCTCGGTGGTGGCGGCTGGTACCTGACCCAGAATGGCTGGTTCGGTGAACGCACCGCTGCCATCAACAGCGCCTTCATGGGCCTCACCGCCCGGGCCGGGTTGCGCGTGGAAGATGTGGTCGTCAGCGGCCGCGCGCGCGCCGATGGCGAAGAAATCCTGGCCGCCCTCGACCTGGAGCGCGGGACCCCCATTCTCGATGTCGATGTGGACGGGGCACGCACACGCATCGAATCCATCGGCTGGATTTCTTCCGCCGAGATCGCCCGGCGCCTGCCCGACGTGATCTTTGTCCGGGTCATCGAGCGCCAGCCGCTCGCGCTGTGGCAACACGACGGCAACACCGCACTGGTGGACCGCAACGGCAAGGTCATCCAGCGCAGTGATCTGGAGGCCTTTGCGGATTTCCCGCTCATCGTGGGCGAAGGCGCCCCCCGGCACGCGGCACAGCTGATTGACCTGCTCAAGACCTATCCGGAGGTGGCCGATGCAACAGAAGCCGCGGTCCGGGTTTCGGACAGACGCTGGAACCTCCGGCTGCAGAGCGGCATCGACGTTCGGCTGCCGGAGAAGGACATCGCTGTTGCCCTGGACCGTCTCGAGGAGTTCCAGCGCGAACACGACCTCTTCGACCGCGATGTCATCGCCGTCGATCTGCGGGTGCCCGATCGTCTGATCGTCCGCGTGAACCCGAATGCCGCCGTACCGCGCAAAGTTGGGGGGAAGGACACATGAGCGTCGATTGGGGCAGCGCAAAGGTGACGCGCAAACTGACCAAGCCGCGCTCGGGAACGGTCGCCGTTCTCGATATCGGTACCAGCAAGGTGTGTTGCCTGATCGTCCGCACCGGGCGGCCATCGGCGGACGGCTCCAACCCGATTGCCGGACAGCCACGCATCATCGGCGCCGGCCATCAGGTCAGCCGGGGTGTGCGGAACGGCACCATCGTGGACGTCGATGCCACAGAGGATGCGATCCGCAAGGCTGTCCACATGGCCGAGCAAATGGCCCAGGAAACCATCAGTTCCGTGACGGTCAATCTCAGCGCGGGCGCGCCCGCATCCGAAATACTGGGTGTCGATGTCGATATCGGCGGTCAGCAGATCGACGAGTCCGACCTTCACCGCATTTTCGAGCAGACCCATAGCCTGCGTAAAAGCTCCGGCAGAGAGTCCAACGGCGCCAGCAACGGCAAGGAGCGCGAGCTGATCCATTCGATCCCGGTCGGCTTTGCCATCGACGGGCAACAGGGCATCGCCGATCCGCGCGGCATGTTTGGTCAGAAGCTCTCGGTCAACATGCATCTCGTTTCCGCCTCGGCGAACGCTGTGCGCACGATCCGCGCCGCCGTCGAGCGTTGCCACCTGGAAATCGACGGGTTTGTGCTCTCTCCATATGCCGCCGGATTGGCCACCCTTGTGGAGGATGAATCCGATCTGGGCGTCACGGTCGTCGATATGGGTGGCGGGACCACTGGTTTGTCGATCTTCTATGACGGCGAGATGATCTTCGCCGACACCATCCCGGTGGGCGGCAATCACGTCACCGCCGATGTCGCACGCGGTCTGTCCACCCCGGTCGCCAATGCCGAGCGTCTGAAAACGCTGTTCGGCAACGCCATCGCCACGGAATCCGACGAGCACGAAATGCTCGACGTCCCGCAGGTGGGTGAAGACGAACACACCGCACCACATCAGCTTCCGCGCTCCCTGCTCAACGGCATTATCCAGCCGCGCATGGAGGAAACATTCGAACTTGTCCGCGCACGTCTCGACGACAGCGGGTTTGGCGCGTTCGCCGGACGCCGCGTCGTGTTGACCGGCGGCGCAAGTCAGCTACAGGGCGCGCGCGACCTCGCCGTGCGCATTCTCGACAAACAGGTTCGCATGGGTCGGCCCCTGCGCGTCCGCGGTCTCGCGGAAGCCATTGCCGGTCCCGCGTTCGCAACCGGTGCCGGACTGATCGCGCATGCGATCGAAAACCCGTCGTCTCTGACGATGCCGGCACCCTTGCAGTATGGGGAGCCGGGACGCCTTACCGGGCGGCTCGGTCAGTGGTTCCGTGAGCATTTCTAGAAACCAGCCCCCCACATCCCCGACCCGGAGTTTCGGCATGGTCCGGAACGGTGGGTCACCGTTCCGGCCAAGTATGGCCTTTCTCTCCCCCTGTCTCCCGACACGATCTACTGGAGGATCAAAATGACGCTTAACCTCACAGCTCCCCCCCCTGAGTCCCAACTGAAGCCCCGGATCGTCGTGGTCGGCGTTGGCGGTGCCGGTTCCAACGCGGTCAACAACATGATCGCCTCGAACCTCGAGGGCGTTGAGTTCGTTGTCGCCAATACCGATGCCCAGTCCCTGGCGATGAACTCATCCGAACGCCGCATTCAGCTCGGCGCCAACATCACCAACGGTCTGGGTGCCGGTGCGCGCCCGGATATCGGACGCGCAGCTGCCGAAGAGGCCCTCGATGAAATCATCGACCACCTGCAGGGTAGCCACATGGCCTTCATCGCGGCCGGTATGGGTGGTGGCACGGGAACGGGCGCTGCGCCGGTCATCGCCCGCGCCGCGCGCGAACAGGGAATCCTGACCGTCGGTGTGGTCACCAAGCCATTCCAGTTCGAAGGACGGCACCGCGCCACGCTCGCCGAAGAGGGCATCGAAGAGCTCCAGCACTTCGTGGACACATTAATCGTCATCCCCAATCAGAACCTTTTCCGGATCTGCAACGAAAACACGACCTTCGCCGATGCCTTCTGCATGGCCGACAACGTCCTACACTCGGGTGTGCGCGGGGTGACCGATCTGATGATCATGCCGGGCCTGATCAATCTCGATTTCGCCGATATCCGTACGGTGATGAGCGAGATGGGCAAGGCCATGATGGGTACAGGCGAAGCCGAGGGCGATGCACGCGCCATCGAATCCGCCGAAGCCGCCATCGCCAACCCGCTTCTCGACGATGTGTCGATGCGCGGCGCACGCGGTGTGTTGATCAACATCACCGGCGGCCCCGACATGACCTTGTTCGAGGTGGACGAAGCGGCCAACCGCATCCGCGAGGAAGTGGATGCCGATGCCAACATCATTTTCGGTTCGACCTTCGACCAGAACATGGAAGGCTCCATGCGGGTTTCGATCGTCGCCACCGGCATTGATGCCAATGCGGATGCCCAGCCGCGTTCGCCGATGATCTCGCTGGTCCACGATGCCGACGAAAGCAAGGCCCGGAAGATCAAGACGGACGAGGTAACCGAAGACAAGGCACCCGAAGTGGTCGCCGAGACCAAAGACGCCGAGGTCCCGGAAACAGCTGAGCATGTCGCCGAAACGCCCGTCGTCGAGGCTGCGAAGCCCGAAACCAAGGAACCGGCTGCTGCGACCATGAAATGGCCGGACGAGCCGGAAGCTGCGACGCCGTCCACCGGCGGCGCGTTCATCCCGCCGAAGCCGGCAGCAGCCGAGCAACGTACGCAAACGCCGGCACAACCGCGTCAGGCCGATGCCTTCGCAGAAGCCGCCATCACCAATGCGGGTGCGCAGGCCGAACGCCGTCGCGGACGGAGCCTGTTCCAGAAGGTCACCGGTGCCGTCAATCGCGCCATGACCGACGATGAGGCGCAGAGCAAGGCAGCCACACGCCAGGAACCGGTCGCAACCGCAATCAAGCCGATGATGGAACCCGCCAAGCCGGCAGCACCGAAGCCCGCCGAACCCGTTCCGGCAGCATCGGACGCCGTGGCCGAAACGCCGGCCGCAAGCCCGGAACCGGTCGCGGCCAAGGAAGCGGCCTCCGAATCGGCTCCGGCCGTCGCGGAAGCGCCGTCAATGCCGGTGAAGGCTGAGGCGCCCGAGGCCCCGAAGGCACCGGAACCGGTCGCGGCAAAGCCGTCCGCGCCCGCGCAACAGAGCCTGGCCGACATCAAGCCGGCGGCACCGCGTGAGACCGCCCGCGCGGAAGAAGACATGCTGGAAATTCCGGCATTTCTCCGCCGCCAGGCCAACTGATCACGATGGGGCGCGAAGCCGCAGATTTCTTCGGATTTCTGCGGCTTCGCAGCCGCAACATTCTGTAACAAAGAGTGATTTGTGACTACGTGCCGCGACTTGTTACACACAAGCTCACAAAAGAGCGTAAACGAATTCCCGCGTCTCACGATCGGAACAAGAAAAATCATATGACCGACGATTTCGAAAACGGCGAAAATCTTCAGCACACCCTGAAGAGTGAAATCGGATGCAGCGGTACCGGCCTCCACACAGGCAACACGGTGTCGATCATCCTGAAGCCCGCCCCGGAGGATACCGGAATCGTGTTCCGCCGCACCGACGCGGCCGGTCAGAATGCCGAAATCGAAGCCCGCGTTGAAAATGTCGTGGAAGCGACACTCTGCACCACGCTGGGCAATGACGACGGGATCAAGATAGCGACCGTCGAACATCTTCTCGCCGCACTCGCCGGGTGCCATGTCGACAATGTCATTGTCGAAGTGGACGGCCCGGAAATGCCGATCATGGATGGCAGCGCGGCCCCCTTCGTATTTCTGATCGAATGCTCGGGCACCATCGCCCAGAGCAAGCCCCGCCGGGTGATCGAGGTTCTCAAGCGCGTGGAAGTTTCCGAAGGGGATTGCGTTGCATCCCTCTCGCCCGGAAACGGGTTCTCGGTCGATTTCGAAATCGACTTCGACACCCCCGCAATCGGCAAGCAGGACAAGAGCGTCCGCCTGGTCAATGGCACCTTTAAGGGTGAAATTTCCCGTGCCCGCACCTTCGGATTTGCCGAAGAAGTCGATCAGCTCCGCAAGATGGGGCTGGCGCGCGGCGGCAGCCTCGACAATGCGGTCGTGGTCAGCGGCGACAAGGTCCTCAACGACGAGGGGCTGCGTTACGACGATGAGTTCGTGCGCCACAAAATTCTGGACTGCGTCGGGGACCTGTATCTCGCCGGCGCCCCGATCTCGGGCCATTTTGAGGGTTACCGCTCCGGCCACGCCATGAACCACGCCATTGTCCGCGCACTGTTTGCCGATCCGACGGCCTGGCGTTATGTGGATGCGGATACCACGATTTCCGAGCCTGAGCTCCTGCGCGCCTTAGCCTGAGCCTTCCCGGCCTTCAAAGATTTGTGTGGGCCGGTTTTACCGGCCCCTTTTTATGTGAATCCGGCTTCGCCGTGATATACTGACTGCGCATGTGGGACGACGTTATCTGATACCGCATGCGGAACCGCTATCTGGTCTGTTGTGATTGATTTCTGACGAGTTCGATGACGAAACGTATTCCCTCGCATTGGCATCGCAGGCTTGGTGTCCCCGGTGCTCTTTTTGCCACCATGCTTCTGGCTGCCTGTGCCACCGATGAACCCGAATATGTCGAGCGTCCGGTGGAAGAGCTCTATAACGAGGCCGTCGATTCCGTGGATGCGGGCGAATATGAAGCCGCAGCAGACCTTTTTCTCGAGGTTGAACGGCAGCACCCCTATTCCGTCTGGGCAACCAAAGCCCAGTTGATGTCCGCCTTCAGCTATTATTCCGATGGCCAGTACGATGACGCCATTCTGGCCGTGGACCGCTTCATTCAGCTGCATCCGGGCAATCGCGATGTCGCCTATGCCTATTACCTGAAGGCGCTGAGCTACTACGAACAAATCACCGATGTCGGACGCGACCAACGGAACACCGAGCAGGCTCTCCTCGCCCTCAACGAGGTCATCCGACGGTTTCCCGATTCTGGCTACGCCCGCGACTCCCGGCTAAAACTGGATTTGACCCGGGATCACCTCGCCGGCAAGGAAATGGAAGTCGGGCGTTACTATCACAACCGGGGCAACTATCTGGCAGCCATCAACCGCTTCAAAACGGTGATCGAACACTACCAGACCACAACGCACGTCCCCGAAGCCCTTCATCGCCTGTCGGAAGCCTATACCGCGCTTGGGATCGAGCCCGAGGCCCAGGCCAATGCCGCCGTTCTGGGACACAACTTCCCCGGCAGCGACTGGTATATCGACAGCTACGAACTGGTCGAAGGTGAAACCCAGCTGGACCTGGACGGTGACGGAATTCCCGATCCGCCCCGAAACGAGAGCGGCGGATTTTTAAGCCGCCTCTGGCCCTTCTAGACCCGATGCTGCTGCAACTGTCGATACGGGACGTCGTCCTGATCGACCGGGTGAACGTCACGTTCGGACCTGGGCTGAGCGCCTTGACCGGTGAAACGGGCGCCGGCAAATCCATTCTTCTCGATGCTTTCGGCCTGACACTGGGTGCCCGCTCTGATTCCGGACTGGTACGCAACGGCGCCGAACGCGCCTCCGTCAGCGCCACGTTCGACAACAGCGTTGTCGGGAGCCTGGGCCCCTTGCTCGACGCGCACGACATTCATCTCGAACCGGGCGAAGACCTGATCCTGCGCCGGACCGTAGGCTCGGATGGCCGCAGCCGGGCCTTCGTCAACGATCAGTCCATCAGTATCGGCCTGCTCCGGCAGATCGGTGACGCGCTGGTGGAAATTCATGGACAATTCGAGCGGTTTTCGCTCGCAGACCCGGCGGTCCAGCGGGACGCGCTCGACGCATTCGGCGGACTGTCGAAGCAACGCGAGACGGTTGCCACACTCCACAAAGCCTGGCGCGCAGCCCAACAGGCCCGCGATACGGCCATCGTCAGCCTGAGCGCGTCCCAGTCCGAAGCCGAGCATCTGCGCAATGCGCTCGACGAGTTGGAGGCGCTGAATCCGGCTGAAGGCGAGGAAGCCGAACTGGCGTCGCGCCGGTCCCTGCTTCAGAACGCATCCCGGCTCGCCGAAACCCTGAACGACGCTTCAGATGCCCTTTCGGGCGATCCGGGCGCCGAATCCCAGCTCCAGCGGGCCGCACGGCTGCTCGAACGGGACAACGAGATTGCGGGCGGGCGTCTTTCGCCGGTAGTGTCCGCCCTCGACAAGGCTGGGGCCGAACTGGCCGAAGCGGTCATCGAACTGAACTCGGTGGCCCATGCCATCGATGCCGACCCGGGCGACCTGGAAGCGGTCGAGGAGCGCCTGTTTGCCATTCTGGCCGCGGCCCGCCGCCATGGCGTCACCAGCGACGACCTGCCGGCCAAGCGCGAAGAGATCGCGGCAAAGCTATCGGCCATTGATGACCGGGACGGACATCTGGAAGGCCTGGCGCAAGCTGTGGAAGAAACACGGCGCGCTTATTGCGAAGCCGGAGAAGCCCTTTCGAGAGCCCGCAAGAAGGCTGCTGCCGCACTGGACAAGGGGATCGCTGCGGAACTGCCGCCCCTCAAGCTCGAAAACGCTGCCCTGCGCACCCGCCTTGAACGCCTGGGCGAAGGCACATGGGCCGAACACGGTCTCGACGATGTGTCCTTCGAGGTCTCGACCAATCCGGGCGCAACCCCGGGGCCGCTGGGCAAGATTGCCTCCGGCGGCGAACTCAGCCGCTTCATGCTCGCGCTGAAGGTGGTTCTGGCAGGCACCTCCGGCTGCCGCACCATTGTCTTCGATGAAGTGGATACCGGTATCGGTGGTGCCACTGCGGCGGCTGTGGGTGCGCGTCTGGCTGAACTGGCCAATACCCACACCGATCAGCAAATTCTTGTGGTCACCCACAGTCCCCAGGTTGCTGCTGCCGCGCGGGCGCATCTGCGGGTCCAGAAGCTGGCAGATGTGAAATCCAAGGATGGGCCCGTCAAAACCGACGTTGTGTCGCTGGACGCGGATCAGCGACGCGAGGAAATCGCGCGGATGCTTGCCGGGACCGAAGTCACCGATGAAGCCCGCGCAGCCGCGGACCGCCTGATGCGCGGTGAAAGTGATGATGAAAGCGCTGCGCAGGCTTCCGCGTGACCGCTGAACGCCGTGAGCAGGCCGTCGGCTGGTTCTGGATCGTTTCGATGGTGTTCATCTGGACCGGCTTCCACATGTCGGGCCGCCTGAGTACGCAGCTCACGCTCACGCCCTTTGATCTGACCACCCTGCGTTTTCTTGCGGCGGGGCTGTTGTTCCTGCCATGGCTGCTCAAACACGGGCTCGGCGGCATCTCCTTCTGGCAGGCACTGTTGCTCGCGATGACCGCCGGCCCGGGATTTGCAGCTTTCGCCTTCGGCGGATACCAATTTGCACCGGCCGCTCATGGCGCAACCATTCTGTCCGGCGCGCTGCCGTTGTTCACCGCACCTCTCGCCTGGTGGCTAGCCGGTGAACGCCTGAGTACCACGCGCACCTTGTCCGTCTGCATGATCTTTGCTGGGATCATGTTCCTGCTTGTGGACGCGACCAGCGGGGTCCGACCCAATGTCTGGGTCGGCGATCTGCTGTTCTTTGTGGGTGCGGCGTCCTGGTCCCTGTTTGCCGTTCTGGCACGCAAGTGGCTGGTCAGTCCGATCCGCAGCGCGGCCATCGTCGCGACCTTCTCCCTGGCGATCTTCACGCCCATTCATTTGCTGTTCCTGCCCTCCACCCTGCAGGAAGCCCCCTGGCAGGAGCTGGCAGGTCAGTGGTTTTTCCAGGGTGTAATCGTGTTCATCGGTTCGACCTTCGGGTATCCCCGCGCGGTCGCAGCACTGGGGGCAACCCCGACCGCGACAGCTGTCGCCTTTGTGCCAGCCGGTGTCACCCTGCTGTCCTGGGCCTGGCTGGGTGAAGCACTGAGCGCAATCGCAATTGGTGGCGTCGCGTTGGTGGTGAGCGGTATTCTGATTGGCGCAATCAAGTTTCGCCGACACCAACGCCCCGTTGAAGAACACACCGCTGAGGGGTGATGGAATCACCCGCGCGACCTAGATTTTCCGGACATGAGCGACACAAATCCGATATCCGTTGAAACGATGACCGAGGCAGAGGCCCGGGACGCGCTTGCCGCGCTCTCCGATGAGATTCGCTCCCACAACGCCGCCTACTATCAGGACGACGCGCCGGTGGTATCGGACGCTGCCTATGACGCCCTGTTCGCCCGCCTGGTGGCGCTCGAGGATGCCTTTCCCGATCTGCGCACCGAAGACAGTCCTTCCCAGCGCGTCGGCGCGGCACCGGCACACGGATTTGCCAAGGTGCGTCACTCGATTCCCATGCTCTCGCTTGGGAATGCCTTCAACGATGACGATGTCGACGAATTTCTGGCCCGCATACGCCGGTTTCTGAGTATTGCGGAAGACGATCCCGTCGAGATTGTGGGCGAACCCAAGATCGACGGGTTGTCGGTTTCGCTGCGCTACGAAAACGGAACTTTCGTCCAGGGTGCCACCCGGGGTGACGGGGCCGAGGGCGAAGACATCACAGCCAACCTGAAAACCATCCGGGACATTCCCATCACTCTCAAGGGCGATGTACCCGAGATCGTCGAGATTCGGGGTGAGGTGTATCTGCCGAAATCTGCCTTTCAGGACCTCAACGCGTCCCAGGAAGCCGAGGGCAAGAAGATCTTCGCCAATCCGCGCAACGCAGCGGCGGGCAGCCTGCGTCAGCTCGATTCGACGATTACCGCCAAACGTCCGCTCAGCATGTTTGCCTATTCCTGGGGTGAACTCAGCGCGGATGTCGCCGACAGCCAATGGGAATTTCTGGAAACCATCGCCGGATGGGGGTTCCGGATCAATCCGATCTCGCGCCTGTGCCATAATCTCAAGGAGGTACTGGACCTCTACAACGAGATCGGCGAACAGCGCGCCACCCTCGACTACGATATCGACGGCGTCGTGTACAAGGTGAACCGGATTGATCTGCAGCGGCGCCTGGGCTTCGTGAGCCGCGCGCCACGCTGGGCGATCGCGCACAAGTTTCCGGCCGAACAGGCCACAACAATCCTGAACGGGATCGACATTCAAGTCGGTCGCACCGGGTCACTGACCCCCGTGGCGCGGCTGGAACCCGTGACCGTGGGTGGTGTCGTCGTGTCCAACGCGACCCTGCACAATGAAGACGAGATCGCGCGCAAGGATGTCCGCATCGGCGACACGGTGGTGATCCAGCGCGCCGGCGACGTCATCCCCCAGGTGGTCGGTCCGGTCCTGGAAAAACGACCCGAGGAGGCTGAACCCTACGCCTTCCCCGACACCTGCCCGGTCTGTGGTTCGGAAGCGGTCCGGGATACCGATGAAGCCGTCCGGCGGTGTACCGGGGGCCTCATCTGTTCGGCGCAATCCGTCGAACGTCTGAAACACTTCGTGTCCCGCAATGCCTTCGACATCGAAGGGCTCGGCGCCAAGAACATTACGGCGTTTCATGAGGACGGATTGATCGAAGGCCCTGCGGATATCTTCCGGCTGCACCAGAAACGAGACACGCTTCTCGAACGCGAAGGCTGGGGTGAACAATCGGTGGACAACCTTCTCGCTGCCATCGAAGAGCGCCGTGGCATCGAACTGGACCGCTTTATCTATGCTTTGGGTATCCGTCAGATTGGTCAGGCGACGGCACGCCTGTTGGCACGGACCTATGGGAGCATCGAGGCCTGGCGGGAAGCCATGGCGGCTGCCCAACACCGCGAGGGCGAGGCCTATCAGGACCTGCTGAATATCGACGGGATCGGAGCATCCGTGGCGGAAGACCTTCTGGCCTTCGTACACGAAGACCACAACCGTCAGGTCCTGGACGATCTAGAAGACCTGCTGGAGATCGACGCATTCGAGGCCCCGGATTCCGATTCCGAACTGTCGGGCAAAACCATCGTCTTTACCGGTACGCTGGAGAAGATGACCCGCTCCGAGGCCAAGGCCCGAGCGGAATCGCTCGGCGCAAAGGTCTCGGGATCAGTGTCGAGCAAGACCGATCTTTTGGTGGCCGGTCCCGGCGCCGGATCGAAGGCCAAAAAGGCGGCCGAGTTCGGGATTAAGACCATCGACGAGGACGCATGGATCGCCCTGTCAGGCGGTTAGCCATCATTCCAATTGGCGAAACAAAGGCCGGGTCCCACTTCATCAGTCCATGACACGAACTCTATGCTCTGCAAACGATAGACGAGAATAACATGGCTAACGTCCAACATGATTCCGAAAGTTTCAGTCTTGCAGACCGCCTCGCGCGATTTACAGATATTCCGGAGGATACCGAAGCCTTTCAGGATGTGCAGGATCCCGCCAACCGGCGGATCGTCAAGTATCTGGTCGCACGACACTCGGATTATGCAGCCATACAGGATCGCACGGACCTGACAGTCGCGATTCTAGAATCCATGCCGGGCAAGGGGCCGAAGCTGCATGCTCACGACTATCCTGAAATTTTCTTCTGCCAGGAAGGACAATACGGAATCGTCTGGGGAGATCACGGCGAACACTGTGTCACACTCAACCCCCTCGATACTTTCGCAACACCGCCCGGTATCAACCGCCTTGTCATAAACACCGGCGATGTTCCCGGAACCATGATGGTGCTGTTCGACCCCACCCGCCGGGACCCCAACGAAGGGATCACCATGCCGGCCCACGTAATCGCCGAGGAGCGGGTATCGGGCAAAGACTATACACGCCGTGCGCTGGACGGCGTCCTCATGACTCCCGGGCAGGTCAACGAATATGTCAGCCTGTACGGAAATCTGCAGTCCTCCGAGACCGATGGTGACCACATCATCAAACGTGTGATCCGCACCAGCGACCCGGGGGCCGCCATCGCGCATCCGCACGACCTGACCATGACATTGCTGGAGTCCCAACCCGGGGCCGAGACGTCCGCGCGTGAGACCCCGGACGAAGAGTTGCTGATCTGCCTCAAGGGCGAAATCGAAGTGCGGGGCCACGACCAGGCGGTCAGGATGGCGCGTTTCGATACCTTGGCTTTGCCTGCCGGCATCGTCCGGACACTGGTCAATCGCGGCAACAACGAAGCGACCGTGCTCGTTGTAGGCAAACCCTAGTCCGGCTCGACACCAAACGCAGTCCGGAACGCAGCCGGCACCTCACAGGCCTGAATATGGTCCGGCTTATCCGGGTCGCGGCGTACGCAAACCCGGGCTTCGGTTCCTTCGGCCACCAAAACGCCGCTGTCGGCCTGTAACACCCGATGAGTCACGGTGAAAGAGCGCGTGCCCCAACGTGTAATTTCGCTGACGATTTCGATTTCGTCATCCCACCGCGCCGGTGACTTGAAACCCGATTGCGCATCGATCATCGGACACAGCACACCGTGTTGCGTTTCCATCTCCTGAAGCGGCAACCCGACCGATTCAAAGAGGTCATGGGTCGCCTGGTCGTACCAGACGAAGTAATTGGGATAGAAGACGATCTTCGCCGGATCGCATTCGCCGAAGGTCACCTTGCGCCGCGTGGTGTTGGTGTGCGCCGTCATGATCGCTTCTGCCCTTCATATTGCGCTATGAAATTGGGGGCGAGTTTGCGCAGGCGTTCGTCATCGATCCGCCCGGAGCGGGTCATATAGGCATACCCGAAATCGAGCGGCGCCAGCTTCATGTGTTCGGAAAAATCCTCATACCAGCGCGCACTGGAATTCGCCGCCGTGACCAGCTTCTCCAGAATTGGCTTGCGGGCTGCCTGGTAGCTCTCCAGCGCGCCTCGCAGATCGTCCGGCTGCGCGTCCAGCGCATCGACTAGTGCGATCACATCTTCCATGGCAAGCCGCGTTCCCGAACCGATCGAGAAATGCGCCGTATGCAGCGCGTCACCCACCAGAACCATGTTGAGATGGGACCAGCGATCATTCCAGAGGACGGGGAAGTTTCGCCAGTTCGACTTGTTGGTGATCAGCGGTTTCCCGTCGAGGGTATCGGCAAAGATCTCCGCGCATTTGGCAGCGGAATCTGTTTCGCCCATGGTCGCGAAACCAGCCTTCTCCCAAGTGTCCCGGGCACATTCGACCAGAAAGGTGCTCATCTGCGGCGTATAGCGATAGTGGTGGGCGTTGAAAGGGCCGTATTCGGTCTCGATGAAGGTCTGGGTCAGGGTATCGAAGGGTTTTTCGACCCCGTACCAGGCGAACTTGTTGGGCAGATAGGACAGCGACATGGCGAAATCGCCCTCGAAACCCCGTCGCACCACCGAATTCACACCATCTGATGCCACGATCAGATCGTAGTCACCGAGTTCTGCAACCGAACCGGTTGTGGTTTCGAAATCCAGCTCGGCCCCCACATCGAGCGCGCGTGCCTGCAAAAGCTGCAGAAGCTTGAGCCGACCGATCGAAGAAAACCCGACCCCGTCAATCACGACCCTCTCGCCGCGATGAACCAGGGTCATGTCCTGCCATGTCTCCATCTCGGGCGTGATCAGGTCATGGGTTTCGGGATCATCCTCGCGCAGGAACTCCAGCGCACGCTCCGAGAACACCACGCCGAACCCAAAGGTGGCGTCAGCGGGGTTCTGTTCGAACACACGGACGGTTGAGTCCGGATGGCGCTTTTTCCAGAGCGTGGCAAAATAAAGTCCGGCAGGACCACCGCCAACCACGGCAATACGCATGTTGATAAGTCCCTCTTCTCCAAACACCCTTCGAAACGCGCGCTACACGCACTCCGCAGGGTGAGGCTTATTGATACCGCTATATCCTCATCCTGAGAAGGGCCAGCGGCCCGTCTCAAAGGATGCGGGAGTTCGCATGCGAAATCAGGCCGCCAGCGGTTTCAGGCCCATGATCTCACGCGCTTCGGCCGGCGTGGCCGGTTCCATGCCCAGTTCCCGGATGATCCGAACGATCCGCTCGACCAGCTGCACGTTGTTGGCCAGCACGCCACGCTCATAATACAGGTTGTCTTCCAGTCCGACACGCACATGGCCGCCGAGCAGCAGGGATTGCAGGGCCGCATTCAGCTGGGACGGGCCGATGGCGCTGACGTTGAAGTTCGCGCCTTCGGGCATCAGATCGACCATGTCCTGCAGGATTTTCGCTGAATAGGGCATCGCCCCCTGAAACCCACGATCCGCGCCGAGCACGAAGTTGATGAAATACGGCGGCTCGTCAAGACCGGCCTCGAGCAGACGATTGACGTCCTGCAGAAGATGGGTCGGGCTGAACACCTCCCATTCGGGCTTGATGCCCTTGTCCTGCATCTTGCCGGCAAGTTCGCGGCAGCGCTCGGGCGAGGTGTTCATGAGGATCTCGCGGCCCTCGAAATTCGCCACAATCGTCGTCGGATCGAGGGTGCACATCTCGGCTCCGGCCTCCAGACCCTTCAGGCGCTCCTCCCAGGAAATTTCCAGAAACCCGTCCGTGGCCTCTTTCAGCATGTCCCCGTTGATACCGCCGCCGGTGGAGTTGTTGATGATGATGTCGCATTTCGCCCGGATGCGCTCGTTGATGTCGCGATAGATGTCCGGGTTACAGGTCGCCTCATCGTCGGGACGGCGCGCATGCACCGCCACCACCGACGCGCCGGCTTCATAGCAGCGATAGACATCCTCGGCGATTTCCGCCGGCTGAGTCGGAATATTCGGGTTCTGTGTCTTGCTCGCCATGCCGCCTGTCGGGGCAATGGTGACGATGACTTTGCGTTCGGCCATGTCCGTCTCCTCCGTGTTCGCTGCCTGAAGTTCTCGGCCAAAACCCCGTTACTCAGAATGCTATTCCCTCTATAGTTATTATTCATTTCTGGATAGTAACCACGGGCCCATTCTCGCATGGATGTCCGGGTACTCGAATACTTTCTGCGGGTCGTCGAACTCGGCAGCATCAACCGCGCGGCCGAGGAACTGGGCCTGTCGCAGCCATCCCTCTCACGCTGGCTGTCGCTGCTCGAGCACGATATCGGTTTACCCCTGTTGATCCGGACCCGCAAGGGGGTCCATCCGACCTACGCAGGCCAGCAACTCGCCGAACGGGCGCAACCCATCCTCCGACAGCCCGACCTGTTGCGTGACGAGGTCGGCGAGACTGCTGTCTCGCAGGTTGCTCTGGCGATGCCGTTTTCGATGCAAAATCCGGTGACAGTGCCGTTCATCGAACGCCTCGCCGCCGACGCCCCGCACATCAATCTCCGCCTCCATGAAGGGATGAGCCACACCATTCGGGGCCTTATCGAGGACGGTCTTGTGGACGTGGCAGTTATGGCCGCCACGGAACCGGCGCCGGAAAGCTGCGATTCAACTCCCCTCTTCACAGAAGACCTGCTTCTGGTCGAGCACGTGGATTCGGATCTGGCGCCGGGGCGGGCTGTTTCCGGGGAATATCTTGCGAGTTTGGATTTGATTCTGCCCGGACGCCCGAATGTCATCCGTGGCGAAGTCGAAGCTGTCATCGCCGATGCCGGGGGAACCTATCGCAGCCGCTTCGATGCGGATTCGATCGCGCTCTATCTGGAACTGACGCGCCGGAAGCTTGGCTATACCGTGATGCCCGCCTCGGCACTCGAAGGCCCGTCTCCCCAGACATCCGGCCTGACCGCCGCCTCGATTCGCGGCCTGCAACTGACCTGGTCGCTCTGCACCAATCGGGCGCGCAATCACTCGGTCGCGGTGCGCACCGTTGGCGAACGCCTGCGCAGGTTCACGGACGAACGGCCACGGAACCCTGCCCTCCGACAATAGGCAATTCCTGTCGCCTGAAAGACATCTCGGACATCACTTCGGAGTTCCTCTGGTTCGGGGTATCGACCCCGAAGGCGCAAATCCCTGACCTGCCACGCTGCTATATCAGCGGCGCGGTGGCGCCCTCCAGCCATGCACGCTGGGAGCTGCCCTCAGGGCCATCGAGGCTTGGACCGATTAACGCGCGCACCCGCGCGTGGTATCCGTCCAGCCAGGCTCGTTCGTCTTCCGTCAGCAACTCCACAGCGATCAGCGACCGGTCGATAGGAGCCAGCGTCAGGGTTTCGAAGCCCAGCATAGGGCGTTCCCCACCCGCAATTTCGGTTGCCGAAGTGACCGCCACAAGGTTCTCGATGCGGATACCGTAAGCGCCGGTCTTGTAGTAGCCCGGCTCGTTGGAAACGATCATGCCGGGCTGCAGAACCGTATTGCCGCCCGCCCTGGCAATACGCTGGGGGCCTTCGTGGACCCCCAGATAACTGCCCACCCCGTGTCCCGTGCCGTGATCGTAGTCGAGCCCCGCCGTCCAAAGAGCCTGCCGTGCAAGCGCGTCGATCTGTCCGCCCGTGGTGCCCGGCGGAAAACGCAGTCTGGCAAGCGCGATATGGCCCTTGAGCACACGGGTGAACCGGTCCCGCATTTCATCACTCGGCATGCCGATCGCCACGGTCCGGGTGACGTCCGTGGTCCCGTCGAGATACTGGGCACCGGAATCCACCAGGTAGAGTTCACCATCGCCGAGAAGACGGTTGGTCTCCGGGGTCACCCGGTAATGCACAATCGCGCCGTTCGGGCCCGCGCCCGAGATCGTGTCGAAGCTGAGATCACGGAAATGTTCGCCCGGCTCGCGGAAGGCGGCCAGCTTCGCGGCCACCGACAACTCGTCAACCCCGTCACCGGGCGCGGCTTCCGACAGCCAGTGAAGAAACCGCACAAGTGCCCCCCCGTCCCGCAGATGCGCGGCACGTGTACCGTCCAGTTCGACCGGGTTCTTGAGCGCCTTGGAAAAGATGACCGGGTCCGCACCCCGGGAAATCAGGGCTCCGCCCGCCTTCAGCCGGTCAAACACCCATGAGGCAGCCGTATCGGGACATACCCAGACCTGCTTGTCCGCCAGTTGCGTCAGGGCATCGGCCAGTTCGTTGGGGTGCCGCACGGTCACGCCTGCACCCAGATGTTCCCGCACGTCTTTCGAGAGCTTTTCCGGAGCCACAAACCAGTCGAGATCTGCCGCCGCATGGACGATAGCAAAACTCAGCGGCAGGGGTGTGTGATCCACATCTGAACCGCGCACATTGAGCAGCCAGGCGATCGAATCCGGCCGGGTGAGTACGACCGCATCCAGACTGTTTTTCTGCAGGGACGCCGCGAGGTCCGCGCGTTTGTCGGCGCTCGCGCGGCCTGCAAAACTGATGTCGTGTGGCACAACAGGTGCCATGGGCGCGCCGGGCTGATCGGCCCAGACCGTGTCGAGCGGATTGACGGGGACCGGCACAAGGTCTGCGCCATTGGCTGACACGGTGTGCGCAAGCCGTTCACGTTGGGACTGGGTGTGCAGCCAGGGGTCGAACCCGAGTTTGGCGCCCTCGTCCAGAACCCGGGCGAGCCAGTCGGTGACCGGCTCTTCGATCAGATGATGAAATGAATACAAATCCCCATCGACCTGGTCGCGCACCTGCAGGGTGTAGCGGCCATCCACGAAAATCGCCGCACGGTCCTGCAGAACCACAGCAGTGCCCGCCGAACCCTGAAATCCGGTCAGCCAGGCCAGCCGTTCCGCATCGGACGGCAGAAACTCGTTCTGATGCGCATCCGCGTGGGGTACGACGAAGCCGTCGAGACCCTGCCGGGCAAGTTCGGCCCGCAAGGCCGCCAGACGCTCGGAATGGGACAAAGTGCTCATGGAAGGGAAGCTACGCGAGGCCTTGCCGCAAGACAATCGGGCCTTGCCGCGCTAGGATCATGCGATCAGAATTCACACCAGCAAGATGCGAACCGACAAGACAGATTCCAGGAGGAAGAGAACATGGCTCGCCAAGACCCGCCGCCCGGACCCAGCGTTAGCGTTGAAGAAATGCAGTCGCGCGTGGCACGCTTCAAGGAACTGAAGGGCAGCGATCTGTGCTTCATGGATCAGCGAATCCCCGGCCATGAACGCGAAATGATCAACCTGCTCGGCCTCGGCGTCACCGAGAATGAGGACGACCCCGATCTCGCTCCCAAGATTGGCGCAGCGCATGGTTTCGCTAATGGCTTTGCCAAATGCGAGCCCGGCTGCGGCGCGGCCCTGCACTGGCACGAAACCGAAGAGGTCTTCATGCCGCTGGATGGCACATGGTCGATCTACTGGCGGGACGGCGATGACGAGCACGAAGTGATCCTCGAAGCCGGCGATACCGTTTCCGTGCCCGTCGGGATCTATCGTGGTTTCAAGAATGTTGGCGACAAACCGGCGACCCTGCACTTCATCGTGGGCGGGCCGGACACCGGCAAGGTGCACTGGCACCCCTCCGTCATCGAAGCCGCGCGGGAAACCGGGCTGGCCGTCGATGACAATGGTCTTCTGATCGAGGTCGCGGCCGAATAGGCCGCATCGGCTGCCTTCATGAAAGACCTCGGCACCTTCGACTATGTGATCGTCGGGGCCGGTTCGGCCGGCTGCGTGCTGGCCAACCGGCTTTCGGCCGATCCCGACGTCTCCGTCCTGCTGCTCGAAGCTGGCGGCAAGGACAACTATTTCTGGATCCATGTCCCGGTCGGCTATCTCTATTGCATGAACAACCCGCGGACCGACTGGTCGTTCAAGACCGAGGCGGAGGACGGACTGAACGGCCGCGCGCTGGACTATCCGCGCGGGCGCGTGCTGGGCGGGTGTTCGTCGATCAACGGCATGATCTATATGCGCGGTCAGTCGCGTGACTACGACCAGTGGCGCCAGCTCGGCAACACCGGCTGGGGCTGGGACGACATCCTGCCGTATTTTCTGAAATCAGAAGATCAGGTCGCCGTTCCCGCCGACGACCTGCACGCCGAAGGCGGCGAATGGCGGGTGGAGAATCAGCGCCTGTCCTGGGACCTGCTAGACGCCTTCCAGGAAGCCGCCGCACAGGAAGGCATTCCCAAGACCAATGATTTCAACCGGGGCGACAATCACGGCTGCGGCTATTTCCACGTGAACCAGCGTGGCGGCCGGCGCTGGAGCACCGCACGCGGCTTCCTGAAGCCTGTCCGGGGCCGTGCCAACCTGACCGTCGTCACCCATGCGGAAGCCGACCGGATCGAATTCGACGGCAAGAAGGTCACCGGACTGACCCTGCGCCAGAAAGGCGCTCCGGCGCGGGTTTCGGTCGCCGGAGAGCTGATCCTGTCTGCCGGCTCCGTCGGCAGCCCGCAGATTCTCGAACTGTCCGGGATTGGCCGGCCGGATGTGCTGCGCGAACACGGTATCGAGGTGATCCATGCACTGAACGGCGTGGGCGAAAACCTGCAGGATCATCTTCAGGTCCGCGTTGCCTACAAGGTACAGGGCGTTTCCACCCTGAACGAGCGCGCCAACAGTTTGCTCGGCAAGGCCGGAATCGCGCTGGAATACCTGCTCAAGCGCTCCGGGCCGATGTCCATGGCGCCGTCCCAGCTGGGCGCCTTCGCGAAGTCCGACCCGTCGATGGAGTTCCCGAACCTGCAATATCACGTGCAGCCCCTGACATTGGAAAAGTTCGGCGAGCCCCTGCACCCCTTCCCGGCCTTCACCGCTAGCATCTGCAATCTGCGTCCGGAAAGCCGGGGCAGTGTGCACATCAAGAGCGGAACCCCGGGCGACAAGCCGTCCATCCGGCCCAATTACCTCTCTGCCCCGGCCGACCGCCGCGTGGCAGCCGAGTCCATCCGGCTTACCCGGCGAATCGTGCAGCAGCCCGCCATGGCGCAATTCTCTCCTGAAGAGTTCAAACCGGGCCCGTCCATTCTGAGCGATGACGATCTGGCAAAAGCTGCAGGAGACATCGCCACCACGATTTTTCACCCGGTCGGCACAGCCAAGATGGGACACGACGAAGCAGCAGTGGTCGATGACCGGCTGCGGGTTCACGGGATTGAGGGCTTGCGGGTGGTGGATGCCTCGGTGATGCCGACGATTACCAGCGGCAACACGAATTCACCGGTGATCATGATTGCCGAAAAGGCCTCGGACATGATCCGTGAGGATCGCTGGTCCACCGCAAAGGCTGCCTGACCGCTTTCATTGCGAGCGCAGCGAAGCAATCCAGTCGGCGTGCCGCAGGATAAGCTGCTCTGGATTGCGACGGTGCCTGCTGCACCTCGCAATGACAGGGTAAACCGGCCTAGGCCTAGCTACAGATCAGGGTGGACCACTCATCATGGTGGATGCGGGCACGCAGGGCGAGGCCCTGCGCCTTATAGGCCGAAAACACCTGCTGTTCCTGTGACCGCATGAGACCTGACAGGATGACCGGTGCACCGTTCGCCAGACTGGCCGCAATCGACGGCGCCAGTCGCTGCAATGGCCGGGCCAGGATGTTGGCAAAGATCAGCCCGTAAGGCCCGTACCGCCGCACCTCGGCTGCTTCCAGTCCGCGGCTTTCAAAGCTTCGCATGTAGGGCAACACGCCGTTGCGCTGAACATTGGCGCGCGTCATGGAGACCGCAATCGGATCGATATCCGATGCTATCACCGGTATCCGCAGCGCCCTGGCGGCTGCGATACCCAGAATACCGGTGCCGCAGCCGAGATCGAGGATCGGCCCGCTTACCGCATCCGCGCGGATAAGCCTCTCCAGCGCCTCCAGACAACCCCGGGTCGTGCCGTGATGCCCGGTTCCGAAGGCCGTGGCGGCATCGACCAGAACAGGCACGCTGCCCGGTGGCGGCGGGTCGAGATGATAGGAGTCGTGGACATAAAATCGCCCCGCCCGTACCGGCTCGAAATGCGCCTGGTTTTCGGCGACCCAGTCGATATCCGGCAGCCAGACAACATGGATATGAGGCGCGCTCACCCCGGCCGCGGTCGCAACCTCTTCCATTGCCGCGTTGAGCACGGCCTCATCGGGCGCTTCGGACCCGAATGCCGTCAGGCGGCTCTCTCCCGTGGCCTCGACGGCAAAAATACTCAGCACGTCACAGAACGGTTCGACCGCATCGCAGAACATGTCCTGCTGTGCAGTGGGCACGAAGAACTCGATTTTCCAGGCAGAAACGGCCGTCACCACGCTACACCGCGTCGGCGGGCACGACGAAACTGTCGAGCACCTTCTTCTCGCCCGCCTTGTCGAAGGAAATCGAAAGCTTGTTGTCACTGATCGCCGTGATGTGGCCGTAACCGAACTTCTGATGAAACACCCGCTCGCCCACATCAAAACCGGTGGGCGCAGCATGGATCAGGGTGGATTCAGTATCGCGCCTGGGGGCGCGGACACGTCCGGCACCATATCCGCCGCCGCCAAAACCGCCGCCCCCGTATCCGAGAGCCCGGCCACTGCCAAAGGAATCTCCGCCGCCGGCATAGACGCCCTGATCGCTGTCCACATCGACGAATTCCGGCGGCAGCTCATCGACAAAGCGTGACGGGATCGAGGATTGCCATTGGCCATGCACCCGCCGGTTGGCGGCAAACAGCACGGCCGCCTCCCGCTTGGCCCGGGTCAGGCCGACATAGGCCAGCCGGCGCTCTTCCTCCAGCCCGGCCAGGCCATTCTCGTCCATATTGCGCTGGTGCGGGAACAGCCCCTCTTCCCAGCCGGGCAGAAAGACAGTGTCGAATTCCAGTCCCTTTGCCGAATGGAGCGTCATGATGTTGACCAGATCGCTGCCGGCCGCCTCGGTGTTTTCCATCACCAGCGAGACATGTTCGAGGAACCCGGCAAGATTCTCGAACTCCTCCATGGCAACGATGAGCTCCTTCAGGTTCTCCAGACGCCCGGGCGCTTCAGGCGCCTTGTCGTTCATCAGCATCTCGGTATAGCCGCTCTCATCGAGAACCATTTCGGCAAGCCCGTGATGGGGCAAACCGTCCCGGCCGTCGCCGTTCAGGGCGCGCCAGCGTTCGAAGTCAGAGATCACCCCGCCGAGCGAGCTGCGGGTGCTGGGACGCAGTTCGTCCGTGGTGACCAGTTCTGCCGCCGCACGGTACAGGCTGGTTCCAGCCGCCCGCGCGGTCACGTGCAGCATCTGCACCGTGGTGTTGCCGATGCCGCGCTTGGGCTTGTTGACGATCCGTTCGAACGCCAGGTCGTCATCGGGCTGCTGGATCACGCGCAGATAGGCCAGCGCGTCGCGCAGTTCCTGGCGCTCATAGAAGCGCGGCCCGCCAACGACCCGGTAAGGCAGGCCCAGCGTCAGAAACCGTTCCTCGAACTCACGGGTCTGGAACCCGGCGCGGACCAGAATGGCGATATCGTTGAGCACAATCGGTTTGCCGTCGTGCCCCTTGCGCTGGATGTCCTCGATCCGGTCGGAGACGATACGCGCTTCCTCTTCGCCGTCCCAGACGCCGCGCACGGTCACCCGTTCGCCGCCTTCGGCTTCGGTCCAGAGGGTCTTGCCGAGCCGGCCTTCGTTATTGTTGATCAGCCCGGATGCGGCCCCCAGGATGGGGCCGGTCGAGCGGTAATTCTGCTCCAGACGGACAACCTTGGCGCCCGGGAAATCTTCTTCAAAGCGCAGGATGTTCCCCACCTCCGCGCCCCGCCAGGCATAGATCGACTGATCGTCATCCCCGACACAGGCAATGTTCTTGTGCTTCTGGGCGAGCAGACGCAGCCAGAGATATTGCGAGACGTTGGTGTCCTGATACTCATCCACGAGGATGTACTGGAACCGGTCCTGATATTCCTCGAGCACCTCGGTATGCTCGGCGAAGATCGTCAGGTTGTGGAGCAACAGATCGCCAAAATCCGCCGCGTTGAGCGTACGAAGCCGGTCCTGATAGTCACGGTACAAATCGACCAGTTTGCCGCCGGCCAGATCACCCGCATCGGCGGCTGAGACCTTGTCCGGGGTCAGTGCGCGATCCTTCCAGCGCTGAATCACCCCCATCAGCACCCGTGCCGGCCAGCGCTTGTCGTCTAGGTTCTCGGCTTCGAGCAACTGCTTGAGCAGGCGCACCTGATCGTCGGCATCCAGAATGGTGAAATTGTCACGCAGCCCGACCAGTTCGGCATGGCGGCGCAGGATGCGCGCACCGAGCGCATGGAAGGTACCCAGCCAGATCGCCTCGGCAGGACCACCCACCAGCCCGGCAACCCGCTCACGCATTTCGCGTGCCGCGCGGTTGGTGAAGGTCACCGAAAGCACCTGATAGGGGCGTGCCTTGCCGAGACGCAGCAGATGCGCC
This sequence comes from Alphaproteobacteria bacterium, assembly GCA_038137215.1. Lineage (GTDB taxonomy): Bacteria > Pseudomonadota > Alphaproteobacteria > UBA6615 > UBA6615 > JABJAG01. The sequence continues at coordinate 64,017 of JAYQBG010000008.1, forward strand.
AGGCGCGTTGTCAGAACCCGGGTTTTTCCCGTCCCGGCTCCGGCAAGCACCAGGACCGGGCCATCCAGCGTTTCCACGGCTTCACGCTGCGGTGCGTTCAGCTGTGCCAGCCAGGGGGGCGGCGCGGCCTCGGAAACCGCAGAATCCTGTGGTTCTTCAATGTAGAATGGATCGCTCATGGGAACCGCAGTCTATATCACGACTCAATCTTGAGTCGTGCTTCTTGCCATAGGTTGAATTTCCCGTGAATACCGTTTCGGGACCCGATCGCGATGCTATCATCGGATTTCGGAATTACTTGCTTTGACGGAGTTCGACATGCTTGGATTGGACATCTTGAGCCCGGGCCTCCGCGCCGCACGCCCCCTCGTTCTCACTGTTTTTGTGTTGATTGCGGGTCTCCTGAGCGCTGCACAGCCCGCCCTTGCCCAGTCCACAAACAATGACCAGCCCGATGGTGTGCTCAACTCCGTCGTCGGAATCGACAGCCGTATTCCAGCCAACGCGCGCACGGCACCTTTTCTCGGGACCACCCGGCAGGGCTCCGGTGTCGTCATTTCCGATGACGGGCTTGTCCTGACCATCGGCTATTTGATCCTCGAAGCACTGCAAATCGACATCGTCCTGGGCAACGGGCGAAAAATCTCCGCCTCCGTGGTCGCCTATGACAACGAGAGCTGTTTCGGGATTGTGCGGGCGGCAACCGATATCGGTGTTGCGCCGGCCCGCCTCGGCACATCGGACGGCATGGGTGTGAGCACCCAGGTTCTGCTCGCCAACCGGCTGAGACCGCAGGCTGCGCAAGGTGTCTTCGTGGTGGACCGGCGCGAATTCGTGGGCGCCTGGGAATACATTCTCGACAGCGCCATTTACACCTAACCCCCGAACCCGAATTTCAGCGGCGCCGGGTTGTTTAACGCCGATGGCGACCTGATCGGCATCGGGTCACTTTTGGTGGGAAATGCCGCGCTCCTCAATCAGCCGGTCCCGGGCAACATGTTCGTGCCCATTGACGAGCTGACGCCGATCCTGGACGACCTGGTTGCCAGCGGACGCCGCACGGACCCGCCGCGTCCATGGCTCGGCATCGCACCCTCAGAAATTCGCGACCGGGTCTTCATCGACCGGGTGTTGCCCGAAAGTCCCGCCGCTGCCGCGGGACTTCAGACCGGACAGCTCATCGTCTCCGTCGATGACACGCCAGAGGTCAGTATGTCGGGCCTCTTCAAGACGATCTGGCGGGACCGCCAGGCCGGTGACCCGGTGGTCCTGAAATTGCTTAGCGCGGAGGGGCAATTGCGCAAGGTGTCCATCACCTCCATGGACCGGAGCAACTGGCTGCGCCTCGACCCCAGCCTCTGACCCCAGCCTCCGATCGCGAACCGGTCAGGCGTGTTCTTCGGCCCGCGCGCTGAGCAGGGCATCGTTGTGCGCCCGTGTCACATCCAGTGCGTTCACGATGCCGCGCAGCGCCATATTTTCCCGGCTGGCCACCACAGCGACGCTCTGTCGTTCCGTACCCTCGAGCAGCCGCATCGCCTGCTCCAGGCTGTCCGAAACGGTGAGAACGTCACCTGACGCATGCGCCAGATCACCAACCATGGTCGGACGGTTCTCGTCGTCGGGGCTCAGCAGGGCGGCATTCATGTCAGCGTAGTTGACGATACCCCGGAGCATATTGTCGTCATCCACCACATAGACTTCGCCATGGGGTGATTCACGAAGCCTGGCATGAAGCCGGTCCAGGGGTGCCGTGGCCAAAATCGCGGGCACGTTCCGGCGCATCACCCGGGCGACCGATATGCCTTCGAGAACGGCCTGATCATGTCCGCTGGACACATTCAGGCCACGACGAAGCAATTGGGCGTGGAAGAAGGATTTTCCGAAGAACTGATGGGTCAGAATAGAGGCCACCGCCGTCGCGATCATCACCGCGACCGTCAGCTCCGAAGACCCTGTGAGTTCGAAGATGATGAAGATGGTCGAGAGCGGTGCCCCCATCACGGCGCCGGCCAATGCGCCGGTACCAATCAGGGCATAGGCCGGCACACCCGAAAACAGTTCCGGAAAGATGCCCCCCGCCACGAAACCGAAGGCGCCCCCGACCGTTGCGCCGAGGACAAGCGAAGGCGAAAACACACCACCACCAAAGCCGAATCCGATGCTGATCGCCACCGCGACGATCTTGGCGGCAATGAGGATCAGCAGGAAATCGAGCGCGAAACCGCCGCGCAGGGCTACATCGGCCGTGGTGAATCCGACACCCAGAACCTCCGGCACTTCCAGCGCCAGCAGGCCGAGCAACAGTCCGCCAATGGCTGGCCGCAGCCATTTCGGGATCGGGGCGCGGCTCATACCGGCATCCACGGCCAGGATCGCGCGCATGAACGCAATCGCAACAACAGCGCACACCAAGCCGAGAAGCAGAAAGGCGGGAAACTCCCAAAGCGAGATCAGCTCATGCTCGGGCACCGCAAATGACGGTTCCGACCCGAAATAAAATCGGCCGATCGCAGTACCCGTCACCGCCGCGATGAAGATCGGAGCACCCGCCTTCAGCGAGAGGTTCCCGACAACCAGTTCAATCGCAAAAACCGCGCCGGCCACCGGCGCGTTGAAGAGGGATCCGATGGCCGCCGCCACGCCGCAACCAATCAGCGTGCGGCTTTGTGAACGGTCCAGATGAAGCTTCCCCGAAATCCAGGAACTCATCGTCGCCCCGAGATGCACCAGCGGTCCTTCTCGTCCGGTCGAAGCGCCCACTCCCAGAGAGGCACCATGCACAACCGAGGAGACCAGCCCGTCCTTGAGCGACATCCTGCCGCCACGTAGGCCGGATGCCTCAATCACATGCGCAATGGCATGGGCACGGCCACCGCTGTGAAAAAAGTGAAGGAACAGCCCGATCAACAGACCACCGACTGTCGGGACCAGCATGATGTGCCACCAGGCAAGTGTCTCGAGCGAGGGCACGGCGACGTCCAGCGGCATTCCGAACGCTATTTCCTGAATGGCATCCACAGCCAGCCGGAAAATCAGTGCGCCATAAGCCGCAACTGCGCCGACGGCCAAAGCCATCACACCCAACAGAAGATGTTCGTTCCGTAACACGCGGCGCAATCGCAACCGCGCCCGAACGACAATTGGCGGTCGCACGCATGTCCCTCCGGTCGGAAACCCGACAGGAGGTTTGTAACACGATGATTCTTAACAAGTCAGCGGATGGAACCGCACGTCAGCTATGCAGGGCCTGTGCCCGCCACGACCCGCAAAGCCAGTCCTCCATGGGTCACTTCCACCCGATTGCGACCTGCGTTTTTCGCCGCATAAAGAGCCGTGTCTGCACGCTCGATCAGTTCTTCGAGAGTTTCGGTGCGCCCCAGTTCTGCTGCCCCGATGGAAATCGTGACATTTCCCAGGTTTTGACCGGTTGATTTTCGACGGATTTGCTTGCTGGCCACCGTTTCGCAAATCTGTGTGACCACGGCGCGCGCACCTTCAATCCCGGTCTCGGGCAAGACGATCGCAAATTCCTCGCCGCCATAACGGGCTGGCGTGTCATGCCCCTTGGTACAGTCGGTCAGACACTGTGCCACAAGCTTGATCACCTAATCGCCGAGCGGATGCCCGTAGGTGTCGTTGAATTTCTTGAAATGATCGATATCCAGAATGAGCAGCGAGAGGGTTGAACTCTCCTTGCGTGCTTCGTCAATGGCGATTTGCAACTGGTTGTCCAGAGCACGCCGGTTGTAAAGCCCCGTCAGCGGGTCGGACAGGGCTTCCTTGCGCACATCACTGATCCGTTCCTGCAACTCCGCGATCTGCGTGTTGGATTGCTCCAGAAGGGCATTTACCTTGCGGTTCTGCTTGGCCACGCGCCGGGTTGTATCGGCGATCTGGTGATTCTCGATGCCCGCACACCACTGGACGCCATCGTCAGACGCTCACCGGAATGCATGGTGATTCGACGTGGCACCGTGGTTTCCGATACGGCACTGCAACGCACGGTCCCGGTATCGGCCTGACCCTACTCCGCCGCGTCGCGACCCTCGTAATCCGCCGGGTCGTAATTCAGGTTTGGTGCGAGCCAGCGTTCCGCGATGTGCAGTTCCATGCCCTTGCGCCGCGCATAGTCCTCGACCTGGTCGCGTTCGATCTTGCCCACCCCGAAATAGAGCGCCTCGGGATGTGCGAAATAGAACCCGCTCACCGAAGACGGCGGCCACATGGCATAGCTTTCGGTCAGGGTGACACCGGTTTCTTTTTCGGCGTCGAGCAGATCGAACAGCGTGCGCTTTTCCGTGTGATCCGGACTGGCCGGATAGCCCGGAGCCGGACGGATGCCGCGATAATCTTCACTGATAAGCTCTGCGTTGCTCAGGCCCTCATCGGGTGCATAGCCCCAGAACTCCTTGCGCACCCGCTGATGCATCCGCTCGGCGAAGGCCTCGGCCAGGCGGTCAGCGAGCGCCTTGGCCAGGATCGAGTTGTAGTCGTCGTTTTTACGCTCGAACCGCTCGGCAATCGCATCGATCTCCGACCCCGCGGTGACCACGAATCCCCCGATGTAGTCGGTGTGCCCGGACTCCGCCGGGGCGATGAAATCCGACAAAGCGAAATTCGGACGCGTGTTGTTGCGCATCATCTGCTGACGGAGCGTGTGCACGACGGCCAGTTCCTCGCCCATGTCGGCATCGGCATAGATCGTAATGTCGTCATCCGTGGCCTGAGCCGGCCAGAACCCGATCACGGCGCGCGGCACCAGCCAGTTCCCGTGGATCATCTGGTCGAGCATTTCCTGGGCATCGGCGAAGAGTTCGCGCGCACTCTCGCCGACCACATCATCTTCGAGAATGTCGGGGTACTTGCCCGCCAGCTCCCAGGTCCGGAAAAACGGCGTCCAGTCGATGAACTCGCGCAATTCGGCAAGGTCATAGGCGTGGAAGGTGCGTGTTCCCAGAAAGGACGGCTCAGGCGCACGGAAATCGGCCCAGTCCAGCGGCGCCCGGTTTGCGCGCGCGCCCTGTAAGGTCTGACGTCTGGATTTCCGGCCACTGCCGGCGTGTTTTTCGCGGGCCGCGTCATACTCCGCGCGAATGCAGGCGACATAATCCGCGCGCGCCGTATCCGACAAAAGATTGCTCATCACGCCCACAGCCTTGGAGGCGTCGGGGACGTGGATCACCGGCTCATCATAGCCCGGCGCGATCTTCACCGCCGTGTGCAGACGACTCGTTGTTGCGCCACCGATCAGCAGCGGCAGGTTCATCTCCTGCCGTTTCATTTCGCGTGCCAGATTCACCATCTCGTCCAGGCTCGGGGTGATCAGACCGGACACACCGATCAGGTCCACCTTCTCTTCCACCGCCGTACGGAGAATTTTCTCGGCCGGCACCATCACGCCCAGATCGACGACATCGTAGTTATTGCACTGAAGCACCACGCCGACGATGTTCTTGCCAATATCGTGGACATCGCCCTTCACGGTCGCCATCAGGATCTTGCCATTGGCTTCGGCGGCCTGGCCCGAGGCTTCGCGCTCGGCCTCCATGAAGGGGGTCAGATGGGCGACGGCCTGTTTCATGACCCGTGCGCTTTTCACCACCTGGGGCAGGAACATCTTGCCCGCACCAAACAGGTCACCCACGACGTTCATGCCGTCCATCAGCGGCCCTTCGATGACGCGCAACGGACGCTCGGCTTCCAGCCGCGCCTGCTCGGTGTCCTCGATGATATAATCGGTGATTCCGTGAACCAGCGAATATTCCAACCGCTCGGTCACATTGCCGTCACGCCATTCGAGATTCTTTTCCTGTGCCTCGGTCCCGGCATCGCGATAGTCGTCGGCGATCTCCAGCAGACGGTCGGTCGCATCCTCGCGGCGGTTAAACAGGACGTCCTCGATCCGCTCCAGCAGGTCTTCGGGGATATCGTCATAAACACCGATCTGTCCGGCATTGACGATGCCCATATCCATACCCGCACGGATCGCGTGATACAGGAAGGCCGAATGCATCGCCTCGCGCACCGCGTTGTTGCCGCGGAACGAGAAGGAGAGGTTCGACACCCCACCTGACACATGGGCATGGGGCAGTTCGGCGCGAATGCGTTTCGTCGCCTCAATGAAGGCGATGGCGTATTCGTTGTGCTCCTCGATACCTGTGGCGACGGCGAAGATGTTCGGATCGAAAATGATGTCTTCGGGTGGAAACCCGTTGGTCGTCAGCAGATCGTAGGAGCGCTTACAGATTTCGAACTTCCGGTCGGCGGTATCCGCCTGCCCGTCTTCATCGAATGCCATCACGACCGTCGCGGCCCCGTAGCGGCGAATCTTGCGTGCCTGCTCAAGAAACGGCTCTTCACCTTCCTTGAGGCTGATCGAATTCACGATGGCCTTGCCCTGCACACATTTCAGGCCGGCTTCGATGACCGACCATTTCGAGGAGTCGATCATCACAGGCACACGGGAGATATCCGGTTCGGCGGCGATCAGGTTGAGGAAGCTCACCATCGCCGCTTCGGAATCGAGCATCCCCTCATCCATGTTGATATCGATAACCTGGGCGCCGTTCTCCACCTGCTGGCGTGCAACCTCCAGCGCGGTATCGAAATCGTTCGCCTTGATCAGGTCACGGAACCGGGCGGAGCCGGTCACGTTGGTCCGCTCGCCGATATTGACGAACTGGCTGCCCGATGCGGCGTTCATATCGACCTCGCTCATGCCGCCACCGTGAAGGGTTCAAGGCCGGACAGGCGCATCGCGGTCTCACGAACCGGAATTTCGCGCGGCGACAAACCGTCGACTGCCGCGTGCAAAGCGGCGATATGGGCCGGCGTGGTCCCGCAGCAACCACCAACGATATTCACCAGGCCCTCTTCGGCCCATTCCCGCACATAGCCCGCCGTGGTCTCGGCCTCTTCGTCATATTCACCGAACTCGTTGGGAAGCCCCGCATTCGGATAAGCGCAGACAAACGTATCGGCGATACGGGAGATTTCCAGAAGATAGGGCCGCATATCCTTGGCCCCGAGCGAACAGTTCAGCCCAATGGTCAGCGGATCGGCGTGGCGCATGGAATTCCAGAACGCTTCCGGCGTCTGGCCCGTCAGGGTCCGGCCCGACAGATCGGTGATCGTGCCCGAAATCATCACCGGACGGCGTTCACCGGTTTCCTCAAACAATTCTTCCAGGGCGAAAATCGCGCATTTCGCATTCAGCGTGTCGAAGATCGTCTCGATCAGAAACAGATCGACGTCCCCGGACAGCAAAGCCCGGGCCGCCTGCTTATAGGCCTCTTTCAACGTATCGAAATCGATCGCCCGAAAGCCGGGGTCATTCACATCCGGCGAGATCGACGTGGTGCGATTGGTCGGACCGATGGCACCTGCCGTCCAGCACTGGCGGTCAGGATGACGCGCCATGATGTCGTCACAGGCAGTGCGCGCCAACCGCGCGCCTTCGACATTGATGACATCGACATAGTCCTCCATGCCGTAATCGGCCTGGGATATCGTTGTCGCATTGAAAGTGTTGGTCGCGATGATGTCGGCACCGGCTTCCAGGTAGCTGATGTGAATGTCGTGGACGGCATCCGGGGCGGTCAGGTTCAGAATATCGTTGTTGCCGATCAGATCGTTGCCCAGCCCCTCGAAATGTTTGCCGTGAAAATCGGCAGATTCCAGCTTCAGCGCCTGAATTTCGGTGCCCATGGCGCCATCGAGCACCAGAATACGTTCTGCCAGTGCGGCGCGGATATCGGCTCGGTTCTCGCTCATGACGCGGCCTCTGCCTTCTGCTGGCCGGATGTGATGCCGATATTCTCACAGACCGCCTGGGTCAGCGCGGCGCGGTTGAGAGTGTAGAAATGAAACTCCGAAACGCCGTGTTCCATGAGGTCGTGGCATTGCTGGCTTGCCACATCGATCGCGACCTGGCGCCGGTCATAGGGATTATCATCCAGACCTTCGAACTTCTCGGCCAGAAACGACGGCACGCTTGCGCCACACATCGCTGCAAAGCGGCACATACTCTTGAAGTTACTCACCGGCATGATGCCCGGGACCACCGGCACATCTATCCCGGCTGCCGCCACACGATCCTGGAATTCCAGAAAATGGCGGTTGTCGAAGAAAAACTGGGTGATGGCCTGGTTCGCACCTGCATCGATCTTGCGTTTCAGATTGTCGAGATCGAATGCCGCGCTTTCGGCTTCGGGGTGGGTTTCGGGATAAGCGGCCACCGAGACCTCGAAATCCTCAACCGCGCGCAGGCCTGCCACCAGATCGGTCGCATAGGCGTAACCGTCCGGATGGGGCGCATAGGTTTCTTCTCCGTCAGGCGGATCACCGCGCAACGCCACGATGTGACGCACGCCGGCATCCCAGTAGGAACGGGCCACCTCGTCGATTTCGTCTCGGCTGGCACCCACACATGTCAGATGCGCCGCCGCCACGAGTCCGGCTTCCGTAACAATGCGCGTTACGGTGGTGTGCGTGCGCGCCCGGGTCGAGCCGCCCGCACCATAGGTCACGGAGACGAATTTCGGGGCCAGCGGCGCGAGCGCACAGACGGTGTCCCACAGCGTATCTTCCATTTCGGGGGTCTTCGGTGGAAAGAATTCGAAGCTCACCGAAGGGGCCTGTTGCGTGTTCAAAATCGTATCGCTTATGTTTGAAGGTTGTTTCGCTGTGCGACGAGGGGCGGCAGGGCGTGAATGTCGGCAGGGCGTGACAAACTCCAGATCCGCACCGTGAGCTGGTCACCGGGAAGATCCCGACAGTCGCGGCTGTCGAGGCCGGCCTCTACGGCCCAGCCTTCGACATCTGTGCCGCGAAATCCGAGACGCCGGTGTGCGTGCTCGCTGCGCAGCGTCTCCATCTCGTGGCGGGCAAAATCCAACACCAGGAACCGTCCGCCGGCCTGCAGCACCCGCGCCGCCTCGCGCACCACATCCTGGGGCCGCTCGGCGAAATGCAGCACCATGTGAAGGATCACGAGTTCGAACACGCCGTCATCGAAGGGCAGATCGTACATATCGGCCTGACGCACGGTGCAATTCTTGAACCGTTCTTCGGCCAGATTGGACCGGGCAACTGCAAGCATATCACGCGACTGATCGACCCCGATGGCCGTCTCGGCTTGTTCCCCGAACAGTTTCAGCATGCGCCCGGTACCGGTTCCGATATCCAGCATCCGGTCAATTGCCTCCGCCCCGACCATCTCGCGCAGCGCCTGCTCGACTTCGGCCTCGTCTACATGCAGGGCGCGAATCCTGTCCCAACGCGCCGCATTCTCGCGAAAATACGCATCCGAGCGCGCAGCACGTTCGCGCAGTATCGCGTCCAGGCGCGCGCGATCCCGGGCGACCAGAACATCGTCGCGCGCAATCCGTGCGACCAGAAACCTGACGATGTCGGCTTGTTCACCACCCGCGGGCAGATGAAAAAAAGCCCAGCTTCCTTCCTGATGGCGTTCCAGCAATCCGGCATCACAGAGCAGCTTCAGATGCCGCGACACACCCGGCTGGCTTTGCCCGAGTATGCGCGTGATTTCGGAAACCGACAGATCGCCCGCCGCGCACAACGCCAGAATCCGGAGCCGGTTGGGCTCTCCGGCAGCACGCAAAACGGCAAGCAACTGATCCACGTTGAGAATTCCTGTGCCAAGAAACGAAACCGGATTCGCAGATGTTGTTTGCAACCGCCCTAACGAATTGGACCCGGGGAAAGACATAAACATATATTTATATGTTTATGTCAAATAGGATATAGGTCTTGCAGGGGAATCGAATCGGGCGATTGTATCTTTTTTGCAACACTCGGGGATGTGCTGACCTTTCTCCCCCAGCGCCATATGGTCTTGCAGCATCGCCTGTGGTAGCAGTCTGTGTAAGTCGGGAGGGCTTACACTGACCACGGGGGCGAAGGCGTTAACACTCCTTCAATGGCGATCAGGCAGGTTGGGCCATCTTGATTTTTGTGAATCGTAGAATCGGGTTGTTCTTGGGTAAGGGAGCCGAAACTGCGATGTGGACGATAAAATGTTGAACTCTTTCTCAGATCTCAAAGTCTTTCGGTTTACGGCTGCCCTGACTCTGGCGGGTGCCATGGCTGCATGCGCAACTCCACCATCCTCGGATGATCCGGATGCGCTGGCCGCATACGAAGACGCCAATGACTCGTTCGAGCCGGCGAACCGCCTGGTGTTCTCCGCCAATGTGATGGTGGACCAGCTTGTGCTTCAGCCGACGGCTGTCACCTACCGCGACGCGTTTCCCAATGAGTTGAAACCGCCGGTCGAAAACTTCATCACCAATCTGTTCATGCCGCTGAGTTTCATTCATTCGCTGCTTCAGGGTGATATGGACCGGGCAGAAAAGGCTGCCGCGCGTTTCTTCACCGCGCTGCCGACCTTCCTTCTTGCCGACACCTTCCCGAATGAAGACCCCGTCTTTGAAGATGGCGGGCAGACCCTGGCGACCTGGGGCTTCAGCGAAGGCCCCTACATTATGCTGCCCCTGCTCGGGCCGTCCTCGGTCCGCGATACGCTGGGCACCGTTGGTGACTTCTTCATCGATCCCGTCGGCCATGTTGCCGGCAGCGAAGTTTCTGCAGGACGCCCCGTCGGGAACGTGGTTGTGACCCGGTCACGCAATGTCGAGCAGGTCCGCGAGTTGCAGCGCACCTCGCTTGATTACTACGCGGCCGTGCGCAGCCTGTACCGACAGCAACGCGCAGCGCAGATTCGGAACGGCGCCTCCGGCCCGGCACAGTCGGCTCCGACGATCGGGCTTGACCTCGACAACCCGGCCGCACCGAAAGAAAACGCCGGTACCGACGACCAGAAAGAAACCGCAGCCACCAACTAAGAGAGGAGTTCGACCATGCGCCTCGCTGCTGCATTCGTCCTCGTTCTGACGTTGGTGATCACTGCGCCCCAGGCGCAGGCCGATTCGCATCTCGACGCGTCAGCCGGGTTCATCAATGGTCTGGCCAACAAGGCCATCAACACCCTCACAGACACAGAGATCACGGCGGAACAGCGGCGCGATGCCTTCCGCGCGTTGTTCCGCGAAGGCTTTGCCGTCAACGGGATTGCCCGCTTCGTGGCCGGCCGCTACTGGCGCCGGGCGCCAGAAGACGAGCGGGAGGAATATCTTTCGCTCTTCGAGGATGTGATCGTGAACACCTGGGCAGACCGTTTCTCCCAGTATTCCGGCCAGAAGTTCGAAGTGAAGGGGGCGACCGACGCCACTCCGAACAACTCGAGCGAGAGCGTGGCTCTGGTAGAGAGCCTGTTCTTCACCAGCCCGACCACGCCCGTTCGGATCGAATGGCGGGTGGCGAGCAAGGGCGATCTGTTCAAGATCGTCGATGTGAAGCTCGAGGGCATCAGCTTGGCCACGACCCAGCGCGACGAGTTCAACGCCGTCGTAAGCAAAAGCGGCCGGAAGTTGTCTTCCCTGATCGACGAACTGCGGCGGCGGCGGGACAGCTAGCTCCCGACCGCGTCTGCGAAACCCTACCCGAGACTAACGTTCGAGCGGCTTGTACTTGATCCGGTGCGGGCGATCCGCATCCGCGCCCTTGCGACGCTTCAGGTCCTCGGCATAGGCGTCGTAGTTGCCCTCGAACCAGACCACCTCGCTATCGCCTTCAAAGGCCAGGATATGGGTCGCGATACGGTCCAGGAACCAGCGGTCATGACTGACCACGATGGCGCTACCGGGGAACCCAAGCAAGGCTTCCTCGAGCGCGCGCAGCGTATCCACATCCAGGTCGTTGGTCGGCTCATCAAGCAGCAGCACGTTGGAGCCCGACTTCAGGACCTTGGCAAGATGCACGCGATTGCGCTCACCGCCTGACAGCTGGCCGACGCGCTTTTGCTGATCGGTACTGCGGAAGTTGAATCCGGCAACATAGGCGCGGCTCTGGACCGTGCGCTTACCCAGTTCGATCACATCCAGCCCGTCGGAGATTTCCTCCCAGACGGTCTTGTCATCGGCCAGCGCATCGCGACTCTGATCGACATAGCCAAGAACAACGGTGTCGCCGATTCGCAGCGTTCCCAAATCCGGTTCTTCATGCCCGGTGACCATCCTGCAGAAGGTGGTCTTACCGGCACCATTCGGCCCGATCACGCCGACAATTGCCCCCGGCGGCATGCGGAAGCTGAGATCCTCGATGAGCAGATGATTGCCGAACCCCTTCCGCAGGTTCTCGGCCTCCATGACCAGATCTCCCAGCCGCGGCCCGGGCGGGATGGTGATCTGCTGACGCTCGGGTGCCATCTCCTGGCTGTCGGCCACCAGTTTCTCATAGGCCGCGACACGCGCCTTACTCTTGGCCTGACGGGCGCGCGGGCTCTGACGCACCCATTCCAGCTCTTCCTTGATGGTGCGCTGGCGGGAGCTCTCCTCGCGCTCTTCCTGCGCAAGCCGCTTTTCCTTGGCTTCCAGCCATCCGGTGTAATTCCCCTCAAAGGGAATCCCCTTGCCGCGGTCGAGTTCGAGAATCCATCCCGCGACATTGTCCAGGAAATAGCGGTCATGGGTCACTGCCACGACGGTTCCGGGATAGTTCTCCAGGAATTGTTCCAGCCAGGCGACAGATTCCGCATCGAGATGGTTGGTCGGCTCGTCGAGCAGCAGCATGTCCGGGCGTGACAGAAGCAGCCGGCACAGCGCCACGCGGCGGCGTTCACCGCCCGACAGCTTGGTCACATCGGCTTCGCCGGGCGGACAGCGCAACGCATCCATCGCGATTTCAATCTGCCGGTCGAGCTCCCAGGCATCCGACGCATCGATTTCATTCTGAAGTTCGGCCTGCTCGTTGATCAGCGCATCCATCTCGTCGGCGGTCAGATCTTCACCGAACCGCATGCTGACCTCGTTGAAACGGTCAAGCAGTGCCTTGGTCTTGGCCACGCCCTCCATCACATTGCCGAGCACGTCCTTGTCAGGATCCAGTGCCGGCTCCTGCTCCAGGAATCCGACCTCGATCCCGTCGGCAGCCCAGGCTTCGCCCTGAAACTCCGTATCCAGACCAGCCATGATCCGCAGCAGGGTCGATTTGCCCGCACCGTTCAGACCCAACACGCCAATCTTGGCGCCGGGCATGAAACTCAGCCAGACATCTTCGACAACCTTGCGGCCACCGGGATAGGCCTTCGTCAGGCCTTTCATCACATAAACGTATTGGGGGTTTGCCATTTCGCGTATCCGTGGGTTCGGGTGCGCGGGCGTGTATAGAGTATTTAGAGCGGGTGGAAAACGGGTTCCGTCGCCGCCGCAAAAAGAAAGTCTCAGTGCCGTCCGCCGAACCGCCAGGGCAGGATCTCGAAAGACGAATAGAGCCCGTCCCGGGTGTAAGGTTCATCGGCAAAAAAGGCCTCGATGAATTCCCGGTCGGGCGCCTGTAGCAGAAAGATGCTGCCAACCCACTCCTTGCCGGACGCGTCCCAGAGCGGCCCGCGCAGAATGCCGCGCTCGATCCGTCCCGGTGCATTCAGATAGGACCGGTGCGCTCCCAGAAGTTCATTGCGGCGTGCGGTCGTGTCGTCACCCTCTCGTCCCTTGCCGATAAACAGAAAGCGCGGCTCTGAGTCATCGCCCTCGAAATCCCACATGGTGCGCTTGAGCGCGTTGGTCCAGCGCCGGATCGTGATGTCCCCGAACACGCCCGCCTGCGCATAGGGTTCGTCATAGGCAAACGCACGGGCTTCCTCCTCGCTTTCCAGATCTACGATGTGCATGGAACCGGTCGGAGCCGTGCGATCCTCGTTAAGTGTCGGACCGCGCGCGATCATGCGGTCGTCATACTGGTCCATGAACGACCAATGGGCTTCCAGGTGCTCTTTGCGCAGGGCATCCACACCCTGCTTGTTGCGGCAATATACGAAGTATTCCATGTCCGGATCCCGGTTTGGCAGCTGATGAGTGAATCCTAGCCTGACGATGCGGAGGTCGGAACCGGAGCTGCAGCAGCGTCCCACTCTGCGAGAACTTCCCGATCGCCCTCCTTGCCGGCCCGTTCGCGGCGGTGCGCCTCGAACGCATCGCCCGGCAGCAATTGTGACAGTGCCCAGACAGCCGCGCCGCGCACTGTGGGAGACTCGTCATCGAGACGCTCGCGCACAGCCTCCAAAGCTCCCTCACCCCCCACATTGCCGAGGCCGATCAGGACATTGCGGATGAAACGACCCCGCCCGATCCGCTTGATGGCCGTGCGCGAGAAAAAACTGCGGAAAGAAGCATCGTCCAGCCGGGCCAGATCGGTCAGTTTCGGAGCCATCAGGTCCGGCCTTGCGCGCAACTCTTTGACAGGAGCGGATTGCGCAAACTTGTTCCAGGGACAGGCCGCCAGACAGTCATCGCAGCCATAGATCCGGTTGCCGATCAACGGACGCAGTTCCCGGTCGATCGGCCCCTTGTGCTCGATGGTCAGGTAGGAAATGCAACGCCGGGCGTCGATCCGATAGGGTGCCGGGAACGCATTGGTCGGGCAGGCATCCAGGCAGGCCCGACAGCGGCCGCAGTGATCGGTTTCCGGTGTGTCTTCGCGCAAATCCAGCGTTGTGAACACCTCGCCCAGAAACAGCCATGACCCATGCATGCGTGACACCAGATTGGTGTGCTTGCCCTGCCAGCCCAGCCCGGCCTCTTGGGCAACCGGTTTCTCCATCACCGGCGCAGTATCGACAAAGACCTTCACGTCACCGGAAAAGGTTTCGCAAATCCAGCGTCCCAGGGCCTTGAGCTGCTTCTTGACCACGTCGTGATAGTCGCGCCCGCGGGCATAGACCGAAAGATGGCCGATGCCGGGCCGGTCGAGACTCTCGAACGCATCTTCGTCCGGGGTATAGGTCATGCCCAGTGCGATCACCGAACGCGCGTCGGGCCAGAGCGCACTGGGTTGCCGGCGGCGCTCAGCCTTGGCAACCAGCCAGTCCATCTCCCCATGCATGCCTTCAGCGAGATATCCATCCAGCCCGGACTGGATCTCCGCACCCAGCGTCACCGGCGCAAAACCGACCGCATCGAAACCAAGCTCGCGGGCTTTCTTCGCAATACGGTCCCTGGGCGTGCCGTCCGTCATCTGGCGCTAGCCGCGGCCCCGATAGGGTGCAACCCCCTGATCGGGGAGCCACAGCCCCGCCGGCGGTTCGCCGGACTGATAGAATACATCGATCGGAATGCCGCCGCGCGGATACCAGTAGCCGCCAATCCGAATCCAGACCGGCTCCAGAACCGCTTCCAGCCGGTTGGCAATCTCCACTGTACAGGCCTCATGAAAGGCGCCGTGATTCCGGAAGGACCCGAGATAAAGCTTCAGGGACTTGCTCTCCATGAGCCAGTCACCGGGCACATAGTCGATGACCAGATGAGCGAAATCCGGCTGCCCCGTGATCGGGCAGAGCGAGGTGAACTCCGGTGCTGCAAACCGGACCAGATAGGTCGAACCCGGTTTCGGATTGGGCACCCGTTCGAGATTCGCCTCTTCCGGCGAAGCGGGCAGTTCGGTTTGTCCGCCCAGTTGGGTCAGGCCTTCATAGATGTCGTCGGTCATCACTCATCTCTATCTGTCCTATCCTGGCACAATTGGGCGCCGCTCAGGGCGCGCGGTCCAGCAATGTCGCGTCTCCGTAGGAAAAAAACCTGTACCGCTTTTCGATGGCATGGGCATAGGCCGCCCGCATGCGTTCGGTCCCGGCAAACGCACAGACCAGCATGAACAGCGTGGACTGGGGCAAGTGGAAGTTCGTCAGAAGTTGATCGACAAGGCGGAACTGGTATCCCGGCGTGATGAACAGATCGGTGTCGCCCCGAAACGCGGGCAAATGCCCGTCGGGTTCCGCTGCAGATTCGAGCAGCCGCAAGGGCGTCGTCCCGACGGAGACGATCTTCTGGCCCGCCGCCCGGGCCGTGTTGATCCGGGTAGCCGCTGCCTCGGAAATCTCGCCATATTCATAGTGCATCTTGTGGTCGCGTACGTTCTCGGCCGTAACCGGCAGGAAGGTTCCGGCGCCCACATGCAGGGTGAGCGAGACAAACTCCAGACCCGCTGCCTTCAGCCGCGCCACGAGCGCAGGCGTAAAATGCAGCCCCGCCGTCGGGGCCGCCACCGCCCCTTCGCGCGCGGCGAACATGGTCTGATAATCCTCCACATCGTCGGGATCGGGATCGGCATCCCGTTTGATATAGGGTGGCAACGGCGGTCGCCCGTGTTTCTCCAGCGCTGCAAGAAACGCCGCGTCGGTCACGTTGAAGCCAAGGCGGACCTCCGCGCCGTCGCGTGCGATCACCTCGGCGTTGAAATCGTCGCCGAACTCGACCAGGTCTCCGGGTTTCAACCGCCGCGCGTTCTTGGCAAAGACCAGCCATTCCCCCGCACCTTCATCCTTGTGCAGGGTCACGCCGATCTTGGCTTCGCCGCGCCGGCCGTCGAGCTGCGCCGGGATCACGCGGGTGTCGTTGACGATGAGCAAGCTACCGGGATCGAAGACATCGGGCAGGTCCGCGATGGCCCGGTCTGCCAGCCCGCGCCGCACATCCAGCAGGCGCGCCGAGTCACGCGGATCAGCCGGGCGCTGCGCGATCAGTTCTCTGGGAAGGTTAAAATCAAACTCTGCAGTCTTCACATTCATCTCGTATGATTTCGGCAACCGATTGACAGTTCTGCCGTTGGACTGTCATTAGGCGTCCCACGGACCAACAAGAAAAAACCTGAACCCATGACCGGACTCACACCGCGTTTCCTGATCATTGCCGTCCTGTTCGTCACCTGTCTGATCGTCTCGAATATCACGGCGGTCAAACTGATCGATGTGGCGGGGTATATCATCCCGGGCGCCATCGTCATCTTCCCGATCAGTTACATCATCGGCGACGTTTTGACGGAAGTTTACGGCTTCGCCAAGGCCCGAACGGTCATCTGGCTGGGATTTGGTGCCAATCTCTTCGCCGTGGCGACCTTCATCCTGGTCGGCGTGCTTCCGGCCGCCGGGTTTTGGGAACATGGCGATGCCTATCAAACAATCCTCGGCGCGACACCGCGCATTCTGGCGGCCTCCTTCGCTGCCTATCTGATCGGCGAGTTCGCCAACTCCTATATTCTTGCCCGGCTCAAAGTCGCGATGGCCGGACGGCATCTCTGGGTTCGTACAATCGGATCATCCGTCGTCGGACAAACCCTCGATTCGGGTGTCTTCATCACCGTCGCCTTCTACGGCATCTTCCCGAACGCGGTTCTGCTGACCCTGATCGGAACCCAGATCGTCTTCAAGCTCGGCTACGAAATTCTCGCCACGCCCATCACCTATGCCATGGTTGGCTGGCTGAAAAAGCGTGAAAACGTCGATTACTTCGACCGAACCACCAGCTTCAATCCCTTCGCGTTTTCCAAGGGCTCCGAATGATACGCACTGGCCTGTCCGTTGCTGTACTGCTGGGGGCAAGCCTTGCCGCAGGTGCGGTGGCGGCCGATCCATCGGGCGATACCTATTCGGTACAATGGGAAAACGACCGGATCGCCATTACACCAACGGCTTTCGGCTGTCCTAGGTCCCCGAAGCGCGTGATTCCGACCCCCAATGGGCGCGCGATTTGCTGGAGACGATCTATCCGTTCGCCGATCTGCGCAGGGGCCGGATTGGCGCGGCCTTCGGACAGAGCATCTTCACTCCGGAAGATACTTCCGCCACGACGCTCGTGCGCAACGACCGCCCCTATGCCGGCTGGCTTTATGGCGGCATCTCGATGCATGCCGAAACAAAACGCCAGAAGCGAAGCCTGTTCACCGACACGCTCGACACCTTGGAACTCGATTTCGGCATTGTCGGTCCCTACGCGCTGGGCCGGCAAGTCCAGAACGGCGTGCATGAACTGATCAACGTCGCCAATTCGAATGGCTGGGGCAACCAGCTCGACAATGAGCCGGGCATCATGCTGATCGGCGAGCGCTGCTGGCGCAGCGAACCGATGCGCCCCTTTGGTCTGGAACTGGATGTCATCCCGCATATCGGCGGCAGTCTCGGTAATGTCATGACCTATGCCGGGGCCGGCACAATGGTCCGGTTCGGGCAGAGCCTCGATGTGGATTTCGGGCCGCCGATGATCCGCCCCTCGCTCAGCGGTCTGGCGGCGGTGGACAAGCCCGTCGGCTTTGCCTGGTATCTGTTCGCCGGCGCACAAGGACGCGCCGTCGCGCGTGATATTTTCCTCGACGGCAACACCTTCTCCGACAGCCACAGCGTGGACAAGAAGACCTTTGTCGGCGACTTCCAGATCGGTGCGGCCATCGCCATCGACAATGCACGCCTCGCGGTCACCCAGGTCTTCCGCACCCGCAAATTCAAGTGTTAGCGTCAGCCCGATCGCTTCGGCGCCGTCAGCCTGTCCGTTAGGTTCTAGGGCAGCGGCCCCTCTTTTCTGATCTCCCGCGAATGTTAAAGTTTCGGTGGCAAGACAGCGCAGGAGGCAAGGATCACCCAACTCGACGTGACTATCGACGGCATCAGTGATGGCGTACGGATTCCCGAGGAATTCGCCTTTGGTGTGCGAACCGACGACACGCCATTCACCTTCGGGCGCAATATCAGCCCCGCCATTCGCTGGAGCGCCGGACCGGATGGCACCAAGTCCTACGCCATCATCATGCATGACCGCAACGCGCCCACCGTGTTTGACGATGCCAATCAGGAAGGCAAGACGATCCCTGCCGATCTGGAGCGCATGGACTTCATGCACTGGATCCTCATCGATATTCCGGCCACGACCACCAGCCTGCCGAAAGGTGCGGAATCCGATGGCGTGGTTCCCAAGGGCAAGGACACCGGCCCGGGCGACCACGGCATCCGCGGCGCCAACGACTTCGGAATGTTCATGGCCTCCAACCTGGATATGGCAGGTGACTATGGCGGCTATGACGGCCCCGCGCCGCCCTGGAACGACGAACTGATGCACGAGTACGTGTTCGCGGTCTTCGCACTGGACATCGAAACACTTGGCCTCAGCGGCGTGTTCAGCGGCGCTGAGGCCCGCGCGGCCATGAAAGACAATGTGCTGGCCAGCGGCAGCGTGACAGGTCTCTACAGCCTGAACCCGGATCTGGCCTAAGCGTCAGCCCGTCGCGTCGGCGTAGTCCACGAGGCGGCTCTTGTAGTCGGAGCGCGGCAGGGAATTGAACGGCACCAGTTCGACCTTGGTGGTGACGATCAGGCGCTTGCGAATCTCGGCCTCGATGGTCTCGGCCAGTCGGTCAGCTGCAGTGACACCCTCTTCCAGTTCGACCAGCACGCGCAGCGGCGGCAGTTGCTGCACATCCGGACGTGACGGGCGGACAGAGATCATGCCGCTGACTTCGGGCTGATACTCGTTCACCACCTCGCGGATCGCTCTGGGAAAGACGTTGACGCCGCGCACGATCAGCATGTCGTCGGTACGGCCGATACAGCGAATGCGCGGTCCCGTCCGGCCGCTGGCAACAGGTCCCATGCTGACGATGACATGGTCGCGCGAGCGGTAGCGCAGCAGCGGCGCACCCTCCTGCATCAGATGGATATAGACCGGCTCGCCCTGGGCCCCGTCCTCGAAGGGGATCGGCTGCTCGGTCTCCGGGTCGATCAGCTCCATGTGAATATAGTCGCGGGCGAGGAAGTTCATCCCGTCCTGCTCGGGGCCTTCGCCGAACATCGAGATCGAAACCTAGCCCAGTCCAAGCACTTCATGGACCTTTGCATCGAAAGCCGCCTCGATCTGGGCGCGTACGGTCGGTTCTCCGCCGCCCGGCTCTCCACCAGCCACGAGGGTTTGTAGTCCGCATTCGGTCGGGTCGATTCCACGCTCGCGTGCGGCTTCAGCGAGATACAGGAAATAGGAGGGCGTGCCGGGCATGCCCTGAATCTTGAAGCGCGAGAGGATCGTCAACAACCGCTCGGTGTTACCGCTGCCGATGGGGATCATCCGCACCCCCAGCGCCATCATTGATTCGTGAACCGCCCCGGCGGCGAAGGGGCCGGCATTGTAGGTCGTGGTGATCCGGTGATCGGGACGCAAGCCCGCCGCGAAATAGCTGCGGTTGGAGGTGTGAATCTAACGTTGCAGATCATTCGCCGTGACCGGGATATAGAGCGGGTTTCCGGAAGTACCGCTGGTCGAATAGACCCGGACGACGTCCTCCAGCGGTGCCGCGAGATGCGCGCCCAGCGGCAGATGTTCGGCCTAACTGGCACGCAGCTCATCCTTGACCGTGAAGGGCAGATGCCGCAGGTCGTCGAGGCCACCAACGGAGTCCGGCGTCTTGAACCCGGCGTCGGTCAGCTTGTCCCGATAGAAGTGAGAATGGGCAAACAGATACTCGATCTGCTTGCGATAGACCGGTTCGTCCTTCGCCTTCTGATCTTCCGGCGAACGGGTTTCGGCTTCCGAATCGAACAAGGCAAGATCGGCCATCGTCTCAGTCCCCGTCGTATTCGATGGCTTCCTCGCCGTGATGGGCCAGCAGGAACCCGATGGGACGTTCGATCTCCTCGTTCAGGTGCCCGATCAGGCCGATTGTGCGCGCCAGGATCGGGATACCCCGGATCGCCGCCTTCGGAAAATCGAGATCGAGCAGCACGGCGGCCATGGGACCCTGCAGATTCATGGGCAACCGCTTGCCCCAGACCTCCTCGATGGCGTCAGGAAAGGCGCGCAGTGCATTGACATGTCGGCCCGAGACGCCGCGCTCGTCGGCCAGATCAAGAATACGCACCGCCCGCGGATCGACCGGGTGATGGATGGGGTGCCCGAAACTGGGAATGAACTTGCCGGCCGCCTTATATTCCTGCGCGATCTCCAGCGCGGCGGCTTCGCGCGTGGCGCCTTTCTCGATCCGGTTCGCGGCATCGTCGAGCATGTCCCCGGCGACATCGGCGCTCCCCAGAATGACCGAGCCAACCCCGAGCAGCCCGGCGGCCACCGCCCCCTGAAAGGCTTCCGGCGCGGCGGCGAGCGTCATGCGGGCAGCCTGCACGCTGGGCGTCAGGCCATGTTCGGCAAGTGCCACCACGAGAAGATCAAGAAAGAAGACCTGGTCCTCGGTCGGCTCCTGGCCCGTTAGGTGAAAAAAGAAGAACTCGGCCATGGAGGCATGACCCATGACCTCGTTGCACAAATCCTTACCACGTACCGTGATCGAGGCCG
This sequence comes from Alphaproteobacteria bacterium, assembly GCA_038137215.1. GTDB lineage: Bacteria > Pseudomonadota > Alphaproteobacteria > UBA6615 > UBA6615 > JABJAG01. The sequence continues at coordinate 85,199 of JAYQBG010000008.1, forward strand.
CATCTGCAGTCTCGATGGCCGTTTTTGCTTCGCCGCGTTTTCCAATCAACATAAAGCCACTCCCCCAAAGATCGGGCGACGATAAGGGCAGCCATCGGTCACCACAAGATTTCCTATATGTGAAAATTTTTTCTTTGAACTGAATGAATTTGACTCGCACAGCCCCCGTACCTCTAAAATCATTCCAAGACGCGAACAAGGCGGCCCCGAAGTCGCTATCGCCCGAAGTCTGGGGAGACTTACATCATGAAATACGGAATGTTCAGCATGCCGTTGCGTCCGCCCGGCGGCGACGTGAACGGCAATTATCACCGTGACGTCCAGACTTATGTCCATGCCGACAAACTGGGCTATTCCGAAGGCTGGATGGGTGAGCACTACACCATTCTCTGGGAGCCGATTCCGGCCACCGACCTTTTCGCAGCGACCGTCTTCGCGCAGACCGAACAGATTCGGGTTGGAACCGGCGTGGTTCTTCTGCCGATGCACGATCCGCGTCTCGTGGCGCTGCGGATCGCATATCTCGATCATCTGTCGAAGGGCCGGCTGAATTTCGGGATCGGTGCGGGCGGTGCCCCCACCGACTTCCACTTCTTCGATATCGATTATCAGGAAGGCGAACATCGCGAATGTATGCGCGAAGCGATCGGGGCCACCAAGAAGCTGTGGACCGAAGACGACCCCTTCGAGCACAACGGGAAGTTCTGGTAGAGATCACGCGAACTTCATGACGTTCCGCGAACCGAAATTGCGTCCCTATTCCGCCGCCGCCCTGGTTTCCGCTTCGAGAATTTCATAGACCACCGCGCACTCGTCCTCGAGGCGGCCGGCCTTTTCGATCTTCTTGTAGTAGTCGTTGCACAGCCGCAGGATCGGCGCGGACAGGCCCAGTTCGTCGGCCTGTGCCGCCACGATATCGAGATCCTTCCAGAGCAGCTTGCTCGGCCCCGCGCAGGGCTGCCAGGCGCGATCCTTGATGATGCCCGACCGGATGTTGAACACCGTCGATCCGGCCGCGCTGGTCCCGACAATATCGATCATCAGTTGCGGGTCGAGCC